>JAGNZC010000039.1 GCA_017984635.1 Crocinitomicaceae bacterium
GTGAAACACCACATGCACTCAATGCTGTTATTGCAGCCGTTAGTGTTGGATAAGATGTTCCAGAAACTGCTGTAGAACCATTAATTGAAATTACAGAAGCAAAAACTGGACATGATTCAGTTGTTTGTGTTAAAGTACTTGCTGATGAGCTATATACGGGACCTCCAAAACAAGTTGTATTGTTATAAGAAAATACCCAATAATAATAAGTCGTTCCTGAAGTCAAACCTGATGATGTCCAAGAACTAGCTGCAGTTCCAACATATTCTATGTATCCAATAGCATTCGAACCAACAGAATAGGTTGTTCCTGTAGCAGGAGTTGGCTGAGTATTTGTTAAAGTTCGGACTACTAAATAACCTGAAGGTGCTGTTGCAGCAGCAGTAAATGTCCCTGAAATAGTTATTAGTGTTTGAACTGATGAGCTTACAGATGCTGCAGTACTAATAGGTGTCTCACAGCCTGTAGTTAAGGTAAAAGCACTAGTCCAGGCACTATTAAAACCTGAATAACAATTGGATCGCAGATATACTGAATAAACAGTTGCAGCTGTCAAACCTGATAAACTTGCTGAAACAGTAGGTGCAGTCGTTGTGCCAGAACTAATTAATCCTGTCGCACCTGAACCAGCTCCTCCTGATGTACGCACTTCATATTCGTAACCTGCTGGCGAACCGGTAACTGGAGCGACCCATGAAATAGTTGCACTTGAAGTTGTAATAGAAGATGCTGATAGTGTTGTTGGAATTGTACAACTTGTAGTAGTAAAGGTTCCCGCACTGGTCCAAGAAGAAAAATCTCCACCGCCACAATTGGAACGCACATAATAGGAATACGCTGTAGCGCCTATTAATCCCGTAATGTTTGCAGATACAGTTGGAGCGGTTGTACTTCCAGAAGTAACTAATCCTGTAGCACCAGAACCTGAAGCGCCAGATGTACGAACCTCGTATTCATAACCTTGTGGAGCAGTTCCTGATGTTGGAGCTGTCCATGCAATAGTTGCTGTTTGATAGGATATTGCTGATGAAGTGAGTGCGGTTGGAATCATACAAGAAGGTGCTGATTGAATTTGTATCTCATCTAAATAAACATATGCATCTCCATTTCCATAGTTACTTGTTCCTTTGAACTTTATTTTAACTGTTGATGAAATATAACTTGTAATTGTATATGTTTTTTGTAACCATGAAGATTGACCAGTTAATAAAGATTGTAAACTAGTATAAGTAGTCCCATTATCTGTTGAAATAAGAACTTCAAAATTACCTCCAGTTGGATTTTTAAAGTAAAATTTTAATTCGGCAGTTGTTAACGAAGATAAGTTTAATGTTGGGGTTATTAACTCAGAAGTGTTTCCAGATGTATTACTATAAGAATCAAATCTTAAACCTTTACCAGTTTGTCCAGTAGCAAAAGAACTAAAATGATAAATACTTCCGGTTGTTGTTGATCCAGCTAACCCCCAGCATATTGGAATACCGTTAGAAATTCCTTCAAAACTTTCTGTATATGGAAAAGTTGATACCGATGGACATGTATAAGTCAATATAACTCTACCTGATCCACCTGCACCACCTGCACTTGCAGTAGCTCCAGTTTGTCTTGCACCTGAACCTCCACCTCCAACATTTGTTGCAGATGTACCTATTCCATTTGAGGTTCTACCAGCTGCACCAGCACCTCCATTTTTTCCTGTAGTCCCTGACCCTGCAATTCCAGCAGATGTTCCGGTAGGACTACCACCATTTCCTGTGCTACCTGCACTTCCACCACCTCCACCAGAATTTCCAGAACCAGATGTAAGACTTGTAGCACCAGTTCCGCCATTAAAACTACCTATTCCACCAGCTCCTCCAGTAACAACAGCACTTGTTGAAGCAAAATTTCCACCATTTCCACCATTTGCAACTATAGAAGTGGTATTAAATGATGATGATTGGCCATTATTTCCATTGCTTCCACTTACTCCAGTCCCTCCAGCACCTACGACTATTGTATATGATGACCCAGGTACTACAGAAATATTTGAATTAATTTGATATGCGCCGCCGCCGCCGCCGCCGCCGGCTTTATTAGTACCTGAAGAAGTAGTTCCACCACCAGCACCGCCGCCGCCCCATGCTTCAACTTGAACAGAAGTCACACCAGCTGGACAAACCCAAGTATATGTTCCTGAAGTAGAAAATGTTTCAACGTTCTGCCCCCAAGCACCCCCAACAAATAAAAATTGTAAAAACAGCAAAAAGCCAAAAAAGAAAATAGTAACTTTTTTCATAATAGTAATTGTTATAGTTTTTTAGTAAAAAACGTATAAGTACTTCATGAAAAGCAGTGGTATATTTTAGGCGAATCAATATTATTTAATATAATGTTAAAATGAAAGGAATGTTAATAACTTAATTTTTTGTGTTCATAAACCTATTTTGTATAGTGAAAACAACTCTAAAACCAAAAAAATCGACCTAGATGAGACGCTTTTAATCTTTCAGAGATAACAGTTTTTTTCCTATTCAATTAACATTTTTTGTTGTTGAAGCACGTTTACATCTTGAATAAATTGCAACATATAAACACCTGGCTGCAAACCTACAGGATTCATTTTTACAACCGTTGTTCCAGTTTCCAAATAGAGGCTTTGCTCTTCGATTATCTTTCCTTGAATATCAGTTATGTTCAAAATATACTTCCCTCCTTCTTCATTTTCAATTTTTACTGTAAATTGACCTTTCGAAGGGTTTGGATACACTATTAAACTCAATTCACTTTCAGAAGAACAAGACGTACTTACAATGTCGTACATTTTTGAAGCGCCATCTACATCCACTTGCGTTAAGCGGTAGTAAACAGTTCCTGAAATATCAACTACATCAGCTACAGAATAATTGATCAATTGTGTTGAATTACCAGTTGCTGCTTCTGTCGCTAAGGTATTCCAATTCAAGCCATCACGGGATTTTTCTACAGTGTAATGGTCTGAATTGTGCTCTGAAGCTGTTTTCCAATTTACAGAAACAGTGTTATTGTCTTCACAATTCGCTGCAAAAGAAATCAGTTCAACTGGTAAAGTAGAAACTGCATAGTAAACTTTTACATTATCTATAAACGCTCTTTTTGAGGTAGTAGCTATTTTAATAACTGAATTTGATGTTCCTCCAGAAAAATTCATGGTTTTTGTTTCAAAATTTGAAGAAGCCATAACAGCTGAATAGGAAACAGTTTGAGTAGCCAAATTAGTGACTGTTACTATAATAGAACCTTCAATTGTTGTCCATCCTTTGACATCAAAATCTATGGAAAAACTCCCACCATTTACACTCAAATCCAATACTTTAGTTTGTATAAATCCTGTAGCTGATCCAGAACCTATTTTCACACTTCCTCCGGCAGAATAGGCTGCTGAAACAGATGTTATATTTGTATTTCCTGTCCATGCAGACGAAGATCCCGCAGTTGATGAAGAATTTCCTGAAACAATACTTGAAAAATCTTCCGTTAATAAATAAGTTTGAGCAAAATTGAATTGATAAAATAAGATCATTAACAATATAACAAAAGTGGTTGTCTTCATATTTTTTTTGATCAAAAATAGATGCAAATAAAACATGAAATTCATAAAATCAGAAAGATAACACTATAACAATCATCACTTCATTATAGTTTAAAACTAAGTTAACAAACAGAAACCACTTCTTTTCAACTAAATCAAAATCAAGTACTTAAATCAAATATTACCAAATAATGCTATTCATTGACTGAATCGTGCTACTTTTTATAAAATAAATACTCTTGCTTTGTTAAAACTAATTAAAACAAAAAATTATGATCACAAATCGTCCTACATACAAAGACCGTTACGATAATTTTATCGGAGGTAAATTTGTAGCGCCAGTTAATGGAGAATACTTTGATAATATTTCTCCTATTGATGGTAAAGTATTCACAAAAGCTGCTCGCTCAGGTAAAGAAGATATTGAGTTAGCATTGGATGCTGCTCACGAAGCATTTAAAACTTGGTCTAAAACTTCTGCTACTTCAAGAAGTAACATTTTATTGAAAATTGCCGATGTAATGGAGGCAAATTTAGAGTATTTAGCAACAGTTGAAACAATAGATAATGGTAAAGCAATTCGCGAAACACGTGCTGCAGATTTACCACTTTGTATTGACCATTTCCGCTATTTTGCTGGTGTTATCCGTGCAGAAGAAGGTTCTATTTCAGAACACGACGAACATACTGTTAGTATCAACCTACACGAACCACTAGGTGTTGTAGGTCAAATCATTCCTTGGAATTTTCCATTACTAATGGCTTCATGGAAGATTGCTCCAGCTTTAGCTGCAGGAAACTGTGTGATTGTAAAACCTGCGGAACAAACACCAACTTCTATCATGGTGTGGATGGAATTAATTCAAGAAATTCTACCAGCTGGTGTATTAAATGTTGTTTCTGGATTCGGTCCTGAAGCTGGAAAACCATTAGCAACTTCACCACGTGTTCAAAAAGTAGCATTTACGGGTGAAACTACAACTGGTCGTTTAATCATGCAATATGCTTCTGAAAATTTAATTCCTGTTACAATGGAATTAGGTGGTAAATCTCCTAATATTTTCTTCCCTTCTGTAGCAGATCACGACGATGCTTTCTTTGACAAAGCAGTTGAAGGTGCTGTATTGTTTGCATTAAATCAAGGTGAAGTTTGTACATGTCCTTCTCGTATTTTGGTACATGAATCAATCTATGACAAATTCATGGAGCGAGTTGTGCAACGAACAAAAGCAATAGTTTGTGGAAATCCGTTGGATGGTAACACCATGATGGGAGCGCAAGCTTCTAATGATCAATACGAAAAAATACAATCATACTTAAAAATCGGTAAAGAAGAAGGTGCTGAAGTGTTATGCGGTGGTGATGCTAATCATTTAGAAGGTGATATCGCTGGAGGTTACTATATCCAACCAACGATTTTTAAAGGTCACAATAAAATGCGCGTATTCCAAGAAGAAATTTTTGGACCAGTAGTATGTGTTACAACCTTTAAAACAACAGAAGAAGCATTGGAAATAGCAAATGACACGTTATATGGTTTAGGTGCTGGTGTTTGGACTCGTGATGCACATGAATTATATACCGTTCCAAGAGCAATACAAGCAGGTCGTGTTTGGGTAAATTGCTACCATGCATATCCTGCTCACGCACCATTTGGCGGGTACAAAAAATCAGGTTTTGGTCGTGAAACGCATAAAATGATGCTTGGTCACTACCGTCAAACTAAAAACATGTTGATTTCTTACAACAAAGAAAAATTAGGATTCTTCTAATATATCATTATAAAATGAAAAGCAAGGTTCTTAGAATCTTGCTTTTTTTATCTTTAAAAAATGGAAAAAACAAAACGTGTATTAGTTTCCGACCAAGCACTACAATTAATTGAACAATTGAAAGCAGATCGAGGTGAATTAATGTTTCATCAAAGTGGCGGCTGTTGTGACGGCTCTCAGCCTATGTGTTTCGAAAAAGGTGATTTTATCATTGGATACAGCGATGTTTGTTTAGGAGAAATTGCAGGTTGTGAGTTCTGGATGAATAAAGATCAATTCGAATATTGGCAATTCACTCAATTAACAATTGACGTTACCGAAGGTCGAGGTTCTAGCTTTTCTATTGAAATTCCGTTGGGGGTTCGCTTTTTAACACAATCTCGCCTATTTACTGAAACTGAATTAAAAAATTTAGAAGAATTACGATTTAAAGAAGATTAATCTATTGTATGTAACAACATCATTTTGTATTGCTTAGGTGTAACACCTTCGAACTTTTTAAATACGCGGATAAAATAATTACAATCTTCGAAACCTGCTTCAAAACAAACCTGATTAACAAATAAATTGGTGTTTTTCAATAAGGATTTCGCGTGTTTTATACGTTCTTTTAAAATAAATTCTATCG
Source organism: Crocinitomicaceae bacterium (assembly GCA_017984635.1). GTDB lineage: Bacteria > Bacteroidota > Bacteroidia > Flavobacteriales_D > Crocinitomicaceae > M0103. The sequence continues at coordinate 5,951 of JAGNZC010000039.1, forward strand.
GACTCATTCCTAATTCACGCTTGAAAAAACGATAAAAAGAAGCTTCACTCATACAGGCTTCATTGGTCAATTCTTTCATCGTTAATCGATCACTCAAACGACCACGGATGTATTTCACAATGTGATCCAACGATTGTGAAATTTTTGTGTCAGATGAAAAATTTAATGCGTTTTCGGTTTGTGTTTGAATTATTAAAATCAACAATTCTTGTAATGATAAATCTGCTAAAGCATCTTTCGTTAAAGAGGTTCCCATACAAACACCAATCATTTTATTGATCGTGGATGCCATGTCTGTATTGTTGTAGAAAAAATAATCGTTCTTATTCAATTGCCAAAAATTATTCTCTTCTTTGGGATATCGTTCATTTAAGAAATTTAACGTATCGAAAATTTTTTGATGATCGATTGCTAAAGCTAAACATTGTGTTGGATTATCTATACTTGCTTCCGGAAAATCAATAACCATTTCTACGTTGGAAGGAACAATAACCGTTTCACCTGGTAAATAATCAAAAGCTGGATCATCAAATAAATGCATTACTTTTTTCCCTCGCAACATACTTGTTACAACCAAATCGTTGAATTTCAAAGGTACTAAATGTGATTCTTCGTAGGTTTCAAATAAATTCAATTCACAATTATTCAAAGAATAAATCGTACGATTTTCAACCAAAGTCTTAAGTGACTTCTCAGATGAAAGTGCTGGATTCATTAAAGTTTTTCCTAATTGACGCATTGTTTTAATCGTTATCTCAATAATTTACTTAACGTAAATCATTAATTTTCAAAGATTAAATTACAATTAATTTTTGAAATAACACCATTTTTTAAAAAATCAATGCTGACCAATAAAACCTTTCTCTTTTGATTGAAGATCAAAAATCCAAGTATAATACCCAATAAAATGAGAATTAAAAAATCCTCGGTGGCGATAGGATGAAACTGGAAACTCAACATGATGATTTGCTTTCAATCCTTGCGCCAATTGCTGCGGTGCAACGCCATCCTGCATACAAGGTGCCTCCGCTTTTCCCCATAACTTACTTCCGTATTGCCACACTTCTTTCCATTCGTTGGTTTTTAGCTTTCCTGAACTGGCATTTTCAGGAGCAATGATGTAAAAACCTCCAAAATTAATGTGACCTCTTACTACATCAATAATCCCTAAAGAATATGCATAACCCATACTGTGTGCAACAATAAACAAGGTGTCGTTTTGTGAGCGATTCGGAATTTCATTCAAACGTTGCAACAAGTTCAAACCTGCAGTTTTCCCGTTTTGATAGCGCAGTTCAAATCCTTTTTTATTCGCTTTTAAAGGCAATAAATCCAAGGTGTTTTCTTTTTTTGTACCGCCGAAAAACTTAGAACGTGTTGTTATCGTTTTATAACAATGGTGTTTTTTTGGATTGGAACATCGTTTGGGGTAGCGACTTGAAACCGAAGTAAATTCAACCATATTTTTATAGTTGGATGTCGACACAGAAAAATGCCCATCGGCATATAAAATGGTTGCAGGATTGATCCGTTTTTGAAACAAACCAACAATATTATTCCATGGCTGCCAATAATCAAATCGATCAAAATCAAACAATACATTTTCTGAATTTGGAAATTCTAAACCTTTTTGTTGAATCGCTGCAAATGTTTGCTCAAAATCTGCTCCAAACACTGTTGGTCGATAACCATTCACAAATAACAACACACGAGAAACTGGATCTTTTAACTTAAGTTTAGCTGTTAATTCGACCCCTGAATAATTATACACTTTTTGCTGAATTAATTCTGAATCTCTTTTATACTGTAAAACTATGTAATGATTTTCAGCTTTTTTAGCAATAGAAGCTGTTGGCAACAACAAAGAATCTGAAGAACCCGCAAAAAACAAGTTAGATGCTTGTTTTGTTGAATTCAACTCTACGTTAAAATAAAGCACCCGTTTTAATCGATGAAGTTTCCATTGCTTGCCTTCTTTCATCATTACTTCTGAATGAATCTTGTATACGTCCATTCTTGGATTATGGCTACTCTCTCCAATTTCCGCCATCACCTTTTGACTACTTTTCCCTTTTAATGTAGGAATAATTCCATCTTCAATTTCAAAGAAACGGTAGCCAAAATTGACAAGAATATATAATAAAACGGAAACACCAATTGCAACAAGAAAAATAGTGAAACGAGAAAGTACACGTAAAATAAAACTTCTTCTAAAACGTAATTTGATAAAACGATGTAACTTAATTCTGTAATATATTGCACTTACAAAAACAAGAAGTGTACTAAGAATATGTACTAAATTGAAACTGTAATTTTTAATAAAAAATAAGGGTTTAAACCAAACTGTTGTAATATGTAAATGGTAAGAGAAATAATTCTTTTTGTAAGGTCTTACAATTGAAGAAAGAATATCTTTATTATTCATTCGGATAAAACCATCTTTATTTTGTTTCCAAAAATAATAGGCCACTCTCCCATTACTCGACCGAATATGTTCATAGGGATCATACATCGAAAAAGTGTGTATGTGTTGCCGTACTTTTTTCCATTCTAAATACGAAAAAGATTCATTGATTGAATGAGATTTACCAGCTCCGAAACCAATTGCTAACAACTGTTGCAAAGATGTTTTGATATGAGTTTCATTTACACTTAAAAAACCAATAGATCTGTTTTCTACCGCATAATAACGTATGGAATCATTGACAAATCCTGGAACAATAAATACAAAATAGGCCATTGAATTTAACTTCCCCTTCTTCGCTAAATAAGCATCTCTAATTGCCTGCATCTGAATGGTATAACGTTCAAAATCTGGACTTGGATTGTCTAACAATTCCTGTTGATTATCAACTAATTGCACATACGTTTCTTTGTGTAAAACCAACTTAACACCAGCCGCTGAAAAAGTTTGATTCAACGCATCTTGCAAGGAATCAAGGGATTGTGAAAACGGTATTAATGGTACCAAATAAACATGCTTTGTCAATTCCTTGTAAACTGCGACTTTCAAGAGTGCTTTCACCTCATTATTAAGAACAATCTTTAATTCATAATTCAACGTTCTTTTGGGTAATTCTAACGAATAAAGTGTATCATTTTTTTGACGGATTTTCAATCGAATGGCTTGATTATTCAACAAGAAATCGAGTGAATCAAGCGTGAATTTTCTGTTTTTTCGGAAACTTAACGAAACGAAATCAACGCTATTCAACACGGTCGATTTACGATAAATCTGAGGTAAATTGAGCGCATTTTTTTCGGGAATTATTCGTTCAAATCCACCAACTTGATTCGGATGTGCATACACTTGAATCAATTGGTTTTTTTGTCCAAAAACTGTTGAGCTATTCCCAAACAGAAATACCAAAAACACTACACAATATAAACTTAAGTATCTCATCAATTAAGTAACCCTCTTCGATGTTTACGGCGAATAAATCGTTTCAATTTGCGTTTTTTATGCTTAACAAATCGAGCTATTTTCTTTCCATTTGTAGAAATTGCTGTCCTGATCACATCTGTGTCGCCAACAGTTGAAAAGATCAAAGCATCTATTTCTAATGTATTTTTCTTTGAATGTAAAAAAGCCAACTTTTTTCGTTTGACTTCAATTTTTAGTTGTCCTTTAAATTGAAATTTGTCGAGTAAAGTACCATCTAACGAATAAATAAAAACAGTATTTTTAAAATGCTTTCTTTTTTTTTGAACCGCTACAAAATAGACACAATGGTAACTTGCTAAATCTTGTTGAAACAACTGTTCATCTGCTGAAATTGATAATGGAATTTTTACACCATTTGAAATTTCATAAGTTCCTGATTCAGAAATATTCAAGCGTGTTTCTTTGAATCCAGAACGATAAGAAATCGACAGAGAATCATTGGCCTCTTGCGCAATTGTCAGCTGAATATATAGACTTAATAAAAGAAAAAAAACGTATTTTTTCATGTGATAAATTTCTACTACAAAGTTGCTATTTATTTTGTTACCAGTGAAGATTGAAAATGAAGAAATTACTAATTTTACAAAAAACAATTAGCATGCAAAGTAAAGCAACAACTGTAGAAGATTACATCCAAGAATTACCAGAAGACAGAAAAACGGCTATAACTGAATTACGTTCATGCTTGCAATCAAATCTTCCGACTGGTTTTATAGAAACGATGTCCTATGGAATGATTACGTATTGTGTTCCTCATTCAACCTACCCTGCTGGTTATCATTGTGATCCAAAACAAGCATTGCCATTTATTTCTATTGCTTCGCAGAAAAATGCGATTTCAATTTACCATATGGGTATTTACAGTGATGAAAATTTATTGAATTGGTTTGTTAACGAATACCCAAAACATGGAAAAACAAAATTAGACATGGGAAAAAGTTGTATTCGCTTTAAAAAACCTGAATTAATTCCGTTTGAATTGTTAGGAGAATTGTTTGGTAAAATGACTGTTCAAGATTGGGTTGATAAGTACGTTGCCAATTACGTCAAAAAAGCTTAATCTCTTATTTTAGCGCCTTTAGCTTCTAATTTCAGTGCTTTATCTTTCAACGATTTTAAAAATTGTTGGGTCGCTTGACTTTCCTGAAATTGTATTTTATGGTGTTTCATTGCCATAAAACTGGCTACTTCTTTATTGAAAGCTTTTGTTTTCTCTGTAAAATAGGTTTCAGAAATGCGTTCCCAAACATAATCTACCGCTTCAGCAGAAGGATGAACATAGTCTTTTTTGAAAAAACGATAATCTCGCAATTCATCAATAACAATTTCATACGACGGGAAATACGTTACATTTTCTAAGTGCGTCAAGGTATGAACGGCTTCTAACAAACGTGCTTTACTCCGATTGTTTTCAATTAAACCATCTTTTACATGTCGAACCGGACTCACTGTAAAAACAACGTTTAAATTCGGATTGACTTTTTTTAAAATACTTAGCATTGAAGTAAAAGCAGCACTTATTTCTTCTGAAGTGGCTAATTTCTTCTTAAATAGCTTCGCAGGAAACTTATGACAATTAGCAACTAAGGTTCCATTTTCCAATTTATAGCCAAAAGCTGTTCCTAAAGTAATGTATAAAACGTGTGCTTGTTGAATGGCTTTTTTCCATTCTAATTTAATTGCATTTGCTTTTTCTAACAAATCTTTTTCAGAATAAGCATGAAAACTACTATTCGCTTCCCAAGCAAGAAACACATCTTCACGTTGAATAGGTGTAACCAATTTGTTGGTATCGTTGAATAAGTCTGCAATAAATTGCGCAATCACAATTGGATGAAAAATTGTACCGAGTGGATTTGCAGCAACTGAATGACCAGATTGTTCGAATTTAAGGGCTATTTCATCGGAAAAACAACTTCCAATTAACAAAATTGATTGACCGTGTTCGATTGAAAACGAAGCTTTTTCAATGGGAAAATGAAATCGAAACAGGTCCATTTTAAGAGTGCTTTAAGGCTTTAGCCGTTTCAATAGCGCCTGCAGTAATTACTTCACCAGACATCAAACGTGCAATTTCTTGAATGGATTCTTCTTCCGTTAATGCTACCACTTTTGTTTTCGTAGTTTGCCCTTCGATTTCTTTCTCTACTCTTAAATGATGTGCTGCTTTCGCGGCAACCTGAGGTAAGTGAGAAATCGCCATTAATTGAAAATGTTGCCCCATTTTATGCAATAAATTACCAATTTTCTGTGCAACATCACCTGAAACACCTGTGTCAATTTCATCAAATAACACAGTTGGCAAGGTTTTCTTTTCAGATATCATTTTTTGCAAAGCAAGCATAACACGGGATAACTCTCCACCACTCGCTGCTTTTTCAATTGGCACAATAGGAATTCCAATATTGGCTGAAAACAAGAAATCAATGGCTGATTTACCGTTTGCATTCAATTCTGTTCGCTCCGTTAATTCAAATGAAAGCGTTGTATGTGGTAATTTTAATTCTTCTAAAATGTGTTGTAATTCCTTAGAAACATTTGTAGCAGCTACTTTTCTTGCTTCATGTAAATCAGTTGCAAGTTCCCACGCTTCTTTTTCCACCAATTCTTTTTGTGCTTCTAATTCTTGAATATTGCTACCCAACGATTCTAAATTCGTAACTGACGTTTCAAATTGATTGCGAATCGCTAACAAACCACCTTGATCGTTTACATGGTGTTTTTTCAACAAATGATTGTATTTATTAATCATTTCAGTGAGTTCAAACAATCGTTGTGGCTGAATTTCAACTTGGTCGATTAACGAATATGCTTCTGCAGACATATCTGTTAATTCTATAATAACTGACCTTAAACGGTCATTTAATTCGGATAATTTAGGGTGATTCGCACTCAATTTATCCAGTTGAATTGTTACTGGTCTCAGCAATGATAAGGTAGCATTTTCGTGATCGATTGCTGTATAAAATGCATTCAATACCGACACAATTTCTTCACTACTTTCTGCTAATTTCAATTCTGCTTCTAAGGACGCATAATTATGTGAATCCAAGTTTAATTCAGACAATTCTTCTAATTGAAAAGCCGCGAAATCTTGTTCATAAAGCGCTTTTTCATAAGAAGCTTTTAAAGCTGTAAGTTCCTCTTTTAAAAAATGGAGTGCTTTGTATTTTTTTGTAAATAATAATCGTTGCGGAACTAATTCTGCCAGCGTATCTAATACATCTAATTGATACGCTTTGTTTTTTAATTCTAAGGTATTGTATTGAGAATGTATGTTGACTAAACGACTTGTCAATTCTTTCATTACCGACAAAGAAACGGGCGTATCATTGATGAATGCTCTCGATTTTCCAGCCGTATTTATTTCTCTTCGTAAAATGGTATGCGCTGAAAAATCCAAATCATTTGATTCAAAAAATTCAGTTAGTTGAAATTGATCGATGGAAAATTCTGCTTCAACAATTGCCTTGTCGCTTGTTTTACCGATGACAGAAAAATCAGCACGTTCACCTAATATTAAATTCAAAGCGGCTAATAAAATAGACTTACCAGAACCCGTTTCACCAGTAATAACAGTAAAACCACTTTTGAAATTTAATTCAGCAGCTTCTATTAACGCGAAATTTTGTATCCGTAACGTTTGTAACATTAGCCTTTAATTTCTTGGTATTTGGTGGAATTTGTAGGATCTAGTTTCATTAAAAGATTGACTATTTTATCTTTTTCTTCAATTGGAGCATCGTCATATAATCCTTTCAATTCATTTGTTTTTCCTTGTATAAATGTGACAATATTCAAGGCATTAGGTCGAACGGCTATTACTTTGTCTAACTTCAATAATGAGGCATAAATCGTTTTTTTTGCAGCTTCCTTATCTTCATATAATTTATCTATTCCATTTCTATGATACTCATAAAAACACTGACGAAGAGGTTCAAACATCGCTTGAAGCACATTATCAACGAGGTAAAAACGATTTCTTTTTCCAGCTTCGTTTGATTTCCAACCAACGTAAGCAGCTGCTTGCGCATTAGAAACAATCTGTTGTGCTTCACTAAAATAAGGTGTTCCACCACTTGGTGAAAAAGAATCAAAATCCATTCCGATAATGAAATAGGCATAAAAAGCTAACATCGAAGTTAAATTATCTCTAAATTGATTGGGAGCATATACTAAAACCGTATTTCTAGCAAAAGAAAATTCAACATTTTGGTCATTAAAATTCAAAACTGTCGTGTTGTAAGAAGCATTAAAAGCTGGTCGTGTTGATTGCACTTGCATTGCTCCTGAAAAAGTACCCGGAGTCGGAATTGAATTAATTTGAATTTGTAAATTACAATTAATGCGTTCTTCCACTTTGAACTTTTCTTTCGTCCATTGTGTCGTATTCATTAAATCATAAATCGTTTGTTTCAATTGATCAATCACTTCTTTTTCAACCGATGTAAGCTCCATTCGAGCATCCGTAATAATGTTTACTTGGCAATTCAATTCTTGTGAACGACCACCAACAACAAACAGGAAAATAAAAACTACTACACTTATTGATTTCATTTTTTATACTTTATCAAATATGATACAATGTCTGACGCAACTTCAGCTTTTGACTTTAACTCAAAGTTAGTAAAATTATTGTGCGCATCCAAGAGTGCAATTTTATTAGTTGCATGACCAAATCCTGCACCTTCATCCTCTAAGGTATTCATCACAATAACATCTAAATTTTTACGCTTTAACTTATCGGTAGCATTTTCAATCAAATTAGAAGTTTCTAAAGCAAACCCAACTAACAATTGATCTTTTGTCTTTTCAGTACCTGCCCAAGCAAGTATATCAGGATTCTTTACCAAATTAATTTGAAGAGAATCTTCTGTTTTTTTAATTTTTTGATCTGCTATTGTATCAGGGCGATAATCTGCAACAGCAGCGGCAAAAATACCAATATCGCAATGTGACCAATTTGCTTGAACTTGCTCCAACATTTCAGCTGCACTTACAACTGAAAGTACTTTTAAGTTAGGATGAACCAATTGTTCTTTTGTTGGACCAGCAACTAATAGAACTTCAGCACCTTCATTCAAACATGCTTGCGCAAGAGCAAAACCCATTTTCCCAGAAGAATGATTTCCAATAAAACGAACTGGATCGATTGCTTCAAAGGTTGGCCCTGCGGTTATTAATACTTTTTTGGAAACGAATTGAGGATTGGTTGTTGAAACATTTTGAAAAAAATGGTCAATTGCAGAAGCAATCGTTTCGGGTTCAGCCATTCTTCCCTCACCTTCTAAACCACTTGCTAATTGTCCAGATTCTGCTGGAACAATTGTAACACCATCTTTTTTTAGTTGGTTTAAATTTCGCAATGTTGTAGGATGAGCGTACATGTCTAAATCCATTGCTGGAGCAACAATCGTTGGACATTTCATGGATAAATAAGTCGCTAAAAACAAATTATCGCACACCCCATTTGCCATTTTAGCCAAGGTATTTGCAGTTAACGGAGCAACAACAAATAAATCCGCCCATAAACCATAATCAACGTGATTGGTCCAAACCCCGGTCTTTTTATCCCAGAATTCAATTCCGACTGGATTTTCAGAAAGGGTTGCAACAACTAGCGGACTTATAAAATCAGAAGAGGCAGGAGTCATTATACATTTGACTTCTGCCCCTCGTTTTTTTAATATTCTAATGAGAAATGCGATTTTGTAAGCCGCAATGCCTCCTGTTATCCCAAGAAGAATGCGTTTTCCTTGCATGACTATTAATCTTCTTTTTGCTCTGGATTTCTTAGGTATAATTTCTCTTCTAATAATTCCTGCATCGCCATTGCAACTGGCTTAGGCATTTTTTCATAGAATTTAGAAATCTCTATTTGCTCACGATTTTCAAAAATCTCTTCTAAATTATCTGTTGATGAAGCGAATTCTTGTAACTTGTTTGTTAACTCTTCTTTCAATTCAACACTAATCTGATTCGATCTTTTTGACATAGCAACAATCGACTCGTAAATGTTACCAGTTGATTTTTCCATTTTCACTGTGTCGCGTGTAATCGTTGAACGCTCTGCTGTATTTGTTTTAAAATTCATTTTAATTTATTTTCCGGAATTAAAATTTTGAAGCTCTTTATTCATTCGATCATTCATTTGAGTTAACTCAACTTTGAACTTCGAATTCGGAAACTCCGTTACAAAAGTACGATATCTTTCTATAGTTTGGTCAATTCGCTCCATTTTTTTATTATCAATACTATTCATTGCTAAAAAATAAGAGTTTTTAACTAAAATATAATGTGCCTCTTCTTTGGATTTTGTTAGTGGATAGTTTTCTAAAAAAGATTGTGTCGCAACAACAGCAGCTCTATAATTTTCAGTTTTAGCATACAACCTAACCGCTTCAAAATCTTTCGTTTCAATTTTTAATCGCAATTGGTCCATGATTTTATTGCATGAATCTACTAATTCAGATGTAGGATACGTATTAATAAATGTTTGCAAAGCATTGATTGCAATTTCTGTATCATTTTGATCATTTGTATAATCCGGTGAATTGTTTACCGCGCAAATAGCTGCTGAAAATTGTGCGTCTGCTGCTTTTGGTGAAAATGGAAAACGCTGCGTAAATGAAGTTAAATAATAACCTCCCATTGTATAATCCTTTTCTTGAAAATAAGCTTTCCCTATTCGGTAATACGCTAATTCCCCTTCTCCTGTTTTAGGCATTCGTTGGTAAATCTGCTCATATAAAGTAACAGAACGTAAGTATTGTTTTTTGGCGTATAATTCATTTGCAAATTCAAATTTCTTGACATAATCATCACCTTTTACCATGCGATTATATCCCGAACATGCTGTTATTAAAACAGACAAGACAACTACAATTATATTAAATTTTAAATACCTCATTTTCTTTATTTTTACAATTCACTAATGAACACGTATACTTTTTCCAATTTGTATAGTTGTTGTTGGACGAATTCCATTCAATTGACAAATTTTAGAAATGGTTGTTTGATTTTTATCTGCAATTTCAGATAAAGTATCTCCTGATCTTACTTTGTAATATTTTTTTCTTTCTAATCGAACTTGACGAACTGGTGGTTCAATATGTTCTGCAATTTCAGCACCTGGCTCTGAATCATCTATCGTATCTGAAGGTTTAGCACCTGGTCGAAATAACCCTCTGTGAACGAAAAGGTTTTCATCCTTGCATTCTCTTTTTGTGAAATCAATAATCTCTTCAGGATTAATTGACGCGTCAAAAAAGCGAATTTCCATGTGTAAATGTGCACCGTATGATCTACCTGTATTTCCTCCTAAACCTAATACATCACCAGCTTTCACGTCTTGATCTGGACTCACTAAAATCTTACTGAAATGTGCGTAAAAAGACTCTAAACCATTGTAATGTCTAACAATTACTAAATTCCCAAATCCACCGTCATTGTATTTAGCATAACGTACTTTTCCAGACCAAATTGCACGAACGGTATCTCCAACTTCAAGATCGATATCGATTCCACTGTGATGTCTTCCATGTCGAAAACCATACCGCGAAGTAACAATTCCATCTACTGGGAAATGGAATTTACTGTGTTCTTCTTCTAATACGCACAACCAAATGGTATCTTTTAAACGCGACATATCATTATGACGAAGCGAAGTGTAACATACGTCATTGTCCCAAGGCTGTTTGAAATTTAAAGAATCTCTTTTTACTAAATCGTGAATTCTTCTATTTAAAATCCCATCAAATGATTTGTCTTTTAAAAATTGCCACGTACGATTTGAAAAAAACACAATTTTCCCTTTTGAAGTTTCTACGGTATCAATGACTTGTTGACCAATTAAAAATTGCCAACTCAATAAAAGCGAAAGAAAAATTAATTTTTTAATCATTTTTTTTACTCGTGTAAAATCAAAATTGAATTGATTTCATTTTTCAAGATTGGCAAAATTACAAAAAATATCCTAGTTTTTAAGGACATCCATTACCATTATGTTGTAGAAAATCGACTCGTTTGGTTTTACAATATCCAAGAAACCTTTCGATCCATAGGCTTCTGTAGGAGGAACAAGCACAAATATGCGATCTGAAGTTTTAGCATTAATTAACGCTTTTTTCAATCCAGGAACGACACTATTGTCTTTAAATTGAAATGTAAACGGTTCATTTGTTCTGAAAGTATTGATAAACATTCGATTAGTTGCTGTACTCGCCATGAAATGGATATTCACCTTATTGCTTTCATTAAATTTCAAACGATTAGATTTATTTTCTTCCAATAACCATACTTTACAACCATCTACAATTCTTACTGGTTTTTCTTTGCGTAATATTTTCAAATAGATAATATTATCTGCATTTGGTGGAATCAACCCTTTAACTCCAACTTCTCCTCTTGCCAATTCAGCAGGTATAATGATTCGAACAAAATCTCCAACACATAACTCTTTCAGCGCAAGATCCCAACCTTTTGTCTGCATATTAAATCCAATCAAAAATGGCATTTCACTTCTTTTTAATAAATGATTTCCATCCACAACAGAACCGTCTTTTAATTTTACTTTGTAATCAATCATTATTAAATCGCCATCTGATAATAAAGCTCCTTTGCCTTTTTTATACCACGCAAAAGACAACCCATTTTCTAATCGCTTTTTTTCAATGATCTTATAATCTCCGTCAATTTCAAATTGTTTTGCTGACGTTTTTTGCTCTTTTTGTTGTTTTTCTTTCACACCTGTTGGTGAACAAGCAACCAAAAAAGAAATAAATAGTGCGCTTAAAAATTTATTCATTTCCAATACTTATTAAATATAAATCCACGATTAGTGTTGATAATGGTGGAATTTGTTTTCTATCTCCTACTAATCCTTGTGCTAATCGAAAAGGTATTATTAATTTAACTTTATCACCAACATGCATTTTTTTAATCGCTTCTTGAACACCTGTTTCAATATCACTTTTATCTACTCTAAATGATTCTAATTCATCTGATTTAGTTTCATAACAAAGGGTTCCATCAATTAATTCATAGCGAGATTCTACTTGAACATAATCACCTACTTTTGCTTGTTGACCTTTCCCTTTTTCAAGATAACAGATTCGGAGTCCTGTACCTGTTTTTTCAAATTTCCAACGAAAATTTCTTTCTACATACATACTTATTTGCAACTCTTCTTCAATTGCTAATTCTTTGTTAAACGACACTGATTTATCTTGATTCCAATTAATCTTTGGTTGTTCAGCTGTTTCATTTTCAGAACAAGCCGAAAATAAAAAAATACAAAGAATTACAAATAACTGTTTCATTTAAAGTAATTTGGTACTACCGTTTTAAATTTATCTACTGTTTCATGTAAGGGTGCATAATTAATTCCTCCAGCAGCATATTTGTGTCCGCCTCCATCAAAATGATCGTGTGCCAACACATTTACTTCGTATGCTCCTTTTGATCGGAATGAAATCTTTACTTCGCCATTTTTTTCTGAGAAGAAAGCCGCAACTTTTATGCCTTCAATCGATAAAGCTACATTTACTAATCCTTCAGTATCGCCTTTCACGTGGTTAAAACGTTGTAATTCCTCATCGGTTACAGAGATAATTGCAATCGGATAATCTGGCATTATTTCCAAGCGTTCACTCATGACATACCCCCTCAAACGCAAACGATCTAAAGTATTTGTATCGAACACATTTTCGTGAATCAAATGATGCTTTAACCCTGCTCCTATTAATTTAGCTGCAATTTCATGGGTACGTGCCTGAACGGATGGAAAACGAAACGACCCCGTATCCGTCATGATTCCTAGATAAATTGCTTCTGCAATTGTTTCATTCAATAAATCTAAATGTCCACTTTGGTCAATTAATTCAAAAATCAATTGCGCTGTTGAACAAACACTTGTTTCTGAAACAACAATTGAACACAAATCACTTGGATTTAAGTGATGATCAATCATGATTTTTTGTCCCGAAGCTGCTTCTAGTAAGGGTTGCATGTCTTTCCCTACACGATCCGCACTGTTGTAATCTAAACAGAAAATTAAATCTGCTGTTTCTAAAGCCTTTGCAACAAATTCAGGCGCTAACTCAAAAGAATAAATTTGATCTGCTCCTTGCATCCATTTTAAAAAACCTGGCGCTTCATCTGGATGACAAATTATAGCTTCTTTTTTCAATGCTTGAATAAAATGATACAAAGCCAAAGAACTTCCAATGGAATCGCCATCCGGTGATTTGTGAGAAGTTATGACAATTTTTGTTGCTTGTTGAATTGCTTCAACAATAGATTTATAGTTTTCCATTGCTTTATTTTTACAGCAAATTAGCTGTTTCTGCTTGAATGCGTTGACGTAATCCTTCTGAAACTGGCATTAACGGTAAACGCATTGTTTCGTTCATGATTCCTTGTTTCGCTAAAGAAACTTTAACTCCTCCGGGATTACCTTCTTCAAAAAATTGTTTGGTAATTGGTAATAACGCATAATGTTCTGTACGTGCTAAAGCTAAATCGCCTTCTTGAGTTGCATGAACCATCGTTGAAAAACGTTTCGGAAACGCATTGGCAACAACAGAAATTACACCATCAGCTCCTGCTGCAATTAAGGGCATTGTAATCGCATCGTCGCCACTTAATATTCCAAATTCTGGCGGACACAAACGAATCAATTCCATGATTTGTTCCATCGAACCAGATGCTTCTTTCATGGCAACAATGTTATCAATTTTTGCCAACTCTAAGGTTGTTTCAGGCAAAACATTAGAACCTGTTCTTCCAGGCACATTGTATAAAATAATTGGCAACTCAGTGCAAGATGCAATGTGTTTGTAGTGAGCAATTATTCCACTTTGAATTGGTTTGTTGTAATAAGGAGAAACAGATAATATTCCATCCACTCCAGCTGGTACTTTTTTCAACGTTTCACCAACTGCTATTGTGTTATTTCCTCCTACGCCATAAACAATTTTCAAACGACCTTTATTTTCATCAATTACAGTTTGAAGAACTTGCATTTTTTCTTCTTGAGAAAGTGTTGGTGATTCACCTGTTGTTCCTTGAACTACTAAAAAATCTGTACCATTATCAATTTGATAGGCAACTAATTTTCTCAATGCATCAAAATCTATTGAAAAATCTGCATGAAAGGGAGTAACCAATGCAACTCCAGAACCTGTAAAAATGTTTTTCATTACGCTTAAATTAAGGCTTTAATATGAATACAAATTTACTAAATTCAATCGATATTTATGAATATAGCTTGAAAATATAGCCTTAAACTGTTAATCTTTCAATAATTGAACAAAAGCATCTTCCGTTAAAATTGTAATTCCTAAGCTCTCTGCTTTTTTCAATTTTGCTGGACCCATATTATCACCTGCTAACACATAATCTGTTTTTGCAGAAATAGCTGATACATTTTTCCCTCCGTTTAACTCTATCAATTCTTTGATTTCATCTCTTGAAAAACTTGTGAAAACACCAGAAACGACAAAGGATTTACCTTCTAGCTTATTCGTTCCGCCTTCTTTTTCTTTTAATTCAAACTGCAAACCAGCAGCTTTCAATCGAGCAATGATCATTCTATTCGCTTCAAAACTAAAATAGTATTGAACTGAAATAGCGATACGTTCTCCAATTTCATCTACCTGAACCAGTTCGTCATAACTAGCAGCTTGAATTGCATCGATATTTTTAAAAAATTTGGCTAGTTTTTTAGCAACAGTTTCACCAACATAACGAATTCCTAAAGCAAACAAAACGCGCTCAAAGGGAATCTCAACAGAAGCTTTTAATCCTTGCAACAAATTATTTGCTGATTTATCAGCCATTCGATCCAAATCAACCAATTGATCAAAATTCAAATCGTATAAGTCAGCAATGGAACGAACAATTCCTTTTTCATACAAAAGATCAACTGTTTCAGCGCCTAATCCATCGATATTCATTCCTTTACGCGCAATAAAATGTTCGATTTTACCTTTCATTTGAGGTGGACAAGCTAACTCATTTTGACAAAAATGTTGTGCTTCCCCTTCCCGTTTTATTAACGCTGCATTGCATTCAGGACAATGAGAAATAAACGCTATTTTTTGCGCATCAGAAGTTCTTTTTACTAGATTTACACCTACTATTTTCGGAATGATTTCTCCCCCTTTTTCAACAAAAACGGTATCTAATAAATGCAAATCGAATTTTTCAATTTGATCTGAATTATGCAAAGAAGCTCTTTTAACAGTTGTTCCACCTAATTGAACGGGTTTTAAATTGGCAACAGGTGTTACTGCGCCAGTTCTTCCAACTTGATAATCTACAGATTCCAAAATTGTTTCAACGCGTTCAGTTTTGAATTTATAAGCAATTGCCCAACGTGGTGATTTTGCTGTATATCCAATTTGTTGTTGTTGCTGGTAATTGTTTACCTTGATAACAACTCCATCATTTTCAAA
>JAGNZC010000008.1 GCA_017984635.1 Crocinitomicaceae bacterium
AATTCATACACATCATTATTAAAAGAATATTGGTACAAATCGTTGATGGAATTCCCGCCTTGTAACCCTTGAAATTTTGAATACAAGTTGTTGTCAAAAAAAGATTTTGATTCAAAAGTTGCAACACGTTTTTCTTGTGATGTCCCTACATCATATGTAAAATACATGGAGGAAGAATCAATATTCCAAAGGATTTTAGGTGCAAAAACATCGATTTGATGAAAGGAATTTTGAAAAGGCGCTTGACCTAAACCAGCTGTTGATCTTACAAATTCTATTCTTTTCGCTGGAATATCGTAATAAAAAGACAAACTTGGATGGTAGATAGAATCCTTAGAACCAAGATAAATTGTACTTGTTGCATTGTAAATACGCAAGGATTGCTGATTAATCGTTACTTCTTGTCCTCGTTGACGTATAAACGTTTTATCATTGCGGTAAAGTACGATTTCAGCTGGAATGGCAACTGTTCCTTTTCCTACGAAATTAGCTCCTTCTAATGAAAAACCACCTTTGTAATCTACTGAAGGCACAATTTTATTCAATTCCAATAATTTATCTTTGGAAGTAAATTGAGGATAGACTCGATCAATTTCTCGATTAATAGTCGTGGCCTTATCATTTAAATTCCCCAAAATAGGCGTTTTGAAATACGAAGTTGTCAATAAAACAGAGTCAATGTTAACATATGAAACTTTACAATTCACTTCATAATCTCCCAATAAAGCATACGTTGATTGTGCAGACAAACCTACCTTTTCCCACGTCACTTTCCCTTTTTTACCCAACCATTTTTTGGTCAAAGGATCAAACTCTCCTGCTGTATTATAGATTACTAAACTGTCTAAAAAAGCGGCATCACTTTTAGAATTTGCTCTATTATTCTCAATTTTACATGCTAAATTCCCGCCTTCAAATCTGAAAATAGGCTTTTCATTAAAATCAAAAGAAAATGTTCCGCCTTCATAATACCAACTAAAATTAGAAGCAACCGCAATTTTACGCTCCGAAAAAAACGTAGCTGATAAATCAATGAAATCCTCAAATTTCTTGGCGCTTTTTGACATCAATAACTTATCGATTGTGCTGTGCCAAGCATTAAAACTAGCAGAAGATTGTTGGGTCGTAACTAAGGCAAAAACAGAATATACGTAATTATATATTTCTGGATAAGGCTTCATTTTTTTCTCAACTAATTGGTTACAAACAGTCACCATCTTTGAAAAATAAGCCGCTGTAAATGCTGAATTTTCTTCTAAAACTTTGGGCACAACTTTCTTACAAAAATCTTGGTAGTCTCCTTTTCCGAAATCGGATAATAGTTTATTGAATTCTTTGGAGAATTTCGTTCGATCTTCTGAAAATGTTTGTCCAAATGTAAAACTTGAAAAGATTAGAACTACAAACAATAAAATGCGTTGCATACAAATATTTTTTAACGGTATAACTCAATAGCTGCCCAATTGTCTTTGTTCAAAACACGGCGTTTGTTCAATCCAAATTGCTGACAATACGTAACTAATTCCTCCACGTCTGAATCAAAAAACCCACTTAAAAATAAGGTTCCATTTTCAACCAAAAGTTTACTATAATGAGGAATATGCGCCTTTAACACATTTTTATTGATGTTCGCTAAAATCAATTCAAAGTGTTGACCTTCTAATAAATCGATATCGCCACACAACGCAGTGATTGTGTTACAGGCATTGCGTTCTGCATTTTCAATGGTATTTTCAACGGACCAATCTTCGATGTCAACTGCAACAATTTCTTGAGCGCCTAATTTTTCAGCGATAATGGCTAAAACTCCTGTGCCAGTTCCCATGTCCAACACTTTTTTAGGCATTGCTTTTAATTCGAACAATGCTTTTGCCATCATCCAAGTTGTTTGATGGTGTCCTGTTCCAAACGACATTTTAGGTAAAATCTCCACGAGCATTCCCGTTTGTTCGGCGCGCTCATGAAAAGGGGCTAAAATCGTTAAGTAGTCCTCTACAACAACGGGTTGAAAATCAGCTTCCCATGTTGCATTCCAATTTTGTTGTGGAATTATTTTTTGGTGAGTCGAAATACTTACATCCGAAGTGTTTTCTTCTAAAAATGTTCCTTTCAAAGGTTGCAATACATCTACCGCCGTTACTTGTGCATAGGCTAAAAGTCCGGTTTCTGTATCGACAAAACTTTCAAAGCCTTGATCGGCCAATTGAACCATTGCGATTTCTGCCCAAGGATTTCTTGGAACGAGATCGATTGTTACTTCTAAATAATCCATTAAAATGCGTTTGCGATTGCGATAAATGATGAAGCGTCTAATGCTGCTCCACCGATCAATCCGCCATCCACGTTCGGACAAGCAAATAATTCGGCAGCGTTGCTTGGATTACAACTTCCTCCGTATAAAATTGAAATTGATTCACTTATTTGAAGTGATTGATAATGCGTTGCTATGGCCGCTCGAATTCCTTTGTGCATTGCTTCCGCTTCTTGAACAGTAGCTGTTTTTCCAGTTCCAATAGCCCAAATTGGCTCATATGCTATGGTAACTTGTTTAAGTTGTTCCACTGAAAGGTGAAATAAACTTTCTTTTAACTGGTGCGTTACAAATGTCAATTCTTCACCACGTTCTCGCACCTCCAATGGCTCTCCACAACAAAATATAAACGGCATCGCATGTGCGATGGCGGCATCTACTTTTTCTTTTAAAAACGCGTTGGATTCAAAAAACAATTCTCTTCGTTCGCTATGCCCGATTAAAACGGAAGAAACGCCCACATCTTTCAATTGATTCAAAGAAAGTTCTCCCGTATACGCGCCTTTTTCAGCAGGGTGGAAATTTTGTGCCCCAACTGGAATGGATTCATTACTTAACGAATGAAGGTAAACAGCAGGAGGAAACACCATTAATTCAACAGGAGAATCCGCATTTTTTGTAGCACTGATTGTTTGCACCAATGTTGTTGCTTCACTGGCCAATAAATTCATTTTCCAGTTTCCTGCCACTATTTTTTTTCTACTCATTTTTTCAAACAATTTTTCTTCAACCATTCTACTGAAGGAGTCGAATTCGTTGGGTATTTCCCTTTGACAATTCCTTTTTGAATGACTATTAATGATGGATTCGAACGAGCTATCGCTTTTAATTCTGTTTCGTCATTTAAGAAAACAGGCACATCAAATTGATTCTTTTTTCTAAATGCATCGATATCAGAACGATTCGAATTGGTAACCATGATAAATGGAATCTTATTTTGTTTGCAATAGCTTACGATTTCTTTGTAGCGCGCTATGTGTTCCCAACTTGCTTCTTTCAAATTTTTAGACGTCAACATAAATATTGTTTTCGCCTCTACGATGTAATTTCTCAAACTAACCTCCGTAAATTCAGGATTAATCAATTCAATCGTATCCAAAATGGCATAATCTAATTCCGGATAATTTTCAGTAGAATATTCCTCCATTGGAATCTCAATTTTTGTCGCATTGACATAATCACGCAAGCGTAAACCTTGCATTTTACTACCAGCTAACATTTGTTGAACCACTGGCATTTTCAATTCTGTTTTCGTCAAATCAGCCGTTGCTAAAAATGGATTAAACTGATCTGTAATCGATGGGATTTTACTTGGAATGATTTCTTTTTGTGTCATTTCTAAGTATTTCCATTCCGTTTTCTCCCAAATTTTTGAGTCAATATATTCTTTTGATGTCGAAGAATACTCTTTCTTTTCTCCCGTTTTTTTATTGACATACACCAACATACTTTCGTATTTCCCTTCAACTCCGTCGTTCATTTTTTCAACCAAGTTAGAACCTTCAGCATAGGGACGGTAATCTTTCAACGGTTCGTAATGCAGAACATACGATGTTAAAACCAAGGTTGCAATTGAAACAATTACGCTAGAACCATAGTAATTAGCAAAAACCGGATTTTTCAAATTCAAGATCCAAAGTGCGCCATATAATGCAACCACAGAGAAAATTATTGGAAAATACCAACCGAACACCCATGAGAAAAAGACGACAACAAGCATTGATGCACCAATGTAAACGGAGTTTTGTTGACGCGTATTTGGTTCAATAATCCATTGCGCAATAAAAATCCAACATACCAAATACAACAAAACGATGTCTTTCCACAACGATTCTTTTGGAGTTAATGAACGACCAATAGATCCTTTCATTGCATCACCAAAACAGCCACAGTCAGCCACACATTGCGGTTGTTTCATTTCATCAACAACAATTTCTGTAGCCGATTTTGAAATAATCTTGATGTCTTTATTCTTTTTGGATTCAGCTAGTTTTATTTGCGCCAGTTGATCGTTGATTGCATACGTGTCGCGGTCAACAAACTTTTTAGATGCATCACAATTCGCAGTGTGCCACGTTAGAAACGTAAAGAAAAACAACATTCCCATCATCAAGTAACTCACCAATTTGATTTTACCACCGATAATGGTAAGTACTCCTAAAACGATTTCTATCACGCAAATAAAAACGGACAAAAACAAGGCAGAATCAATCAAAAATTCCAATGAAAAACTTGGCCAATTGAATAATTCCTTGATGCGATATGCCAATGCGCCATCTTCAAAATACTCTTCTAATTTATAGGAAAATCCAATAGGATCGTTCGCTTTCACGAGTCCAGAAACGATGAACAAGCCACCGACCAACACACGTGCTACAGCAGACATCAACAAACGTCCTCTAAAAACTAAAATAAAGACCGAACTTGCCGTCATTAAAAAATAACCGATGATTTTAAGTGCCGTAGCTTGTTCTTCGAAATTTGCATGTGAACCCATCACTGCAAGTGTTAACCCAATAATATTAATGGTTACAAAAAGAAGATTGAATAAAAAGGATCTTCCTTGAATGGTTGCTTTTTGTTTAAATTTCATAATTCTATTTTTCTGATAATAAGATCAATGAAAAGACAGCATAATTTAACATGTCAAAATAATTGGCATCGATGCCTTCACTCATGATTGTTGCGCCATCATTGTCTTCAATTTGCTTCACGCGTAATAACTTCATTAAAATCAAATCTGTTAAGGAGCTCACGCGCATTGAACGCCACGCTTCACCGTAATCATGATTTTTCTTCGCCATCAATTCGTAGGCTTCTGTTGCATATTTATCGTACAATAAATCAGCTACAGCTGGCGCCACTTCTAAATCGTTCAAACTCGTTTCACGCACTTGAATGATTGCCATGATGCAATAGTTGATAATCGCTTTGAATTCATCTTCAGCACTTTCACCTACTCTGTTCTCCCCCGTTTCTTGCAAAGTACGAATGCGTTGCGCTTTGATGTAAATTTGATCGGTTAAAGAACTTGGGCGCAATACACGCCATGCCGTTCCATAATCTTTTGTTTTCTTAGAAAAGATATCTCTGCAAACATTGATTACATTTGCATATTCTTTATTAGTTTGACTCATTTAATTTAGTATGGACATTTCAAGCGTTGAAGTTACACATTTTCCAAAAAATAGACAAGTTCTGTTGAAGGATAAATTAGTTGATTTATCAAAACCTCTTGTAATGGGGATTGTTAACGTAACTCCTGACTCCTTTTACGAGAACAGCAGAGCGAATGATGAAAAAAAAATATGTACAACCGTCGAACAAATGTTGAGCGATGGCGCAGCATGTATTGATTTGGGTGCCTTCTCAACGCGCCCTGGAGCGGAACTTATTTCTGAAGAAGAAGAAATCAAGCGGATACAGAACCCAATAAAATGGATTTTAAACGCATTTCCAAATACGCTTATTTCGTTAGACACCTTTCGTGGAAACGTGGCAAAAACAGGACTCGATTTAGGTGTTGGTTGCATCAATGACATCAGTGGTGGTGAATTTGATCCCACGCTTTTAAACATAGTGGCAGCATACAAAGTTCCTTATATTTTGATGCATTCCAATGATAAAATGGAAAACATGCATTCGGTGGAACAAAAAAACAACTTGTTTCAAGAAATGATGGTTTATTTTTCTAAAAAACTGAATGATTTAAATGAGCTAGGCATTCACGATGTAATCATCGATCCAGGATTTGGATTTGGAAAAACACTGGAAGAAAATGAGTACATCCTCAAAAACTTAAACCTATTTCACGTACTGGAGCGTCCAATTTTGGTAGGAATTTCTAGAAAATCTATGATTTATAAAAAACTTAACTGCACACCTGAAGAAGCGTTAAACGGTACAACTGTTTTAAACACATTGGCCGTACAAAAAGGTGCTTCGATTTTGCGGGTTCACGATGTGAAAGAAGCGATGGAAGTGATACAACTTTTGGATTGAAATAAACGATGGTTATGTCAGAAATTTACAACATTGCAATATTGTAAATAATCCAGCAAGAATCAACTCTTCAGCACCATTTTTCTAAAAAAGCTCTAATAAAACACTTTGTTTTCTTTTTCAGCAATCGCTCTACCTCCTTCTATCCCACCTGTATGTACAAACAGGACTTTTTTATTTTCTATGTTTTGTTGGTTCAACCAATCTATCATTCCAAAAAAAGCTTTGCCTGTGTAAATTGGATCTAAAGGAAGTGCCGTTTCACTGAAAACAGTTTCCATAAATGTTAGTAATTCAGGTGTGTATTTTCCATATGCACCAAAATGATAATTACTTAAAACATGTGTTTTTTCAAGTAATTCATCAATGGTTTCTTGACTAAAACCAGCGTAACTAAACAATTTTGCCATTTCTGCTTTTGAATCAAATCCTTTTAAAACGGGTACAACACATAAAGTCGTTTTTTCTGGCAAGGCCAATGCTAATCCGCAACTGGTGGTGGTGGTTCCTTGCGCTACAAACACATAGTCAAAATCATTGGGAGTTTCTGTTAAAATCTCTTGACAGCCAACCATGCCTAAGTAATTCGCCCCTCCTTCAGGTATAACTTGGAAATTGGGATAATCCGCCATCAATTCATCTTTGTAAATTTTTTCATGACGCAAAGCGTATTCTTCTCTGCTTAAAAAAACAAGTTGCATACCTGCAGCATGGCATTTATGTAAAAGTTCATTCGCATCTTTCGTTAACTCATCGCCGCGCACTAAGCCAATTGCTTTTAACCCTGCTTTTTGACAGGCAAATGCAGTTGCCAACAAATGATTGGAATAAGCGCCACCAAAGGTTAAGACACCTTCTTTTTTGGATTGAAGAATGGATGCAATCGAATAATTCAACTTGCGCCACTTGTTGCCAGAAACGTAAGGATCAATTAAATCATCGCGCTTTATAAACAATTCATTGCCTGAGGTGTTTAAGCTTGGTAACTCAATTTGTTGAAGAATTGAACGACTTGTTGAAAACATATTTTATTAAAAAGTTGACTAAATTTGCGCTATGAACAATGACTATTCTGGTTTTTCTAAAAAAAATAATCTCGATCAAGGTGATTATTATTTATCGGACGAAGGCTACATTGTTTTCACAGAAAAATACCATTTAAAAAGAGGGTATTGCTGTAAAAGTGGTTGCAAACATTGTCCGTATGGCTTTGACCCAAAAACTGGGCAGCTAAAAAAAACTACCTAATTCCATTTTCTGGAAATCTTCCTTCGTATTGACTCAATATTTTCTTAATGGCAGTAATGTCTTCTTCCACATTTCCTGTTGGATTAAATTGTGAATGAAATCCACCCGTTTTTGATTTAAAATCAATGTAACATATATAAATAGGTACAGAAGCTTTTTGGGCAATGTAGTAGAATCCTTTTTTCCAATTAGGATTATAGCTTCGTGTTCCTTCCGGCGTAAAAACCATATACATTTGCTCGTTTTCCTCAAACAATTTAGCTGCTTGATCGGTAATGTTATTTCTTTTGGAACGATTTACAGGTATTCCTCCCAACGCTTTTAAAATCCAACCCAATGGCGGAAAAAACAAATCACTTTTAATCAATATTTTTGGCTGAATACCAAATAATGAAAAAGCTAAACGTCCGTAAATGAAATCCCAATTAGAAGTGTGAGGACCAACAGCAATAACACATTTCTGAACTATTGGCAACGATGCTTCGTCTATTTTCCAACCAATTGACTTAAAAAATAAGCGGATAAGTGCTTTCTTCATGTGTGATTATTTTGAAGGCAAATTTACAAAATAAAGTGCGATTGGTCATGATTGTGTCTATAAATTCAAAAGATTTTATTCCTGATTTGACGGATGAATTAGATTTACATTTACATTTGTTGCATGTATCTAAAAAAAGGGTTTTTAAATTTAATCGTTGTTGGACTTGTACTGGTCACAATCGGATTGTTTTTTCGCTTAACATCATTGATTTTAATTGAGAATAAAAACGAAAACCTGCAACACATTCCTGAAAATGCTTCAATTGTTATTCAATTAAATGCTAAAAAACTAGCCAACCAAGCGTTTAAAAATGCCTTAAAAAAATTAAATGATACAGAACTGATTCAATTGATTGAAACAGCTGTCTTCAAAGAAAAGGTAGCCGAAGACAAACCAATAGGAATTGTGCCGCTTTCCAATCAAATTCTATTCCAAATTCCGTTTCAGAATAAAGAAATAATGGGTGTATTGATCAACTTGGAAGACCAAGAAGCATTTGATACTTTTTTATCTTCAAAACACATTCCTGGAGCATCGAATGAAAATGTAGGTGTTTTCTTTTTAAATAAATCAAACAACTCTTTTGATGCGTTAAATGCGCTAGGAAAGAAAATTATTGCAACAAAAACATCCATTCAATTAGATGAAAACCAAGCGTTTTATATCCAAAGCAAAAAAATGCAAATTGGTTCGCTTCAACTAAATGGGAATGCCGGATTAGACATTCAGGAAAATAAAATCGATTTCAAAGGAACATATGCAATAAAAGGAAACAAACGATTTGATTTTTCGGCGATTCGTACTTTAAAAGCAGCTGGTTTTCATATTTCTACTGCCATTATTCCAACTGCTGCCAACGATAGTTTGAAATCGTTTTTACACAAAACCTTTGGATTCAAACTGCCAGCAATTTCAGCTATCTCAATGAATTACTTTGGAAGTACGATTGTTTCAAAAAATGATAAAACATGGTTCATTCCAACAATTGATTTAATCATACACTGCAAAAAATCGGTGGACATTCAACAATTAATGAGCAACCAAGTTGTATTAGAAAAAATCGGCTACAAATTAGGTGATCATCGTTTAATATTTGATGATAAAGTGATTTATTTCAAACAATTAAGTCCCACAAGTTTTTACATGGGAAGAAGTGCGGAACCACTTTTAAACAAGCAAAAAACGACGAATATTTTATCCATTAATGGTCAATTAAAACCCCTTTTTAAAATTGAAGGCGGCGGTATTTTATATTCTTTAATGGAGTTGATTCCTTTGTACAAAGCAAGTCAACAGTTTGTAGAAAAAAACGAGGCGATTCGTTTAGAACTAAAGCAAATTTCTACCAATCAATACCAATTAAACGGTGCGTTGGTTTTCAAAGAAAACTACTTGGCAACCAATGAATTAATTCGATTCTTTTTGCTAAGTCAATTGATGAATTAACCCCTGAAAATACCTTGGCGCGTCTTTTAATCGAGAACCATACCAAGAAAAATATTCTCCATCAACTAATACAATTGTTGCATTCGGAAATTGTTGCTGATACGATTCAATGTGTTTTTCTGAAAAAGGAAATGGTTCTGAACTCAAAAGCACAAAATCCACTTCATCACTTGAACTTTCCCACGCAGGATAACGATTTTCTTTGCAAAAATTCTCGAAACCGCATTTTTCAAGCATCGCATGAATAAAAGTTGATTTTCCCGCTACATAATTGGGTGAATTCCAAATAAAATACAACACTTTTTTAGTTATTACCATTGGTTGTATGGAAGAAAAGGAATGTTGAATTGTTGAAATTAATTGAGTTGCTTGTTCGGTTTTACCGCAAATATCACCAAGGGCTTGAATCATTTCCAATGAGTCTTCATACGTTGAAATATCACTCATCCAAACGGGTGCAATGGCTTGTAATGCAAGAATGTCTTCTACCGTATTTTCTTCTTTGTTTCCAATAATTAAATCCGGTTGTAGGGCGCGTACTTTTTCAATATCAACTGCTTTTGTTCCACCAATTCGCACTTTATCTTGGAACCATTGTTCTGGATAAATACAAAATTTTGTGATGCCGACTACTTCACTTGCTAAACCTAATTCAGCCAATAACTCTGTTTGAGAGGGCACCAACGAAACAATCCGACTAGGCACTTTGTCTAATCGGATTGTTTGATGCATTTGATCTAGTAATTCTATTGCCATTTAAGACATTGCTGAAATAATATCGTAACGGGTAACAATATGATAGTTACCATTATTCATTTCTACTAAAACAGCAGGCGTATTTTTATTAATTAATTTGCATAAATCATCTAAATGCGTAGCTTCTTTAACCACTGGATACGCTGCTCCCATGATTGATGAAATTGGTGCATCACGTAAACTTGGATTCTCAACCAACAATTGGTAAACATTGCTATCATCAATTGAACCAACAAAAACACCATCTTTCATAACAGGAATTTGTGAAATCGAAAACTTACGCATTTTAGCAATAGCATGTGAAACCAATTCTTCTGCAAAAACACTTACTAATGGCGTATCTCTGTGTTGCGCTACTAATTCTCCAGCCGTTTTAAAATCTTCATCTAAGAAACCACGTTCACGCATCCAATCGTCATTGAAAATTTTTCCAATATAACGACTTCCATGATCGTGAAATAAAACAACAACCACATCGTCTTCTGTCAATTGGTCTTTTAATTGCAACAATCCTTTGATTGCTGATCCAGCTGAATTTCCAACAAAAATTCCTTCTTCACGCGCAATTTTACGTGTGTAAACGGCTGCATCTTTATCTGTCACTTTTTCAAACAAATCAATAATGTCAAAATCTACGTTCTTCGGTAAGATGTCTTCTCCAATTCCTTCTGTGATGTATGGATAAATCTCGTTTTCATCAAAAATCCCTGTTTCCTTGTATTTTTTAAAGACAGAACCGTACGTATCAATTCCCCAAATCTTAATCGCTGGATTTTTTTCTTTCAAGTATTTTCCAACACCAGAAATTGTCCCACCTGTTCCTACTCCAACAACGAAATGCGTAATTTTACCGCCTGTTTGTTCCCAAATTTCAGGTCCCGTAGATTCGTAATGTGCAATTCGATTGGATAAATTATCGTATTGATTCACGTACCAAGAATTCGGTGTTTCTGCAGCTAATCTTCTTGAAACTGAGTAGTAAGAACGTGGATCTGTTGGTTCAACAGCAGTAGGACAAACAACTACTTCAGCGCCAACAGCTCTTAAAACATCCATTTTCTCCTTCGATTGTTTGTCGTTTAAAACACAAATCAATTTATATCCTTTGATGATACAAGCCAATGCTAATCCCATTCCTGTATTCCCTGAAGTTCCTTCAATGATTGTTCCTCCTGGTTGAATTAAACCTGCTTTTTCAGCATCTTCAATCATTTTAACAGCCATTCGGTCTTTCACAGAATTCCCAGGATTGGTAGTTTCAACTTTTGCTAAAACAGTCGCTTTTACATCCTTTGTGATGACATTCAAACGAACTAAAGGCGTATTCCCAATCGTTTCTAATATATTATTGTAAATTTTCATCGTATTTTATTTGAGGACAAATATAAGGCTATCTGTTTGAAATGAAACGAAAAATGAGTGAACCTTTTTGTACATTTGTTGTAACACAAGTTGTATGAATGTAAAAATCGTTGTTTTAGGGTTCTTTTGTAGTTTGTTCGTTATAGGAACGGCTCAAGAACGATGTGAAATTAAACACCATAATAAAACGGGTGGACATTACTTGTTTTCAACGTATTTTGAAGATGATTTAAAAACGAAAAAAGAAGGCGTTTGTCAAACACTTTCAAATGGTAGAATCTATGAAAAGCGCGTTTTTAAAAATGGTAAAATCCAAGAAGAAATCCTCAACTATTACGATTTTAGACCACGGATAAAAACAGTTTTTTACAACGGAAAAAAGGATTCCATTATCTGTGAAATGACTACTTATTGGGAAAATGGAAATTTACAACAACAATCCATCTTTTTCTATGATAAAACAGGACGAAGATGCCAACAACAAACAGATTTCCATTTAAATGGTAAAAAACGCTTTGCCAACACCTATGCATTCGTTAAGAAATCCGAATTAAATTCTATTTATGATGAAAAAGATTATCCACCACATACGATTGACGATGAAGGTTATACTTATTTACAGGTTCCTTTTGGCGAATCCTTGACGTTCTTTGAAAATGGAAAATTACAAGAGCGCATTCGCCATAAACTCGTTTTGCATGATACAGATGGCTATTCCAAAGATGGTCCTTTTGAACGTTACTCCGACGAAGGGAAACTAACCCAAACAGGCTTTTATAAAGAAGGTCATCAGGACAGTGTTTGGATAGGTTACAATTATTATGGGAAGATTTTCGAAGAGCAACATTATTCGCAAAACATGAAAACTGGAACATGGAAAGGTTGGCACGACAATGGGCAAAGAAAATACGAGCGCACCTATGACATTACTTCCAATCATCCTTTTCAACCTAACGAAATTTATTGGAATGATCAAGGTGTGAAAATCCAAGAAGATGTGTTAAACAAAGAAGGAAACGGATTTCAAAAAGAATGGGACAACCAAGGTCGATTAATGCATGAACTTGAAATTGTCAAAGGAGATTTCAGGGCTGGAAATGAAAAAAAGTGGTTTCCTTCAGGACAACTTCAACTCATCCACAATCGAACAACTAAAAGCGATACTAGTTACATTGAATTTTATGAAAATGGGCAAATTGCTAAATTAACAACCAATAAAAAGATAGTAGATAAAGAACAATTTTGCAGAAAAGAATGGAATGAAAAAGGTGTATTATTGGAGCAAGTTACTAAAACAACTGGAAATGTATATGCTAATTTTGAACAAATCACTTATTATGATAATGCCAATCTAAAAAAAGTTATTCAAGACAAAAACAATGAACGAATTGAAGAATATTACTATAGAAATGGCTTCAAACAAAAATCGTTTATTCGACACCATAACGTATTAGTTGGACAATACCTAGAATTAGATAGTTTAGGAAATACGCTTATGAATAGTCATTATACTAATGGAATTCGAAATGGGTTAACACAACAATTTAAACAAGCCAATCAATTGATTTTTTCTCAAAACTACCTAAATGGTTGCATCGATAAAAATTACAAATCAACCGTAAAACAAGCGAAAGTTAGTTTCATTACTCAACCTAAAGCAATTCAAGAAACCTTTTACCAATTAGTCTATGAGCAATTAAGTCGTTGGAATCTACAAGATTCGAGTAAAACCATTATTACAAAACAAAGCATCGATAGTTTGGCTGAATTATTCTATGTTTTTCACGAGAAATGGAACAAGAAAATTCAATTTCCATATGCGAATTCAATCTCCTATTATCCAACTTTGTATTTGAATTTACATGTATCCACCTTTGCAGGTTTATTAAAAAAAGACACTTCTAATATTGAAGTAAAAAAATTACTGCACTTATTCAACGAGCAACATTGGGATTTACCTACTAAATGGGAAGAATACTACAACAATTACACTGCAAAAGTTACCTTAAAAACGTATTACACGCCTTACTTTTTGCAAAAAACAATTCAAGAATATGTAAAAAAAGGCTGGATTAGTTACAGTTATACTTCTCCAAAAAACACAGAAAGTTTTCATAAAAATTTGCAATCATTTTATCCACTTACTATTTCACGTGTCAATGGGTGTGTTTTCAGAGCTACCTATGCAATTGGCAATAAAACAATCAATTGGCTCATCTATCCAGATCAAAGTGTTGAATTTGAAAATCAAGCGTTTACATGGGATGAAGTTCAGCGTATTGAACCAGTCATTAATCACATGCAATGGGAATAAAAAAAAGGTAGCAATAAACAACAATTGCTACCTTTTTAACTTTTTACATCTATTTTCAAACTTGAAAACAAACAGTAAGGATAGAAATTTAATTTACCCCATAAAACCAACATAAATATAGATGAAAAGAACTATCTATTTATGTACAAATGAACATTAGTCTCATATAAATGAATATTTAAATAGGTTCATCGAAAATTCACATTCAAAAATCAAATAATTCAGTTTGAACTACTTGATTTTCACTGAAATTACTAATCTGAAAACCTATTAATCGTACAGACTTTTCTAGGGGTAAAAACTTATCGATTAACTCTTGGGTAATTTCCAGTAATTGTTCTTTTGTTTGAATTGAAAACAGGTTGGTTTTGGAACGATTCACGACAGTAAAATCACTAAATTTTATTTTCAATGTAACCGTTTTTCCTTTTTTTTCTATAGATGAATACCGATTCCACAATGTCATTGCCACTTTATTGGCTCGTTCAATAAACGATGCTTGATCAAATATTTCATGAAGAAGCGTTGTTTCTGCGGCGATACTTTTGCGCACTCTGTCAGCTACAACTGGACGATTATCTACTCCTCGACTTATTTGAAATAAATAATTCCCAGATTTCCCAAAAAAATGAGTTAACTGCTCCATGGAGTATTCTTTTAAATTTTCACCCTTGTAAATGTGTAACTCCCTTAATTTATCTGCCATCACTTTTCCTACCCCAAAAAAACGTTCAATGGGCATTTTATCAATATAATGCTGCGCTTCTTGAGGAGTAATAACATACAAACCATTCGGTTTATCTTGATCAGAAGCTAATTTTGCTAAAAATTTATTGTAAGATACGCCTGCTGATGCAACCAAACCTATTTCATTGAAAATATCGGTTTTAATACTTTGTGCAATGAATGTTGCGGAAGGCATTTGCACAAAATTGTTGGTAACATCTAGAAAAGCTTCATCTAACGATAATGGTTCAACCAAATCTGTATACCGCTGAAATATGGCATTAATCTGTTTTGAAATGGCTTTATAACGGGAGAAATTAGGTGAGACAAAAATCAATTCGGGACACATTCTTGCAGCAATTTTGGAACTCATTGCAGATTTCACACCAAACTGACGGGCTTCATAACTTGCTGCTGCGATGACTCCTCTGTCTTTGTTTCCTCCAACAGCGATTGGCTTTCCTCTAAGTTCTGGATGATCCAATTGTTCAACTGATGCAAAAAATGCATCCATGTCAATATGGATGATTTTGCGCATGTTTAACTTCGTTTGAAGAATTTAACTGCTATTATTGGTAAAATAAAAATCAATAATGTTAATATCGAAATGAATAAATCAAATGATTCTGACTCAATCCAAGCAAAGGTTTCATGGTTAAAATGTACCAAAACGGAAAAACACAATTTAACTCCTAAAATAGCAATAACGATAAAAGCTGATTTTTCTAAAAATGGGTATTTCTCCATTAAAACAACAAAGTATTTAGCAACATATCGCATGGCAAGTATCCCAATAAATACACCGATACAAATCAAAATGATATTATCTGAATACGCCACAACAGCAAAAATATTATCAATTGAAAAGACAATATCCATGAATTCAACAGCTAAAACAGTCGACCAAAATACGCCCAAAATTCCAACCGTATACGTATATAAAAAACTTTTTTTAGTCTCTTTTACTTCTGTTTCAGCTGTTTGATTTGAATTAAAATAAAAATGTTGCAAACTCATCCAAATCAAATACAACCCTCCTATTGGTTTCAACCACCAAATCTGAAGAATTTGTTCAACTAACAACAACGCAACACCTCTAAATATATAGGCCCCTAGAATTCCATATTTTAAAGCTTTGGATTGATTTTCGGGCGATAAATCTTTGACCATTGTTGCTAACACAGCTGCATTATCAAAAGATAAAATCACTTCTAACAAAATGATTCCAAAAATCAGAAATAAAGCATTTAATGGATGGTGACTAAAAATATCTAAAAAACTATTCCAATGTTCTAACATATGTTCTGTTTATTGAAAAACAAAGATAGTTTTTTATTGGAACTTTTTTCAATTTAACTCGTGTTCTAGCCTTTTTTGGAATTAATTTTTCCTTATTTTTGTAAAAAGCGCAACATGGATTTTCAATTAATTTCAGACTACCAACCAACCGGAGATCAGCCGGAAGCAATTCGCCAATTGGTTGCTGGTTTAAATGATGAATGTGCGCACCAAACATTATTAGGTGTAACGGGAAGTGGTAAAACTTTTACGATTGCAAATGTGATTAAAGAAGTCAATCGACCTGCGTTAATTCTTTCTCACAACAAAACACTAGCAGCCCAATTATATGGAGAATTCAAACAATTTTTCCCCAATAATGCTGTTGAATATTTTGTTTCGTACTATGATTATTACCAACCGGAAGCGTATTTACCAGTAACAGGAACTTATATTGAAAAGGATTTACAAATTAATGAGGAAATAGAAAAATTGCGACTTTCTGCCACTTCTGCATTACTTTCGGGTCGAAAGGATGTTATAGTAGTTGCATCTGTTTCGTGTATTTATGGTATTGGAAATCCAAATGAATTTGAAAATAGTATCGTTTACCTCAAAGTAGGAGAAACGGTTTCACGCAATAAATTCCTCTATAAGTTAGTTGAAAATCAATATTCTAGAGCTGGAAATGAATTTAAACGAGGTACTTTTCGGGTAACAGGAGATACGGTTGATATTTTCCTTGCTTATACCGATTACGCCATTCGTATTGAGTTTTGGGGGGATGAGATTGAATCGATTTCTTCAATCGACCCGGAAACTAATGACCGACTGGATTCCTATTTAGAAATCAATATTTATCCAGCTAATATTTTCGTTTCGAGTCCAGAAACAACCCGAAAAGCTGTTGACATGATCGGCGAAGACATGGTTGTTCAAGTTGATAACTTTCGTAAAGAAGGAAAATTAGAAGAAGCGAAACGATTGGAAGAACGGGTGAATTATGATTTAGAAATGATCCGTGAACTCGGTTATTGCTCGGGAATTGAAAATTACTCGCGTTATTTTGACCAACGTCAACCAGGTGAACGACCTTTCTGCTTATTGGATTACTTTCCAAAAGACTATTTGATGATTGTTGATGAAAGTCATGTGACTTTACCTCAAATCAGGGGAATGTATGGTGGTGATCGCGCACGTAAAATTAACCTAATTGATTATGGGTTTCGCCTTCAAGCCGCCATCGACAACCGACCTTTGAAATTTGAAGAATTTGAAACGATAATCCAACAAGCAATTTATGTTTCTGCAACTCCAGCCGATTACGAAATTGAAAAGTCGGAAGGGATTTTAGTTGAGCAAGTGATTCGTCCTACTGGTTTGTTAGACCCAATTATTGAAGTACGACCGAGTCTCAATCAAATTGATGATTTAATTGAAGAAATTCACAAACGAATCGCTTTAAGTGAACGAACATTAGTTACGACTTTAACCAAACGAATGGCAGAGGAATTGCAAAAATATTTAGACCGTTTGGGAATTCCTTGTCGCTATATTCACTCAGATATTGACACCATTGAACGTGTTGAAATTCTTAGACAGCTTCGTTTAGGAACCTTTGACGTTTTGATTGGTGTAAACTTATTGCGTGAAGGACTAGATTTACCGGAAGTTTCTTTAGTTGCCATTATTGATGCGGATAAAGAAGGTTTCCTTAGAAATGAACGCTCGTTGGTTCAAACTGTTGGTCGTGCCGCACGAAATGTAAACGGAACCGTGCTAATGTATGCCGATAAAATGACGGATTCAATGCAGAAAACAATCAATGAAACAGCCCGCAGAAGAGCCTTACAAATTTGTTACAACGAAGAAAACGGAATGGTGCCAACTGCATTAAATAAATCTACAGAAAAAATAATGGAATCAACCAAAGTTGCAGATGGAGATCCAGCCACACGTGCTTTGGTTTATGAAAACAATCATCCAACAGCGATCGCAGCAGATCCTATTTTAAATTATATGTCTGCTGATGAATTGGATAAATCAATCAAATTCACCCGTAAACAAATGGAAAAAGCGGCAAAAGAGTTAGACTTTATAGAAGCTGCACGTTTGAGAGATGAATTATTTGGTTTAGAAGCGAAACGAAAAACCTTAAATTAATCTATTATATAACTTTACAACATTGCAATATTGTAAAGAAAATTAAAAAAAAATTACACATGGAAAAGAAAAAAATTGGAGTCCTACTTTCAGGTTGTGGCGTTTACGATGGCGCTGAAATTCAAGAAGCAGTATTGACCTTGTTAGAAATAGATCAAATGGGCGCTGAAGCAGTTTGCATTGCTTTAAATGAAAATCAATTCCATACCATTAATCATTTAACAGGCGAAACAATGCCGGAAGAACGAAATATATTGGTTGAAGCTGCTCGCATTGCAAGAGGTAACATTCAAGATATTTCTTCAATTATACCAGCTGATTTAGATGCATTAGTTTTACCCGGAGGATTTGGTAATGCTAAAAACTTTACAAAATGGGCTTTTGAAGGTGCAACTGGATCGATACATCCCAAAATAAAATTATTGATCGTAAACATGGTGAATATTGGGAAACCAATTATTGCGTTGTGCGTTAGTCCTATTGTAGTTGCGAAAGCATTAGAAGGAAGTGATCTACACCCTATGTTAACGATTGGTTCAAGTGAACAAGCTTCACCCTACTCTATTGAAGATTTTTCGAACGGCTTGCAAAATGCTGGTGCTAGAACAAACGATAAAACAACCTATGAAATAGAATTTGATGAACAGTTAAATATTATTTCAGCACCATGTTACATGCAAGAAGTTTCGATAAAAATCATTCAAGAAAACATACATTTAGCCTTTGAAAAGTTAAAAACCGTAATTTAAATTAATTCTAAAAAAGCACGTTTTTTTGATTCAAAAACAGCAGATGATTAGTTGATATTTCTGTGAAACCTTACAGAATAGACTAAGCGTCAAAATGACACTAAAAGCTTGTCTAAAATCCTTTGTTTTCAATACTTTTAGTTTTCAACAACACATCGTTTTTTGTTTGAAATTTTCTCTTTTTTATTCCAAAAAGCACAAAAAAATCCTTTAATTTTGCACCTCAAAACTTAGCGTAAGCTACAAATTAAAATGTATGAACGTATTTGGAAAACACGGTAAAAATGCCGATCTAAATGAGTCAATTGGATTAAACCACCTTGGAAATCAATTTTGGAACTTGTCCCCTGCTGAATTAGTAGAAGACACTATCTTAAACGGACAAGGAGTATTAACAAACACAGGTGCTTTAGCAATCGAAACGGGTGAATTTACGGGAAGATCTCCTAAAGATCGTTTTGTAGTTTGTGATGAGAAAACAGAAAATTCTGTTTGGTGGGGAGATGTGAATATTAAATTTACACCTGAAAAATTTGATGCTTTGTACAACCGTATGAAAGCATATATGAACGGTAAAGATGTATATGTTCGTGATGCTTTTGCTTGTGCAGATGCAGATTTCAAATTAAATATTCGTGTAGTAACAGAATTTTCTTGGTCGAATATGTTTGCTTACAACATGTTTTTACGTCCATCAGAAGATGAAATTTCTGCCTTTTTACCAGATTGGCATATTGTATGTGCTCCAGGTTTCATGGCTGATCCAGCAATCGATGGTACACGCCAACACAATTTTGCGATTTTGAATTTCACTAAAAAAATGATTTTAATTGGTGGAACGGGTTATACTGGTGAAATTAAAAAAGGAATTTTCTCGGTTTTAAATTACATTTTACCGCATGAAAAAAATGTTCTATCAATGCACTGCTCTGCAAATATTGGTAACGAAGAACACGACACTGCTGTTTTCTTTGGTCTATCAGGAACAGGAAAAACAACCCTATCATCTGATGAAAACAGACGTTTGATTGGAGATGATGAACACGGTTGGGCAGACAAAACTGTTTTCAATTTTGAAGGTGGATGTTACGCTAAAACAATTGATTTATCGCGTGAAAAAGAACCTCAAATCTATGATGCGATTAAATTTGGTGCGATTTTAGAAAACATTGGCTTCAAAGGTGAATCGTCAGAACCTGATTACACAGATGGTTCAATAACTGAAAACACTCGTGTATCTTACCCAATCAATTACATTGATAATATCGCTGAGCCATCAATTGGTAACGCACCTAAGAACATTTTCTTTTTAACAGCGGATGCTTTTGGTGTAATTCCTCCTATCTCTCGTTTAACGAAAGAACAAGCAATGTATCATTTCATGTCTGGTTATACTGCAAAAGTTGCAGGTACAGAAGTTGGAATCACAGAGCCTACAACAACTTTCTCAGCTTGTTTTGGAGCAGCTTTTCTTCCACTTCACCCAGCAAAATATGCTAAATTATTAGGTGATAAATTACACGGAACAGACATTAAAGTTTGGTTAATCAATACAGGTTGGACTGGTGGTTCTTATGGTGTTGGTTCACGAATGAAATTATCTTATACAAGAGCTATGATTACAGCGGCATTAACAGGAAAACTTGACAATGTTACTTATGAAACGTTACCCGTATTCGATTTAGCAATGCCAACATCTTGTGAAGGTGTACCTTCAGAAATATTAAACCCAAGAGCTACATGGGCTGATAAAAATGCATACGATTCAACAGCAAATAGTTTAGCAGAAAAATTTGTCAAAAACTTTGAGAAATTCTCGGCTGAAACGGATGAATCAATTGTTGCCGCGGCTCCTAAAGTAATGGCTAAATAATACGTATACAATTCAATAAAAAAAAGCGCTTTAAAGAGCGCTTTTTTTTATGTCAATATAATTTATAAAGAATAGTTTGAAGATTACAAGAACAAATCAAAACGCGCTCTAACTGTAAAAGAAGGGATTTTTTGTCCTTCTGGTAAATGTGTGAATCGAGCAAAGACATCCAATCGCATCACCTGAAAAATATTCTCTACACCAAAAGATGCTTCAACAAATGGAACATCTCCAAATTTACGCGTGTTTTCGGGTAATTGGAATACATTTTTATTTTCTTTACTTATCGTGCCGTAAAGTACTTTGGCAGTTGTAACAAGTCTCAGTTTTGCATCTTGATTCCATTTAAAACGATTTAAAAAAGAACCACCCCAGTGTTGCTCTACCTCCGCAGACACATATCTATCTGAAATGAATTCAAAAAAGTCCATGGTATTAAATGATGATCTCACTAAATACAATGATTGATTTCCTTCATGTACTTCTAAAATCGGGAAAGGGACCTTACCAACGATGAAACCACTATTTACACGGTAAATAATTCTTCCTAAACGACCTAAATTTCTTCTGTGTTCGTACCCAAATTTCAACTTTAAATAATCAAATTCACTTCCTAATATTCCTTTTTTAGCCATTGTAACCTCAGCAGTTATAATTGGGAATTTAGATCCTGTTGAAAATCGTTCAAATTGACCATTGATAAATTCTTCATTTTTGGCCCAACGGTATTTTAACGTTAACTCTGTTGTTGTTAAATTATTTAATTCTTGAGGCTTTACTTGAGGTACAATTGAATCATTGTACTCTTTAAACTTTGTTTTTCCTTCAGGCTTGTAATTTGTATGAGCTAAAAGAACAGAAAACATAGAGTTTTTGAAAATATCACGTTCAAACTGAAGCTTTTGAGAATGCACAAACAATAATTTATCTGGACGTTTTGTTTGAAACAAAGTATTCAAAGATCCACCTAAACGTTGAGATGTAAACGATTGACCCATTGCGAATAAATCATAAAATTCTTCAAAACTTAATACTGTTCGTTGACTCGATGGAATCATATATTTGATCGTCCCTTTGTATTTAAAACGTTCATCTTTTATTCCGTAATATACTCTAGATGTTAATTGAAGTTGTTTTGAAAAATCTGTATTTGTTTTCATCGACAAGCCAAAACGAGGACCTTCAACATAAGAAACAGAAAATGCATCAAATAAATCACCCACATCAACTTTTCCAAATTTAATATGGCCTGTACCAAACAAATAGGTGTAAAAACGAACTTTTTTGTATAATACCGTTTTTTGAAAAGAATCTATGGAAGCATATACTTTTTGACTTTCATTTCCTAAATACAATGTTCTTAACTCTTGCCAATATGCTTCTGATTTATTTTTGGCATCATCCGTAAACAAGGTGTTTTTGGTTGATTTTAATACATGAGTTGGTGTCGGAACATTTAATACATAGTCTTTTTTGTAGGACTGTTTATTTAATACTAATTTATTCTTATTGCCACCTTCCGTTAATTGTAAGATTAAATCCAATTCTTCTTTTTCCAATACCCATTTTGAACTATTGTCACGTTTAAAAAATTGATGAAAATCCAAATTTTGAATGTAATTGATATTTGCCCCCGTATACAATCCTGCTTTAAACTCTGTGATTGCAAAACTAGAATCTTCTACAATAAAATAACCTTCAAACGCCATTTCACTCGCTTTCTTAGGTTTGAATCTCATTTTGTATTGTTCCAAACGTCCCACTCTAATTGTATCGTCTATGTAGTATCGATAAGACTCTAAACCATTATCTGATAGAGGACTTAACATACTAGCATTGAACAAATCATACGTGTTTTTGTAAACATTTACACTTTTATTGATGGTTGTCAAATATTCAGAAATATCTACTCTGTCAATTCCTTTTGCAGAATAACCACTCATTTCTTCTAATAAAAGTGTAGGTGATTTCTGAACATATACTTTCGAATTTGTTTCGATCACACATAAGGGATATTCTTGTCCATCTTGAATTAATTTTGTAGATTTAACAGTATCTCCTTTTTCTGGGTCTTTCGTTTTTAACGCGACATTTATAGTTGAATACTGATCAAATGAACAGGTTTCAAATTCATAAATTGAATTATTTTTTTTGTTTTTAATTATTTTTCGAAATAAACGCGTTGAAGGTAATTCCTTAGGTGGCAATACCGTAATCGTATTTAATTCTTTCGTTAAATAAGCTGGTTGTAAATTGACAATAATATCTGTTGTTGTATTGAAATCAATAAATATTAACGTATCACGAAACCCAAGTGATGAAACTTTTAATGTATCTGTTTTATGGATTGACTTCAATTTAAAAACCCCATCAGCATCTGTGATTACTTGGTTCCGATTTCTTTTTAATTGAACGGTTGAAAAAGGAATGGTTTCATTTTTACCAAACTCTTTTACTTGCCCTTTTAATACATGCTGAGAAAACCCATTCAATGAAATAAAAAGGAACGTTAAAAGTAGAATTATGTAAGAAGTTGTTTTATTAATCAACACAATTATAAAAATTTTATTTAAGTATAACTAGGTGTGCAAAATTAACAAAAAAATGATATTAATTTATTCATTTTTTCAACCATCCTTTTTTATAAAAATAAAATAACAAAGTAAATGCAATTGCAAATAGAACACCTACAACAGTATAGTAGCCATATTCATAATTCAATTCTGGCATAAATTTAAAATTCATACCATACACACCAACGATAAAAGTTAATGGAATAAAAATTGAACTTACAATCGTAAGTATTTTCATAATTTCGTTCATTCGTTGACCTTGAACTGCATAATACAAATTAGCCATTCCATCCAAAATTTGTTTATTGGCATCGATTTCTTCTAAAACTTCGTAACAATTTTCTTTTAACTCACTAAAATGATGCTGATTAGATGCGTCTAAAAAAGGATTATCTAATTTATCTAATTGAAAAGTAACATCTTTTAAAGGCAATACTATTTTGCGCAATTCAATTAGCTTTCTTTTTTCTGTTTCGATTACTTTCAAAACATTACTTGTTTTTGAATGTTGAATCCTATGCTCTAATGCTTCAATAGACAAAGTACTGCTTTCTAAAACTTCGAAATAATTATCCAAAATAGCATCTAACATTCTAAATAATAAAAAATCAGCACCTTTCGATCTTATTTTACCTCGTTTTTTTTCAATTCGATCGCGTACATCACCAAAATGCATCGAACTTTTTTCTTGAAATGATACTAAATAATTCATTCCTAAAACAAAACTAATTTGTTCTTGATGCAAGATCGATGTGTCTTCTTTATTTGGCAATGCCGATCGAACAGAAAAAAACATATAATTTTTATACTCTTCTAATTTTGGACGTCTTTTTTCGGTAAATATATCCTCAATTGTCAATGGATCTATCGCTAAATTTTGACACAATCTACTGACCGAATCTCGATCTTTTAAATCATGGAAATTTAACCAAGAAATATAATCATGGTCTAATTGATCTAAATGAAATTCTTGCGCAAAATACGCTGGCGAATCTGTTGTCGCTAAATAAAAGTCATTTTGATACTTGTATAATTGACATGTTTGATTTTTATCCATACAGCATATTTTAGTTATAAATGTACCATTAAATAACGATACAATTCTACCATAGCGATAATATCTAACTTGTTCACTTTTTCATCAGGTGTATGGACATTATCTTCTGGTGCTCCAATAAAACACCAATCAATTGGCAGATGTGACTTTTGCAAAGCCGTTCCATCGCTTCCTCCAGCTGATTCAACTTCTAACTGATAAGGAATACCGGATTGTTGTGCAAGTTCGATGATACGATTAAGGTAAACCCGTCTAGGAATCCAACTATCTCTCATTGATATCGCAACGCCTCCTCCATGAATTACGCCATTCGTCACCCACGTAATATCAGAAATTAATGCTTGACGCACGCCAAAATTATCTAATAAATACTTTGCACAATAAGAAACCGAATTACCGCCATGTTCTTCATACGTAGTAAAAACAATCGCACCATTTTCTAATGTCTCAGCAACTTTTAAAGCATTCCACATACCCAATCGATTGTCTAAGTAGGGCGATTGAACAGACACATCCGTTTCTCTGAAATTTGGCTGAAAAGTTAAATTTGTTCCTCGGTCGATTATACGATCTGAAACGTACTGAATTTCTCGTTCACCTGTTTCATGCTCGATAACCATTAATTCAGTTTCAATTTCGCCCATTGAATCAGCACCAACTAATCTAGTTCCATCAATGATTCTAGGACCTCCGATTTTAATCAGTTCTTTCTCATAACCAACTGTAAAACCAATACTATCCATGTGAGCATAAATTGCTGTCTTTGGTTTTCCAAATACCAATAGTACACAATCTTGAAAAAGTTCACCTTCCAGTATAGTTGGAACAGTTTTCCAATGTTCTTTATGCTGATTCACATAGGAAATCACAAAATCCTTAACACTACTTTCATCCCCTGAAGCACCTCTAATTTCTGTTAATTTCTTTAATAATTGCATTTAATAAATTCCTTTTATGATATAACTTACGGTCTTCAATTTTTCTAATTCATTTTTTATATATACAGCATTATTCAAAGGAAGTAATGCTACTAATGTACATGTTAATTCAAAATTTTGTTGACGCTGCTCAACATTATGTGTCTTCAACAAATGCATCACTTGTGGTAATTCTGAATATTCAAATGTAATTTCTACCCATTCAAAAACCTCGACCACAATAATCTCAGCTTCTTCAATTGCTTCTTTAGCTGCCGTTTTATAGGCTTGAACCAAACCTCCAACGCCTAACTTTGTTCCCCCAAAATAACGAACGACTCCTACCAACACATTGGTTAAAGCAAATGATTGTATTTGTCCTAAAATAGGAATTCCTGCTGAATTATTGGGTTCTCCATCATCGTTTGAACGAACAATCTTACCATCTAATCCAAACCGATAAGCATAACAAACATGTCGAGCTTGAAAATGATTTTTTCTCCATTGTTCTAATAATTGCTTTGCTTCATCTTCCGTATAACATGGTGCCACATATCCAATAAATTTTGACCCCTTTTCCTTGTAGATTCCTTCTGACAATGAACGAACTGTTTGATATGTATGCTTCAATTCTTCCATGAATTAACCCACCCAAATATTGGATAAAAAACGATAAAAAAGTATAATTTGAAAAATAAAATTCAAGCCAATCAACAAATACAAAACAGTGTTCACTTGCTTATTAGTTGTTTTTACAATGAAAATCAAAAGTAAATAAAGTGTGACTAATAAACACTTCAACATCACCTGGATATGAACATACGAACCAAATAATAGCCAAAAAAGAAAGATCCCTAGTCCAATAAAAATTAATTGTTTTTTAGATAGTCGAAAATCAAAACGTAACCAATACTGAAAAACAATCAGAAAAAATGGCGTTGCAAAAACAAAGCGATTTAGACTAAATAAACTACCACCTCGGAACAAAAGAACTAATAAGCCAATACCAACAAGATACAAAACTGATAACAAAAATACGGGCGGAAGCTGTTTGATCTTGACTCCTTTGACTTTGATTTTCAAAATCAGAAATAAGCCAGCCAATATCGACATCAACAAAGCAATTCCATCCAAACGAACATTAAAGCCGCCTGCCCAAGAAGTTAAGGGTAATTTTGGGATTTGTAAGTAATTCCCCCAACCTTGTTGAACAGTTAAATAGTTCTCAGTGGTATGATTATGTGCATATTGAATCGAAAGAACTGTTAAAAAACCTAACAATGCCATTCCTAATACCTGTATACAATGAAGGACTTTTTGTTTCCAACTTGTTTCTGTAAATAAATAGGTAATGCACAATGCAGGAACCAATACTGTAAAAACAGGCCGAGACAACACACACAAAAATAAACCTATCAAAACCGCATATTTTATCTTTTTATGCAATCCTATTAAAACAATAGATGAAAATAAGAAAAACAATGATTCTGTATAGGGTAAAAAATAAAACACAGAACTTGGAAGAGTTAAAAATACTAATTTTTGCAAAAATGAAAAAGAAAAAACAGTTGAAATCCAATAAAACGAAGCCAAATAAACAACAGTATTAAACAATACGATTCCATAAATTGTAAAACCTAAAAAACGCCATGTCATTGGGAATGATGGGAAAAATGCGGTTTTAAATCCTGAATAATCACCTTGACTTATTGAAAAATAATGTGCTGCATCCCAATTCAAAAAGTGACTTTCAGCAAGTAAATTTTGATTCAAATAGTGACCAACAAGAGAAATTGTAGTTACAACTAACAAAAAATAAGATCCTAAAATGATGGATGGTTTCATATTTTTTAAAAGTGAAAAAAGCCACTCAAATTGAATGGCTTTTGTTATTTATTGTATCGTTAATTTCTTTTCTAAATCTTCCAAATAAACCCTGAATTGTTTATCAGTTTCGGATAAATTGGTTACCGTTCTACATGCATGAAGAACTGTTGCGTGATCTTTCCCTCCACAATGCGCTCCAATATTTGCTAAAGAGGACTTTGTCATCTTTTTAGAGAAGAACATCGAAATTTGACGTGCTTGTACGACTTCTCGTTTACGTGTTTTTGACTTTAACATTTCCATTGGTAAGTCAAAATAATCACACACTACTTTTTGAATGTATTCAATAGAAACCTCGCGAGCTGTGTTTTTCACAAACTTGTCAACCATTTGTTTCGCCAACTCTAACGTAATCGCTTTCTTATTCAACGATGCTTGAGCCAATAAGGTATTCAAAGCACCTTCCATCTCACGAACATTTGTATTGATAGAATAAGCTAAGTATTCAACAACGTCTCTCGGCAATTCAATACCATTCCCGTACATTTTTTTCTCCAAAATTGCAATTCTGGTTTCTAAATCCGGAGATGCTAAATCAGCAGACAATCCCCATTTGAAACGAGACAACAAACGTTGCTCCATTCCTTGCATTTCAACAGGTGGTTTGTCAGATGTTAAGATAATTTGCTTCCCATTTTGGTGTAAATGATTGAAGATATGAAAGAATACATCTTGCGTTTTTTCTTTCCCAGAGAAAAATTGAACATCATCTAAAATCAAAACATCTATCATTTGATAAAAATGAATAAAATCATTTGTTGTTCCATTTTTGATTGCATCTATAAATTGGTGCGCAAACTTCTCTGAACCTACATATAAAACCGTTTTATTTGGAAATTGATTCTTAATGGAAATTCCAATTGCATGTGATAAATGCGTTTTCCCTAAACCAACTCCTC
Source organism: Crocinitomicaceae bacterium (assembly GCA_017984635.1). Classification (GTDB taxonomy): domain Bacteria; phylum Bacteroidota; class Bacteroidia; order Flavobacteriales_D; family Crocinitomicaceae; genus M0103. The sequence continues at coordinate 28,103 of JAGNZC010000008.1, forward strand.
CATAGATCAATAATGGATTAAAAGCTGTACCCCCCGGTTTGTTTGCAACGGCATAACCAGAAGCTCTCGCTAAACGGTTGCAATCTCCCTCGATAAAGTTTTCAAAAGAATACATTGGATTCAAATTTGAATCTACGTGAACTTTCTTTAAACCTGGTATGATAAATGGATTTCTAATTTGATTTTCACTAATATTCAACGGCATTGTAACAGGTGCATTTTTCAATGAACGTTTATTTAATGCTGGCAATTTAACCGTATAAGGCGTTGAATTAGTAGAATTGTTTTCCATCACAATGCTATACTCCAATGTACCTTCCGCACCTAATTCTTTTTTAACAACCTTTTTCAATAAAGTAATATAATTCTCTTCTAACCATTCGTAAAAAAAATGGGAAGGAACTTGAATTGTAAGAACATTATCATCCAAACGAACTGGAACTATTGGCTCGAACCATGTCTTAAATGCCTGTAAAGAAATGTTATCTTTGATAACTTTCACACATGCACCCCATACAATTTCATGTTGATTACTCATTTTTACTTATTTTAATATATTATTCTATCAAGTTTCAATAGATTTTCAATAGCGTAGTTTCATTCAGTATTTTTTGGAAGTACAAATATTTACATAAAAAAGTTAAAAAAAAAATCATTTAGGCCTTGACTTTTTAAAACTTTTTACTTGTCACCTAAGTATTTCGTTAGCAATACAACCTAATCAACTCAAAGCAAAGCAACTAGTAAAAAATATACAATTCTATTAATAATTACTTTTTTTTGTGTTTGTTAACACTTTGGTAAATTTAATGAAAAAACTAAGTATAAAATGATTTCTAAACTGATATTTTCTACTTTTGAAGATAAAATTGTTGAAAAATGAATTATCACTTCCAAAACACCATACAACTTCGAGTTCGATATGGCGAAACAGACCAAATGGGCTACTGCTATTACGGTAATTATGCCCAATATTTTGAAGTTGGTCGCGTTGAAGCATTGCGCTCTTTAGGTTTGAGTTATAAATCACTAGAAGACAATGGAATTATGTTACCCGTTTTAGATTTTTCAATTCACTACAATGCTCCAGCATTATACGACGACCTTCTTTCCATCGAAACCACCATCTTAAAAATCGAAGGGGCAAAATTATTTTTTACGTATTCTATTTACAACGAAGCAGAAAAATTAATTTGCACCGCAGCAACCACATTAGTTTTTATCAATAAAGCAACTAACAAACCATTCAAAGCACCTGAATCTTTTACTCAACTTCTTCAAACTTATAAAAATGACTAATTTCATCTTTCAACCATTCAACCAAGACGCTATTCAACAATTCACCTCAATTCGAGAAGGGGAAACAAAAATTGGTGAAAAAATTGCACTTCAATATAAAAACAACAAAACAAAATACGTTTTATTAGGTATTGAAGAAAGTGCAGGCCCTCAGTCGAACTTTGGTCAAATAGGTGCTCAAAATGGATTCCAAGCATTTTTAAAACGTTTTTTAAATATGCAATCTAACCGCTTTCTTTCTGGAGAAGAAATCTTATTGCTAGGCGCTATTAAACAAACCTCATCCTTTTATTCTCAAAAAGAAGCGTCAACTGTAATTTCAGAATTAGATACTTTAGTAGAAGAAATAGTAAAACCTTATGTAATTAAAGGATATATTCCGATTGTTATTGGAGGCGGACACAACAACGCTTACCCCATCATAAAAGCAATTTCTGAATCCTTCAATCAAGCAATACACGTTTTTAATTTAGATCCACATGCTGACTGTAGAGCTTTAGAAGGTCGACACAGTGGCAATTCATTCTCTTATGCAAAAGAACATGGCTTCATAGATCAATACACAGTTTTTGGACTACACAAAAATTACAACAGCGAATTCATTTATAGCTATTTAGAAAAAAACAACTTTAATTTTACTTTTTTTGAAGATTACATTTTAAACGATGCTCAGTTTGACGTAGATATACAAAACACGCTTCTCGCAATTCCAGAAAACTGCAAATTTGGACTTGAACTAGATCTTGATGCAATTGCTTTTACACCTAGTTCTGCATTCACACCTTCTGGATTCAATTCTATGGCTGCGAGAAAATACATTAAAACCTTTGCGAAACATAAAAACTGCGTTTATTTACACTTGCCTGAAGGAGCTCCTAACAACGAATTAGAAGAAAAAGTTGTAGGTAAATTATTAGCGTATTTTGTAGCAGATTTTATTATGGAAAATCACTAAAGATTATTTCAACAACTCTATTTCATCAACTACAATAACAGCATTTACTTTACAACCTTCCGGCTGCATTGCACGACTTAAATGAAATAGAAAGTGAATTTTTGTTCCCTCTTTTTTGAATTCTTCCGATAAATTAATAGGATAATATTTTTTAATTGCACCTTCTTCTTCCACACGAATAACAACAGAACAACCATCATTCATCATAACTTTACCAGAAACAAATACATTATTAACTACATCTTTCACTTCAACTGTATTAATTGTTTTATCTTTCATTAACGAACAAGCAAACAACACCCAAACAATTAACAATCCACTAATAATTTTCATTAGAATACAATTTATTGATCATAAAACAAGACCAAAATACTAAAAAATAAAAAAAGAGGCCTAAAAAAAGCCTCTTCTTTAAAAATTAACCTGTAAATGTTAAAATTTGATCCGTATATTCTTTAACGATAAACACAATCAAAGGTTACGTTTTACCTAAAAAAAAGGATTAATTAACACTTGAGCATTGATAAAGAATACACTACCATCGAAAATCTTGCTGAAATCAAGTCTATTTTTGTTGTGAAAATGGAAGAAAACACTTCAATAAATGCATTAATACGTTTGGTTGACGATCCCGACGAACAAATATTCGAACATGTTCGCGATCAGTTGTTGACTTTTGGAACGTATGCCATTCCATTTTTAGAAAACTCCTACGACATCCTTGAAAGTGATTTGATTTTCCAATCTCGAATTGAACAAATTATTCATGAAATTCAGTTTGAAGCTTTAAAAAACAGGTTTGAGCATTGGGCTAATTCAGAAGAAAAGGATTTAATTGAAGGAGCAATTATTGTTGCAAAATATCAATACCCAAATTTTGATGAAAGTATTATTTACAAAGAAATAGATAAAATCATCAACGATTGTTGGATTGAATTAAACAACCGACAAACTGCATTTGAGAAAATCAAAGTATTAAATACAGTATTTTTTGAGTTCCACGGGTTCAAAGGTGATACAGAAAATTACAACTCCCCTTTAAACTCATATATTAATGCAGTTTTTGAAAGTCATTCTGGAAATCCATTAAGTCTATCGCTTATTTATTCAGTGGTTGCTCAAGCATTAAACATTCCTGTATTCGGTGTAAACTTACCTAATCATTTTATCTTAGCATACATGGATGAATATGGTTCAAGTTTTAGTTTAGAGAAAAAAAACGATTACGGTGTTCTGTTTTACATCAATGCTTTTTCCAAAGGAACATTAATTGATGAAAATGCGATTCATAAATTTTTATCAGATATTCAGCAGAAACCATTTCGTTCCTTTTTTGAACCTTGTTCAAACTCAACAATAATTAAACGAATGCTTACAAATTTAATTGCTGGGTACGAACAAATTGGAAATAAAGCAAAGGCGGCTGAGCTAATCGAATTACGAGGAATTATTGCGTAATTGAAGCGAATGAAATAATTCTTGTTACTTTTTTGTAAGATTGCGTTCTACATGAAACTTTAAAATTTCGCGCTATGAACCTTGCACTTTTAACCATCTATTTTCCTGTTATTTTCTCCAGTGAAACACATGTATATGCTAAACTTGAAAAAGCATTTACAAAAGATCCCAAAAAAGGAATTGCATTAGCGAACAACTACATTCATCGTAATAAAGCAATTGCAGCTCCTTATTATTTCAAGTTAAACAATGAGCTTGAATTTGTTGAAAACACAAACAACAGTCTATTAAACAGAACGACTCATTTGTCTAATGCCTTGTCTTTTGGAGTAAAATTTGAGCAATTGGCCAATGATGAATTTGAACAAAAAATCAGTTGGGAATCAAAAAAAGCAGAGGTTGAAGAGGCAACTAAAGCGTTTTTAATTCATTTACAAGCAAAAAGTCCAGCGAAAACAAAGCTGATTATTTCTAAAATGAAGAAACTAAATCCAACGTTTGAAATTGAACAACCATTCAAAAAACAAGCAACTATTATAGAAGAACAAGATGAAGAAGTTGTAAAACCAACAAATGAACCCTTGAATTCAACTGTAAAAACGACGCTAAAAACTGGAATGACACTTAATTTTAATGAGAATCCATCTGGCATTGAAAATATACCTTCAGCAAATGTAAAACAAGAAATTGAACTCATTGCGTATGTAAATGCAGAACGAAAAAAGAAAGGATTAAAACCTTTAACAATTGATCCAGATTTATGTCGAGCAGCACGTTATCACGCTTCTGATTTAGCTGAACAAGGTTATTTTGACCACAACACTCATAATGTTAAAAACAACAAAATGACAAAGGCTCTAGGTACTTTTGAACGTATTGGCCTTTTCTACAAAGGATTTGCCAATACCGAAAACATTGCAGGTGGAAGTGAAACTGCAGAAGGTGCTTACCAACAATGGTTTCACAGCGAAGGTCACCATAAAAACATGTTGAATGCATCTGCCACAAAAGTTGGAATCGGATTTATAAAAAATGAAAATAGTCCTTACACTTACTATTGGGTATTTTGTACTGCAGTAGAGTAATGTATATTACGATGGTTTAGGAATTACCTTTACTTTGAAGCGCAACAAATAAGGCTTCTTGCGAATTGAAGTAAACAACTTGACAACACGGTCTTGGTAAAATACGCGTCCTTCTGTATTAAAAGTAACAGTAATAAAAGATGAATCACCTGGTTGGAGTTGTTCCTTTTCAATATCAACGGATGTACATGAGCATTCTACATCGTAATTCAATAATTGAAATGGAGCTTTACCCTTGTTATAGACTTTGTAAGTATGTTGAATAATTGCACCTTCTTTTGTAACTGGAAATTTATAGGTACGATTTGAACAAAAAAATTCCGCTTTCTGCGTAAAGCAAAAAGCGGAATTTAAAAATATAATTAAAAGCGTTAAACGCATTGATTAATTATTAGTTGGAGCACCTGAATTGTTAACAGGAGCGCTTCCTTCTGGAGCTGGTAAAACATTACCTTTGATTCGAATAACTGTTCCTTCACCACCATTTACAGCGTTTGAAGTAATTGTTACACTTTTATTAATTGGACCAGGTCTTTTTGTATCGTATTGCACTTTAATTGAACCTTTAGCTCCTGGAGCGATTGGCTCTTTCGGCCAAGAAGGAACTGTACAACCACATGAACCTTTAGCATTTGAAATAATCAATGGCGCGTTTCCAATGTTTTTAAATTCAAATGTACATGATCCGTCAGCACCATATTTAATTGTACCGTAATCATGTGTTTCTTTTACAAAATCAATTTTTGCACCGCTTTCAACTTGTGCATTTGCTGAATTCATTGCTACCGCAACAAACATAAACAATAAAGAGAATACTACTTTTTTCATTTTTCTATTTTTAAGTTATAAATTCTAACAATTCAAATATACACTTACATTTTTATTAGAATCAATTTTTAACACTCTGTTAACAGCATTATTTCACAGCGAAATCTTTCATTTTAAAATCAATGTATTGATCAAAAGTCATATTCAAGTGCTGCAAACGCTCTTGTATCCCTTTACGCTTTTCAGCATTCATACGAGGATTTTCTTTCAATAAAATGCTGTAATAGTAACGCACTCTTGATGTATCTCTAATTGCTGGAAAAACATCGTACGAACTTCCTTGGCTTTCTAAAACCAATGCTCTGTTTTTATAGGATGGATATTTTTTTAATAATGTATCCGCGTACTTCACCGCTTGATCGTAAATATTTAAACCTGAATATTTCATATGCACTTTATCTAAATATTCTGCTGAAATTGGATCTTCTGGATAAAAATGGTAAAAATCTAACAAACGATTAATCAATTCAAAATGGGTAAGATTTGGAATTTGTTTTGTATTCGATAAGATAGCTTGTAACTGTGTCAAAGAATCTTCCATTTCTTTGATTTTAGCTTTTAATTCTGTTTTACTCGGCTTGGCTTTTTCATCAATTGAAGAAGTTGAACACGCAAAACCGACAAATGCTACAAATGAAAAAATTACGTATTTTTTTAATCTCATCTTTTATCTATTTAATTATCTACCTTTTTTCTTTGCTGGAAATTTCATTTTGTAATCTACTTTCACCTCGCCTTTTGAAATATTCTGTAATCTTTTGGTCAGTAATTTTCTTTTTAATGGCGATAAATGATCGGTAAATAAAATTCCTTCAATGTGATCGTATTCATGCTGTATGATTCGAGCAGCATATCCTTCAAAAGATTCCGAATGCTTTTTGAAATTTTCGTCCAAATAAGTGACGTTGATTTTTTCATTGCGGTATACTTCTTCACGGATTTTTGGAATAGACAAACATCCTTCTTGAAAACCCCATTCTTCCCCACTCTCTTCTTCAATAATTGGATTAATAAAGACTTTTTTAAATCCTTCCATTCCAACAGCTCGTGGATCTGGTTCAATTTCTTCTTCGTCTTCTTCGTCCTCCGCAAACGGACTTCCATCGATCACAAATAAACGAATTGATTTGCCAATTTGAGGAGCCGCCAAGCCAACACCTTGAGCAGCATACATCGTTTCAAACATGTTATCGATTAAAACCTGAAGATCAGGATAATCTTTTGTAATTTCATCTGCTTCTTTTTTCAAAACAGGATCACCATATGCTACAATGGGTAAAATCATACTTATTTGTTTTTTACAAAATTAATAGTTTAATAGAATAAATTGCACTTTATTACTCACCAAAAATTGGTTTTTAACAGCAGTTTCATTTAAAAAAGTATATTTGTAACAGCTATTTTGTTAACATGTACCAATTTATTGTCAATTTTCTAGATATTTTCTACCCCTTATTTAAGCGTTTCATGAACAAGCGAACGTTTCATTATTTGGCGTGCGGTGGAGGAAATACGTTACTTGCATTGGTTTTGTACTACTATTCTTTTCACACCATACTCAAAGAAGAAAATTTCAACCTTGGTTTCATTGAATTCAAACCGCATATTGGTGCATTTTTCATTTCTTTTGTAATTACATTTCCAATCGGATTTTTATTAAGTCGTTATGTTGTTTGGCATGAAAGCAACCTACCATGGAAAACTCAGTTTGTGCGACACATGACTTTTGTCATTTTGAGTACCATATTAAATTATTTTCTTTTGAAACTTTTTGTAGAATATTTTCATTGGTATGCTATGTTAAGTCAAATCGTTACAACAATAATAATTGTGATTTTTAGCTACTTAACACAACGATTTTTCACTTTTAAAACTATCAAAGAAGACTAATTTCTTAAAATTGAGCCAAGTACGATTGCAAAATTATAGCTGCGCTAATTTGATCAATCATTCCTTTTTCTTGACGTTGTTTTTTCTTCATTCCTCCATCAATCATACTTTGTAAAGCCATTTTGGATGTAAATCGTTCATCCATCAGTTCAATTTTAACCGACGGAAATTGTTTTTCTAACGCTTCTTTTAATAAGTATACATTTTCTGTAATGTGTGTAGCTTCATTGTTCAAGCGTTTAGGATCTCCCATCACAATTGTTGTTACATTTTCTTTTTTCACTATGTCAATTAAAAATGTCATTAATTGAATTGAATCAACGGTTGTTAAAGGTGATGCAATAATATTGGATGCATCTGTAATTGCTATTCCAGTTCTCTTTAATCCAAAATCAATTGCTAGTATTTTTCCCATATTACAAAGTTAAAATACTCCTGTAAATAGAAGTGTTTTTGGACTAAAAAAGCATATATTTGCAAAAAATCATCAAAAGATATGAGAGCAATCATCGAAGCAGCATGGGAAAATCGTTCCTTATTAAACGAAACAACAACAATTCAAGCAATTGAACATGTAATTGAAGAAATTGACAAAGGTCGTTTGAGAGTTGCTGAACCAACTGCTAGCGGTGAATGGCAAATAAATGAATGGGTTAAGAAAGCAGTTATTCTCTATTTCCCTATTCGAAAAATGGAAACCATTGAAGTTGGACCATTTGAATTCCACGACAAAATGGCTTTAAAATCAAATTATGAAGCGTTAGGAGTGCGTGTGGTTCCACCAGCTGTTGCAAGATATGGAGCTTATATTTCTTCAGGTGTGATATTAATGCCTTCTTATGTGAATATTGGCGCATATGTGGATGCTGGAACAATGGTCGATACATGGGCAACTGTTGGATCTTGCGCTCAAATAGGTAAAAACGTACATTTAAGTGGTGGCGTTGGAATTGGTGGTGTTTTAGAACCTTTACAGGCAGCACCTGTCATCATTGAAGACGATGCATTTATCGGTTCACGCTGTATTGTTGTTGAAGGAGTTCGTGTTGGTAAACAAGCCGTTTTAGGAGCAAATGTGGTGTTAACAAAATCTACAAAAATAATTGACGTTACAGGTTTAGAACCTTTAGAATTAAGAGGTTATGTTCCTGAAAGAAGTGTTGTTATTCCAGGTTCATACACAAAAACTTTTCCAGCTGGTGATTTCCAAGTTCCTTGCGCATTAATTATTGGACAACGAAAAGCATCAACCGACTTAAAAACATCTTTAAACGAAGCATTAAGAGAACACAACGTTGCTATGTAACACACTTTAAATCATTGTTTTAATTTTAATTTCTTGTTTTTTAACATTTTTATGCAATTGTTTTAAACAACTGTTTAAATTGATTGTTTAACTTTGCACACCGAAAAATAAAAATGAAACGAGATTTATCCACTGCAGCAAAGATTAAAGAAGCTGCTAAAAATGTTTTCCTTTTGAAGGGCTTTTCAGGCTGTTCATCTAGAGAAATTGCAAATGCAGCTGGAGAAAATGTTGCCCTTGTAAACTATTATTTCCGTTCAAAAGGCAAGTTATTTGAACAAATTTTTCAATCTGTCATGGAAGAATCGCTTTCAACCATGATTGCTGAATTTGGTTCAGATTTACCCTTAAAAGAGAAAATGCGCATTTTTATTAAAAATGAATACGCTTTTTTAAAGAAACATCCCGAAATTCCTTTTTTTATTTTAAACGAAATGAACCGAGAAGACGGATTCGTTTTAGACACGAAAGTAATCATGACAAAAATTTCAGAAACAGGAATTTTTGAAGAAATGATGCAAGCTCAAAAAGATGGAACTATGCGCGAGATTTCATTAGTTGGAATCATCACGTTAATTATGTCAAATTGCCAATTCCCTTTTATGGCTAGAAATTTAATGTGTCAACTATTAGACATCAACAAAGAAAATTATTCACAAAATTTAGAAGATCACGAGCAATATATCACAGATATGTTATTAGATTATTTTTTTATCAATAATACAAATAAGTAAGAATGAAAATTTCAATTTTATCTTTAGCTGTTTTTTTTACAACCGCTGCCATCAATGCCCAAAAGCTTGATTTAGCAACGTGTTTAAAAATGGCTGACACAGCCAATTTATCCATTCGAAATGCTAAATTGGATGTTGTAATCAACAAAAGACAACGCGACGGTTACTTATCTGCACGTTACCCTCATTTGTATTATAGCGGTGACTACAAGTACAATGCTGTAATTCCGGGTCAAGTTGTACCTGCTGCAATTGTTGGTGGTCCTCCAGGAACATACACAACCGTTCAATTTGGTGTGCCTTATGCCCTTTCCAATAATTTACAGTTGAATCAATTATTGTTTAATCCGCAAGTTGAATATGGTTTAACGGCTTTAAAAATCAATAATGAAATCGTTGAGCTGCAACAACGTATGACAGAGCAAACAATCAAACATCAAGTTGCAAGTACATTCTACAATTTACAAGCATTGAATAAACAACTAGAATTTGTTGAAAGCAACCGAAGCAACATGTTGAAATTGATAAGTAACATGACTGCAATGGTCAAACAAGAATTAATGATTCAAACAGAAGTGGATAAATTAACCATTAACAAGTTAACATTAGACAATTCATTAGAATCATTAAAAGCAACTAAATACCAGTTGGAAACTTTATTGAAAATTTTAATAGGATTAGACAACACTGCTTCCATTTCAGTTGCGGATGATGCAATGAACGAAAAATCGTTATTAATTGACAAATCTACAATCAATTACATAGAACTAGATTTGATTGAAGCACAGCAACGCATGAACAAAGCAGAACGTAAAGGAACGTATATGTCTTATTTGCCAAATATTTCTGTTTATGGAGCATACTCTTATATGTACAATATAAAACCTGAGGACAATTACCGAAAAGGAATTAATGGAGCTGTAGTTGGTTTAAAAGTGGACTGGACATTGTTTGATGGTCTTGAAAAACATTACAAACAAAAAGAAAATGCATTGAATGCTGAGAAATTAGCCAACCAATTTGATCAATCAAAATTACAACTTTCCATGGCGAGTGAATTTGCCAAGAAACAAATTTCTGTTCAATCAAATGCACTCGAAGTAGCTAAAGAACAATTGAAATTGGCTGAAAAAGTATACAATCAAACAAATTTACAATACAGCCAAGGAACGGTAAGTTCAAACGATTTAATTACAGCTGATAATGCTTTGCAACAACAACAAACCAATTTGGTAGCTGCATACATCAAATTAAGACAAGCAGAATTAGATTACTTAAAATCAATCGGGAAAATCAACTAATCATCAAAAAGTATAAAAATAAAAACATGAAAAAAGGAATTATAATCGGATTAACAGCCATAGCAATCATCGCTTTAATCGCTTTAAAATTAAAAGCTAACAAAGAAGTTGTCGATAAAAAAATATACATTCACGATACAACAGCTGCTGTTTTAGTGGAAGCAACATCTCCTAAAAACCATACGTTTGAAAGTGCTTTTTCATTCTTAGGAACGTTTGAAGCAATTCATCAAAACACGATTGGTGCTGATGGTGGTGGAAAAGTAATTCAACTTTCTGTTGAGGAAGGAGATCGTGTATCAAAAGGACAAGTGATTGCTAAATTAGACGATGAATTATTGCAATTACAATTACAAAATGCAGAAGTTTCTATTGAAGGACAAAAAAATGATGAAAATCGTTACAATAATTTGGCAAAAGAAAATGCAGTTTCAGGCGTACAATTAGAAAAAACAAAATTAGGTGTTCGTTCTGCTGAAATTCAACGCAAACAACTTCAAAAACAATTGAAAAACACAACAATAAAAGCGCCTTTTTCAGGAGTTGTAACTAAACGAATGATTGATTTAGGTTCTGTTATAGGTAGCGGATCTCCAGTAGTTGAGATTACTGATATCTCTTCTTTAAAATTAACAGTTAGTGTTCCTGAACGCGACATTTTGAAATTCAAAATGAACCAAGCAGTAGAAGTTGCAGCTGATATTTACAGTGGAAAAACATTCAAAGGGAAAGTCTCAAACATCAGTGTTCAGGCTGATAAATCACATAATTTCAAAGTTCAAATCTCTATTCCAAATGCGAAACAAGAAATTATGGCTGGAATGTATGGATCTGTTTCATTGAACAATAATGAAAGTGTTACTGCATTAGCCATTCCTCGTAAGGCTTTGGTTGGTTCTTCTAAAAACCCACAAGTTTATGTGATTAGAGGTGGGAAAGCTATGTTAATTTCTTTCAACGCTGGAACATCAGATGGTGAATTCATTGAAGTAATCGAAGGTTTGCAAGCAACTGATCAAATCATTACAAAAGGTCAAGTAAATATTCAAGATCAATCAAACGTAAAAATTAAAAAATAAGGACCATGACTTTAACAGAATTATCGATTAAACGTCCGTCTTTCATCATCGTTATTTTTACGATTTTGATTGGTGGCGGGTTAATTTCATACAACCAATTGAGTTATGAATTATTACCTGATTTTTCACCGCCCATCTTAACGGTTACAACAACTTACCCAGGTGCATCTCCTGCAACAGTAGAAAGTCAAGTTTCAAAACCATTAGAAGATGCCTTAAGTGGCTTAGAAAACATTTCTGAAGTAACAGCTTTTTCGTTGGATAATGCATCTGTAATGTTGTTAGAATTTAAAGCTTCTGCCAATATTGACAAAGTTTTAGAAGATGCTCAGCGAAAAGTAAACAACATGCAAAACGCATTACCAGAAGGAGCGCAAACACCAGTTTTAGCTAAAATTGAACCCAATGCTTCTCCAGTATTGCAAGTAAGTGCTGTTGCTAAAAACATGAGTGATCGTGATTTCATGGAGCTATTGGACGATCAGATTTTACCGCAAATTAAACAAACAAAAGGTGTTGCTGAAGTTCAAGTAATCGGTGGTGAAAAACGTGAATTGCGTGTCAATGTCGATAAAGACAAGATGAAATTGTATGGTCTTTCATTGGCTGCAATCAATCAATCAATTGCTGCTGCTAACGTTGAATTCCCAACTGGAAAACTTAAAAGTACGGAAGAACAAATGACCGTTCGTTTGGCTGGAAAATACAAAACAGTTGCTGATTTAGAAAATTTAATATTAACGACAAATGGCAACTCTCCTATTCGTTTGAGTGACGTGGCAGATGTTGTAGATGGATCAAAAGATCAAATCACTGTCAGTCGATTTAACGGAGAAAATGGAGTTGGTTTGCGTATCAAAAAACAAAGCGATGCGAATGCTGTTGACATGTCGAAAGCAACTAAAAAACGATTTAAAGAAATTGAAGAAAAATACGCTTCGGAAGGTGTTCACTTCACAATTGCAACTGATACTTCTATTCCAACAATCGAATCTGTAGATGCCGTAATTCATGATTTAGAGTTAGCTGTATTACTTGTAGCAGTTGTAATGATGCTTTTCTTACACAGTTTACGAAATGCCTTTATCGTCTTAATTTCAATTCCTGCTTCGTTGATTTCAACGTTTGTTGCGATGTATTTGTTAGGATATACCTTGAACTTAATGACACTTTTAGCGATGTCATTGGTGATTGGAATCTTGGTAGATGACTCGATTGTGGTACTTGAAAATATTTATCGTCACTTACAAATGGGTAAAAAACGTCGCCAAGCAGCTTTAGACGGACGTAATGAAATTGGATTTACAGCATTAGCAATTACATTGGTGGATGTTGTAGTATTCTCTCCAGTTGTATTTATCGAAGGAACAATTTCTGATATCTTACACCAATTCTCTATTGTTGTAGTAGTATCAACGTTGATGTCTTTGTTTGTTTGTTTCACACTTACACCATGGTTGGCATCTCGTTTTGCAAAAGAAGTGAAATTGAATCCAAAAAATCCATTCCAAGCATTTTTAATGTGGTTTGAACGTCGTATCTCCATCTTTACAGATCAATATGTAAAATTAGTAGGTTGGTCGTTACGTCATAAAATCATTACTGGAATTTCAATCATTGCCATATTTATCGCAAGTTTTGCTACAATGGGCTTAGGTATTGTGGGACAAGAGTTCGTTGCGCAAGGTGACCAAGGTAAATTCATGATTAAATTGAAATACGATAAGAGTACAACTTTTGAAGAAAACAATGCTACTACGTATGAAATTGAACAAATGATTTTAGCTCAAAAAGACATTGTTGATATTGTATTTGCAAATGTTGGTGGACCAAGTTCAGGTATGGGAGCTGCATCATTTGGTGCTGAAAACAAATCAGAATTAACGGTAAAAATGAAACCGGGAATGCAGAAAAAATTCCCTACAATTAAATACATGAATGCAATTCGCAAGAAAATTGAAGATAAATATTCAGGTATTGAAGTAAAAGCATTGAATATCGGAATGGTTGAATCTGAAGAAGCACCAATTGAAATTTTCTTGTCATCTGATGATCATGATCTATTAATTCGTGAAGCTAGACGATTGAAAGCTGCTATTTTAGCAATGAAAGGAGCAAAAGATCCAACGATTTCTACAGACGATATTACCCCGGAAGTTCGAATCGAATTAGACCGTGAAAAAATGGGGCAATTAGGCGTACCAATTGCTGCTGTAGGTATGCAACTTCAAAATGCATTAACTGGAAATGACGATGCACAATACGATGAAAAAGGGCAAGAATATGACATTCGTGTTATGATGGACAAATTTGACCGCAAAAATGTAGACAACATCAATTCGATTACGTTTACAGCGAATGACGGAAAACAAGTTCGTTTGAGTGAAATTGCTACTGTATCAGTTGAAAATGGAAACGGTTCTTTGGAGCGTAAAAACAGAATTAGTTCAACGACAATTCGTTCGTATGTATTGGGTACAGCATCTGGAACTGTTTCAGCAAGTATCGAAAAATACTTATCAGAAAAACCATTAGATAAAAATGTACGCATGACTTGGGGTGGGGAAGTGAAACGTCAAAAAGAATCATTTGGCGCACTTGGAACTGCTATGGGAATTGGATTGATCTTGGTTTACTTGATTATGGTTGCCTTATATGACAATTTTGTCTATCCATTTGTCGTTCTTTTCTCCATCCTTGTATCATTAATTGGAGCCATCCTTGCATTGAATTTAACATCTTCAAGTATGGGTATTTTCACGATGTTAGGAATGTTAATGTTACTTGGATTAGTGGCCAAGAATGCGATATTAATTGTCGATTTCACCAATCACTTAAAAGCCGAAGGAAAATCAACCTATACAGCTTTACTTGAGGCAGTGAGAGAACGAATGCGTCCAATTTTAATGACAACGATTGCTATGGTTATTGGTATGATTCCAATTGCAACAGCAACCGGATCGGGTGCAGAATGGAAAAATGGTTTGGCTTGGGTATTAATTGGTGGATTAACCAGTTCAATGTTCTTAACAATTATCGTAGTTCCAATGATGTATTACATTGTGGATCGCATCAAGGCACGTTTTTCGAAAAAACAAGTTAGCGTTGCAGTAACAGAAGACTAATTAAAAGATAAATAATGAAACGCTCTTCATTCTTGGAGAGCGTTTTTTTGTGCCTATAATTTCCTTTCTTAGATGGTTGTTGGGTATCACATAATTTATCCTTAAATTTGTGCATTAATTTTTAGTGTTAAAAATATGAACTACGATATTATTGTTATTGGAAGCGGACCTGGAGGCTATGTAACTGCCATTCGCGCATCTCAATTAGGCTTAAAAACTGCGGTTGTTGAGCGTGAATCATTGGGTGGAGTTTGTTTAAATTGGGGATGTATTCCTACAAAAGCGTTGATTAAAAGCGCCAATGTATTTGAATACTTAACGCATGCAAGTGAATACGGAATAAACGTAAAAGAAGCTAGTGTAGATTTCAATGCAATGATTGATCGTAGTCGTGGTGTTGCTAGCGGAATGAGTAACGGTATTCAATTTTTAATGAAAAAAAATAAAATTGATGTACTTAAAGGAAACGGTGTTGTTAAAGCTGGTAAAAAAGTAGCTGTAACTGCTGAAGATGGAACTGTAACAGAATACACTGCAGACAAAGGTGTTATCATTGCAACAGGAGCTCGTTCACGTGAGTTACCAAATTTACCACAAGATGGTGAAAAAATCTTAGGGTATCGCCAAGCAATGACCTTAAAAACACAACCAAAGAAAATGGTGGTAGTTGGTTCTGGAGCTATCGGTGTTGAATTTGCTTATTTATACAATGCTATAGGTACAGAAATTACTGTCGTTGAATATTTACCAAATATTGTTCCGATTGAAGATGAAGAAGTTTCTAAGCAATTAGAAAAATCATTCAAAAAAATGGGAATCAATGTAATGACAAATGCATCTGTTGAATCTGTTGATACAAAAGGTAAAGGATGTGTTGTTACCGTTAAAACGGCAAAAGGAGAAGAAAAAATCGAATGTGACATTGTCCTTTCAGCTGTTGGTATTGCTGCAAATATTGAAAATTTAGGATTAGAAGATTTAGGAATCGTTGTTGACAAAGGTCGTATTTTAGTAAACGATTTCTACCAAACAAATATCCCAGGATATTATGCAATTGGAGATGTGATTCCTACTGCTGCTTTAGCACACGTTGCTTCTGCTGAAGGAATTATCTGTGTGGAGAAAATTGCGGGTCACCACCCTGCTCCATTAGATTATGGAAATATCCCAGGTTGTACGTATTGTTCTCCAGAAGTTGCATCTGTTGGTATGACAGAAAAAGCAGCTAAAGAAGCTGGTAAAGATATTAAAATCGGTAAATTCCCATTCTCAGCTTCAGGTAAAGCTAGTGCTTCAGGAGCAAAAGACGGATTCGTTAAATTGATTTTTGATGCGAAATACGGTGAATTATTAGGTGCGCACATGATTGGTGCTAACGTAACTGAAATGATTGCAGAAATCGTTGCTATTCGTAAATTAGAAACGACAGGTGAGGAATTAATCAAAACGGTTCACCCACACCCTACCATGTCAGAAGCAATTATGGAAGCTGCTGCTGCTGCTTATGGTGAAGTGATTCATTTGTAATCAAATTATATGCTATTAAAAAAGTCCTAGCGTTTAACTAGGACTTTTTTTATGCTTATTCGTTTACACAACTTTTACATGTTTTTGTTTTGTGAAGATCGATCGTTCACTTGTGATTTCTACATCTATTCGTCCTAAATGAAGTCCACCCCAACCTACTTGATTAATCAAAACTGGATTCCCTTCTACATTCGTAACTTCAATTGGTTTTTCTAAGAATGTATGCGTATGGCCTCCTAAAATCAGATCTATATTCGAAGTGTTAGCTGCTAATATTTTATCAGAAACTTTATCCGTTTGGTATTCAAAACCAAGGTGCGACAAACAAATCACGATTGAACAACCTGCTTGTTTTAATTTGGCAGCAACCTCATTGGCAACTTTTATTGGATCTTGATATCTCGTTTTTTCAAATTTTGATGCTGGAACTAATCCTTCTAATTCGATTCCAATACCAAAAACACCTATCGTATGATTGCCTTTTTTGAAGATTGAATATGGTTTTGTTTTATCTTTTAAAACCGTCTGAGAAAAATCATAATTGGCACATAAAAAAGGAAATTTTGCATGTTCACTTGCCATGAAAAAACCTTCTAAACCTGTGTCAAAATCGTGGTTACCCATTGTTGCGGCATCGTATCCTAATTCTGACATTAATTTCATCTCCAACGTTCCTTTGTACTTATTAAAATACGGTGTACCTTGGAATACATCTCCAGCATCTAACAATAACACATGTTCCTCTTGTTGGCGGATGGCTTTGATAACTTCAAATCGTTTTGAAATGCCTCCCATATTTGGGAATTTACTATGATTCGCAGGTAAAGGTTCAATGTTAGAATGCGTATCATTTGTGTGTAAAATGGTGATTTTAGTTTTTTTCTTTTTAAAGAAAGTGGATTGAGAAAAGGCATTTCCTGTAAGGAATAAACCGCCTGTGACAATTGCACTTTTCTTTACAAATGATCTTCTTTTCATAAGTTTGAAATTAACTATTATTTATGAACTAAAGCTGATTAATTTAAAATGTAACACGAATTGTCGTATCGATTTTTAATTCGCCTTGTTTTTTCACTTCTTCCAACAATGCATTTCGAAGCAATTTTGAAGTTGTATTGACAGCTATTTTTTGTGAGAAAAAACGCATATTATCACCACCATTCACCAAATAATCAGATGTAATCACCCAAAAGAATTGAGTTTGAGAATTTACTCCTGCAAGTTGTAATTTACCATTTACAATTTGCGCATTAGAAATTGGTTCTCCTCCAGATTTGATTAAATAGGCTTCGATATCCTTAAGTGCAGCAATCGGTAATTTCACCCAAACTAGTTCATTATCAAAGGGCATTACTTTAAATACGTCTCCAACTGTTATTGGGCCTTTGTTGAAACTGGAACGAATACCACCCACATTGAACAAACACATTACGGGCTCACTTAATCGTACATTTTCAGTTTGGTTGGTAAAAATGGCATCGGCAAACCAATTGTTCATTGTCCCATTTGGACGTGCTGTAACAAAGTTAATTGAAGCCTTACCTATAATCAAATTCATTTCTTTTGCTAACGAATCTTTGTAAGGCTGAACTAGACTATCAATGTGTTGATTCGTGATACATGATGAACCTATTTTCACTTGAGATGGATGAAAAAATACATGGGTAACAGAAGAGCAGGCCAAAAGACCTGCTCCTATGAAAATTAATATAAATCGTTTAATCATTATTCAATAACAATTGATTTTTGAGCAATACCATAAGGTGTTGTTGTTTTAACAATATATGTTCCAGCTTTGATTGCTGCAATATTCACTTTCGTAAGAACTAAGTTTTTGACATCCGAAGCTAAAACTATACGACCTTGAACATCACTAATTTCATACGCAGAAATTGTTGTACCATCTACGTGCAAATTCAATTCATTTTTCGCAGGATTTGGATACACTACAAAATTAGATGTCAATAGTTCATCAATTGATGCTTGACAAGCCAACGCATCATATGTCATGTTTGAAAAATTTATGAAGCATACAAAATCAACACTATCCACAAAAGGATTTCTATTACCTTGTAATGAATCAATATAATCATTTCTAGAAATCTCATAATTACTTGGTAAATCATTGAAGTGCCATTGTTTTAAAATCGCTTGATTTTGTGAAGCTGGTAATGACCAAGAATTGCCACTCACCGTTGTATAACAAACAGCCTCATACATCATTGCTCTAGCAGCATCTCCTTTGTGTTCGTCTCTTGGTTCAAAAACAGTGTTTCCATTTGCATCTTGTCCAAATTTTGAACCTAAATATGTCTGAGTAACTGTTACAACCTTTCCTAACGGATAATTACTTCTAACTGCATTTACATCATCTTGATTCGTAGGGAATAAATGGTGGTAATCATTGTATTCTGGTAAAGCTTGAGCTGGATTTGTAGGCATCCAAGAATGGCAATACGTATGCTCTCTAGAATATCCTGTTGCTGTAAAATCAAAAGGTTCAGCATAAATTTTATTTTCACCTGAATATACACATGTAATAACACGACGATTAAGCGTTGTATCTCTAGCTGCAAACCCTTTAATCATAAAATTTCCATAGTTACTATAGAATTGCATTGTGTGAGGATTCACTAAATTGTGTAAATCTGATAAAAACGAAGAGCTTGAAGTATTGATTCCTGCATATTCATTTGCAGGTTGCATTGTTGCGGGTGTTGTAACAGCTCCAAAAAGTGGATTTGAAGTTTTGTAATTAATGTTTGTACCAGCACCATTGTATGCAAAAATCAAAAAGTGGTATGCCGTAGATGCAACTATATTATTAGGGACAAAAATTGTTGAATTTGATGCATAAACAACTTGTGCATCTCCAATTACATCACCTCTTTGATAAACTGTACCATCAACTGGTGAAGCTGTAATTGCAGACCCTTTCTTACGTAATACGATGTATCCACCAACGTTAGAAGCTGGAGTAAATGAGCCCATAATTCGGTACGTTTTATTCATTGAAAAAGTCAAAGCAGTGGGTTGAGCAGTTGGTTCCGTTGCGAAATTCCCTCCAATACCATTTAAATTAATAACATATGAAGCTTCATCCGTATCGTTGTTTGCAATAGTTAATACTGCTAGTCTTGTTCCAGCAGCACTTGGTGTAAAATTCACTACTAAATTTCCTGTAGCATTTGCTGCAACTGAAGCTGGGAAAGTAGCAACAGAAAAATCAGAAGCATTTGCACCTGAAATGGTAGCACTCGATAGGGTTAATGCATTTGCTGTTCCAACGTTTTCAACTGTGAATGTAGTTGGTGTCATAGTTGCAACAGGAGAATTCATCGTAAATGTACCTCCATTCAAAACGGTTGTAGCTCCTTGTTTCACATTGATTTCTTGAGCTGGTGTTGCAGCTCCTACCGCAATTGATACATCGTCTAATCCAACATTTCCGGAAACTTTGGTCGTATAGATGAAACGAATAAATCGAGTTGCTGGTAAAGGAACATCTGTAAATTGAGTATACGTTCCAGTTGGTAAAGTCGTAAATGCATGTAAAGTTGTCCATGTTGTTCCAAACTCAGACTCCTCCACTGTAAACGTACCACCGTTAAAACTATTCCCTGTGATGTAATAGGTTAAATTTCCTGGATTACTTGCGAAATTAATTATCAAATTATCACCCGTAGAATCAAATTTTTTCGCAGGAGGTGTATTACCTGATGCTGTATATAAAACAGATTCGTTTTCTGTCCAGCCAATTGGCAAAGTTGGTGTCGTAAAACTCCAGCTTGTAGGTAATACAGC
This sequence comes from Crocinitomicaceae bacterium, assembly GCA_017984635.1. Classification (GTDB taxonomy): domain Bacteria; phylum Bacteroidota; class Bacteroidia; order Flavobacteriales_D; family Crocinitomicaceae; genus M0103. The sequence continues at coordinate 48,494 of JAGNZC010000008.1, forward strand.
TTGAGAAAAACCTGTGAAACTAATCAGTAAAACAAGTAGTGAAATGTAATTCATTCTTTTCATTCTTTCTTTTTTTTTATTTAAAAACCAAATTTTAATCCTAGGTTAAATCTTCTGCCCATACCAACAAAAACATTGGCTGTATTTGCATCAAATCCTGGGCCATTTTGAGCATCTGTCATGTATACTTCATCTAAAACATTCATTACTCCTCCTGAAAGTGTAGCAAAATATTTTTTAAAGAATTTTATTTCATACCCAAAATTGAAATCTAACAATCCATAACTTGGCATCATCCAAGATTCACGGTCTTTATTAGCACCAACTAATTCAACGGGGTCAAAGTTGGCATAATTTTTATCAAAATACGTATAACGCAATTTCACGTACAAATCTTTTTTAATTTCATATCGCAAACTAGCTCCCAATTGAATTTGAGCAGCATCGCCAACATGCACATCTTTCGCACTGAAGTCAACTTGTGCAACAATGTTATTGTCTTGATCAATAATTGTTACAATATTTCCAGAAGTTGTTCTCCAATCAGCGATTGAAGCCAACCCTTCAAAATCAATTTTTGGTGTGATTTTATAAATGAAATCCAACTCAATTCCTTTGTGTAAAGCATCCAAACCATTGATATTATAAGAATCTCCATCTAAAGTTGTATACGTAAATTGCGGTGGTTTATTTTTCCAAATGGTATAATACACATTTACATTGGATGAGAATCGTTTACTTTTAAAACCATAACCTAATTCAATAGAGGAAACTTTTTGATTTTGAATTTCTAAAAATGCTCTATTAGCATTATCAAAAACAGTATTCATTTTTGGAGCTATGTTTAGGTATCCAACATTAAAAAATACATTGTGATTTTTATTAATGTTGTAATTTGCACCACCTTTTACTGTTGCACCTGTAAACCATTTTTCATCAGTAGTTGCGGCTCTTGCTTCAGCAGAATTAATGGTATATTTTGTTCCATTTAACAACATGGTATCACCATATCCAACAGCTTGAGCAAAAACAACTCCATCAATGACTAAATCTTTTTTCTTGAAATAGTCGATTCGCTGATAACCTGTTGTATTGATTGAAGCGGTAACAAATGTACTCCACTTGTCTTTTTTGTATTCAACTTGACCAAAAACGCCCCCCCATTTCACCGTTGCATCGTTGTAATATGCGATTTTATCACCCACTCTTTTCATTGAATTAGAAGTATTTCCTAAAGTTGGTGTTTGTTGATTTTCATTCGTGTTGTCAATAGCATAATCCCCACCCATCAAATCATAAACTGATTGGTAATGCGAACCTCTATAATAACGCGCATCAATTCCAAACATTGATGACCAATTTGAATTTATTTTGTAGTTTAATGTTGACAATATTCCATACCATTTATGGTCATTGTTTGAAGCTCTTAAATAATTACTAGACACATGCTCTGTTGTACTATATAAACTTGAATAAGCGGTGGAATTATAATCATACACTTTTTGTAGTTTCAATAATCCATTTGTTGTATCGTAATCACTTAAGGAAGTTTTAAGCCCAGTTCCTCCTCCAGAACCTATTGACATATATAATACAGTCGTTAAATTAAATTTAGCCGAAGGATTATACGAATGAGTTAAATTGAATTGAGGTTTATGGAAAAAATTTACTTTTTCATTAAAAATTTCTCCGTTGATTAAACCGGAATTTGAATTGTATCGAATACCTCTAGCTCCAATTGTTGGTGTTGTATATTTGGAATTACTCACTTGATACAATGAATCTAAGGCTTCTTGGTAATTTATACCTGCTTTTTCAGCTAATCCTTTATCAATTACAGCAATTGGTAAACGAGTTGTTCGTTGCCCATGCGATTGAGGCGCACCATTCACACCCAAACTAAACAAATGCTTTTTGTATTTTTTCTGAACCTTAATAAAGTAAGACCAAGCATCATCAAATGTAGCATCAGCATAACTTGTACCCCATTTTTTAGCTCCTGCTACAGTTACTCCCCAATTACCTTTCAATAAACCAGTATTGTAACTAATTGCAGTTTTATATAACCCATAATTATTAACTTCTTGCTTAAAAGTAGCGCCCATTTTAGCATCTATTCCTTTAGTAACAACATTCATTGTACCACCAACAGAAACAACAGAAAGTTTAGAAGCTCCCAAACCACGTTGCACTTGCATGTAACGCGTAATATCACTTAATCCATCCCAGTTACTCCAATAAACCTGTCCCTTTTCCATGTCATTTACTGGAACACCATCTACCAAAACAGCAATATTACGTTGGTCAAATCCACGAATAGAAACACGCGCATCGCCTGCTCCACCACCTTGTTCTGTCGCATAAGCACCTGGTGTAGAATTCAATATCATAGGCAAATCTCGTGTTCCTAAATCTTCTGTTATTTGTTTTGCAGACAATTTAGAAAAAGCAATCGGCGTTTCACGCGTTTTAGCAGCATCTGCTTTCACAATCACTTCATCGATACCTTTCACATACTTTGCTAGAGTTATATCATATTTAAGAGATGTGCTACCCACTTTAAGTTTAAACTCCAGTGTATCGTATCCAAAACTCGTAACTTTAATTGAATACGTTTGATTTGGATCAATTTGTAATTTATAATTTCCGTCAATATCAGACTTTACGATAATGGTATTATTTAGTACGATCCGTGCGTCAAAAATCTGTTCAGATTCTGTTTCAACATCAGAAACAGAGCCACTCAGCGTGATTTTGTTCTGATTAAACGCATAAAAAGAAACTAATAAACTAATAAACAATACTATAATTCTCATAAAAGATATTTACGTTAATGATTAATCTAATATTATTCAATAATTAAATTCGATTGAGCCATTTCACTATTCACGAAATGAATACGAACTGTATACATCCCTTTTTCAAAAGCAGCTGTAACAATTTCACTTGAAAGAACAGATCCATTTTTAATTTCAGAAGCGATCACTTGTCCTAAAACATTCAAAATTTCAATTTTCTCAATCCCGATTGAAGCAGAAACCACTATTTTTCCATTTTGTGATGGATTTGGGTAAACTACAAATGATACTTTAGATGCTAATTCATCGATTCCTACAAAACAATCACAGGTATGTTGACCTAATTCCGTCCATGTATCTTTTGGTAAGGAATCCCACTCTGTTGTAACGATAAATGGATCTGGATTGACAGACACACCCTTTTTAACGTTTGATTTACGAATCAATGTTTGATCTTTTGTCCACCAAGCACCTACAGAACCATCATAAGGAAAAGCATCGCTCCAAGATTGAGCAGTAGCAATAGATGCGTCGCCTGCTTTACCCATTAAATCAATCATTACACCATTTTTAAACAAACCAATCGCATCGTTTCCATTCATGTATGTTGGAGCTGGATATGCACCATCTAATTGATCCGCTAATGCTTGTAAAGCAGGAGATGCAGCAGGAGAAGAACCTGTACCAGTTGTTTGACCATTTACAATAACAAACGTTGAATAAGGAGCGATTGAACCTGTCAAGTTTAAAACACCACCTGCTGTAGTTGTAGAATTTCCATTTGAATAACGTTCAACTGTATAACCTGACAAATTAATGGTTGCTCCTGTTGGATTATAAATCTCAATTGCTTTATCATTTCCTGTTCCTTCCACATATTCAGAAATGAATAATTCAGAACAATCTTGTGCATACGTAGCACCAAAAACTAAAAAACTAAAATAAAGTAACGTTTTTTTCATAACATATTGATTTTAAAAATTAAAAAATACTGTTGATTTTGAAATGAAATACACAAAAAAGTAGCGGTATACTAATATAAATAGGTAAATTATTAAGAAAAATCTTACCCCAACTAGTAATACTTTGTGACATTATTTTTTCATCTCGCCGTGTTTATTTGTCTATGGTTTCAGACTATTACAAAAATAGCTTCAAGGAGAACATAGAAAAACTTGAAGCAAATGTAATTAATTATTTATTGAGTGGCATTATTTAATTGTTAACATTCGATCAATCATTTTTACACATTTTTGTTAATACTTTTTAAGATTGTATTACTTTTAAGGCTCAATTTTGGATTCAATAAATTGAAAAAAGTACAATTTGTCTCTTATTTTTTTTATTGAACAAACGTTTAATAGCAACTTCAAACAAAGTATATGTTTACTAAAATCAAAAAAATCACACGCCCAATCAATTTTTTAACAATCTTATTTTCAATAACATCATTGTTTTCTTTTTGTCAAGAAATAACGGTGGAAAAAATTTGGAAAAAATATGAATTTTACGCGAAAGGTGTAGATGGCTTCCGTTCAATGAATGATGGAAATCATTACTCTCAAATTACTGAAAAAAATGGTAAACAATCCATCACGAAACATAGTATCATTGATGAAACAATCAACATAGAAACTTTGGTTCCTGCTGATAAATTAATTTATAAAAACCAAACTCTTCAGATCAATGATTATGAACTCAATAATGACGAATCAAAAGTGTTGTTAATGACTCAAAAAGCGGCAATTTACAGAAGAAGTTTTACAGCTGTTTATTATTTGTATGATTTAAAATCAGGGAAATTAGAGGCGTTGGATGAAAAACATGCTCCTCAATCGTTGGCAGAATATTCGCCTGATGGATCAAAAGTTGCTTATATCTACAAAAATGATCTTTATGTGAAGAACATTAAAAGTGGAGAAATAACTAAACTAACTGAAGATGGAAAGCGCAACAAAATAATTAATGGAACAACAGACTGGGTTTATGAAGAAGAATTTTCTATCACGAAAGCGTATTGTTGGTCACCCGATAGTAAATACATTGCGTTTTTGAAATTTGATGAACGAGAAGTACGTGAATTCAATATGGCGTATTATAAAGATCTATACCCTGAAAATTACACATTTAAATACCCGAAAGCTGGTGAAGCAAATAGCAAAGTAACAGCTCACTATGTTGCCATCAATTCTGGAAAAATTACAAAACTAGATTTAGGAGAATACGAATACATTCCTCGTTTAAAATGGTCTAACAACACAAATCAATTGGTGATTCAAACATTAAACAGACATCAAAACAACTTAAAATACCACTTAATTGACTTGACAACAAAGAAAATGAATCACACAATTTTTTACGAAGAACAATCAAAATCGTATGTTGAAATTGATGATAATTTATTGATATTGAAAGATGGCCAAACAATTCTTAGAACTAGCGAACAAGATGGCTACAATCACATTTACAAATTATCTTTTGATGGTAAATCAACTCAAATTACAAAAGGAAATTGGGATGTGATTGAAAATTATGGTATTAATGAAAATTCAGGTGACATTTATTATTCATCCGCTGAAAATGGAGCGATAAATAAAAGTATCTATTCTATAAAAATAGATGGATCAGGTAAAAAACTGCTTAGTGCCAATACGGGTACAAATGATGCTGAATTTTCAACAGGATTTAATTACTTTATCAAAACTTATTCAGATGCAAACACCCCACCTGTTTATTCTTTGTGCAACAGCAATGGAGATAATATTAAATTATTAGAAAATAATTCTGAATTAAAAGAAAAGCTGATTACCTACAAATTATCTAAAAAAGAATTTATTACATTTCATTCAGGTTCAACAGAATTAAATGGTTCAATTATTTACCCATCGAATTTTGATGCAACAAAAAAATACCCCGTTTACCTTACTGTTTATGGCGGTCCTGGACACAACGAAGTGTTAAATGCATGGGATGGGAACGATTACATGTACCACCAATTATTAGCTCAAAAAGGTTACATCGTTGTTTCAGTTGATCCAAGAGGAACAATGTACAGAGGCGAAGCCTTTAAAAAATCAACCTACCTTCAACTTGGAAAATTAGAAACAGAAGATTTCATCAATGTTGCGAAAGAATTACAAGGTAAAACCTACGTTGATCCTGCAAGAATTGGAATTCAAGGTTGGAGTTTTGGAGGATTTATGGCTTCCAATGCTCTTTTCAAAGGTGCCGATGTTTTTAAAATGGGTATTGCAGTAGCACCTGTAACACATTGGAAATATTACGACAACATTTACACTGAACGTTTCATGCGTACACCTCAAGAAAACCCAACAGGCTATAATGAAAATGCGCCAATTAATTTCGCCAACCAATTAAAAGGAAAATTCTTTTTAATTCATGGAGCAGCAGACGATAATGTTCACCTTCAAAATTCAATGGAATTAATCAATGCATTGATTAAAGCTGATAAACAATTTGACCATTTTATTTACCCCAATAAAAACCATGGTATTTATGGTGGAAACACGCGTAATCACTTATTTAACATGCTTTTAAATTACACATTAAACAACTTGTAAAACGGAAGAAAATTAGTTGGTTTTTCATCAAATTTTGATGTAGGTAAAAAAAAATAAAAATTATCTCATTTATTTTGAATTGATAAACAATTTCTTTAGTAATTTAGGCGGGAAAATTGATCATCAACAAATTGTTTTAAACAACATGAGCGAAACAGCGAAAATTGAACTAGACGGAAAAACATATGAATTTCCAGTAGTTGTAGGTACAGAAAACGAAAAAGCGATTGACATCAGCAAACTTCGTGACACAACTGGTTACGTAACTTTAGACACCGGATACAAAAATACGGGTGCTACTAAGAGTTCGATAACTTTTTTAGATGGAGAATTAGGAATTCTTCACTACCGTGGTTACCCAATTGAGCAATTAGCAGAAAAAGCGACTTTTATTGAAGTTGTTTATTTGTTGATTTATGGTAAATTACCAACCCAAACTGAATTAGATTCATTTTCAAATAGCATAACAAAACACACGTTGGTGCACGAAGACATGAAACAATTCTTCGAAGCATATCCAGCAAAAGCTCATCCTATGGGAGTTTTATCTTCAATGGTATGTTCACTTTCAACATTCTATCCTGAATCATTAGATCCAAATAGAAGTCCAGAAGCAAAAGATTTAACCATTCACCGATTATTAGCAAAATTACCTACATTGGCTGCTTGGTCTTACAAAAACGCTATGCGTCATCCATTCATGTACCCGAAGAATAATTTAGATTATTGTTCAAATTTCATGTACATGATGTTTGGAATGCCAACCGAAGAATACAATGTAGACCCTGTTATTGTTGATGCTTTAAATAAATTATTGATTTTACACGCTGATCACGAACAAAACTGTTCTACTTCTACCGTTAGAATTGTTGGTTCATCACAAGCGAATTTATACGCTACTATTTCAGCTGGAATATCTGCTTTATGGGGTCCTTTACACGGAGGAGCTAACCAAGCAGTGATTGAAATGTTAGAGCAAATTCACAACGATGGTGGAGATGTAGATAAATGGGTAGCAAAAGCAAAAGACAAAGAAGATCCTTTCCGTTTAATGGGATTTGGTCACCGCGTTTATAAAAACTTTGACCCACGAGCAACAATCATCAAAAAAGCGTGTGATGATGTTTTGGAAAAATTAGGAATTAATGATCCAATGCTTGACATCGCTAAAAAATTAGAGAAGGTTGCTTTAGAAGACGAATATTTCAAAGCAAGAAACTTATATCCAAATGTTGATTTCTACTCTGGTATTATTTACAAAGCTTTAAAAATTCCTACAGAAATGTTTACTGTAATGTTTGCAATTGGACGTTTGCCAGGATGGATTGCTCAATGGAAAGAAATGACAGAAAACAATGAACCAATTGGAAGACCAAGACAAATCTATACAGGTGAAACACCTCGTGATTATGTTGAAATTTCAAAAAGATAATTTTTCAAAACAAAAAAAAGCGGATGAATATCCGCTTTTTTTTGAAATAATAGTTGAAATTGGTTAATCTTCTTGATCTTGTTCAATAGAATCTGAATCTTTCGTTAATTTATGTAGTCTTTTAGTTCCATCATAAATTGAAAATTTTCGGAAACTACATTCCAATTCACCATTGTATAATTTAATTTTTCGATCTGGACGTAAACCAATTGACTTAAAACCAGGCTCAGAAGCTGAAATAATCCAACAATCAAATCCTTTCATTTCATTTTTCATCCAATTCCCTAATCCTTCATACAGTTCTTCGATATTGTCTCCCATTCTTTCCCCATAAGGAGGATTTGAAAGCACGACACCCTTTTCATCAGGACATTTTACTTCTTCAAAAGAATGAACGGCTGTCTCAACAAAACGACCAATTGGCAATGCTCTAAGGTTACGTCTTGTTTTCGTTACCATCTCATCACTGCTATCCGAACCAATAATACGGCAAGGCAAAGCAGTAACTCTTTTTTTAACTGCATTCTCATAAATTTCTTCCCACATAGCATCGTCGTAATTCGCAAAATTCTTAAATGCATAATGCTGACGTTCCATATTAGAAGGTATTCCAACAGCCAACATTGCGGCTTCAATTAACAAGGTTCCAGAACCACAAAACGGGTCAATAAATGTCGATTTTCTGTCCCATCCCGACAAGCGAATTAATCCTGCAGCAACTACTTCGTTTAAAGGTGCTTCACCAGCTGATTGACGGTAACCTCTTTGAAACAAAGGTAAACCACTTGTATTCAAAGAAATTGTTACTGTTGAATTATTGATGTATAAATCAATGACAACTTGTGGAGATTTGGTATTGATATCTGGTCGATTTCCATCTAGATTTCTGAACGTATCAACAATAGCATCTTTCACCAATAAAAAAGGAAATTGAGAATGTTTAAAGAAATCTGAAAAAATTGCTCCTTTCACAACAAATGTTTTGTCAACTGAAAAATAGTTTGGCCATTTAATATCCATACATTTTTTATACAATTCATCTTCATGACGAATTGTAAATTGTTTCAATTCAACTAAAATTGAAATCGCACATCTAACATGTAAATTCAAGAAGTAAACATCACGCCAAGAACCTTTAACTTGAACAGCACGATTTAATACAAGTACTTCTTCGAATCCTAATTCGTTCAACTCTTCCGATAATACTTGCTCCAAACCATAAAATGTTTTGAGTGTAATCGTCATTAACTGTTCTTTACTTTTTAATTCTTCTTTCATTTTTTTATCCTTCACGTGTGAAATACTCTTATTTTTGTACAAAAGAACGAATTTGAAATCAATTATTCAGTATATTCTTTTAATCTATTGCTTTTGCAGTACAATTTCTTTTGGTCAACAAAAGATTGGAATTGTTTTAAGTGGTGGTGGTGCGGCTGGTTTAGCCCACATCGGCGTATTGAAAGCTTTGGAAGAAAAAGGAATTCCTATCGATTACATTACTGGTACTTCTGCTGGTGCGTTAACAGGCGCGATGTATGCTTCTGGTTATAGTCCAAAAGAAATTGAAGCATATGTACTAAGCAATGAATTTCAATTAATGACAAAAGGGAAATTAAAAGAAAATCAACGATTTTATTACAAAGAAGAAGATCAAAACGCAAGTTTGATTGACTTATCATTTAATATTGATACGAATCTATTAAAATCATTACCTACAAATGTAATCCGATCATCATATTTAGATTTTGAAATGATGCGTATTTTTTCAGCAACTAGTGCATCTTGTAAAAATGATTTCAACCAACTTTTTGTACCTTTTAGATGCATAGCTTCAGATATTAGTGCTAAAAAAAGCATTGTGTTATCTAATGGCAATTTAAATGAAGCTGTTCGTGCGTCTATGACATATCCTTTTTATTTTTCACCAATAAGCATAGATGGCAAATTATTGTTTGATGGTGGCCTTTACAATAATTTTCCAGCACTTGAAATTTGCAATGAATTCAAACCAGATTTTGTAATTGGCAGTAATGTTTCTAGTAATGCTTCTGCTCCTTCTGAAAACGATTTACTAAGTCAAGTTACGAATATGTTGGTTTACAATTCTAATTATTCTATACCGTGTGATTCAAACATTCTAATTGAACCAAAAATCGAGATTGGAACATTCGAATTTGAAAAGGTAAAATTGGCAATCAAAGCGGGTTACGACGCCACAATTGCCTTGATGGACTCGATAAGTTTGAAAATTACTAGACGAATCAGTTTAGAAGAATTGACTGCAAAAAGAACTGTCTTCAAAGCACGGATTAATACGTTAAAAATCACTTCAATTACCAACAATTTTGATCGAAAAAAAGATTTAAGTTATGCTCGAAAATCTATGATTCGTCAACTAAAAAATGAAAAAATTGATTTATTAAAACTTGAGAAACGTTATTTTAGGTTGGATGCAACACCACAAATTGATTTCACTTATCCAACATTAACATTAAAACCAGATAGCACCTACAATCTAAATTTAAACATTCGCAAAGCAAAAGATTTCAAACTCGAAATAGGTGGACATTTTTCTTCCAGAGCAGTCAATACTGGCTACATCGGTTTAACCTACAAAAATTTAGGAAAGACAGCTTATTCCGCTCACGGAGAAGCCTATTTTGGGAAATTCTATGGCTCTTTGAAAACCAATTTCAATATTGAAATTCCATCTACAATTCCTGTTTCTGCTTCCGCGTATTTCGTTTTAAATCGTTGGGACTATTTCAATAATTTCGCAACCTTTTTCGAAGAAGTTAAACCTTCATTTTTAATACAAAATGAAATGTATTATGGTGTTAGCTTTAAAAACCCAATTACTAATTCTACTAAAAGCACATTGAACTTTAAAATTTTTAACCTGGAAGATGATTATTACCAAAATCAAAACTTCACAAACAAAGACACTTCTGATATTACCTATTTTGATGGTCAATCAGTATCATGGGAATTCACCAGTAATACATTAAATAAAAAACAATTTGCCAATAGAGGACATTATTTTCATTTTAAAATAAACTACATAAATGGAGCTGAAAAAACAATCCTTGGTTCACTATCTAATTCAAATACAGAAATTAGAAAAAACCATAATTGGTTGAGTCTAGAATCAGAAATTCAAAAATTCATCTTAAATCTTAACCATTTTCACCTTGGGATTCATGCAGCTGGAGCTTTCAATACACATTATTTATTTTCAAATTATACTGCAACGTTATTAACCTTGCCAAATTTTGCTTTATTACCTGATGCCCAAACTTTTTTCTTGAAAGAGTTTAGGTCACCACAATACGTTGGAGCAGGATTAAACATGGTGTATTCAATAAAACGAAACATTGATTTTCGTATAGATGCATATATTTTCCAACCTTTAATCATGTTAAGCGAAAAGAATGATGGTGTTCCTTATTTAGGAAAAGTAGACAATATTACTTCATTTATGGGTGACGCAACGTTAATTTATCACTCTCCAATAGGTCCTGTTCGACTTACGCTCAACTATTTTGAAAAACAATCCAATCCATTTTACTTTCAACTAAGTTATGGGTACGTCATCTTTAATAAAAAAGCAATACGATGAATAAAATTATTTGTGGAATACAACAAATGGGAATTGGTGTTCCAAATGTGCAAGAAATTTGGAAATGGTATCGAACGAATTTAGGTATCAATATTAGCGTATTCGAAGAAGCTGCAGAAGCACCATTAATGATAAATTATACTGGTGGAAAAGTTCAAGCTAGAACTGCAACTCTCGCCTTGAGTATGGAAGGCGGTGGTGGATTTGAAATTTGGCAATTCACAAGTAGAAACACAGAAAAGGCTTTAAACCCAATAAAATTAGGAGATTACGGTTTGTTTTCATGCAAAATAAAATCTCGTGATGTAGTCAAAAGTTATGCGTTTTTCAAAGCAAATAATGTTAGCATCTTAGGAGAAATTACAGTTAATCAAATTGGAAAAAAATCGTTTTTTATTCAGGATCCAAATGGAAATATCTTCCAAATAGTTGAGGGAAGAGGTTTTTTCAAAGACACGAAACATCCATCCTATTGTGGAGGTGTAGCAGGAAGTATTATAGGAGTTAGTGATATCGATCAATCCATTCATTTGTATAAAGACATTTTAGGGTACTCAATGATCGAAGTTGAAGAAACAGGAACAATTGAAAATTACCAAGCACTTGCTCCAGCATCAAAAACATTTAGAAGGGTTATATTAGCTCATCCAGAGCAACGTAAAGGACCTTTTGCTAAATTATTAGGGCCGACTGAAATTGAATTAGTTCAAGCCACTGATTCGACCAATCACAACAAAATTTTTGAAAATCGTTTTTGGGGAGATTGGGGTTTTATTCACCTTTGTTTTGATATTCAAGGAATGGATGCCTTGAAAAAAGAATGTGAAGAAAACAACTATCCTTTCACGGTTGATAGTGCAGATACTTTTGACATGGGTGATGCTGGAGGACGTTTCTCATACATAGAAGATAGAGACGGTACTTTAATTGAATTTGTTGAGACACACAAAGTTCCCATACTAAAAAAATTAGGCTGGTATATCAACTTAAAAAATAGAAAACCCGGTAAACACCTTCCAAATTTTATTTTGAATGCAATGGGTTTGAACAAAGTAAAGTGATTTTTCTGTAGCGATTATTGATTTAACCGACAATTCAATCTACTTTTTTATCGTATATTTGAATCCTTGCAAATTGTACATTATTTTTAAACAAGCCAGATGAAACATTTTTTTCTTTTCTTGACATTAATTTTAGGATTATCAACACTTCAGTCGTGTAATGAAAAAATCGATTTGTCAGGTGGATTTGAAGAAACAGCCATTGTTTATGGATTATTAAATCAAGCTGATTCTGTTCAATTTATCCGAATAAACAGAGCTTTTATTGGTCCTGGAAGCGCATTAGATATTGCACAAATTGCAGATTCAAATTATTTTAATCAAATTGACGCAACAATTTCTGAAGTTTTAAATGGTGTTGTAACACGTCAATGGACATTAAACGACACAATTATTGAAAATAAAGACGAAAGCGGTGTGTTTTTTGCTCCTAATCAGAAATTATATTACTTCAATACTCCATTATCAGCTGCTTTGAATAAAAACGCTACATACAAATTAAAAGCCATTGTCAACAATGGTGCATTTGAAATTACTTCTGAGACAAAATTAGTATCTGGATTAACATCACCTTTGGCTTCCGATTTTTACAAATTTGAATTTGCGGAAAACCCTCATAACTTTTTACAACGTACTTTTAGTTTTTCTTCAGGAAACGCAGCTATAGCGAATGTTACATTAAATGTTAAATTTTTAGAATTTACATCTAATTCAGTAAGTACTACTAAAACATTCAAATGGAAGATTGGTGAATCTGTTGCTAATCCAAATTCAACTTCACCAATGAAATTCCCTGTAAATGGCCAAATTTTTTATGAATTATTACACCAAAATATCACTCAAAATCCTTCCATTATTAAACGTAATTTATATTCAATTACTTCAGTAATAACTGGAGGAAGCGATGATCTTTACAAATACATGCTATTGAATCAGCCTGCCTCTTCTTTGACCCAAAGTAAACCATCCTTTACGAATTTAAAAGCAACAAATGGTAAAAAAGTAATTGGGTTATTTACATCTCGCTTCACTATTTACAATGAAAAATTCTTTGTAAACAACAGCATAGAGCCAATTATTGCAAATTTCCAAATGATGACTACCTACTCTATTGAAGAAATGTGTAGAGGAATTATCACTGGAAATGATCTATTTTGCAGTCAACACGTTGCTGACATCAATAAACAATATCACTGTAATTAATCATTGATAAGGAACTTTTTGTACCTTTAAAAAATGTCCGAAAGAGTTACCTATTTTGTCCGTGTAATACTTCCCGTTCCAATTCATAAGGAATTTACTTATCGTGTACCTTTTGAATTAAACAATCAACTTCAAATTGGAGTTCGGGTTATCGTTCCTTTTGGAAAATCAAAATTATTGACTGGGATCATTACAGAAATCAATGAAACACCTCCAACAGATTATCAAGCAAAATACATAGATTTAATTTTAGATGATGCACCCATCATTACGAAAGAACAATATGCATTTTGGCAATGGATTTCAAGTTATTACATGGCTCCAATTGGTGATGTAATGAATGCTGCGTTGCCTGCAAATTTAAAACTAGCAAGTGAAACAACCATTGTCATTCATCCAGACTTTGATCCTGCAAATAATACCTTAGATGAAAGAGAACAAGAGATTCTTGAATTAGTTGAAATTAAAGAAGCCATCGATTTAAAAGAAATTGCTGAAATCATTGGTATCAAAACAATTCAACCCATCATCAAAAAAATGATGGAAAAAAGAATTATTATTTCAAAAGAAGAGATTAACGATAAATTCACACCGAAAACTGCACAATTCATTCGAATAAATTCTTCATTAAGCGAAGATGAATTACACGATCACATCACACGATTAGAACACAAAAAAGGCAGTGAAAAACAGTTAAATGCACTTTTACATGTATTAAAGCGTACTACAATTGAAGGAAATGATAATGAACCTATTTTAAAGAAGGATTTAGTGGATGCTGGAATTTCTGCTTCTACACTTCAAACATTGGAAAAAAAAGGCATTATAACACAAAATAGAATTCAAATTTCCCGCTTTGCACAGACAGAAAAAGAACAATTTACGTTTAAAAATTTATCCAACGAACAAGCTGAAGCTTTAAAAGAAATCAATACCAACTTCGATCAACACACTACAACATTATTACATGGAGTAACAGGTTCTGGTAAAACAGAAATCTATGTGCAACTAATTCAAGAACAATTAGATCTAGGTAAACAAGTACTCTTTTTACTGCCTGAAATTGCTTTAACAACACAATTAATCCAACGTTTATCTGCCTATTTCGGCGATTTAGTTGGCGTTTATCATTCCAAATTCAACCAAAATGAACGCGTTGAAATCTGGAGTCATGTTTTAACGAATAACCCTTCTCGTTTTAGAATTATACTTGGCGCTCGATCGGCTGTATTTCTTCCATTTAAAGCTTTGGGATTAATCATTGTTGATGAAGAACATGAAACAAGTTTTAAACAATTCGATCCTTCTCCAAGATACAATGCCAGAGACGCTGCGATTGTTTTAGGTCATCTTTACAAAGCAAAAATCTTATTGGGTTCAGCAACTCCTTCATTGGAAACTTATTACAATGCAAAGCAAGGGAAATATGGCATAGTAAATCTGAATTCACGTTTTGGAGGACTTCAAATGCCTGAGATATTATGTGCAGATGTAAAAAAAGAACGTCGTCAAAAAAGCATGCAATCGCATTTTACCAATTTTCTAGTTGAAAACATGCGTGAAGCTTTGAATCAACAGGAACAAATTATCTTGTTTCAAAACAGAAGAGGTTATACCCCACTTTGGAGCTGTGAAATTTGTAATTGGACACCTAAATGTAAACATTGTGACGTTTCTTTAACCTATCACAAACATTCAAACACACTAAAATGTCATTATTGTAGTTTCACTACACCTCCAGTTGGTTCATGCGCATCTTGTGGGTCGAACAGGATTAAAATGGTTGGATTTGGTACTGAAAAAATTGAAGATGAATTAGCACTTATTTTTCCAGAAGCCAAGATAAAACGCTTGGATTTGGACAGTACACGTTCTAAAAACGCATATGAAACTATATTAGGTGATTTTGAAAATCGATCCATTGACATTTTGATTGGCACACAAATGGTGAGTAAGGGGTTGGATTTTGACAATGTAAGTTTAGTAGGTATTTTAGATGCTGACATGCTATTAAACCGACCTGACTTTAGGGCTTTTGAGCGATCCTATCACTTAATGTCACAAGTAGCAGGAAGAGCAGGTAGAAAATACAAACGTGGTAAAGTTATCATTCAAACTGGAGATCCAGACCATTGGGTTATTCAGAAAGTCATCAACCATGATTACATTGGTTTTTATGAAAATGAAAAAATTGAACGTCAACAATTTTTTTACCCGCCTTATTTTAAATTAATTGAGTTTACGCTGAAACACAAAGATGAACATTTGCTGGATAAAGCTTCTATTGATTTTAGTAATTCATTGAGAACTATCTTTAAAGAGCGAGTAATTGGACCAGAATACCCAATTGTTAAGCGCATCCAAAATTTATATTTAAAGTCCATCAAATTAAAAGTAGAAAAAGATATTTCAGATAAAAAAATAAAGGAACGCCTTCAGCAACTTATCGATGCATTCTACAGCGTTCCTTCTTATAAATCAATTCGTTTAATCGTAAACGTTGATCCCGCTTAACCTAGGTATGATTTTAACATCCGGCTTCGGGCAGTATGTTTCAACCGACGAATTGCTTTTTCTTTAATTTGACGAACACGTTCTCTTGTTAATTCAAACTGCTCACCAATTTCTTCTAATGTTAATGGATATTTTCCATTTAAACCAAAATACAAACGAACAACATCTCCTTCGCGCTGAGTTAACGTAGATAAGGATCGATCAATTTCTATTCGCAAAGATTCATTTACCAAAGCACGCTCTGGACCAGGCATCGTATCATTTGATAATACTTCATAAAGATTTGAAGATGATTCATCTCCATCAACTAATGGTGCATCCATTGAAATATGTCGACCATTTGAAGCTAAAGACATTCTAACCTCTTCAGGTGTACACTCTAAAAACTCTGCTAACTCATCTGCTGATGGTGGACGTTCTAATCGTTGTTCTAATTCTGAAAATGTTTTATTAATCCGATTGAGCGTTCCAATTTTATTAAGTGGCAACCGAACGATTCTAGCTTGTTCAGCTATTGCTTGAAGAATTGATTGACGAATCCACCAAACGGCATAAGAAATGAATTTAAATCCACGCGTTTCATCAAATCGCTGTGCCGCTTTTATCAAACCTACATTTCCTTCATTGATTAAATCTGGTAAGGTTAAGCCTTGATTTTGATATTGTTTAGAAACAGAAATCACAAAACGTAAGTTGGCTTTTGTGAGACGTTCCAATGCATTTTGGTCACCCGCTTTAATTTTTCGAGCTAATTCAACTTCTTCTTCAGCAGAAATTAATTCCATGCGACCAATTTCTAACAAATACTTATCCAAAGATGCCGTTTCACGACTTGTAACTTGTTTCGTTATTTTTAATTGTCTCATCTGGATAAAAATTAAATATTTGAATACCTTTCTTTTCTGAAGGTTAATTTAAACAATGGATTTGTATTTTAAAATCAAACGGTAATTAATTTACAATCAAATGTATAAAAGCATGATCTGAATGAATATATTCTATTTATCCTCGATAATTTAGTATAACAATTTGAATTAAGCTTGAAATGATTGATGTATAAAAATTAGTTTACTTACCTTTGAAAAAGAAATGAATGAAACTCCAATGAAAATATTAATGGTTTGCCTAGGTAATATATGTCGTTCGCCAATTGCGGAAGGGATTTTACGTAAAAAGGCAGATGACTACCAAAAGGTAATTGAAATTGATTCAGCTGGAACAATTGGCTTACATGCTGGAGAGCAACCAGATAAAAGAATGCAAGCTACAGCTCTAAATTATGGAATTGATTTATCTTCTTTACGTTCTCGACAAGTTTCTAAATCAGATTTTCAAAATTTTGACCGCATTTATGCAATGGACGAAACTAATTATAAGGACTTATTAAAATTAGCTACAAAAGAAGAGGAAAAACAAAAAATTCGTTTAATTCTATCTGAAAACCCATTAAACACGCTGAAAAATGTTCCAGATCCATATTATGGTGGACAAGAAGGTTTTGATACCGTTTATCATTTATTAGACGACGCTATCGAACATCTTATTAAAAAAATATAAAATGACACACGGTAAAATATATTTAATACCTAACACATTAGGAGGAGAATCTACAAAAGACATTATTCCTCAAGAAGTTGCTGATTTAGCGACAAGTTTGCGTGCATTTGCCGTAGAAGACGTGAAATCAGCTCGTAGATTATTACGTAAAATTGACCGCGAATTTCCAATTGATGATTGTCAATTTTTTGAATTAAACAAACGAACTCCTATTGAAGAATTACATAAAATTTTACGTGTACTTTCTGATGAAACCAGTATCGGCGTTATTTCTGAAGCAGGTTGCCCAGGTGTTGCGGACCCAGGTGCTGAATTGGTTGCATTAGCACAACAACGTAAAATACAAGTTGTTCCTTTGGTTGGACCTTCATCGATATTACTTGCGTTAATGGGAAGTGGTTTCTCTGGTCAGAACTTTGCTTTTCATGGATATTTACCGAAAGAACGCAAGGATAGAATAAAAAAACTAAAAGATTTTGAAGGCGACAGTAGAAGAAATGGTACAACACATATTTTTATGGATACACCTTTCAGAAACATGAACGTTTTGGATGATTTATTAAATGAATTAGCAGACCCTACAATGGTTTGTATAGCCTCAAACATTACACTTCCAGATGCATCTATCAAAACAATGTCAGTGAAAAATTGGCGAGAAGAAGCATACGATTTAGCAAAAATACCAACGATGTTTTTAATTGGAACTAGCCAGGTTTAGTTTATTAGATTGTTAGTTAATTAGGCATTAGTTTTAGTTGAAGGTTTTGAGTTTTGAGTTGAGTTTTTTATAGTTCGAAGATCGAGTCATCTAATCACAAAATCCTTTATCTTAAAGTCCTAAAATCTTTTTAACCTGAAATCTAAAAACCTACTTAATCCCTCTACTTTTTTTAATGGCATCATAGGCATCTTGAATACTTTGGAATTTTTCTTTCGCGCCTTTTTGAAACTCTTCGCCCATTTGAGCAACTTTATCCGGATGAAACTTCACAGCCATTTGACGATACGCTTTTTTTACCTCATCATCTGTTGCAGCTGCTGTTATTCCTAAAACAATGTAATCCGAATCTGTATTGCGATAAAACATGTTTTTAACACTTTCGAACTCTGAATTGGAAACACCTAACGATTGAGCAATCGATTGAATGATCGTTAATTCTGTATCCGAAACGTGTCCATCGGCTTTTGCAATACCAAATAAATAATGCACCAATTGCACACGGATTTCAGGTTGCATTCGCATACGAATGTCTTGACAAATCTGTTGTAAAGGAATATTGCCAGAATCGATAAATCGCTTTAACGTTTGTAAGTGAGAGCTGTTAAATTGAGGCCCAAACTGTTGACTAAAAAAAGCTTTCACATAATCTAACTCCGCTTTTAATACTTTACCATCCGCTGTCATAACGGCAGCTGAAAGTGCCATTAACATTGTTGGAACATCATTCACAGAAGTTCGCTGTTGGTAGTAACTAAAAACATCTTCGGCAGAAAAGCTTCTTCCATCTTTCTCTGCATTTTGACGTAATTTAGCCATTGTTGTTTGATAATTATCAACAAATGAACCAACTACAAAACCAATTAATGCAGCTAAAAAATTTCGGCCAAACAAAAAATATGCTCCAACCGCTATAACCCATTTATACAAATTGCACGATTTAAATTAAAAAAAAGAGTGCTCTTTCGAACACTCTCCAAAACTAAAAAAAAATTAATCAACTAAAGCTGTTGTTCGCTCAATAAATTCATTTAAAGCAGCACCTTTTAACATTCCTTGGGAAAGCAAAGCTAAATCAGTTAATTGTTTCACTGTTTCAATTTGACTAGTTTCTTCTTTTTGCAACAAAGCACTAATTTTTGAATGATTCCCATTAACAGCAACAGTATACATTTCTGGGAAAGCCCCCATAAATCCTGCACCGCCCATTTTTTGCTGTTCCATCATTCGACGAATAAATTCTGGTTGCGTAATAATAATGGGAGCATCATCATCACTCATGCTTTCGAATTGAACTTTAAACTTATCTTTATTCAATACTTTCTCAAATACAGGTTGTAATTTATCTTCTTCTTCTTTCGATAATTTAGAAGGAATTTCATCTGTTTTTTGAATCAATTTATCTAAGGTGTCTGAATCCACACGAGCAAAAGAACAATTCTCAAATGATTGTTCCATCAACGAAATCCAATGCGGAGCTAATGGTCCGTCAATGTGTAACACTTCATAACCACGATCATTCGCTTTTTTAATAAATGAATATTGATCTTCTGGATTGTTTGTATACAAAAAGATAACTTTTCCATCTTTATTGGTTTGAAGTGGTGCCACTTTTTCTTTAAACTCTTCAACGGTATAAAATGAATCTTTCGTGTCTTTTAATAAGGTGAATGTTTTTGCTTTATCAGCAAATTTCTCATCTGACAAAGAGCCGTATTGTACAAACAATTGTAAATCATCCCATTTATCTTCGAAATCTTTGCGGTCATTTTTATACATTTCCGCTAATTTATCCGCCACTTTCTTTGTAATATGTGCGGAAATTTTCTTCACATTCCCATCACTTTGTAGGTAAGAACGAGAAACATTCAATGGGATATCTGGTGAATCGATTACACCATGTAAAAGCGTTAAAAACTCAGGTACAATTTCCGCAACACTATCTGTAATAAATACTTGATTTGAGTATAGATTGATTTTATTTCTCTGAACCTCCACATTTTCCTTGATCTTAGGAAAATATAAAATTCCAGTTAAATTAAACGGATAATCAACATTCAGATGAATGTGAAATAAAGGACTTTCAAAACTAGATGGATACAATTCTCTGTAAAATTGATCATAATCTTCTTTTGTTAAATCTACTGGAGCTTTTGTCCAAGCTGGAGAAACATTGTTTATTTGATTTTCTACTTCAATTGCAACGCGTTTAACTTTTCCATTCTCATCTTTTTCTCCTTCAGGTGAATCAATGTATTCTGTCTTCGTACCAAAAAACACAGGAATTGGTAAAAATTTACAGTATTTCGTTAAAATTTCGTCAATTTTTGATTTTTCTAAAAACTCTAACGCATCTTCAGCGATGTATAAAACGATGTCTGTTCCTCTCGTAGTTTTTTCGATATCTGTAATCGTATATTCTGGTGATCCATTACTTTCCCATTGAACAGCTTGAGATCCTTCATGGCGAGAAAGTGTTTGAATTTGTACACGTTCTGCCACCATAAATGCAGAATAAAAACCAAGACCAAAATGACCAATAATTTGCTCTGCACCTTCTTTACCTTGGTACATTTGAACGAACTCTTCAGCCCCAGAAAAAGCAATTTGATTGATGTATTTATCAATTTCATCTGCAGTCATACCAATACCATTATCTCTAATAGTCAAAGTCTTAGCAGCTTTGTCCAATATAACCTCAACCTTTAAATCGCCAACTTCACCTTTGTATTCTCCATTATTTGACAATACTTTCAACTTTTGTGACGCATCTACTGCATTGGAAACTAATTCACGTAAAAATATTTCGTGATCAGAATACAAGAATTTTTTAATGATTGGAAAAATGTTTTCCGTTTGCACGTTAATTTGACCTGTTCTCATAATTTATTCATATTTATTCATTCGTTGAAAAAGTACTAGTCAATCTTTATGCCACCCGTATTATTCTGACAAAGTGTCTTAATTAAACGTCAAATTGACTTAGCTAAATCTAATTTTTATCCTTAATTTTGTAAAAAAAAACGTGTTCTATTCTTTGATTTTCTTTTTAGTTTTAATTGTATTTGTTAAATACAGTCGCCTTTTCAAAGTTGATAGCCTACCATCTTATACTTTTGTTATTGCTTTTATTCTCAAGTTTTTTGTAGGATACTTATTCAATATCATCCATGAATTCACCTATGGATTTGGGGATTTGAGTCATGATGGCTCCGTTTTTATGGCTGAAGCACAACAATTGAATGCTGTATTCTATAAAAACCCAAGTGCTTACTTCAAATTTTTATTTGGCATTGATGATACAGAAGCAGCAATATTAAAATACATGCCCAAAACCTCTTATTGGTCAGCGGGAGATTTAACATTAATCAACGATAATAAAAATGTAATACGTGTTCATAGTATCCTTCAATTTTTCTCCTTTAATCAAATTTACATTCATGTTTCTTTCCTATGCTTATTGTCACTTTATGGCATTAAAAATCTATTTGAAGCGCTAAAAAATTTGATTACTATTCCTCATAAATGGCTTTTTTGGTTCATCTTTTTTATACCAAGTACATTATTTTGGACATCGAGTATATTAAAAGAACCTCTTTTATTTTTAGGTATAAGTTTGCTTATTAATGGACTTCTTTCTCATCAATCAACATTAAAAAGAATTCTATTATCAGTAATAGGAACAGTTCTTTTGATAGGTTTCAAACCTTATATTTTAGTGTGTATTTTAATTGCGCTATCTGGATGGTTTATCTACAAATATCTATTCAATTTCAGAATTATCCCAACGATTATTAGTAGCACTATAATTATCCTAATAATTAGTATTGTTTTTCCAAACCAACGAATGACGATCGTCAACTATTTAACACGCAAGCAATTTGATTTTGTAAATGTAGGGAAAGGCGGACTTCACGTGCAAGCTGATTCATGTTTTTATTATTTCCAACCGCACCAATATGAAAATTTAAACATACAAAAAGATGTAGTTTTAATTAAACCAAGTGATGCTTACATCATGCGTTTTGGAAGTACTCAAAAACCAAAAAAAACACATTTAATTCCAAACGGAGAACATTGGCGCATACATTATTACACGATTGGCTGCTTAAGTTTTATTGAAACAACTCCAATCAATAACTCTGCTATACAATTAGTGAAAAACATACCAGAAGCTTTGTTAAATAGTGCCGTTCGCCCCTATCCTATTGATCATGGCAGTAATTTAAAATGGTTTCCGATTATAGAAACATGGGCTATTTTTCTATTTTTATGTTTTGCATTGTATAAAAGAAGAGCACTTTCTAACACTGAAAAAAGTGTTGTTTTTGTATTGTCTACATTTGCCATTTTGCTGTTTTTATTAATTGGTTTTACCACTCCTGTATTGGGGGCAACAGTTCGCTATCGCTTTCCCGCTCAATTAGCAATCATTATTATAGGTTTAATACTAATCGACTTTAAAAAACTAAAAACATGGAAAACGTTGTATTTATAACTGGAGCAACAGCTGGATTCGGTGAAGCGTGTGCACATATTTTTGCTAAAAATGGGTGGGATTTAATTATTACAGGAAGACGAATAGATCGTTTAGTGAAGTTGAAAGAAGAATTAGAAGCAAACTATTCAATTCATGTTCATACATTAAATTTTGATGTGCGTTCAGAATCTGAGGTAATTAATTCTGTTGCTTCACTTCCAATTGAATATAAAAATGCCATTAAAATATTAATCAACAATGCTGGACTAGCAGTTGGAAGAGGAAGTATTCAAACAGGAATATCAGACGATTGGAATAGAATGATTGATACAAATATCAAAGGTTTACTCTATGTTTCACAAGCAGTTATACCTCTTTTAATTGCAAATAAAAACGGACATATTTTTAATCTTGGTAGTATCGCGGGAAAAGAAGTTTATCCTGGAGGAAATGTGTATTGCGCTTCCAAACATGCGGTAGATGCATTATCAAAAGCCATGCGTATTGATTTAGTTGAACACGGTATCAAAGTAACAAATATTGCTCCAGGAGCTGCTGAAACTGAATTTTCATTGGTTCGCTTTAAGGGAGATGCGGCTACAGCAAAAAGTGTGTATGAAGGATTTGACCCTTTAATGGCTCAAGATATTGCAGAAACGATTTATTTTGTTGCTACACGTCCAAAACACGTTACCATCAATGATTTAGTAATTATGCCAACTGCACAAGCATCTGCTACAGTTCTTCACAAAATGGCATAAAAAAAGGAGACCGAAGCCTCCTTTTAAGTGATCTATATTAGATTAATTTGATTTTGTATCTTGCGATAAAACAGTACCACGAATGGTTAAAACGATTGGTTCAGATACATTCGAAGTTACTGTAATTGTTTTCGTAAAATTACCTACTCTTTTTGTGTCATATTTTACAGAAATCACAGATTTTTTACCTGGTTTAACAGGTTCTTCTGGTTTATTAGCTGTCGTACAACCACATGAAGTTTGAACACCTTGGATTAAAGCAGGAGTTTTACTTTCGTTTTTAAATTCAAATGAAAATGTTTCATCAGAACCATATGGAATGTTTTCACGAACGATTTCCATTTGTGTAAATTTAATTCCTTTCTTTTGTTTTGCTACTTCTTTTGCTGCTGGTTTAGGAGCATCTTGTGCATTTACTTGCGCTGCAAATACAAATGCCAATGTAAATAAAATGTATTTCATAGTTTTTCTTTTTTACAAGATTAATGTATTTCTTTCTTTTACAATAAGATTTAACAAAAAATTTAGAAATAATTTATTTTCTCATGGCTAAATAGGATTTCAAAAGTGATGCGATTGATGTATATGTATTTTTAAAAAAAGAATCCAATTGACTCATTTCCAACCATTCAATCACAGATATTCCCTCTTCAAATTGTGGCTGCATATCAGAATCGTCAATACATTCCATCTCATACCAATGCGTTGTTTTTAAAATGAGTTGATCTTCATAAACATAAGTATGTTGTGTCGTTCCAATTTTTGATTTTAATGTTGCTCTTACGCCACATTCTTCTTCCACTTCTCTAATCGCTGCATTTTGAAATGACTCTCCTTCATCCACATGACCTTTGGCCAAATCCCATTTACCATTTCTGAAAATGACTAATATTCGAGTATCTTTTAGAACAATTCCTCCAGCTGCATCTATTTTTTTAAAACTTTTAAACAATCTATCAACTTCTGAATTAATTGTATTATTTTTTTCTACAATCAATTGTATTTCAATTGTTTCAGTGCCTACTTTTTTTAACAAATCTTGAACAGAATGAAACAATGTGCTTTCGAAAAAAGACTTATTTTTTTGAATATTATTTTCATTTGTAAAGATTAACAATTGATTTTCTATAAAAACTTTGTACATTTGCACTATGATTTTGAACAACGATAAAGCCTTAAAAGTAGCAGAATTTTTATTACAAATCAAAGCTGTAAAATTCCAACCTACGACTCCTTTCGTTTGGGCGTCTGGATGGAATTCTCCAATTTACTGTGATAATAGAATTACCCTTTCTTATCCATCAATTCGTACGTTTATTCGTCAAGCATATTCTGAAGCTGTTTTGGATTATTTTGGTAAACCTGATGTTATTGCAGGTGTTGCTACAGGAGGAATTGCTCAAGGTGCTTTAGTTGCTCAAGAATTAGGCTTACCTTTTATTTACATTCGAAGTTCTGCAAAAGGACATGGGATGGGAAATCAAATTGAAGGCGCATTCGAAAAAGGACAAAAAGTCGTTGTAATTGAAGATTTAATCTCAACTGGTGGAAGCAGTATTAAAGCGATTCAAGCATTAAAAGAAGCTGAATTAGATGTGAAAGGATTGATTGCAATTTTCACGTATGGATTTAAAGTTGCGGATGAGAATTTTAAAAATGAAAATTGTCCCTATGTAACTTTATCCAATTATGACTTCATGATTGAAGAAGCCTTAAATAAAGATTACATTAACGCTACGGATGTTGATTCTCTTCGAAAATGGAAAGATTCTCCAGAAACTTGGAATAAATAAGCAACTATGATCATTAAAAGTGAAACCGTTCTCGTTCCAGCCAAAAGTTCTGAAGTATTATCTTTTCTATCCAATGCTGAACATTTGATTCACTTGTTACCAATAGATCAAATCTCTGATTGGAAAGCGACATCTACCGATTGTTCATTTAAAGTTCAAGGAGGAATAATGATCTCACTGATTCAAACACCTTCAGAAAATCCAACACAAATTAAAATGAAATCAGGCGAAAAATCACCTTTTCCTTTTACTTTAACGATACATTCAACAGAAATCAATGATCAAACAGAAGGTTATATTATTTTTGATGGAGAATTGAAT
>JAGNZC010000009.1 GCA_017984635.1 Crocinitomicaceae bacterium
CCAAAAAACCTGTAAAATAATCACTCCAAGATATAGCAACTGTAATATTTCCAATAGCATATTCCATGATTAATGCCCAACCGATTATCCATGCAATGATTTCTCCAAAGGCTACATAGGAATAAGTGTATGCACTTCCTGAAACCGGCACCATAGAAGCGAATTCAGCATAAGCAAATGCTGCAAATCCACATGCGATAGCAGTAAAAATAAATAGAAAAATTACAGCTGGGCCACCGTCGAAACTTGCTTTACCAATGGTACTAAAAATTCCCGCTCCAATTATTGCGGCAATCCCAAAAGCTGCTAAATCTCTTACACCTAAATGTTTTCCAAGTGAACCATGACCCTCTTCGTTTTGACCAGCTTCTACTTGTTTCAATAATTGATGTATGTCTTTTTTACGAAATAAATTTTTCATTCTATAGCACGTGTAATTTCAATTAAAAGCTAAAACTAAGAAAAAACTTTCATCTAAAAACTTAAAAATATTCCAAAACTATTTTCAATCTTACTAATAATGAATTATTATTTTGTATTTTTGATTTAAATCTATTTAACCATGAAAAAAAAGGTACTTATTATTTCTTTATTGGCTTCAACATTTAGTTTTGGTCAATCGCTTACTCAAGCTAACGAACCAACAATTGGGCAATCTGTTACAATGTATGTTTGTGACACAGCTACATTAAGTTTGTCTAGTACATTGGGTAACAATGTAACTTGGGACTACTCAACAATTGCAAGCGATGCAGGAGCTACAAGTGTGTTAGAAATAACTAGTCCATCACAAACTACCAATGGTCCTGTTTTTCCCAACTCTACAAAAGCTATTTCTTTTCAAGGAGCATTATTGAATTATATTTCATCTACTCCTACTCAACGTTTATCTCAAGGTTTTGTATTTAGTGATGCAACACTTGGAGATGTTATTGTAGACTTGAATTCAAATCCTGAAAAAATTGTAGCTTACCCATTTGCTTTAGGGAACTCAGTAAGTGATAATTTCGCTGGAAATGTTTCATTCACATTTAATGGCACTTTACAAAATCCAACTTGTACAGGCAGCTCATTAGCAAAAATTGATGGTCAAGGAACATTAAAACTTCCAAGCAGCACGAATTTAACTAATGTAATTCGTTACAAACTTGTTGATACGATATTTACACAAGTAACAATTTTACCTCCACCATTTCCAGCATCAGACATAGAGATTATCCGTAATCAATATGAATATTATGACATTACTAACTCTACCATGCCTGCATTTGTTTATGCGACAATAACAGTTTTACAAGCTGGAGCAACAGCTCCATTAATCAATCAAAAAAACATACTTTCATCTGTTCAGCCAAATTACACAGCATCACTTACGAATCTAGATTCTGAAGATTTTGTTTTGTATCCAAATCCATCCAATGGAACAATGCAATTGAAAGGCGATTTTAATGGAACTATTTCAGTAACGATAACAGATCAAGCTGGAAGAGTTGTTTATGCGAATCAATCAATGCAAAAAGGTGATTCAATTGTATTAAATTCTTTGAAAAAGGGTGTTTACAATGCTTTGATTTCATCTGATACTGCATTCATCAATAAAAAAATGATTATTGAATAACTTTTAAAAAGTCATTTGGAAACCGTCTAGTACTTATTAGACGGTTTTTTATTGCATATAAATTAATATGAAATTAAAATTTATGAATGTTGTTAGATTAGTAGTTTTCTTTTCCTTGTTTCCACTTTTTTCTGGCGCACAATTAAATGATGGGCTTACTTCAACTGAGCGAGCATATTTATTTCACATTGTTAAGAAAAGTCCTATTTTGGAACATTCAATTGGTCGTTTCGTAGAATACAATGGTCCACAAATCCGTTTTTCAAATAATGAACTTAATTACGATTCTCTTGAATTATTAATTATCAATCAACCAGATTTAGTCGTCATTCGTAAAAGTGAAATTGCAAAAGCAACAAAAGGAATTATTAATGAAGCTGCCAATAAAATGGCAATTTGGGAATTAAATCAATTATTAAAAGCCTACACGACTTCTTCTATCACGCCGGAAGATGAACAATCTATCAATCAATTTGAATCTTTTCTAATTACTCAATTGCCACCAAATGCTTTAAAAGAAAAAAATAATCAATTAATTATTCATCCAAAATTAATTCAACTATTAAATCCGAGCCTCTCATTTGATGAAAAAACAACCCTTTTGAAATCGTATCATTTTTTAGACTTAAACGATTCTTACTTGATACTAAAAGCGATCAATAGTAGTGTCAATCACTTTGTTGAACAACGCAGTTTCCAACTTTTCAGTGCATTGGGCGGTCAAGCCACAACCTTTAAAAATGTATTAGTAGCAGCTGGCGATGGAAGTTCAACCTCTGGTTTGTTAGACGAGAGAGAAAAGGACGAAAAAGGCAGATGGAACAAAGGTTTTCCAAAAGCAGTAGGTTTGTTTCCGTATCAAATAACGATTAATGACAACAATAAAAAAGATATAAAAATTGAAACAAAAATTGCAGCTGTTACTGACTTCACGACTGTAGGCGAACATAAATTAACAACCTTACATTTTGATGTTTGGGGATACAACTCTACCAAACAAACTACTGTTGTTATTGAAAAAAATGGGTTGAATTACCATTTATTTGGAGCAGGAGACACTCGGTTTTTATCTCCCGATTCTACTTTTTCAGCAGGAGAAACTTTTCAAAAAACCATCCATGATCTTGAAAAGGTAAAAATAGGCCAATTAAACGAAGTTATCTCAGGTAAAAAAGGATTTGATTATTGGATTGAAAATACGAAAAAAAAGAAAAATTCAATCGAAGAGAAGATAGCTGAAAACGAACGTAAATATTCAGAACTAAGCTCTACCCCTCTTTTGAAAAACGAAAATGGAGCTAGAAAAGTTAAAAATAAGTCCTATAAAAATGGAAAAGGATCTACAGACTATCAGCCAAAAAGAAACGCCAATCGGAAAGCAAAACGGAAAAGTCAAGCAGAAATAATTCGGTTGTACGAAATTTATGAAAATTATAAAAAGAAGCTTCTTCAATTAGAAAATGATAAACAGGCAGCCATAGATTTAAGGTCTACATACCAAAACAAGCTGGATGTTTACAAGCGAAACATGGGTTATAAATGGGCTCATTTTACCGAAAAAGATGGCTTGTATATTTTTGAAGATTCTTCGACTTTCGATATTTACACCCAAGAATTTATTTTTCCAGCTAAAATGGAAAAGGAAGGATTTGAAGTACGTTTATTATCTATACCAAACCACTCTCTATCTAAAGAAGCGGATGAAGTTATGTTGCATATTAGTATGATTGATGCAAAACCTAATTATACTTCTAAAATTCAATTACTATTAAATGATGTATTTGAATCAGATCAATATTCATATTCCAAACCTTTGTTTTCAGAGAAAGATAGTCTTTCGTTAGTGCAAGTTTTTGAAGGTTTGAAAAATAAAAAAATACCTTTAAAATTAATCGTTCGAGGGCAAGGTGAGGGAAAATGGAATGGTGTTCAAATTGTCAAAAATGAGGCGCCAGCATGTCTAAAAACCTATCCTGGAGAATCTATTGAAGCCAAACAAAAATCAAAATTGGATAGTACCTTCAGTCGATTGAGAACTTCGGAATTATTCATTCACTTAGATCGAGAATTAACAATTGAAATTAATTCATTTACTGATCCAGTTCAGTCTAACCTGACGATTAATTCAACTGAAACACTTCAATTAATGAAACAAAATAATTGGTCTAAAAACGATGTATTAAGCGCACTAAGATCACTCAATTTATTGAACCGTTTAAAAGAAGAAATCAATGTGCTTGCAGGAATGTATTTGAATCGTGAGGATGCAAAAATGGTGATTGATCGTTTTAATCGTGCTTATTCAACTGCTAAAATCACATTAGGAATAACTTCTGTGAAACCTTCTGAATTAGCGCTTTAATCAAAATTTTCGTCCGGGAAATTAATTAAAAACACTTTCTCCGTTGCACGAGTAATTGCAGTATATAACCACCTATAATATTCTGAATTAATCATTTCAGGTTCAATATAGCCTTGATCTATAAAAACATTTGCCCATTGGCCACCTTGTGATTTATGACATGTTATTGCGTAAGCATATTTCACTTGTAGTGCATTAAAATAAGGGTTTTTCAAAATTAAATCGTAGCGTTTTCGTTTATTATGTTCGTGGCTATAATCTTGTTCTATGGCAAAAAACAATTCATTCAAGCGAGTTCTACTTAAAGATGGTGCTTCAACGTGTAAAGATTCTATGAAAACCAACACTTCTAATTCAGGCATTTCTTCATAATCGATAAATTTGACGATTAATCGAAGAAATTGAAAGCCATATTGCTCTTCTACTTTTTTTACACGAATTACTTTTAAAGATTCACCATTTGCAATAAATCCCATTTTGGATGCTTCTTCAATCCAGTAGTAATTATTTTTCACCACCATTAAACAATCACCAGCACACACCTCTTCTTCAAACCAAAGAATACGAGCCCTTATTTGATTGTTGTATGCATTTGCACGTTTATTGGATCGTGTGATTACTAAAGTTTCCTCCACTCCAAAATTAGACAATGAAGATTCCAAAGCGTCTTGAAACTCATCACCTGGCATACGAATAAAATCAGGCATATTTTTAGTCGTAAACTTTAATGGTAAATCTTCGTCTTTTTGCCTTAAAAGTGTTGCATTTTTTAAAATACCAGAAGCCTTTTCTTGCCTCAAAACTTCTGTTAATGAAAAAGTTGTAATTCCTAATAACGGATAGTTCTGCCTTAGATATTCATGGTTTAATGCAGGTGAAAAATCACTTCCTACAGGAGGTAACTGTCCCTCGTCTCCTAAAAATATCAAACGACAATTTTTACCAGAAAAAACGTATTCAATTAAATCCTCCAACAAATTACGAACAGAAATAAAACTTGTTCCTAAACTGGGGTCACCAATAATCATAGAAGCTTCATCTACAATAAACACAGTATTTGTATGTAAATTAGGCATCAATGCCATTGGAGATTGATCATCAATCGTTGAATCTCTTCTGTAAATTTGTTTGTGTATTGTAAATGCTTCTTTTGTTGATTTTAAGCTAAATACTTTGGCAGCTCTTCCGGTTGGTGCTAACAACCTTGTTTTTACTTTAAAATGAGTCAATGTTTTAACAAATGCACCTAAAATCGAAGTTTTACCAGTTCCTGCATACCCTTTCAATACAAATAATTGGTGATTTTCTTTGATTTTTAGAAAAGCTTCTAATTGTGTCACCAAAAGATCTTGATCGGTCGTTAATGCATGCTCAAAAAAATAGGCAAATTGTTGCTTAAAAACTGAAGGTGAAACATCCTTTTCCATTGATTTAAAATTAGTCAGAAAAAATGGAACGACAAGTTATGACCAAAAAAAAGTCTCATTTAACTGAGACTTTTTTTTTAATTTTTTACTAGTTTGAATGTTTCACTTGAATGTTCTGTTTGTACTTTTAAAAAGTAAATGCCTGGTTTACTTTTTTCAACATTAATATCATATTGTGATGCTGAAATATATTCCGATTGAATTTGTTCACCTGATGCATCCATTAAATGATAGGTAAAATCTGCTTCGTTTATATTGATATGAAAAGAAGCGTTAAACGGATTTGGATATATTGCAATTGTATTAGTGTTCAATGCTTCGATGCCTAATTGATCATTTGAGAAAAACACATTATCAATATAGGCAATTCCTGTTCCGCTAGGAACAGAAGAGAAAATTAATTGTGCAAAATGGTTTTTAGTTGTTAAACTGGTAAAATCAGATAATAACAAAGAATAACTATTCCACGTTTCTAATGAAGGAGCTAAAGTGATTTCGTGTTCAACATCATCTCCTCCACTATAAGCAGCATCACTTCCAAAGTCAACTAATTTTACTTTAAAAGATGTGCAATTTGGAGTCCAAAGATTAAAATTAATTTTCAACATATCTGATAAATCAATCAAGTTAGCCCCCACTGTTTCAATGCCAACATAATCCAAACCTGTAATTTTTTTTGTGTCATTTCCAGCTATTTGAATATCCGTTACATTACCCTGTGACCACACTGCTTGCCAAGTATCAACATTGACATTCGTATACACATTACTAAACATAGAAGTAACATTTGCAGCTGGAATTGTTGGACCTGGAGCAGCAACCATTGGCACATTAAATCCTGCACCCACTTGACTAAATCGAATATTGTCAAAATAACATATATTTGTTGTTGTTCGAGCTTGAAAATCTGGAAAAACAATTAATTGATCAATATTTGTTGATGATGGAGCTCCAATATAACTTGTAAAATCAAACGTCAATTCTTCCCATTGATTAATCAGCGTATTTGAAACTTTCAATTCCCCCATTGAAGCACCACTCGCTGTAGCAAACTTAATACCTACATCACTGATTACAGGTTTGTACACTAAGATTTTAACGACACAATTTGTTGCATTTAAAGTAAATGTTCCAACATCTGAACCATGTAAAGATTCGCAACCAGCCCATTGCTGTCCTGTTTGAAGCGCTGTGAATTTTGCTATTTTCCCACTAGTGTTTAAACCACTTGCAAATGGATTAGTAATAACATCTAAAGTTGTTTGAGTATCATTTTCAAAGACTGTCCATGACCAATTTGAACCATTTGCTCCCGTTTCAAAAGTAACGGGTGCATTTTGAGCCATCACAATAGATGATCCAAATAATAACGTAAATAGTAATTTTCTTTTCATTATAAATCGATTAGTTTGAGTAAATATACTTAAAACAAACTACTTATTGTATTTATTACAAAAAGTTTCTTCAAAATGATATTTTCGAAAACACATATAAACTATTAAAAAGTAGTAAATTTGAAAAAAAAATAATATGAAAATTAAAGTTTTATTTATCGCTTTGTTTATAATAAGCACAGCTGTTGCTCAACGCATCAAAACAGATGATATCGAATACCGATACATTAAATTACCAACTAATCCAATTGCATCATCCATTAAAAATTACCAATCATCTATTTTTGCTGCATATGAAGCAGAAAACGCAAAATTAATGGCGGATTATGAGAGAGAAAAACAAATTGCTGAACAAGAATACCAACAAGCAATGGCGGAACATCCTGCTAAAGTAAAAGCAGCTGAAGATAAATTTGCACAAGAAATGACTGCTTGGAAAGAAAAATCTATGGCGGAGAAAATTTTAGAAAAACAATTATTGAATGAAAACAATAAACCTGTAAAAAACATTCCTTACCCTCCTTATAAGAGAAATGTAACAATGCCAAAATTAAAAGGAACATATGATTATGCGGCCTTAGCTAGTACTTATATTAAGTTAGATGGTTTTGAAAATAACCAAGATAATGCCGTTAAAATTATTGTTACTTTAAATGGTTTTGAATATTCTACACCAAGACAAGTAACTGAACAAAAAAGTGTTGTTTCTTCTGCAAATGGTTCAACCACCACTTCACAAGTTAATTATTACCATGTAGAATTCACATACCGCCACACAATGTCGGTAAAAGCAATCAGTGCTGACGGCAAAGAATTGTTCTATTTAACTCCTCAAGAATTAAATACTTATAAAACGTATAAATCTGCTGAATCAAAAACATCTGTTAGTTATAACGAAGAAGCGTTAGCCAAAACATACGAAGAGAAAATTTTACAAGAAAATTTGACGTTCATTTCTAACTTGGTAAACGATCGTATTGGTTTTAAAAGAGAACCAAGAAAAACAGGAATTGATTACATTAAATCTAAAGATGAAACGTATGCTGATTTGTTAATGGCATACAATGAAGCTTCAAGTGGATTAAACGCATTAGCTGACGATGAAGCTGGTGCAAAAGTAAAACTTACACATGCTATTGAACTTTGGAGTACAGCATTACAAGAATCAGATATTACCAATCGTAAAGCTAGAATTGATAAAGATGTAACCATTTCAATATATTTCAATTTATTAGAAGGTTATTTCGCTACACGTGATCTGGTAGGATTTGAAAAAATCATGGCTAACTTAAACACGATGTCGCTTTCAAATGGTGAACGTAGAAAAAAAGAACAATATGATTTATTGTTTATTGACTTGAAAAAAAGAATGCAAGCAAATAATAAATAATTATTACTATTTCTAATTAAAAAAAGCCGCAAGAATTAACTTACGGCTTTTTTTATGAACTCAAGTGTTTTCGATATCATCGTGATGATCTTGTTCTTTTTCTTTCTTACGCTGGCGCTGAAAGTGCATTAAATTTGCAAATGCAATACCTATAAGAAACGCAAACAATAAAACGACTGTAAGCGGCATTTCCATTTTTGTAAAGATCAAATGTACCTCCAATGAATTCCAATTCAATGTTGAAAAAATGACACCAAAAATCAATCCGATTATGCTAAATATAAATTTTACTTTATTCCAAAAGCTTAAAGTATTCCAAAATTCTACCATGATGTGTTTTTTTACGAATTTACATATTTCTCTTTAGATAGTTAGTTTCTTTTGTTGATTTGGCTAAAAATGAAAAAGTGCTATCTTTGCATCGAATAAAAAAAATTCAATATGGCAACTACAGCAGATATAAAAAACGGATTGTGTATCAAACACAATGAAAAACTTTTTCAAATAATTGAATTCCAACATGTAAAACCAGGTAAAGGTCCTGCGTTTGTTAGAACAAAAATGCGACAAATTGAAAGTGGTAAAGTAATCGACAATACTTTTTCTGCAGGTCATAAAATAGATATCGTACGAATTGAAAACAGAGATTATCAATATTTATATCAAGAAGGGACAGATTTCATTTTTATGAACAATGAATCTTTTGAGCAAGTAAATATTCCAGGAAAAATGATTGAAAAACCATTGTTTTTGCAAGAAGGAATGATGTGTAATATATTATTCCATGCTGAAGAAGAAATGCCGTTAGTAGTTGATTTACCAATGTACATTATTTCTGAAGTAACGTATACAGAACCTGGAGTAAAAGGTGATACAGCAACCAACTCTATGAAACCAGCTACAATTGCTACTGGAGCAGAAGTAAAAGTTCCATTGTTTATCGATAATGGTGAAGTAATAAAAATTGACACACGAACAGGTGTTTATGTTGAACGTGTAAAAAATAAATAAAAAGTATTTTTTTTTGAAAGGAGGATCAATGATTCTCCTTTTTTTTTGCTTTTATATGAACATTTTTTCTTTACATTCGTTTTAAAAGAAAGATATCCAATATGAAAAAAGCGTTTGTAAATCCAATCGATCCTGATAAAATAACACAGAATCCTCATTCGCTTGAATATGCCCATCATGCTGGTAGCGCATTGATCAAACCTGAAGACCAAGGAAAGATCAAAGGTCGTGCACTATCTGCAATGGAACACCAAACAGATATTCAATTAGATCAGATTTATGAGCAAATGCAATTATTGGCGGCTCAAGCAAAAAAATTACACGATCGAAAATTAATTTCAGAATTTATTTATTTGGCAGAAATCAGGTTTGACCCACTCATTAACCATGTTTACCATTTGTATAAAAATGACAATGGTACATTTTCTTTATCGTTAATTGCGCCACATCAATGGAATAATCAAAAAAAGCAAGAAGAATTTCAAGCTACAGTGAAATTATTAGCAGATCATACTTGGGATATTTTGGAAAAATCAGCCGCGTTTGATTTAAAATAGTCGTTTCTTCTTTATAACAAATAAATACGCAGTATCTTTGCGCCATGTTTGGAGAAAACACTAAAAATTTCTGGATCTTATCAGGTGCCATGTTTCTTTTCATGACAAGTTTCAATTTGATCCTTCCTGAATTAAATACGTTTATTACTGAATTAGGTGGGGGTAATCAAAAAGGATTGATTATCACTTTATTCACTATTTCAGCAGCAATTTCTCGTCCTTTTTCTGGTAAATTATCCGATACGATAGGTCGTAAAAAGGTAATGATTATTGGGATTATTATATGTTTTATTGTATCACTCCTCTACCCGCTTTCATTTTCTATTTGGTTCTTTTTAATCCTGCGTTTTCTTCATGGATTTAGCGCTGGTTTTCTTCCAACTGGAGCAACTGCTTTGGTTACCGATATTCTACCTAAAGAAGCTAGGGGTCGCGGAATGGGAATTTGGGGTACGTTTATTTCTTTAGGAATTGGTGTAGGTCAAGCACTTGGAGACTGGTTGTTTCGAAAATTTGGCATGGACAATTTATTTCTTTTCGCTGCGATAACAGCATTATTTGCTG
This sequence comes from Crocinitomicaceae bacterium, assembly GCA_017984635.1. Lineage (GTDB taxonomy): Bacteria > Bacteroidota > Bacteroidia > Flavobacteriales_D > Crocinitomicaceae > M0103. Next base: position 10,324 of record JAGNZC010000009.1, read on the forward strand.
GGTTTTTAATCGCTTATGTGAAAGAAACCCTTGAGAAAAAACAGAAATTTAAATTCAACCACCTTTCGATTACCATTAAAGATGTTTTTGAACCAAGTGTTTTACCCGCTGCTTTTGTTATGTTCTTAACAGCATCTTGTTCTGGAATCATTTTTGTTTTAACGCCTGATATTTCAGATTACTTAGGGATTAATAACAAAGGATGGTTTTTTGGAATTTACGTACTTTCAACCATTGTAATTCGCTTATTTACCTCTTCACTTTCAGATAAAATTGGCCGAAGAAAAACACTATTAATTGGAGTTATCATCTTAATCGCAAGTATGTTTTTAATTGGAACAGCACATGACATAACTGCTTACACAACTGCAGCTGTTTTATTTGGTGTTGCAACGGGCATCACAAGTCCTACACTTTTTGCTTGGACAGCAGACTTGTCTCATATTGACAGAAGAGGTGTTGGTTCAGGAACAATGTTCATCGCTTTAGAACTTGGTATTATGTTGGGATCAATTTCCACAATCTTTACATACAACAATCATTTTGAAACGATTTATATTGGTTTTAGCTTTGGAATACTAATGTCGGTTTTAGCAGCAGTATTCCTAATCTGGCATTTAACCAAACGAAAATCACTTACTTAATAGTATCTCTCTCTAAGTAACGTTTCACCATATAATGCCCTAAATAAATCAAAGGAGTTAACGCAATCGCAATCAATAATTTCAAGAAATAATTAGTTGGAGCGACTTGAAAAAATGTTTTTAAATCCATATTTCCTGGAAGAACAAAACCAACGTATAAAACAATGATGGTGTCAACAAACTGAGATATCACAGTGCTACCTGTACTTCTCAACCAAATTAGTTTGTTACCCGTTTTTCGTTTGATCCAATGAAACAAGGTTGCATCCATTAATTGAGATACTAAAAATGCAGCAATACTACCAACAATAACTAACTGAGCTTGTCCAAAAACTTTTTTAAATTCAACATCCGTAGCTAAGGAAGAACCTGGAATTTCTTTGGCAGGTAAATTCAATGCTACAGTAACAATTATAAAACAGTAAGCAATCAATAGGGCTGTTATCCATGAAATTCGTCGAACTGCTTTTTCACCATAAAACTCATTCAATAAATCCGTTAAAATAAAAACTACAGGCCAAGGAATCACACCAACAATGGTGATAAAAGGTCCAAATTTTGTCCCATTTAATGAAAATGATACAGGGATTTCTATTAATTTATTGCTGATTAATTCTGCCGTAATTGCATTTGTAACAAATAAACCAACCAAAAACACAAACAACCATTGGCGACGTTGATTGATCCCACTACTGTTTAAAGAATTTTCCACCATTTTATTTATTGCTTAAAACAATAAAAGTAAGAAATAGTTTATAGTTTTGATCGATTTCCATAATCCAATCGCTTCGCTTTTACAAACCGTGGAATGAAATACTTACTTGTTTTAAAGTTGTCGATTACTACACCACTTGATGTTGAAGAGTGAATGAATTTTATTGCATCTGGAGACACTTCAATTACCATCGCAACATGTCCAACAGTTGAAGAAGAAACACTTCTACCTTTAAAAAACATTAAATCACCTGGTTGAATTTCGGACAAACGAACAGTCTCGCCTAATTCAGCTAAACCATAACTAGAACGAACCAAATCAAATCCAAAATTCCCCATCACGTAATTGATGAAACCTGAACAATCAAAACCTGAAGGCGTTGTTCCTGCGTAGCGATAAGGTGTGCCTAAGAATTTCTTGGCATACGAAATCATATCATCTACTTGCTTACTGTTCCTTCTATTGACAGTATCTTTTACAACTGAAATAGTATTAACATTCTTATTTTCAATTGATTGACCAAAAGAACTTAAAGAAATTAAGCATCCAAAGACAACTAAATATTTTGATATGAAGATTGAAGCTTGCATTGCTTTTGCAAAATTATAACTATTTTTGACAAATAAAAAATTCAATTTTGGAAAATTTCGATATAAAAGCCCTTACAAAACTTTATTATTCAATAGGTGAAGTTGCTGATTTTTTTAGCGTAAACCCTTCTTTAATAAGGTTTTGGGAAAAAGAATTCAACTTAATCCAACCAAAGAAAAGCAAAAAAGGCAATCGAATGTTTACACCAAAAGACATTGAGACTTTTAACAAGATTTATCATTTGGTAAAAGTGAAAGGATATACGCTTGAAGGTGCTAGAAAAATTTTACATGATAAAAAACAATTCAAAGAATTAGTTGTAGAACCAGCACCGATCAATATACCTTCATTATCAGAAGTACCATCTTTAGATCCAACTGAAGTAATTAAAAAATTAGAAGGCATTAAAGAACGCCTTCTAGCTTTAAAATCAAATCGTCAGCTTAACCTTTTTTAATTTTTGTAAAAGGTATAAAACGAGGAACAGAAGCTTGGTATTTCTTGTATTCAGCGTATTTATTAGCTGAAATTTCTTCTGAGAAATCAGAACTTCCTTTGAATAAAATAATTAATAGAACACAACCAACAACTGACCAATTCAACCATTCTCCTGTAGCAATTACACTGAAGAAGTAAAACACAACCCAGATTGATTGTTCAGAAGCATAATTTGGATGTCTAACTATTGACCACAAACCGGTCGAAACAAAACCTTTTTCGTATTCACCCAATGCTTCATTATTGTTGATTCTTCGGTGTTTCTCTGTTTGAAAATCAAATTGTTGTTGATCTGCAATATATTCAATAACAATGAAACCTACATACATCGCTGCCAATAGATAATCTGCATAACCTAAAGCTGTTGCATTCGTTGCTAAAGTTGCTAAAATCGGGAGCGTAAACAAGAAAATCAAAACATTTTGGTATGAGCAAATGAAGAATAAATCAAAAATCATCCAAACAAAGCGGTTGTTAAATCCAGGTCGTTTTCTTAATATTTCCCATCGGTAATCTTCTTCACCTGCCCAAAACTTCCATTGGTAAGCGCCTCTTCTAGCAAAATTGTAGGTCAAACGAATCCCCCAAAGTGTAACAAGGATTGACATTAATAGCATTCGCTCATTGATCACATGCGTATACTGATACGCTTGATAAAACATGTTCCAAACATAAATGATAGGTACAACACTCCATAATTTATCAACTTGGGAGTTGTTGTTGGTTAATTCGCCCACAAAAAATGTGTAGGCAACAACGCCAATAACAATGTAAATTGTGCTCCATAAAACATCAACTTGTAAGGTGTTCAAAGGCGTACCAAAGTACACTGAAAAAATTGGCAAAATAATTACAGTGAAAATCAATAATAAAATAGTAATCAGCATTTTAAGTAGTTTTAGTTAATTTAAAAAATCAAATTTATTTATCAATTCTTTAGACTCAAATTCACAGTTGATTTCACAAGAACCAATTCCATTTAACAAACTGAAATTAATTTTGTTCGATGAATTCTTTTTGTCATTTTGCATGATGGCAACAATAATAGTAATTTCTTCAGATTCAAAAGCAATTAATTGAAAATTTCTTACAATAATAGTTCTTATTTCATTGAATTCATTTTCTGAAATTTTTTGTTCATCGAAAGAAATACCAGCTTCGACAAGCATTCCCATAGCCACAGCATAGCCATGGCTAATCGGTTCTTTTTGCAATAAATAACCTTCAATAGCATGTCCAATTGTATGACCGAAGTTCAATTTTTTTCGACTATTTTTCTCATAGGGATCTTCTTCTACTATATTAAATTTTATTGTAACAGATTCTACAATGTCTTGAAGCGTTAACGATTCAACTGTTTTACCTTTGATGTTATTCCAATGTTTTTCATCAGCTACAAGTCCATGTTTTAACATTTCAGCAAAACCATTTCTTTTTTCCTCGACAGGCAATGTTTGTAAAAATGCAGGATCGATAAAAATTGCTTTTGGTTGATTAAATACGCCCAATTGATTTTTATAAACCCCTAAATCCACACCTGTTTTACCTCCAATTGAAGCATCAACCATTGCTAGTAAGCTCGTTGGAATGTGAATAAAATCTACACCTCTTTTGTAAATTGAAGCGATAAACCCTCCCATATCTGTCACCACTCCACCACCTAAATTGATGATTAAATCATTGCGCCCGATTCCATATTCTGTTAGTGCTTCCCAAACTTGAAAACAAACTTCCATTACTTTGTTTTCTTCTCCAGCTGGTAGCAACATAACTTCCGCCTCTTTTAAAAAATCAAAGGTTGTCAACAAATACTCCAAGCAATAATCATGCGTATTCTCATCAACCATAATTACAATTTTTGATCGGTTATACGATGTTTCAATCAATTGTGTTAAAGATGAATCCTCTAACCCTCCTACTTCAATAAAATAATTTGTTCCTTGTAAATGTTGCATGTTCAAATATAAAGGGAATTCAAATAAAATTAAAGAAAGATGACTTGAAATTATCCAAATTGTAAGAAAAGAACTTATTTTTACGGCATGATTTCATTTGACAACACAGAAATAGCTTTTAAAAGTAAATCTAATACAGATTTAGCGAAGGCTTATTGGCTATTTAAAATTATAGGCAATCCCAAATTGGTAAAAGTTGGGAAATGGGCAACCAATACCGCGTTAAATTTAAATTTACCTATTAAAGGCATTATCAAAAAGACGATTTTTAGTCAATTTTGCGGTGGTGAAACCATTTCTGATTGTACAAAAGCAATTACAACACTTTCTAATTATGGAATTGGAACCATCTTAGATTATTCCATTGAAGGCAAAACAAGTGATGAAGATTTTAACGCAACCGTTGAAGAAATAATCGCAACGATTAAAGCAGCTGCCAACAATCCCAAGATTCCTTTTGCGGTGTTTAAAGTGACTGGTATTTCTTCTTTTTCAATTTTAGAAAAAGCAAACGATATTCATTCTGTTCTTTCACCCGAAGAAGAACAAAAATTATCAGCAATTATTCAACGAATTGACAAGATCTGTGCTGCAGCATATTCACACTCTGTTCCTGTTTTCATTGATGCTGAAGAAACATGGATCCAGGACACTATTGACCGTATCACTTTTGACATGATGTTGAAATACAACAAAGAGCAAGCTATTGTATTTAACACTTTACAAATGTATCGTCATGATCGCTTGGCATTTTTAAAAAATGAAATTACACAAGCTAAAACACACAATGTTCATTACGGAGTAAAATTAGTTCGTGGTGCATACATGGAGAAGGAACGCGAACGTGCTTTAAAAATGGGCTATCCATCACCAATTCAACCGGACAAAAAAGCGTGTGATCATGATTTTAATTCTGCATTGGAATTAATTATTGAGAATTTAGATGCAATGGCACTTTGTGCAGGTTCACATAATGAAGAAAGTGCTCAACTATTAACCTCTTTAATGAATAAGAAAGGAATTGCTGCCGCAGATAAACGTGTATATTTCGCACAGCTTTTAGGAATGAGCGACCATATTTCTTATAATGTTGCTCATGCTGGGTACAATGTAGCTAAATATGTTCCTTACGGTCCTGTTAAAGAAGTTATGCCTTACTTGTTAAGAAGAGCTGATGAAAACACATCCGTTGCTGGACAAACTGGTCGTGAATTATCTTTAATTATGAAAGAAAGAAACCGCAGAAAAGGGTTAAATTAATTTAACCAATCTTTGTCTTTTTTCAATAAGTTCAAGGTAGTTTCTTCTGCTGAGTTGGGTTCAACTTTGTAATTGTATTCCCATGAGGCATTAGCAGGTAAACTCATTAAAATAGATTCAGTTCTTCCACCAGAAACTAAACCAAATTTAGTTCCTCTATCATTTACTAAATTAAATTCCACGTATCTTCCTCTGCGTAAATTACGCCATTTCAAGTCTTGTTCCGAATATGGGAGATTGATTCCTTGTTCAACTTGTTGCTGGTACAATACAGAGAAATTATCTCCTAATTCAATGCAAAATTGCAACAATTGTTCTTTTGTAACAGAAGACGATTCTTTTAAGTGATCAAAAAAGATTCCACCAATACCTCGTGTTTCATTGCGATGAGGGATAAAGAAATAATCATCTGCCCAGCTTTTAAATTTCGGATAAAAAGAGGTATCGTATTTATTACAAATCGCTGCTAAACCTTCGTGAAATTGTTTGGCTTGATTTTCAATAATAAAATGCGGCGTTAAGTCAATACCACCACCAAACCAATAAACTCCTGTGTTCAATTCAAAATAGCGAACATTCATGTGAATAATCGGTACGTGAGGATTTTCAGAATGTAGCACAATAGAAACGCCTGTTGCAAAAAATGAAGAACCTTCGATTCCTAATTGTTTTTGCATAGCTTCAGTTACCTCACCATGAACACTTGAAAAGGCAACGCCTCCTTTTTCAATTACTCCTCCATTTTGAATAATTCTAGTGCGACCACCACCTCCTTCAGTACGATCCCATTTATCTTCTATGAAATGACTTTTTCCGTCAATGGTTTCTAAATTTTTGCAAATACGATCTTGTAATTGCATTAATAAAGTAGCTATTTCTTCACGATTCATGGTAACTCGTCAACATTTATTAATTGGTAATCTTTATGGTTAATGATAAAACTCGTCGAATTTTCATACCCATTACCTTGACCTTTTCTGCGCATGTTGAAACGATTCATTACCATTGTTTCTGGTGTAATTCTCATTAGCAATTGACTGCAAAAATAAAACACTACATCGTACCCTTGAACAGCAAATTTACTCATGTCAGCGTTATAATTTGAACGGTATTTGTAATGTAATTTTTCTGTTTCATCGTATTTATAATTGAAATCATTTGTGTTTGCACAATGAAAGTCAAATTTATTTTTAAACGATGGCTTTATCTCTTCAAAACCAAGCCATTCTTTCGTTCCAAAAACATGAATCGTTGATGCAGACAATTTATTTTCAGCTGCATTTAGCGCATTCATGAATTTTATGGCTGGTACTTTTTCGTTACTTGGAACAATTACTACAACATCCGATCCTTTTTTAATAAAAGTTGTGAAATTTTCAACAGTAGCTTCTACTAATTTTGGTCGTATTCCAGAATATTTACCTGTTAAAAATTCGTTTCTAAACGCATTGTATAAAAGTAAATCTTTTGACGCTGTTGGTTTAATTAAAAGTATTTGACTTTGATTTTTTGTTCTCAACGTATAATTTGCCAAACCTTCCATTAACGTAACATCTGAAGGAACAGCTGCATATACGTATGGATTTCCCTTCAATGCACTTGTATTTAAACCAACTGGCACAATAAATCGTGTTGCATGTAATTCACACCATTTTGCAACAATATCGATGTGATCTGCAAACAAAGGTCCAATAATTAAATCAATGGTTTCATTATCTAACTTTTTCAATACTTTTTTTAAAGAAACAGTATCGTTTTTGCCATCTAACATTTGAACTTCGCATTTGAAACCCATCGCATCTAGAGAATCAAGCGCTAATTTAGCACCCATGTAAAATTCTGTAGCTAAATCTGAAATATTTTCAGAATACCCAACTGATTTATCTAAATTAAAGGGTAAGATAATCGCAATTTTATAACGTTGTTTTATTGGAAAATAAACAAGAGTGTCAATTGGTTTTGTTGGAATTAATTTATCAAGTTCTCTAATTTTAACTGGTTCTATCTTCTCTTTTTTAACCGGAATTTTTAGTGTTTCTCCAGGTTTAATTTTAGAAGAACTCAATCCATTTAATGCTTTCAATTCATCAAGAGAAACCATAAAACGTTTAGAAACACTGTAAAGCGTCTCGTGATCTAACACCACATGTTGAATAATGGAATCTGAAAAGGTTATTTTTACGGGTGATAATGCAATTACTTCTTTTTTTTCGCCCACGTTTAGAGTTGGTGCAGAATTGATTGCGTCAGCTGGTATTATTAATTTTTGCCCGATCACAATCCCATTGTCAGTTCCAGGATTTACAGCAATTAAATCATCTGTTTTTACACTATATTTTTTTGCAACAGAATACAAAGTTTCACCAACGGTAACAATGTGATATTTTACTTCTATTGGAACTGGAACACTGATTTTTTGACCTACTTTAATCCCATTTTCAATACCAGGATTTGCAGCAACAATATCATCAACAGAAACATTGTACAATTTGTGTATACCCCATAAACTGTTTCCAGCCTGAACAATATGAATGTAATATTTTTTTCCTGCTATCAATTCTGTTTCCAACGTGTCTTTTTGAGCAAAAACACTCATCGTGCAGAACAACAATAAACTGAACATCCATTTTTTCATAGGGTAAATTTTAATCTTAAATTATTATTCCCATTCAATCGTTGCAGGTGGTTTAGAACTAATATCGTATGTTACACGGTTAATTCCTTTTACCTGGTTAATAATTTGATTGGATATTTTTGCTAAAAACTCATAAGGTAAATGACACCAGTCTGCAGTCATACCATCTGTTGAACTCACTGCTCTTAAAGCAACCGCATTTTCATATGTACGTTCATCGCCCATAACACCAACAGATTGTATTGGTAAGAAAATTGCTCCAGCTTGCCAAACATCATCGTATAAACCATCTTCTTTTAAACCATTGATAAAGATTGCATCTACTTCTTGTAAGATACGCACTTTTTCAGCGGTAACTTCACCTAGAATTCGAATTCCTAATCCTGGCCCTGGAAATGGATGACGACCCAACAAAGCTTCATCAATCTGCATAGATCGACCAATTCTTCTTACTTCATCTTTAAATAATAAGCGTAATGGCTCAACCACTTGCAATTTCATGTAATCTGGCAAACCACCAACATTGTGGTGTGATTTAATTGTTTGTGAAGGTCCGCCATTCACAGAAACCGATTCAATTACATCTGGGTAAATTGTACCTTGACCCAACCATTTTGCATCGTCTACTAATTTAGATTCTTCGTCAAAAACATCGATAAAAACTTTACCAATCGCTTTTCTTTTTAATTCAGGATCTGTTAAACCACTTAATGCAGCATAAAATTTAGAAGAAGCATCCACTCCTTTTACATTTAAGCCCATGTGTTTGTATGAATCTAACACTTGTTGAAATTCATTTTTACGTAACAAACCATTGTCAACAAAAATACAATGCAAATTTGCACCAATCGCTTTGTGTAATAAAACTGCAGCAACAGAAGAATCAACTCCTCCTGATAAACCTAGAATAACTTTATCTGTTCCTACTTTCTCTTTTAACGCTTTTACTGTTTCGTCAACAAAAGAATCTGGAGTCCAGCTTTGATTGCAACCACAAACGGTTACAATGAAATTTTTCAATAAAACAGCACCTTCTAAAGAATGGTAAACTTCAGGATGGAATTGTATTCCAAACGTTTGCTCTCCTTCAATTTGATATCCAGCAACTTCCACATCTTTTGTGCTTGCGATGATCGTATAGTTCGAAGGAACTTTTTTAATCGTATCACCGTGCGACATCCAAACTTGAGACCCAGTTGTCATTCCTTTTGTTAAAACATTTTCAGTTGAAACAAAGGATAAATTTGCACGACCATATTCTCTTATAGAAGAAGGTAAAACTTCACCTCCAAAATTATTTGCTAAATACTGAGCTCCAAAACAAACACCTAACAAAGGTAACTTTCCTTTAAAAGCTGATAAATCAGGTTTAGGCGATGCTTCATCTCTAACAGAAAAAGGACTCCCGGATAGGATTACTCCTTTAATATTATCTGTAATTTCTGGACATTTATTCCATGGATGAATCTCACAATAAACATTCATCTCTCTCACTCTTCGCGCAATCAACTGTGTGTATTGCGAACCAAAATCAAGTATTAAAATCATTTCATGCATGGTGCAAAGATACAATGAAATTCAAAATAAATTAAGAAAAGATACATTCTTACCAAACACAAAATGTTAAAAACAGCTTGGACAAAATGTCAGAATTGAAGATTTGGAACGATTTATGTCAAAATCTATCAAATTTTAAGCAGTATTAATAGTATAGATTTCCAATATTTCACTAAATTTGGGCTTCTTTAAAACGAAATAAACAGAACATGATAGCAGGAATATTAAAGCAATTATTTGGCGATAAATCAACAAAAGATAGAAAAGAATACCAACCAATTATAGATCAAGTTAATACTTTCCTTGGTTCTGTTCAAGCATTAAGCGATGATGAATTGCGAGGTAAAACAGCTCAATTCCAAGAACGTGTTAAAGTTGCTACTCAATCACTTGAAGATGAATTAAAACAATTAAATGTTGCGGCAAATGATGTTGCTACTGAAATTCATTTAAAAGAAGAATTGTACGAGAAGATTGATAAATTATCTAAATCTATCGATGAAAAAATTGAAGAAGAATTAAAAGCGATTCTTCCAGAAGCATTTGCTGTAATTAAAGAAACTGCACGTCGTTGGTCTGAAAATGGACAACTAACTGTTACAGCTCAAGACTTTGATAAAGAATTAGCTTCTGCGAAAGATGGAATTACCATTTCAGGAGATCAAGCGATTTGGCATAACAAATGGACTGCAGCCGGAACGGATGTTCAATGGAACATGGTTCACTACGATGTTCAATTAATGGGTGGTGCTGTATTACACAACGGGAATATCTCTGAAATGCAAACGGGTGAAGGTAAAACGTTGGTTGCAACATTACCTGTTTATTTAAATGCTCTTTCAGGAAAAGGTGTTCACGTGGTAACAGTTAATGATTACTTAGCAAAACGAGATTCAGAATGGATGGGACCTTTGTACCAATTCCACGGATTGAAAGTTGATTGTATCGATAAGCACCAACCCAATTCTCCCCAACGAAGATTAGCGTATTTAGCAGACATTACATTTGGAACCAACAATGAGTTTGGTTTTGATTACTTGCGTGACAATATGGCAGGAAGCGTTGATGATTTGGTGCAACAAAAACACCATTTTGCAATTGTGGATGAAGTCGATTCTGTATTGATAGATGATGCACGTACGCCTTTGATTATTTCAGGTCCTACTCCACGTGGTGAAGAACATGAATTTCATCAATTAAAGCCACGTGTTGAAAATGTTGTTGCAGCCCAAAGAAATTATGTCAACCAATGTTTAGCAGATGCTAAGAAAATGTTGACAGTTTTAAACGATGCTTCAGAAGCTGGAAAAGACGCGAAACAATTATTGGAAGATGGTGGAATCGCCTTATTAAGAGCACACAGAGGTTTACCGAAAAATAAAGCGTTAATCAAATTCTTGTCAGAACCAGGAGTGAAAGCGCACTTGCAAAAAACGGAAAATTACTATATGCAAGAGCAAGGTAAACACATGAAAAAAATTGATGTGGAATTGTTCTTTGTGATTGATGAAAAAAATAATACAATAGAATTAACAAGTAAAGGAATTGATTTGATTTCTGGTGCTGACGAGCGTGACTTCTATATCATGCCAGATATCGGTGCTGAAATCGCTAAATTGCAAAAAGAAAACTTGGAGAACGAAAGCTTCTTAGAAAAGAAAGATGCATTAATTCGTGACTATAGCATTAAATCTGAACGTATTCATTCTATCAATCAATTATTAAAAGCATATACACTTTTTGAAAAAGAAGTTGAATACGTTATTTTAGATAGTAAAGTGAAAATTGTTGATGAACAAACGGGACGTATCATGGAAGGTCGTCGTTATTCTGACGGTTTACACCAAGCAATTGAAGCGAAAGAAAATGTTCAAGTAGAAGCAGCGACTCAAACATACGCTACGATTACTTTGCAGAATTACTTTAGAATGTACCACAAATTAGCTGGTATGACTGGAACTGCGGAAACGGAAGCAAAAGAATTCTGGGACATCTACAAATTAGATGTTGTTGCCATTCCAACGAATCGTGCCCAAATTAGAAAAGATCAAAATGATTTAGTTTTTAAAACGGCACGTGAAAAATTCAATGCAGTGATTGATGAAACAGCGAAATTAGTAGCTGAAGGTCGACCAGTATTGGTTGGTACTACCACTGTAGAGATTTCAGAGTTATTAAGTAGAATGCTTAAAATGAGAGGAATCAAGCATGAAGTATTGAATGCAAAACACCACCAACGTGAAGCAGAAATTGTTGCAGAAGCTGGAAAAGCTGGTGCTGTAACAATTGCAACCAACATGGCTGGTCGTGGAACGGATATCAAATTAGGAGAAGGTGTAAAAGAAGCTGGTGGTTTAGCGATTATCGGAACTGAGCGTCATGATTCTCGTCGTGTTGATCGTCAGTTGAGAGGTCGTGCTGGACGTCAAGGAGATCCAGGTTCTTCTCAATTCTTTGTTTGTTTGGAAGATGATTTGATGCGTAAATTTGGTTCTGATCGAATTGCGAAATTGATGGACCGAATGGGCTTGAAAGAAGGTGAAGTTATTACGCACAGTATGGTTTCTAAATCAATCGAACGTGCGCAGAAAAAAGTAGAAGAAAACAACTTTGGAATGCGTAAACGATTATTGGAATACGATGATGTGATGAATGCGCAACGTAAAGCAATTTACAAAAAACGTAAAAATGCATTATTTGGTGATCGATTAGATTTAGATATTGACAACATGTTCTATGATGTTTGTGATAACATTGTTTTAGCACATAACAAATCTGACTTTGAAGGATTTGAATTAGATTTATTGCGAATGGTCGGAATTGATTCACCTGTTGATAGTAATGAGTATGCTAAAATTGACAACTTGATGTTGACGGAGAAAGTGTACCAATCATTGCGTGCTCATTACGATCGTAAAAATGATAAAATTGCACAACGTACGTTTCCACAAATTAAACATGTGTTTGAAACAATGTCAAACCAATACAAAAATATTGTATTTGAATTGACTGACGGAATGCGAAATGTTCAAATTGTATTGGATCTAGAAAAAGCATACAAATCAAATGGTACAGCGATTGCGAAATCAGTTGAAACGAACATTATTTTAGGCATGATCGATAACGAATGGAAAGAACATTTACGTGAAATGGACGACCTTCGATCAGCAGTTAACAATGCACAATACGAGCAAAAAGATCCATTATTGGTGTATAAATTAGAATCGTTTGAATTGTTTAAAGCAATGTTAAGTCGCTTAAACAATGAAGCGGTAGAATTATTAGCGCGTTTAGATATTCCAAATGAACAAGAAGTTCAAAGTACGAATAAAGCGGTAACGCATCAAAACAATTACGAAAAAGCTCAAATCGGCAATACAACAAGTTCAACTACTCCTCCCCGCTTTCAAGGAAGCGAAGGGTATGATGAGGCTATGAGAAATTCAATGCCAGAGGTTGAAAAAAGACAACCTGTTATTGCTGAGCCAAAAGCTGGACGAAACGAACCTTGTCCATGTGGAAGTGGTAAGAAATTCAAACAATGTCATGGTAAATAATTTTAAAAACCTGAAGTTAGCTTCAGGTTTTTCATTTTAATCACTAAAACCTATGAAAACTTTTCAATCCATTGCACTTATCGGAACTGGAAATGTGGGTTTTCACATTGGTGAGAAATTACACCAATTAGGCATTTCAATTGAGTGTATTCATACGCGAAACAAAGTTCATGAGTTGGAGCTGTGCGAACGCTGGAACACTAAACACTGTGCTGATATTCAAACCATGCAAAGTGAATTGGTGATTGTTTGTGTTTCAGATGATTCAATAAAAGATATTATTAAACAAATCCCACTCAATTGTAAAGTTGTTTATACCGCTGGATCTGTTGATTTAAGGACTATTAATCGAAGAGATTGTGGCGTTTTGTATCCTATGCAAACCTTTAATCGATCGAAAAAAATGGATCTTTCTGCAGTACCTTTTTTGATTGAAGGTACAAGCACTGAATTCACAGATCAATTGCTAGCATTTACACAACTAATTAGTAATACGGTTACGATTGCTTCTTCTAAAGAACGCGGCATGTATCATTTAGCTGCAGTATGGCTTAATAACTTTACGAATCACATGATTTATACTGCTAAAAAAATATGCGATGAAAACCAATTGAATTGGGAGTCTTTACAACCTTTATTGAAAGAAACCATTCAAAAACTAGATGAGTTAAGTCCTTATGAAGCGCAAACTGGCCCTGCGAAAAGAAATGATGAACAAATCATTCAAAAACAACTGGCTATGCAAGAAGGAATGCAACAAGAAATCTATCGATTAATAAGTAAAAGTATCCAAGAAACGTATAAAAAAGATGATAAGCTATAAAGAACGATTGAACCACATTACAACATTTATGTTTGACGTTGACGGTGTGTTGACCGACGGATCCATTTTGTTAATCAACAACGATGTTATTCGCTCTATGGATGCAAAAGACGGGTATGCATTGCAATACGCTTCAAAAATGGGGTACAAAATATTCATTGTTACTGGCGGAAAATCAGACGATGTGAAAGATCGTTTGGAAGGTTTGGGTGTTACTGAAGTTCATTTATCTTCCCATACTAAGCTTGCAGTTTACAATGACATCAAAGAACGATACCAATTAAAAGATGAAGAAATTGCCTACATGGGTGATGATATTCCAGATTATCCTGTTATGAAAACAGTTGGATTAGCTACTTGTCCGCAAGATGCTGTTCCTGAAATTAAAGCAATAGCACATTACCAATCGCCGAAAAATGGTGGTGAAAATTGTGTGCGCGACATCATCGAACAAACATTAAGAGTTCAAGGAAAATGGTTTACAGAGAAAGCTTTTGAATGGTGAAAAACCAACATTTAGCTATAACATTAGGACTAATCTTTTTGAAAATTTGTATTAGTCTTCCATTTATCAACTCAAATCCCATTGATTTAGATGAACCATTTTCAATTTTCAATGCTCAATTAGATTTAAATGAGCTTTTTCAATTGTTTAAACATGAAAATAATCCTCCTTTACATTTTTTTATACTTCATTTTTGGGAAAAATTATTTGGCATAAGTCCAGTAGCTGCTCGAAGTTTATCTTTATTCTTTTCACTTTTAACAATTCCTATTTTATTTATTATTGGTAAAAATTTCATTTCGAAAAAAGCTGGAATCTTTGCTTGCATTTTATTTATTTTTTCAGATTTTCATCAATACTTTGGATTGGAAGCTCGAACATATTCGCTTTTAGTCCTTGAATTTAGCACGTTAATTTACTTGCTACTTAGAACTTTTCATAATCCAACATTAATTAATTATATATTCCTAGGGTTGATTAATACGCTACTTTTTTACACACATTATATTTCCATAACAATATTTGTTAGTGAATTCTTATTACTTACATTATTTATTAGATCAATTAATATTAGATTCATTTTAATTTCAATCCTAATTTTTTCGTTATCAATTTCTCCTGTTATTTTTATATTTATTAATCGTTTTAATGATTATTCTTCTACTATTTCTTGGGTAAAAACAGCTGAATATTCTGAATTATATGGTTTATTGAATAAATTTTTAAATGATAAATGGGTTTTTCTACTTTTAGGATTAAGTATCTTTTTTTTACTATTATTTAATTCGAAATTCATTCAACTTACATTAAAAGAATACAAAGCCAGAATAAGTATCTTATTCATTCTAACTTTTATTCCATTTTTATTGTCATTTTTTCTGTCAAAAAGTGGAATTGCAAGTATTTTTCTAGACCGTTATTTGTTTTTCATCACGATTCCAATTTATTTTTTAATTGCTCTTTTGTTTGAGAAAAACAATACCTATGCTTATTATACTCAATTTCTTTTTATCGCGCTAGTAATCTTACGATTTGATATTCGACCAAACAATGATAGAAATGGAAATGAATTAGCTGAATTTATTAAAAAGCAACATGTTGAAACGATTGTAATTGCGCCTCACTATTATGATTTGACTTTTCTTTATCACTACAATCAAAATTATTTTAAAAATACATCTATTAGAAAACTTGAAAATTCTTTAGGTATATATCCAATAAATGATGGTAATGATATCAAAAAAATTAA
The DNA here is from genome assembly GCA_017984635.1 of Crocinitomicaceae bacterium. Lineage (GTDB taxonomy): Bacteria > Bacteroidota > Bacteroidia > Flavobacteriales_D > Crocinitomicaceae > M0103. The sequence goes on from JAGNZC010000009.1 coordinate 26,313, forward strand.
TTTGAAAGGGAAAATTGCTGTTATTGATGCTGATTTCAACTTTACATCACAAGAAAAAATTCCTCAAGATTGGTTCAAAGAAAAAAACCTAAAGATTCTAAAAGTCAACTATTTTAAAACAAATTATAAGGTTACAATATTAAAGTAAGTTATTCAATTACAAATTTTCTAACAGCTTGGTTTTCGCCATCTGTCAATCGAACAAGATAAAATCCTTTTGGGAAATTGGAGCAATTAAGTTGTAAAGTTCCTGAAGTTGGTTGAACGTCAATTAATTCTCCAATATTGGAATACACTTCAATAATTCCTGATTTGTTAGACGTAATCGTAACTTCCCCTTGTGATGGATTTGGATACATTGACCACGTAGCATCTTCGACTTGATCCAAGGCCAAAATAGATTGTGTATTCAATAAGCTGATGGTTGGAAACTCACTGTTTGGTCCAATTTTCAATGCAAATGCTAAAGAACCTCCAAATTCATTGGAAGTAATTGTTCCAACAGAAATCAATCCATTGTCTTTCGTTTTAATGAGATGATTTCCTTTTTCAGTATACATCATGGTAACATTGATACTTACATCTTCCCATGTGAAATCGCTTGAAAAGCGTTCGTAGCCATTGTCCCAACTATTACTTGCAGAATATTGATTTTTATAACTGCTCGATATAAATAATTTACCTGCATTACCAATTTGTTCAATGCCTTCATGAATAATATCACCTTGGTCGTGTGTTTCAATGCTTGCTTCAATAACACCTTGAACATCCATACGCAATTGCCAACTATCCAGATCCCCCAATGGATGCGTATGTGTTCCAACTCCTTTTAATTTATCGGCTACAATAAAGAAATCATTAAGTGCATATGCCCCATTTGCACCAATTTCTTTTTGCCAAATAATTTGACCATTCGTTAAAAACTTCAATACATATCCTTTTGTTAAAGTAGAATCAACGTTGTAATAATACCCAACAGCAAAAAATGTTGAGTCATTCAGTTGCCGAATGGCTTTTAATCCATCATCTCCAAATGAACCGTAAGATTTACTCCAAACGGTATCTCCAGCTAAATTCAATTTCAACAAATAACATTCCGTTCCTTTCCCAATCGTAGCGGATTCACCAACGACATAAAGCATGGAATCTGTTCCGATGAGTGCATCATTTACTTTATCCCAACCTGGACGTGTATAGTTTTTTTGAAGAATTACTGTTCCATTAGTATTCGTTTTCAGTAAAAAACAATCGTAATCGCCGGTTAAATTAGAATTACTCGAGCCAATAATATAATAAACAGAATCTCCAGCATTAATAACACGATTAGCAACATCACTCTCACTACCACCGTATTCTTTTGACCATTCAAAAATACCTTCTTTCGTCATTTTCATTAAAAAGGCTTGATTCGAACCAGCATTAAAACTACTAGAACTTCCACAAATTAGGTAGGAAGAATCAGCTAATTGAACTACACCATTGGCTTCATCATAATCGTTGCCTGAAAACGATTGAAAAAAATGATTTTGAGCATAAACGTGTGATGCAACAAAAAGAAATAGTATTACGATGCTGTTTTTCATTTTATAAATTATAATTGAATGAAAAAGTGTAAGCTTGTCCCCTGCCTTGGTTTGAGAACGAACCATAAATGTCTTCCGATGCTAGTTTAACAGTTAAATGATTCAAACGAAGCGCACCAAAAACACTTGCTCTAAAATTAGTAAACCCACCGTATGATCCAACACAACCAATTTGTACGTGCTTGCCTAATTTATAATTCCCTCCAACATACAACAAGGGTGAATATCCAGCGATAAAATACATGCGAATTCCAAAAATACTTTGCAGGTTTCGATTTGACATTGCATCAGCAATCTTACCTATTTGAAGAAATCCTGGAAGAAAAAAAAATTGATTTTTGTCTTCTGTTTTTTGAATTCCCAGTGAATCTAACAAAGCGGTATTTGTCCAACCTGAACTTTGATTAAACAATTGATCAAACGTTGCGCCAGTATAGTTATGTCCGCTACTCATGTCATAAGTTATCACTGGACTTGTTGTGAATCCTAAGCCAATATTTTTAGCTGATAATTGAAGAATAGCTGTTCTGTTTTCATTGATCAAAAAAGGTAAATTATATTCACCATCAATTCCAATTCCATATCCGGCATACAATGAATTTGAATAAGTATAACTCATTGTACCTTTTAATAAAACTGACAAAGAATCGCCATTTGAAGATTGGAAAAGTTGACCATTTTGAAAGCCCCCTTTTGCAAAAGCATTTATTCCGTAAGCATTTACTGTTATGTATGATTTTGTTTTTTTATGAATGAAGCCAAATCCAATTTTTTGAAAACTCATTACATCAATTTTTGAACCTGAAAAATCAATTGATTGTCCTAAATAGTGTTGATTTCCATATAAAGTCAATCCAACTAAATCTTTTGAATAAACGGCTGAACCAATACAGTAAATACCCGTTTTTACAATAATTCCAAAATTTCGTTTTGTATTATTTTGACGGTAATTAATGTAATTCAATTCTGTTTGTAAGGTAAATCCAATCCGATTTACGGAACCATGGTTAGCGAACGTTTGGTCTTTCAAAGGTGTATCTATTGATCCTCCAAAAATAAATTTACCAAACAGTTCATTTGTAAGTGAAGTAGCACCAAAATCTTCAAATCCATTTAAAGACCATTCACTTTTATGCACCAACGTATCGTAATTCGATGAAAAAAAAGTTTGACTTTTCACAATAAAAGCAAAGAAAACAAAACATCCTACTAGGTATTTTTTCATTCTATTACTGTTTTAAATTTGAAAAAAGCTTTCATTTTAACAGCAATGAATGCACCTGCGGGAATTGAAACTTGACCATTTGATGTTGGATTAATTGGCGTATCTAACTTTGTTGAAAGATAGACATATTTCACTTTATCGATGTGTTCAACCAACGATGCCGGAAAAGCAATTTCAATATGCGTTTGTCTTTTTTGAATTCCATCCGAAGGATCAATTGTTCCTGTCAATGAACTTTCTACCATTGATGGCACATTTAACAAATGAAAAGGCAACTGATTTTCATCAAGAAAATGCAATTTCAAATCACTTTTAAATGGAAAACCGTTAGAAATATCTAAGACCAATTTCCCTGAAGCAATGTGCGATTTTTTTGGATCATTCGAAAGATCTAAATTGAAAGTGTCTGAAAATGTCAATCCATCCAACCCAACAACTAAGGGCATTTGCGCTTTTAATTTTATTTTTAAACGACTATTTGAAAAAATCTCATTCCATCCTCCACTAACATTTCCCCATGGATTTAATTGCACAGCATATGAAATGGTATGTTTATTTCCTAAATTTTCAATATAATTCTCTAAGTTGCTATTAGAAGAGTTAAATACAATGATTGCTTGAGCAGGTACAAAAGATTGCATATTACCAATTGCCTCATCAATAAAAAACGATGATCCAATTTGAGGATGCGTCAATGCAATTGTTTGTAATTGATTGTTGCTGTTTTCAATTTTAGAAATTAAAACTTTCGCGCCAATTTTCATTCCATTCTCTACTTCTAATTGAACAGTTGGACTAGGAATATCAATTGAACCACTTGTGTTTTTTATAAAGTCAAGGTTAAAAATGGTTGTATCTGTAACCGTTTTATTTCCAAAATAACCTTTTACATAATCAAATTGCAATGATTTAAATGCAGCTTTAAATTTAAATTCTTGTGTATTGTGAATCACAACAGCTGGACCATTTGGATCTGATTTTATAACCAATTGTGAAATTAATTTATTGAAAGAAGTTCCATTTTGACCCGTTAAATCAAAATTATAATCAGTAAGCGTTAATGTAATATTTGTTGTAGAAGGTGCAGAAATTGAACCCGCTTCTGCAATAAAATTTTGTTGAAAAGGAATTCCGTTTTTGGTTAATCCAGGTAAATATACCGTGAAATACGTTTTCGTCTCAATCGGATTATAAACCGTTAATTCTATTTTTCCAGCTGAAAGGTGTGCTTTTTTTAATTGTATATCTTGTAGTGAAAAAGTATGTTCTTCTACTTCATTCACGAATGAGAATCCTGCTGGAACATTAAAATTCGCAAATAAAGTAGAGAATTTTTGTTCAATAAATGTATCTGGAACTGCAACAATATCACTTAAACCAAGATCAGCAATTGTGCGTGTTAAATCGACTTGATAAAAAAGAGATGGAGCAACACCTAAAGTTGAATCATTTTCTAAATTCTTCAGGGATAATGTGTCATTTACGATTGGAACAACCCAATCCGTATCCCAAGTAGTAGCTTCTTTTTTACAAGACATGACTACTAAAAGAGAAAGTAATACCATGATAGATTTCACGGTAAATAAACGGTATTTACTATTTGTATGTTGCTTACACACGTTCAATAATTGTTGCGTAACCTTGGCCAACCCCAATACACATTGTAACCAAAGCATATTGTTTGTTCGTGCGTTGTAATTCTAATGCTGCACTTAATAAAATTCGACCGCCTGTCATTCCAAGTGGATGACCCAATGCAATTGCACCACCATTTGGATTAATTCTTGGATCGTTATCCGCTAAGCCCATTTTACGAGTACAAGCCAAAACTTGTGCTGCAAAAGCTTCATTTAACTCTAAGACATCCATTTGATCAAGTGTTAAACCTGTTCGTTTTAATACTTTTTCGCTTGCATAAACAGGGCCAATACCCATAATTCTTGGTTCAACACCCGCAACAGCTGCTCCAACAATTCGAGCAATTGGTTTTAAATTATTAGTGATAACTGCCTGTTCAGAAGCCATCAATAAAGCAACTGCACCATCATTTAATCCAGATGAATTACCTGCTGTAACACTTCCGTCTTTTTTGAATGCAGCTCTTAATCCAGCCAAACTTTCAATTGTTGTTGAAGGTCGAGCAAACTCATCTTCTGAAAAAATGAGTGAATCTTTTTTCTTCTGTGGAATCTCAATTGGCATAATTTCTTGCGCTAAAACACCATTTTTCATTGCAATAGCCGCTTTTTGTTGAGACCAATATGCAAATTGATCTTGAGAAGCACGATCAATTCCGTATAATTCAACTAAGTTTTCAGCTGTATTCCCCATTCCATCAACACCATACAATGCTTCCATTCTTGGGTTGATAAATCGCCACCCGAAAGAGGAATCAAATAATTGAGCATCACGACCAAAAGCTGTGCTTGTTTTTGACATAACCCATGGTCCTCTTGTCATATTTTCAACACCACCAGCGATATACAAATCACCTGCTCCGTCTTTAATTGCGCGAGAAGCATTGATCGTTGCAGCCATTCCAGATGCACACAATCGATTCACTGTCTCACCACCAGATTGAAAAGGTAAACCTGCTAATAATCCAGCCATTCGAGCGACATTTCTATTGTCTTCACCTGCTTGATTAGCACATCCAAGAATTACATCTTCTATTAATAAAGGATCTAAATTTGGATGACGATCCATTAAACCTTTAATAACTGTTGCAGCTAAATCATCTGGGCGAATGGTTGACAAAGTTCCACCAAAACTTCCAATTGGTGAACGCAAACCATCTACTATAAAAACATCTTTTGACATACTCTTTTTTTGATTTTATAAAGATAGTATTTTTTCAAAGTGTGTCGAATCTTGTTGATTAAAAATTCAAATTGAATTGCAATTTACCTTACTTTTTAAAGGATAAATTACTAATTTCAAACCGTAGAATAAACTTAACGAGATACCAATGAGATTTTCCGACATTCAAGACAAAGACATCGCTTATTTTCAATCATTTTTAGCTGAAAACGTATTTATTGATACGGAAACAAAAGAAAAATATGGGAAAGATGAAACGGAAGATTTAGTATTCATTCCTGGCGTTGTATTAAAACCAACTACAACGGAACACGTTTCAAAAATTCTCAGCTATTGTCACGAAAATAACCTTGCTGTAACACCTTCTGGTGCTCGAACTGGACTAAGTGGTGGTGCATTACCCCTATTCAACGGTATTGCTTTGTCCATGGAAAAATTCAATCGAATTTTAACGATTGATGAGCAAAATCATCAAGTTATTACAGAACCTGGCGTTATAACTCAAGAACTGCAAGATGCAGTTAAAGAAAAAGGTCTATTCTACCCGCCAGATCCAGCTAGTAAAGGAAGTTGTTTTATTGGTGGAAATGTATCTGAAAATTCAGGCGGACCTAAAGCTGTAAAATACGGTGTAACAAAAGATTATGTCTTAAATTTAGAAGTTGTATTGCCAACAGGTGAAATCATTTGGACTGGAGCCAATGTATTGAAAAACGCTACAGGTTATAATTTAACACAATTAATTATCGGTTCGGAAGGCACGTTAGCAGTGATCACCAAAATTGTGTTAAAATTAATTCCTCACCCTACGCAAACATTGTTGATGCTTGTACCATTTTACAATGCTGAAAAAGCGTGTGAAGCAGTTGCATCCATTTTTCAAGCTGGAATTACGCCAAGTGGATTAGAATTTATGGAACGTGATGCCTTAACTTGGACACAAGCATTTACAAAAGATTTCACCATAGAAGTCAAAGAAAACCATGCCGCTCATTTGTTAATTGAAGTGGATGGATTTGATTCGGAAGTATTAATGAAGGAATGCGAACAAATCATGACTGTTTTAGAACAATTTGAAACAGATGAAATTTTGTTTGCAGAAACCGAAGCACAAAAAAACAGTTTATGGTCGTTGAGAAGAAAAGTTGGAGAAGCGGTGAAATCACAATCGATTTACAAAGAAGAGGATACTGTTGTGCCACGTTTTGAATTACCTAAACTATTAGAACGAACAAAAGCCATTTGCAAAAAGTATGGCTTGCATTCTGTTTGTTATGGGCATGCTGGTGATGGAAACTTACACATCAATATTATCAAAGGTGAACTAAATGATGAAAAATGGAACAACGAATTGCCAATTGCGATTCGTGAATTATTCATAGAAGTAGTAAAATTAGGCGGAACCTTATCAGGCGAACATGGAATTGGATTAGTACAACAATCCTACATGGACATTGCTTTTCCTGAAGTCACATTGAATTTAATGCGAGAAATAAAACGTGTTTTTGATCCGAAAAACATCTTAAATCCTGGAAAGATTTTTAATTAATTATTTAAAAAATTTAATTCTCCAGACTTCATTTGTTTGTACGTTCTTGCAATGTATGCTAACAAAACACGCATCGCATCAAACGCTTCTTCCGTTTCCGCACTGATTTCTTGTTTTTTCAAACGTAACAATAATTTCATGTACATCGCATGAAACAATAATTCAATGTGATTTTTATCTTTTAAATTCGATTTTTCTTTGAATTCATCAATGTAAGGCGTTGCTGTTTCAAATAACACCTTGTATTTATCATCTTTCGACATGTTTAATAACATGTTGTGCAAATACGATAATTCTACCAACACATCTTTTACATCGTGTAAATGTCCAATTTTTTCAATTTTTTGCGATTGCATCTGCGTAATTAACCCTTTGTACCATTGGCGGTATTGATCAGTGAATGAAGCATCTGGCAATTGAGGCTGCACATATTCATTGATTATTTTCTCTAAATCAAAATCATATGCACGAATCAAATCTTCAATTTGAAACATGTATAAGATATATTCAGCAATATTTTCTTGTTGTTTTTGTTGCGCGACGAACATATTTATTTTTTAAGGTCTTTGTCAATTTCTGCTTGATTCTGATTTAAAAATGCTGCAAATTCCTTTGTTACATCCATTGAACCATTGATGTAATTGATTTGACCTCCAGGACCATTAATCAACATGATATCAATGTTATTTTGCTCACAAAACTTCTTTCCTAACGATTCGATTTTTTTACTGATTGCTTCCAGTTTTTTCATCGTTTCATTTTCTAAACGTGCACCTTCATTTTGCTGATATTGCATCAACTCACCTTCCATGCGTTGCGCATTTTGTTGAATTTGAACTTGTTCATTTTCAGACAACAATCCATTTTGCAATTTCTCATTGTTACGAATGATATAACTTTGGTACTCTTTCGTTCTACGTTGAACTTCACTTTGAAAAACTTTTTGTTTTTTAGTTACAATCGCTTCTTCTTTTTTTAAGAAATCAAAATACACTTTTAAACTATCACTATTGTAATAGGTGATTTTCAACCCTTTTAAATCTCTTGATTCAACTTTTGGAGTAACCGAAGCTTCTTTTTTTTCAGACTTACCACATGCAATCAATGCACCTGTCAACAATGTGAAAACAATAATTTTTTTCATGAATAACCTTTTAACTAGTTTGAAATGCTGCTTGCCAATCATTTCTCATTTCAATGAAACGGTTCAAGCAATTTTTTAAAAACTCTGGAGTAACCATTCTCTCAATTGCATCAAGAGATGTCACCTCTAATTCACCAATTTTATATAATTGCTCAAATTGATCAATTTCAATTTTCAGAATGTACTTTGCATTGTAATTCATTAATTGAATTTTAAATCGTTCGTGCGGAATATCTTTAATGTGGCGCATTTTTTCTTTTTTACAAAATTAATAGAAAATTAGAATTTTAAACGCTTATATCCATCAATTAGTTTTAAATTTAAACGATTGATCATTATGCTACAAGGATTAGAAATCATACAAGAACTCGGACAGCAACGCCAGCGAAAATTTGGAAAAGTTTACTTATGTAGACAATTAGATAACAATCAAAAAATAATTGTAAAACAAGTACGTAAAGAACCCAAAAACAGTAGGGCAATTACACAATTATTCCACGAAAAAGAATTCAGTTTTACTTTAAATAGATTGCCTCAAATAATTGATTTAAAAGAAGATGAGAATTATTATTATTTATTAAGTACGTACATTGAGGGTAAGACATTAAAAGAATTTTGGTTAACTATAAAACGTCACAATCGGATTGTTTTTTTGCAACAACTCATAGAAGAAATTGCACCGATTTTTAACTTTTTGAAGGAGAAAAAAATCGTTCACAACGACATCAAACCAAGTAATTTTATCATAAATGAAATAAATGGAAAACTTCATGTTTCATTAATTGATTTTGGTTTGGCAATTAAAATCGAACACCATTCATATCGCACAACTCTTTTCCCTCTTGGATTTGCTTCGCCAGAATTAGTGTTAAATCAACTTTCAATACTCGATCAACGTTCAGATATTTTTGCACTTGGCATTACACTATGGAATTTATATACAGATCGCCTACCACTTCTCCATCCTAACCCAAGTATTTACACAAATTTACAACTAACGCATCCCCTTCCAAACGCGAGTGAAATTCAACAAGATTTATTTGAAATCATTGAAAAATGTTGTGTAAAACATCCGTTTAAAACAGCACCTAATTTGTTGAGTAAAGATCAAGTCCAAGCGAATTTACTGGATGCAATGAACAAACGTTATCAATCAATTGAAGCGTTACAATTAGATATTAATAAACTCAATGATCGTAAAACGATGAAACGTTTTTTAATACAAGTTTTTTCTAAAACCAATATTAAACGTGAAAAAGAGTGATTTGAAAAACGCTGCTCCACCTGTTGCTGTTTGATTAGAAATCATTGGTTGCAACAATAAATAATTCAAGCCTAAATCAGCATAAAAAGCACCGTTTAAACTTGGAACCGTATATTTCCCTCCAAAATTCAAACCTAATCCAAGAGAAAAAATACTACCTCTTTCAGGTGAAACAGTAGCAATATTATAATCAGATGCATTGAATTCTTTGTAATCAAAATTCTTTTTTACCGTATTGAGAATTAAAACAACATTTGTACTTCCATAACCAGCTAAACCTGATTCATAGCCATCACCTATATAAAAACGTTTTCCTCCTTCTAACAATAGGTAATCCATTGAAAAATTATAGTCGAAATTTTGCCCAGACAACAACGAATTATTATTATTCAAGTATTCAGAGTAAGTATTATCATCTGTTCGTGGAAATAAATAAGTTAACTTTCCAAAATATGTCATTTCGTCATCTTGAGGTAACTCTAGCACGATATTCAATCCTCCAAATGATTTAGGTGAACCAAAACCATACAAACCACTGAGTCCTCCACCAATTCCAAACTGAGCAAACAAAGAAGAATTAGCACAACATAAAAGCACTACTATAAACGATATTTTTACTATTTTAACCATATTGGATTTATTTCTTGTTGTTTAACATAAATTAGACAATCTTTAGTATGAGCACCTGGTAGAAAACCAATACTCATAAAAAATTCATTCACAATTTCTCCTCCTACAAATTTAAAGTTCTTTTTAAATAAACGCACCCATTCTTCTTTGTTTTTTGGATGATTTAATTTTAACCATTCTAAAAAAGACCCATGTAGATGTTGGATTTCTTTTACCTTTTGAGCATTGTGTATTACAGCGTGAATTTTTAGCTTATTTCGAATAATACCAGCATCTTGCATTAACTCATCAACTTTATCTTGCTTGTAATCGGCTATCTTTGCAATAGAAAAATGATCGAATGCTTTTCTGAAATTTTCTTCTTTTTTTAAAATTGTCGCCCATGACAAACCCGCTTGGTTAATTTCTAAAACCAAACGACCAAACAACTCATCATCGTTTTCAATAAAAAAACCATAATGTTCATCATGGTAAATACGATTCAAATCAGTTGATGGTAATTGATGACAATAGTTACAATATGACATTTTAGACAAATAAATACTAAAAGTACACTTGATTTTTGGGCTATGCAATTGAATTAAGCACTAATTTTGTAAAAAATGCTAAATTATGAAAATAGAAATTTGGTCAGATGTTCAATGTCCTTTTTGTTACATAGGTAAACGCCATTTAGAAATTGCTTTAGATCAGTTAAAACCAACAGAATCCATTGAAATTGAATGGAAAAGCTATCAACTTGACCCGACAATTCCAGCAGACTTAGCTCCACAGAATAGTTTTACTTATTTAGCAGCTAAAAAAGGAATGACCATTGAGCAATCAATTGCAATGCATGAAAACGTAACTCAAATGGCTGCTAAAGCTGGATTGAACTACCAATTAGAAAAAACCATTATTTCCAATTCATACAATGCACATCAACTTATTCATTTGGCTAAAACCATTAAAAAAGGAGATGAAATGGAAGAAATCTTATTCGATGCCTATTTTTGTCAAGGAAAAAATATTGGTAACATTCCAACATTAATTGAATTAGGAGAACAGATTGGACTAACTGAATCCGCAATTGTTTCAGCAATTACAACGAATCAATTTGGAGATCGAATCAATCGAGAAATTCAAGAAAGTCAACAAATTGGTGTAAAAGGCGTTCCGTTTTTTGTGTTTGATCGTAAATATGCTTTATCGGGAGCTCAACCTGTTGAACAATTTGTCAATTGCATCCAACAATTAATCGCCGAAAAAATCTGATTTTTATCATTTTCTTTCCATCTAATAAATATTACTTTCGTCAAAAAAATACAAATGAAAACACTTTTATCCATCACATTAAGTTTATGTTTTATGTATTCCTATTCACAAAATACAGGGACATTTAATTTCTTTGCCAAAAAGAATTTAACACATAAAAAAGGTGATTTATCTATTTATTGGGGCTGGAATGGTTCAAACTATTCAAATTCAGACATACATTTTACTGGAAACAACTACGATTTCACTTTGAATGATGTTGTGGCATTAGACCGACAATCAGCGTTTGATCCTGCTATTTATTTCAATCCAGCAAGCATGACAATACCTCAATACAATTTGAGAATTGGGTATTTCATACACGATAAATACCAGCTATCAATTGGAGCTGACCACATGAAATACGTAATGCGCAATTACCAAGATGTAACAATAACTGGAGAAATCAACGTTGGTTCTGGATATGACGGGAGTTATTCCGGTGAAACAATCAATATAAAACCTAACTTTCTTCAATTTGAACATACAGATGGATTGAATTATGAAAATATTGAATTAAGAAGATTTGATGAAATTATTCAACGTAAAAACTTTACTCTTTCTATGAATGAAGGAATTGGAGCTGGAGTTTTGATTCCAAAAACAAATACTACATTATTGAACAATGATCGCTACGACCAATTTCATTTAGCTGGTTATGGCTTAGGTTTAGTTGGTGCATTAAATTTTACATTTTTCAAACATTTCTTCATTCAATCTGAATTAAAAGGAGGATTTATTCATATGCCTGATATTCGTACAACCCAGTATTCGTCTGATAAAGCATCTCAACATTTCTTTTTCGCACAATACAATGTTGTATTCGGTTTTCGAATGAATATTTTAAAAGAATCTTCGAATTCGAATATTGAATAAATATATTTAAAGAAGCAAAAAACTAATACTATGGCAATTTATTCATTCAATGGTTTTATTCCCGTTATAAAGCAAAGTAGTTTTATACATCCGCAAGCAAGTGTGATTGGAAATGTACTCATCGGAGAAAACGTTTACGTTGGTCCAAGTGCAGTAATTCGAGGTGATTGGGGACAAATCATCATTGAAGATGGTTGTAATATCCAAGAAAACTGTACGGTTCACATGTTTCCAGGAACTACTGTAACGTTAAAAAAAGGTGCTCACATTGGACATGGTGCAATTATTCACGGTGGAACAATTGGTGAAAATTGCTTGATTGGCATGAACAGTGTCATCATGGATGATGTAATAATGGAAGCAGAATGCATAATTGGAGCATTATCTTTTGTGCCTGCTAAAATGCATTTACCTAAACGTAGTTTAGCAGTTGGAAATCCAGCTAAAATAATCAAAGAGGTATCTGATGAAATGATAACATGGAAAACACAAGGCACAGCTTTGTATCAAGCATTACCTGCTGATTGTCACGCTACAATGAAAGCGTGCGAGCCTCTAAGAGAAATTGAAGCAAACCGACCTTCACAAGAAAAAATGTACGAAACGTGGAATGCCTTGAATGGTAAAAAATAATTTAAAAATTATAAGCATAAAAAAAGCCTATCAATTGATAGGCTTTTTTATTATCTATTGCGAGATATCACAATAACATATTTACTGGATTTTCCATGTAATTTTTAAACGTTTGCAAGAATGCTGATCCTGAAGCGCCATCCACAACTCGATGATCACAAGACAACGTTACTTTCATAACATTACCAGGAACAACTTGTCCGTTTTTAACAACAGGAACTTCTTTAATTCCACCAACAGCCAAAATACAACTATCAGGAGGATTCACAATTGCAGTAAATGCTTCAATGCCAAACATTCCTAAGTTAGAAATCGTAAATGTATTTCCTTCCCAATCTGCTGGTTGTAATTTTTTATCTTTCGCTTTTTGTGCAAATTCTTTCACTTCTGCTCCAATTTGCGTTAATCCTTTTGAGTCAGCAAAGCGAACAACTGGAACTAATAATCCATCTTCAACAGCTACAGCAACACCAATATGTACGTGGTGATTTTGACGAATCACATCGCCTAACCATGCACTATTAACAGTAGGATGTTGTTTTAAAGCCATTGCAACAGCTTTCACAACCATATCGTTGAATGAAACTTTAACACCTTCAATCGCATTCAAGGATTTACGCGATTTAATCGCATTGTCCATGTCAATATCCATTGTAAGGTAAAAATGAGGTGCTGTAAATTTACTTTCAGCCAAACGACGAGCGATTGTTTTTCTCATTTGTGAAATCGTTACATCCGTAAAAGACTCTTCACCAACTGGTGCTGCAGAAAATGAACGTTGAGCTGGAGTATAAGGTACATAATGATCCACATCTCTTTTTACAATTCTACCTGCTTCACCTGTACCTGCAACAGTTGAAATATCAACCCCTTTTTCTTCTGCTAATTTTTTAGCTAAAGGAGAAGCTATCACTCTACCATTTGCGTTTGATGTTGGAACAGCAACAGGAGCAGAAACAGCAGTTGGAGCAGCTTTCACTTCAGCAACAGGAGCTGTAGCAGCTTTTACTTCTTCATTTTTAGTTTCAACAACTGGCGCAGAACCTGCATTTGCAATCATTGCACTTACATCTTCACCAGCATCACCAATAATTGCTAAAATTGCATTAACTGGAGCCGTTTTACCTTTTTCAACACCGATATGTAACAAAACACCATCGTAAAAAGATTCAAACTCCATTGTTGCTTTATCCGTTTCAATTTCAGCTAAAACTTCACCTGAAGCAACTTTATCACCCACTTTTTTTGTCCATTCAGCAACGACTCCTTCCGTCATCGTATCACTCAATTTAGGCATGTAAATAATTTCGGCCATTTTTGTATTTTTTAATATTCTTTAATGTAAGGATAATCTGTTTGCATGTATACGTCTTCGTATAATTCATGTGCTTCAGGATAAGGTGAATTCTCAGCAAATTCAACTGATTCTTCCACTTCTTTTTTCACCCAAGCATCTATTTCTTTCAATTCAGCTTCCGTTAACCATTTGTTTTCTTGAATCACACGTAAACAATGTTCAATTGGATCTTGTGTCATCCATTCAGCCACTTCTTCTTTTGATCTGTATTTTTGTGGATCTGACATTGAATGTCCTTTGTAACGGTAAGTTCGAATATCCAACAAAGTTGGCCCATCTCCCCTACGAGCTCTTTCAGCTGCTTCTGCAATTGCTTCGTGAACTGCCTCAGGACGCATACCATCTACAATTTTAGAAGGCATTTCATATGACAATCCAATTTTAGACAAATCGGTAACATTTGTTGTACGTTCAACAGAAGTACCCATTGCATAATTGTTGTTTTCAATAATGTATATTACTGGAAGTTTCCAATTCATTGCCATGTTGAAGGTTTCATGTAACGCTCCTTGACGAACAGCACCATCACCCATCGATACAACAGCAATGTTATCTGTTCCATTGTATTTCTCTGCAAAAGCAACACCCGTTCCCATTACGATTTGAGCACCAACGATTCCGTGACCACCCATAAAGTTTTTTTCTTTGTCAAAAAAGTGCATTGAACCACCTTTACCTTTAGAGCAACCAGTAACACGACCATATAACTCAGCCATTAAAATACGTGGGTCTGTCCCCAAAGCAATAGGATGCGCATGATCACGGTAAGCTGTCATGTGTTTGTCATCAGGGCGACAAGCACTAGCTGTTCCTGCAACAATCGCTTCTTGACCAATGTATAAGTGACAAAAACCACCGAATTTTTGTTGAATGTACAACATTCCAGTTTTATCTTCGAATTTACGAATCAATAACATGTCTTTGTACCATTTCACATACGTTTCTTTTGAAAACTTCGACTTGTTAGCAACAGATGCTTTTTTAGTCGTTTTCGATGGAGAACTTGTAGTTTTTACAGCCATTTTTAATTATACTTTAAAATTGATTTCACAAATATAGAAAAAACTAATTTACAACAATACTAAGTGTAAAATTTACACTAAGAAATATTTGAACATTTGATTGTTATTAATCTGAACCAAAAGAAAAGGGTAACAAATCATTTGCCGCATTAAAAATTAATGTTTTTCTATTTTGAGAAACAAGTACAACGCGATAAGGTTCATTTTGACGGATTTCAGATTCCACCATAACTTGTCTGCAACCGCCACAAGGTGCTAAAATCTTTTCAAATGGCAAGAGATCACCTTTTGCAACAATGTAAAGACTATCAATCGGTTCGTTTGGGAAATTCGCGCCAACATGAAACAATGCAACACGTTCAGCACACAATCCAGATGGATAAGCTATGTTTTCTTGATTACTACCAATAACAACTTGACCGTTTTTCAATAAAACACTCGCTCCTACTTTGAATTTACTGTAGGGAGCATATGCTTTTTCACATGCTTCAAATGCTTTTTCAATCATATTTTGATCAAGATCACTTAATTCTCTCCAATCATCTTGAAGTGAATAAGTTATTGAATGTGTTTTTTCCATTGTTCAAATATAAGTAAATCAAAGCGAAAACGAGCTTTTGAGTACCACTTATGAATTAAGATGAATTTTTGTCATCCATTTAATTCAAGTTTTATTAATTTTGCACAACAATGATTCAATATAAAAAAGTTACATTTTACACGTTAGGGTGTAAATTAAATTTCTCTGAAACATCCACCATAGCTCGATTGTTTGACAATGCTGGTTATGCAAAAGTGGACTTTGAAGACACGCCTGATATTTATGTAATTAACACGTGTTCAGTAACTGAAAATGCAGATAAAAAGTGTAAGCAATTAGTCAAGAAAGCATTAAAAATTAATCCCAATGCTTTTGTTGCTATTATTGGTTGTTTTGCACAATTAAAACCTACAGAAATTGCAGAAATACCGGGTGTTGACTTAGTGCTCGGTGCAAATGAAAAATTCAATTTAATTGAACACATTGAAAAATTAAACGAGAAATCAAATACGACGATCGTTGAGTTTGAGTCCATTAAAAACACCAATGAATTCGTACCCGCCTATTCTATTGGCGACCGAACAAGGTCCTTTTTAAAAGTTCAAGATGGTTGTGACTATTTCTGTACGTTTTGTACCATCCCTTTAGCACGTGGAAAAAGTAGAAACGCATCCATTGCAGATACTATTTTAGAAGCTAAAAAAATTGCAGAAACCGACATCAAAGAAGTAGTTTTAACTGGCGTAAATATTGGTGATTTTGGCCAAGGAGGAGAGGAAAACTTCTTTTCACTTATTAAAGAACTAGATACAGTTGAAAGTATTGATCGTTACCGTATTTCTTCCATTGAACCCAATTTATTAAACAACGAAATCATTCATTTTTGCTTAAATGAATCGAAGCATTTTGTTCCACATTTTCACATTCCTTTGCAAGTTGGAAACAACCGCCTATTAAAAGCAATGCGAAGAAAATATGAACGTGAATTGTATGCAGAACGTGTTCAATACATAAAGCAGTTGAGACCAGATGCTTGTATTGGTGTAGACGTAATCGTTGGCTTTCCAGGTGAAACAGATGAAGAATTTTTAGATACTGTTCATTTTTTGAAAGAATTGCCAATTTCTTATTTACATGTGTTTACCTACTCAGAACGAGCAAACACAACTGCAGTAAAATTAGGTGAACCTGTTCCAATGAATGTGCGAAGAGAACGCAGTAAACAATTACACATTTTATCGGATAAAAAGAAACGTGCTTTTTACGAAGAAAACATCAATACTCTTCGAACGGTATTATTTGAGCACGAAGAAGACCATGGCATTATGTATGGTTTCACTGAAAATTATGTAAAAGTAAAAATGCCTTATAATGCAACACTTGTAAATACATTTAAGAAGGTTCAATTAACAGAAATTGATCGCGATGGTATCATGAAAGCACTACTAATCCAAGAATAATGGGAACGATAAAAAAATTACTCTACAAATTACTGAACGAATCAACGTTTCTTAAAACGTTACACAGAAGCTTTTACTTTCTTTATTCTTTGGGTATCTTGAAAAAAGATGAACGATTCAAGTATCATTACATGGTGAAAAAAGTAATTGAACCGAACTTTAGCATCATTGACATTGGAGCTAATTTAGGTTATTTTTCAAAAACATTCGCTCGATTAATTCCAAATGGCAAATTAATTTCGATTGAACCTGTTCCTCAATTTTACAAAGTACTTTCTTATTTTTTAAAACCCTATGAAAATGCTACAGTTTTCAATGTAGCTTTAGGTGATACTGAAGGTTCCATCACAATGGTGCTTCCTAAATCTAATGGAATGATTCGAACAGGATTGCCGCATATAGCTGAAAATGAAGCAGAAAAAAGTCAACATGCAACACAAGAAGTAGCAATCGTTAAAGGAACGGAATTATTCAAAGATTTAACCGCACTTGATTACATCAAATGTGATATTGAAGGCTACGAATTAACTGTTTTTGAAGAAATTAAACCCATTTTGAAGAAATTTCAACCATATGTACAAATAGAAATTTCATCAAAAAACATGGATGCAATGCTCGCATTGTTTTCATCATTGGGTTACACTCAATTTGGAATTTCAAACTTTCAATTTGTTCAAGAAAAAGGTTTACAACAAGAAGAAGGAGATTTCTTTTTTGTACCAGCAGGTCGTTTAGACCAATTCAAACAAAAGTTTAATTGTTAAGCTTTTTTTCTAGAGATACTACAATGGCATCAACACAATTCATCCCATCAATCGCTGCAGAAACAATTCCTCCAGCATAACCTGCACCTTCAGCACAAGGAAATAAACCTTTTGTAGAAACATGTTCCAAGGTCTCAGGATTTCTTGGAATTAAAACAGGTGAAGAGGTGCGTGATTCTGGCGCATGTAAAACAGCATCATTGGTTAAAAAACCATGAATTTTTTTATCAAATTCGACAAATGCTTTTCGCAAACGATTGACAATAAATTTAGGAAAAAGGGAATCCATCTCAACACTTACGATACCTGGTTGATATGAAGAACGTGGGAAATCAGTTGATTTTTTCTTTTGTACAAAATCTAACAAACGTTGCGCTGGAACTTTTTGAGTTTTCCCCGCCAATTCCCATGCTCTTTTCTCTATTGATTTTTGAAAATCCAAACACACAAAAGGATCATTTTCTTTACCTGGAAAATCTTTTGGATCTACACTTACAACAATTCCAGAATTGGAATAAATATTATTGCGTTTAGATGGCGACCATCCATTGGTAACAACTTCTTCTTGAGCTGTAGCGCACGGAGCAACAATTCCACCGGGACACATACAGAAAGAATAAACACCTCTTCCATCCACTTGGGCAACCAATGAATAAGATGCTGGCGGAACAAAGGCATCATTTAATCGACCATGGTATTGAATCGTGTCAATAA
This sequence comes from Crocinitomicaceae bacterium, assembly GCA_017984635.1. Lineage (GTDB taxonomy): Bacteria > Bacteroidota > Bacteroidia > Flavobacteriales_D > Crocinitomicaceae > M0103. The sequence continues at coordinate 45,188 of JAGNZC010000009.1, forward strand.
GTTCTTGTGTATGTTCTATTCGAACGCCTAAGGCAAATGGTTTTGCTTCAACTTTAATTCCATTTGCATGTAATAACTCAAAAATATCGCGCGCAGAATGTCCTGTTGCTAATAAAACCCGATCAAATTCATACCATTTTGAAGTATTGATTTCAATTGCAGCAATTGCATTTGACTGAACTTTTACCTGAGTTAATTTTGATTCAAAATGCACTTCTCCTCCATTTTTAATAATGAATTCGCGCATTCCAACGATGATTTGTGGTAATTTATTCGTACCAATGTGAGGATGAGCGTCGACTAAAATATCTTTATCTGCTCCAAATTCAACAAATAATTTCAATGTTTTTTCAACATCACCTCTTTTTTTAGAACGTGTGTATAATTTTCCATCGGAATAGGTTCCAGCACCACCTTCACCATAACAATAATTCGATTCAGGATTAACAATGGATTTTTTATTCAACTCCGCCAAATCTCTTCTTCGGGAACGAACATCTTTACCACGCTCAAAAATCACAGGACACAATCCAACTTCTAAACACCTTAAAGCAGCAAAAAGTCCAGCAGGTCCTGCACCAATGATTGCAATTCTTTTTTTATCCGCTACATTTTGCGGTGTGAAATAAGGAGTGAATACAGTTGATTCATTTTTAAAAAAAACGGTAAAAGAACAATTTAATTTGATGATTCTTTTGCGTGCATCAATACTTCTTTTACGCCATTCAAATGTAAAATCATCGTGTGTAATTGCTAATTCACTTTTGATTTTTGCATGAATCAAAGCAAAATCATCAACTTGTTCCGGTAACAATTGAAATTGAACAACTTCAGCCATTAACCTTCAAATATAAATGAAACCCACCAACCTCTGTTGTACAACGATTGAATTGGTTTAGAAACAGGAGAATTATCTTGAATCATTGAATTGTAAAAACTATGTGAATATTTCAATTCAATGCCAAATTTAAAATACGGTGCGAAAAATTCCAAACCACCACCTACTTGACCACTAAAGTCATTTCGTTTAATTTTAATAAATGGATCCGTAAAACTTTGTGAAGCATCTTCTTGTGATTGTAAATCATATGAATATTGACCACCAAACAAGCAGTAAGCTGCAAAATTATTAATCCTTAATGTTCTAAATTGAAACATTAATGGAAAATCCAAATTAGTAGAATTGACACGTTCTTGGCTCAATTCATTTTCTGGCCCATTACCATTATCTACTATAAAAGTATAGTCTAACACTCGTTCTTGAAAAGAAAGTGTAGGCAAAAAACGCAATCGCACAACTGGTGTTCCCAATTTTAATGTTGAAACGATTCCTAATTGTCCTCCAACTGTTGAACTTGGAATAACAGATAACATTTGATAATCTTGGTAGGCAGTTAATTTTTGATACGTATTAAAATTAGATGTATTGAATCCAAGCATAAAACCAAAATTCAATATTTTTTTGTCGAATTTTCTATAATTAAGCGGTACTTCTTTCTGTGAAAAAGTCACAAAAGAAACAAAACATAAAAGTATATAACTGTATTTTAACATTCGTTTAATAACGCAGAATTAGAACAATTCGTATATTTTATTTTCTACCAATGTAAATCGTTGCAATTCCACCAGAAACAAGCTTTGAAGAAACATTTTGATATCCTACTTTTGTAAGTATAGCTTTAAAAGCATCACCTTCTGGAAATGCTTGAACTGATTCTGGTAAATAAGCATACGCTTTTTCATCTTTAGAGATATTTTTACCAAAAAAGGGAATGAAATATTTTGAATAAAAGCCAAACACTTGTTTAATAGGAAAATTTTTTGGTTTTGAAAACTCTAAAATAATTGCTTTTCCACCTGGTCGAATCACACGTAACATTTCAGCTAAGCCTTTTTCCAAGTTTTCAAAATTTCTCACACCAAATCCGACTGTCAAGCCGTCAAAATAATTGTCTTCAAACGGTAAGTTTTCAGAATCTCCCAACTGCATTGATATGATGTTGTCTACTTTTTTAGTGATCATTTTCTCTTTTCCAACAGCCAACATTCCTTCAGAAATATCAATACCGACAACTTCTTTTGGATTAATTTTCAAAGCTGCCAAAGCAAAATCACCTGTACCTGTTGCAATATCTAAAATTCGTGTAGGATTAATTTCTTTCAATTCAGCGATTGCTTTCTTTCGCCAAATTTTATCAATTCCTAACGATAGAAAATGATTTAAAAAATCGTATCTTTTAGAAATATTATTAAACATTTCCGCTACTTCCTCTTTTTTGGATTTTGAAGCGTCGTTGTAAGGTTTTACTACTTTTTGATCTGACATGTTGTTTATATTTCTCCGATTAATGAGTTTATTTCATTTTTTAATTGTTCTGGATCAATTGAAACAACACCACTTGTTTCACAGACTAATCCTCCAGCAATATTTGCAATTTGAGCAATTCGTTGTATTGGTAATCCAACAACCAAACATAAGGTTGCAACTGAAATTACGGTGTCACCTGCCCCACTTACATCTGCAATTGTTCTTAAATGCGCCGTTTCATGAAATTGAACGTTTTCTTTTTCAATAAAAACACCGTGTTCAGATAAGGTTACAAAAGAAATTACATTGTTCAATTGCTGATTCAATTGTGTAATAGCATTCTTAAATGAAGGATAATCATGCTCGAAATCAAATTCTAACGATAAGCCTTCTTTTAATTCTTTTAAATTAGGTTTGAAAAGCGTTACGTTTTTGTATGCTAAAAAATTATCTTTTTTAGGGTCAACCGTTGTTAATACATTGAATTCCTTTGCTAATCCAATCACATCACTGATCACTTTTTCAGTCAACACACCTTTGTTGTAATCTTCAAAAATAATACCATCCAAACCTTCTTGAAGCAAAACATGAACACGTTCAACGATTGCATTCTCTTCATCTTTGTTGAGCGCATGCGTTTGCTCGGAATCAATGCGTAATAATTGTTGATTATTACCTATTACTCTGGTTTTAACCGTTGTAATTCGATCTTTAGAAACAACAATTCCATTCGTTTCAATCGCAGCATTTTTGACCAATTCCATGAATCTAGTTCCTTCTTTGTCATCTCCAACAACGGAACATAATATTGGGGCAGCGCCTAAAGCAACTAAATTTATGGCTACATTTGCAGCGCCACCTAAACGATCTTCCTCTTTTTCCAAACTTACAATTGGAACGGGTGCTTCCGGACTAATACGATTCACTTTTCCACGAAGGTACGCATCAAGCATCACATCTCCGATAACAAGGATTCGTTTTCCTTTAAATTGTTCAAATAATTCAGTTGACTTCATTATGCTAGTTTTGCCAAAGCTTGTTTGATACGATCCATTGCTTTTGTTAACGTTTCTTCAGAAGCAGCGTAAGAAATTCGAATGCAATTCGGATCACCAAATGCATCTCCAGTTACCAATGCAACCAAAGCTTCTGATAATAAATACAAACACATATCATCTGCATTATGAACAGTAAAACCGTTGTGAGATTTTCCAAAAAATGAGGAAATTTCAGGAAAAACATAAAAAGCTCCTACAGGAACATTTGCCTTTACACCAGGCATATCATTTAATGCAGCTAATACTAATTTTCTTCTATTATTAAATGCAGCAATCATATCTTTCAATACAATTGGATCCGCTTCCATTGCAGCAATAGTTGCTTTTTGTGTAATTGAACACGTTCCAGATGTAAATTGTCCTTGTACTTTATTACACGCATCTGCAATCACTTTTGGAGCACCAATATAACCCAAACGCCAACCTGTCATTGCCCAAGCTTTAGAAACACCATTGATGGTAACAACTTGATTGTATACTTCAGGAAATTGAGCTAAACTTTCGTGTTTTCCAATAAAATTAATGTGCTCGTAAATCTCATCTGAAATAACTACGATGTGTGGGTGTTTTTTCAGAACACACGCTAAATCATATAATTCTTCTTTTGTATACACCGATCCAGTTGGATTACAAGGTGTAGAAAAAATCAACATTTTTGTTTTGGGAGTAATTGCTGCTTCTAATTCTTTACCTGTGATTTTAAAATCATTGTCAATTCCTGCAGTAATCACAACAGGCGTTCCTTCAGCTACTTTGACAATTTCAACATACGAAACCCAATATGGCGCTGGGACAATAACTTCATCCCCTGGTCCAATAATACTTAGTACCACATTTGCAATAGATTGTTTTGCTCCAGTTGAAACGACAATTTGATCTTTCGTATAATCCAAACCATTGTCACGTTTGAATTTCAAAGAAATACTCTCACGTAAATCATCATACCCCGGAACTGGAGTATACATAGTGAAATTATTATTCATTGCCTCCAAAGCAGCATCTTTAATGAATTGCGGTGTAAAAAAATCTGGTTCACCCAAACTTAATGAAATAATATCTTTTCCTTCAGCTTTTAACTCTCTACTTTTTCTCGACATTGCTATTGTTGCCGATTCTTCCATAGCCATAAGGCGATCTGATAATTTTATCATAATTCAATTCATTTTTTTACAAAATTAAGCATTAAAAAGGTATTTTAATTGTTGATTTAGTGAAAACTACAACAAGAAGTCAAAAGTTGATTGTGGATAAACTATTCTAATTGCTATAAATCAAAAATAGGAAATGTGTAATTTTGAAAATAGTATGGAAAAGAAGAAATTCATTGATCTAAAAAACTTAATAAAAAGTAAAAAACCTGGTTTAGCAAAACGGCTTCCTGGGTTTGTATTGAACTATTTGAGAAAAACAATCCATGAAGATGAAATCAATACGTTCCTAGACAAGCATCACACCAAATTTAACCATGATTTTTGCACAGCAATTGTTGACTATTTAGCAATAAACATTCAAGTTAAAGGAATTGAAAACATACCAAAAGAAGGTCCCGTTATTATTGCAATGAACCATCCACTTGGTGGAATGGATGCAATAGCTTTTATTCATGCGTTAAAAAATCACCGTGCCGATTTAAAATTTATTGTAAATGATATATTAATGAACCTTGAAAACTTAAAAGGTTTATTTGTAGGCATCAATAAACATGGTAAAAACGAACAATCTACGCGCCAAAATATCATTCAAGCTTTTGAAAGTGATGAAGCCATTTGTATTTTTCCAGCTGGATTAGTTAGCAGAAAACAACATGGTAAAATAGAAGATTTAGAATGGAAAAAAACCTTTATCACCTATGCTAACAAATTAAATCAACCTATCATACCAGTTTATATTGATGGTCAGCTTTCTAATTTCTTTTACCGTTTAGCAAACTTTAGAAAAGCAATCGGTATAAAAGCAAATATTGAAATGCTTTATTTAGCAGATGAACTTTTTAATCAACGCAATAAAACCATCCACTTCACCATTGGAAAATCTATTTTACCTTCTGATTACAAACATTTACCTTCGGAAAGAAAACAAGCAGCATTTCTAAAACAAACTGTTTACGATTTAGCAAATAAATAAAACTATGGAAAAGATCATTGAACCAATTGATAAAGCATTATTGAAAGCGGAATTAACGTCGGATCGTTTCATGAGAATGACGCGTAAAGGCGGGAATGAAATATACTGTGTTAATATTCATAATTCTCCAAATGTATTGCAAGAAATTGGTCGCTTAAGAGAAGTAACTTTTCGTGCATCTGGAGGAGGAACAGGTTTATCAATCGATTTAGATGAATTTGACACCAATGAGATATGTTATGATCAATTAATAGTTTGGTCACCTGAAGACGAAGAAATCATTGGCGGTTATCGCTTTATTAAATGTGCTGATGCTATTGATTTAGAAACAAATGAAATTCATTTATCAACCACTCATTATTTCGATTTTTCAGAAAAATTTATTTCTGAATATTTACCTTCTACTATTGAACTAGGTAGAAGTTGGGTACAACCCAATTTTCAACCATCGGTTAACCCAAGAAAAGGATTATTTGCATTAGACAATATTTGGGATGGATTAGGTGCAATTACTATTTTCAATCCAGAAATCAACTATTTCTTTGGGAAAGTAACAATGTACCCAAACTACAATTCGTACAGTCGTGATTTTTTATTGCATTTCTTAAAATCCTATTTTCCAGACAACGAAAATTTGATGCATCCATTTCACCCACTACAAATCACTACAGACCCTTCAATATTTGATCAAAAATTAGCAGGGTTAGAATTCAAAGAAGCATTCAAAGTAATGAATACAGCTATTCGTGAAAATGGTGAGTTCGTTCCACCATTAATGAATATCTACATGAGTCTTTCTTCTACTATGAAAACATTTGGAACAGCAGTCAACCCTGATTTTGGAAATGTAGAAGAAACCGGAATTTTGGTAACTATTGCTGATGTTTATCCAGAAAAAAAAGAACGCCATATGACATTATAAAAAAGAGCATCTAATAAGTAACTCTTTTTCCAAACAATAAATTAATTAAATATTAATTAACTTATACAACTTTCCCTTAACTCTAATAAAGTAAACTCCATTGTTTTCTATTTTTTTGAGTTGATTTCCTAATTGATCAAAAATGGTATATTCCAATCCTTCTGAAATTTCAAACATACCATTATGAGTTGGATTTGGGTATATGAGTACTTCTTCATTAAAACATTCAAGTGATAGTGGATCGTATTTTTTTTCTTTTCCATCTCTATCAACTTGAACCAAGCGATAATAAGCAAGTACATTTTTATTTTCTGAATCAATAAAAGAATATTCTATAGTACTGGAAGAATTTCCTGAAGCTTGAACAATTCCCACCTCTTTCCATTCCGTTCCGTTGAATGATTTTTCAACTGCAAAATAATCAGCATTGTTTTCACTGGCTGTTGACCATAAAAGATTTACTAGTCCACTTTTTTCACATACTACATCAAAATGTATTAACTCAACTGGTAAATAGTCATAAACGCTTAACGTTACTTGATCTGAATATGTGCATCCATTTGCTGAAGCTGTCAAGGTATAAGTTGTTGTAGTAGTTGGTGTAACGGTTACAGGTACAGTTGAAGCGATTGAACTTGAAGGTGTTGATGTCCAATTGGTAGATGACAACAATGCAGCATTCGTAGAATTTACAATTGTTCCAATCGAAGTTGAAGCATTTCCAATTGCTGTAGTATTCGCACCAGCATCAACAGGCCAAGAAATTTGTTGAAAATAAAGCGATAATTTTGATTCGGCTGTTCGTTCAATTAAACGAACTGTCACCTCTGAAGTTGAGCATAAAGCGCCTGTAAACACAACACCTTGATTTATACAACAAGAACTGAAACTAGCTACCTCAACTCCATTTACATAAACTTTAACACCCTCATCATACTGAGAAGGTAAAGTAATTGTATAATATCCTGAAGGAAATCCTTTTCGCTTAAATTCAGCAATAAAATAATCGCTCTTCATTGCACAACCAGTCCATCCATTTACAGCTGTAGGATTGTTTGCAGCAGTCCATTTTGCCATTGTATTTATTGAAAGATTTGTATCTGTATAATATCCGTAATAATCTCCTGAAGTTGTAGCTGAAAAAGTGGACATTGAATTAAAATCTGTAGTGTAATTATTTTCATCGTATGCATAAGCCATAACATTCCAAGAATTAATACCAAAACCAGGATTAATTGGTTGTACACAAGATGCTTTAACCCATAAATTTAATGTTTGAGATGCAGTTATATTCCCTAAATTATACCTTTCTTTCACAAATCCATTTGTAGGCATCCAATGTAAACCTGCAGCATTTGAGCATGAATGATGGATTTGCTCTGACAATTTAAGAGAATCATCCGTTGACCCACAGGTACCAGAATCAAAAGCAGTTGTTAATGCACCTCCATTATTTTGCCAATCGCTATTGTAGTAATAATCTTCCCATCCTCTTGATAAAGGTTTGAAATTTCTAATTCTACTCAAAAACATTTGATTTTGAGAGGTGTAATTAATATTAGGGCCAGTTATTTTTACACTATTGAAAAAATCTAATTTTTTTAAAACAGACCTATTTAATATTCCTCTTGTCAAACCAGTTAATGATGTTGTGGAAGGCAATACACCTGTTCCATTTCCGAAATCAATTGCCACTAAAACATATCCAAACGCATCAACTTGAGTAGAAAACGTATTACCTCCAATTGAGAAATAATAGGTACCTGCAGAAGTTACCGTACTTGCATGTTGCATACTTGTAAATGGATCTACAGATGAACCTGTTGGAACCTGACAAAAAGAACTAAAAAAAAATAAAATAAATGATAGCGTTGTAAAATAATGTTTTGAATTCATCTAAAAGAAATATGTAATACCTAAAAATCGAATTCAAAATTAATGAATAAAATGATTTGTAGTTATTAATCAAATCAATTTAACAAAACCAAGGCACCTAATAAATGAGCAAAAAAAAATGGGTTACCAAAAAAGACAACCCATTTTCTAAACAACAAATTAATTAAAGATTAACTAATTTATACAACTTCCCTTCAATCAATAGCATGTATACACCACTTTTTTCAATTGAATTAATTTTATTACCTACACTATCAAATATCGTGTATTCAACATCTTTAGATAAAGAAAAATTACCATCTGTTGTTGGATTAGGAAAAATTCGAATCGTTTCACCTTCTTTACAAATCGCTGACACTGCATCGTGTAATTTACTTTTACCATCGTTATCAAACTGATTCAAACGATAATAAACCGTGTTATCATCAATCACATTGTCAATCATTGCATACTGAATGATTGATGTAGAATTACCCGCTGCTTCAACTCTATTGATTTCTTTCCAATCAATTCCATCGTTTGATTTTTCAATTGAAAAGTAGGCTGAATTGCGTTCACTTGCAGTTGACCATTTGATCTCTTTTGAATTATCTTCCACACAATTTACATCGAATGAAAGTAATTCAACCGGTAATACTCCAAAAACCTCTAACGTTACTTGATCCGTATATGAACAACCATTGGCAACGGATGTTAATGTGTAAGTTGTCGTTTCTAAAGGTGTAACTGATACAGGAACTGAAGAACTAATAGTACTTGAAGGTGAAGAAGCCCATGTATTAGATGTTGACGCTGCATTTGGAGTGTTTACAATTGTTCCAATTGAATGAGTGGTATTACCAATTACAGTTGCGTTTGCTCCAGCATCTACTGGCCATGGAATAGGTTCAATATTTAAAACCAATTTACATTCATCAATTTTTTCAAGCATTCTAATTTCAAGCTCAGATGACGAACATAATGCACCTTGAAAAACTACACCTTTATTAGTGCAACAGCCATTAAATGAATAAATTTCACTTCCATTTAAGTATATTTTCATGCCGTCTGCATTGTATGGGAGTGAAATTTTATAAAATCCAGGTGTAAATCCTTTTCTTCTAAACTGAGTAACAAAGTAATCATTTTTCAAAGTACAACCACTCCAAGTTGAACTAGTTGATGGATTGTTTGATGAATTCCAATTTGAACTAGTATTAATCGAAAGACTATTATCAGTATAATATCCATAATTTACAAATTTAGTACTCGATGATAAACTAGATAAATTATTAAAATCATCAATATTGGTATTAGAAATAGTATTTGTCTTATCGTATGAATAGGCATTTACATTCCAACTATTTATTCCGAATCCAGGATCTGCTGGCGGTGAACAGGTTGTTTTTATCCATAAACGCATGGATGCTGAAGGCGCAATATTTCCTACGTGCCATTCTTGTCGAACATCTCCACCTGAAGGAATCCAATGTAATCCATAAAAATTGCCACATGCATGAAAAATAATTTGGGCTAAAGTAGCATTATAGCTTGATGAGGGTGTACAAGTTGTTGTGAAACCAGTACCACTAGTACTACCATTATTCACCCAATCTGTAGGATAGAAATAATCAACATCGCCAATAGAAATAGGTTTAAAATTTTTAATTCTATTCGCAATCATTTGATTCGAAGAAATGTAATTTATTGATGGACCTGTTAATTTTGTTTGATTAAAAAACCCAATATTTCCAAGAATGGAGGAACTCAAAATTCCTCTAGCACTCGAAGTTAAAGCAGAACCTTGCGGAAGTGTTCCTATACCGTTACCAAAATCTATTGCTACCATTGCAAATCCTGCGGCATCAACTTGAGTAGAAAAAGAATTTCCTCCAATAGTGAAGTAATAAGTACCAGGAATGGTTACTGCAGAAGATTGTTGTAAACTTGTAAATGGATTGGTTGGAGTTCCATTTTGAGAAAAGGAACAAAATTTTACCAATAAAATTGATAAAACAATTAAGTTAAGATGTGGTTTCATTCTAAAATTTAAAATTATTATTAAAGTGCAAATTTAATAAAAAAATTAATATAAAATCAATGTTGGATATCTAATAAATCTAAAACAGATTTTACAGGACTAAACGCTTCGTTTGAAATTTCTAAAAACAAAGTGTTCCAATGAGCCATTCCACCGTTCCATAATCCAGGTAATTCCAAGAAACGAATGGGTGTTCCATTTTGTTTTTTGTGCACAATAAAGAAGTTAGCATCTTCTTTAAAGTTCATTAAATTCAACTTTTTACCTATTAAATTTTTTGTTGAAACAGCAATCATAACAGGATTAAAATGAGAACTCTGTGCCATTAAATGGTATTGTTCACCTTTTAAAGATATTTGTGATTTCTCTACAATTTGCTTAGAAACAATGCCATTTGAATTGACCCAAAATGGTCCTCCTCCAGGTTGACCTTCGTTTTTCACCATTCCACAAACTCTAATTGGACGATTAAGTATTTCTTCAATTTGTTTGAAATCCTTGATTAATTCAAGTTCAGATGCTGATAATAATTCAAATTGAAGATTTAATTGTTGAAAAAGTTCAAACGATTTTTCTTTTACAATATTTCTTGCTTGCTCCTTAAAAGAATGTAGATATCCACCTATAAATTGTAAGGTTTCAATGGAACAAGCTGCTTTTTCTTGGTGCTGAATATTGTCAATGTTTTTTATAAACACAAGTTCTTCATCAAACGAATTCAATTGTGATAGCAATGCTCCGTGTCCAGCAGGACGTGTAATCATTTTACCAAAATCATCCACTAATACTCCTCCATCATTAGTGAAAGCAATGGAATTAGTTGCTTTATCTTGTTCAGAAAAACTAATTTTAATAGAAGAATCATTACAATAATCCTGAATAGAGGATTGTATTTGACTTTCATATTCTTTTTGAATTGTAAAATGAATTTCAAGCGGAAGGTTTAATTTTTTTGCTTGAATAATTTGCTCTTGAAATGGATTCAAATCATAAGAATCGTATTTATGAAATGGAATCAAACCTTTAGGTAACTGAGCATAGTTCAGATTTTTCTCACTTAATAAATACGTGATAAATTCATGAATATCTTGTGTTTTGTTTTCTAAATTTTTCTGAATTTCTACCGGTAAATAATTGTAAAATGCAAAGGATTGAATTTTATTAAAAAAAAGCTCTACCAAGCTTCGGTTTTCATCGGTTGGTTCAACCAAAAAATCTTGTAAAAACTGAAACATGCGTGATCCAGAACCTGAAGCTGGGATAAAAAAACCAACTTTATGAACAATTTCTTTAAATGTTTCAATTAGTTGCTTTTTTAGTTCTTCTGTAATTACAACAATTCCATTCCCAACAATACAAGGAGCAACTAATTGAACTTCAGGATTATTTGAAAAAACCTTCTCCTTTTGTTCTATTATCTTTTCAGTATTTATTATGTCAATCATTGGGGTATTAAAAGATTTTGTTTCTTTGTAATCATGAATTCAGCTCTCGAATATATAAAATATATATTGAATGCCAAAGGGCGGCATGGAATTCATTCGCCCTATGTTTTCGAATTTGTTGATATTTGTTTGCAACAAGAAATTGAATATAAGGACCTTCAACTCTTTTCCAACCTCTATAAATCGCTTCAACAAAATAAAACAAGTATTACCATCGAAGATTTTGGCGTAGGTTCTAAAAAAATGAATAACCAACGTAAAGTTGCTCAATTACTGAAAACAAGTTCTTCCAAAGGAAAATTTGGGAAATTATTATATCTATTAGCGAAACACCATCAATTCAATAACAGTTTAGAATTAGGAACTTCCATTGGAATCGGAACACTTCATTTAGCCAAAGGAAATCCTACTGGAAAAGTTCTTACCGTTGAAGCTTGTGCCGCTACCCGTGCGATTGCGCTAGCGAATTTTAACACCATGAATTGCGCGAATATCGAAAGCGTAAAAAGTACTTTTCTTGATTTTTTCAATAACTACAAGGGTGAAAAATTCGATTTAATATACATTGATGGTCACCACGACGGAACAGCACTGTTGAACTACATGGAATTAGCAGAGCCATTTTCTCACAATGAAACAATCTATTTATTAGATGATATCCGTTGGAGCGATTCAATGTTCAACGCCTGGAATCAATTAAAAGCTGACGATCGCTTTCACGTTTCAATCGATTTCTTTCGAATGGGAATGTTGGTCAAACGCCCCTATCAACGAAAAGAAAATTTTATAGTAAAACTTTAATAAGTTGTACTTATTAAATTAATTATCAATTGATTGTCATTTATTAAAACCTGGTCTTTATTTGCTGCATTTTCTTTTTTCATTGTCTTGCCCATCGGCTGACTTACAACTGACTCTTCTTGAACAAAAGCATCAATAACCATCGGCTCATCGTTACTTGCAGAATAATCACTTACTTCCACAAATTCCATTTTAGCTAATTCAACGAATTGTATTGTTTCATTTACAGGCAGCGATTGTGCAATTTTTACAGGCGTATCCTTTTTTACATCTGAGATCAACTCGTTTTTTTTAAGCAACTTTTCATTGTTAGAAGAAGCGTTATCTGCTTTTATATTTGCTACTTGATTTTGACTACTTATCAATTTATCAGGAGCATTCAAAAATGGAAGAATCAATAAAACAATCACAATTAGCGCGGCAAGTTGAACTAAAGGTCGTTTGTAAAATTCTTTGTCAATTGGGTAGATAGTTCTTAGGATCGAATTGGACAAAGACACAGACTTTCCCATGGAATGCTTTTTCATAAATAGAGCATCCAAGGATTCTTTGGTTTGTTTTTTAGGCTCTAAATTACTTTTTTGTTGAAGTGTTGACAAGGATTCAAATAGACTTTTCAATTGGTTGAATTCATCTCTGGTTGTACACCAATCTTTCAATTCTAGTAACGATTGTTCCGACAACTGGTCAAATGTATTGTTTTCTATTATATCTTGAATTTTCTTTTCCATCTTATAATTCAATTGGATTAAATTCTTTTAAATTTTCTGCCATTTTTTTTGTTGCATTAAATAATCTCGACTTCACAGTCCCTTCATTTATTGCTATGATTTCTGCTATTTCTTTTATCGACAAGCCATCTAAATGTCTCATTTTAAATACAACTGCATGTTTTTCATCCAACTCATCCAAACTCAACTCAAATGCTTTTAAAAAAAACTGACCGTGTACTTCGTTGAATACATTACTAGATTGATCGGAAAGTGTAAAATGTTGATCGAGTCCATTTGATGTTCCTTTTCGAACTTCCATTTTCTTGTATTCATTTTTACACATGTTATTCGCCACCGAGTAAAACCAGGTTTTAAAATTTTTAGTCGCATCAAAAGAACTAGGATCTTTGATTATTTTCGCAAACAAATCGTGCATGAAATCTTCCGATTTTTCGCGGTCTCGCCACAACATTCGATTAAAATAACTCAACATCAACGAAGCATACCGTTTGTACAACTCATCAAACGCTCCTTTTTGTCCACCTGAAAAATGGAGCATCAATTGCTCATCCGTTAATTCACTATATTTTGGACGAAAAAGACGCATTTATTTCAACACTTGTTTTTTATTTGTGAGTAATGCAACTTGTTTTAATTCCTTGGATAAATCCTCCCTATTCGGGTATTGTTTGGTCAGCGAAAGTAAAATCGGTAAATAATTAGCCCCTAAATTTTTTTCGTGATTGTAATCTATTGCCTGAAGAACTTTTTTAGAAAAAACATGATCCCACAGATTTAAGTTAAAGGTTGAACCAACCGATTCATCTTTAAATGTTCTAGCATTCGTAAACGTTAACCCAACAGTTTTTAATTCTGTTAAGTTGATCGTGCTTAAATATTCTTTCGGTAACGTAAATGATAAGAAAAATGAGTGCTTAGCATTGATTTCTATGAGTTGCTTGAAATAATTTGTATTGATCAAAGTTAGATTTGGTAAAAACAATCCTTTTTCTGTTACTTGCTTTCTAAATGTTGCACTTCTTAAGTATTCAAGCGGAAGTACAAAAACATCTTGGCGCAAATTCAATTTATGTTGTGTATAATAACAAGCAAAAGCATCATCATAACTATGAACGATCAATACCCCATTTTGAGCAACACTTTGCAATAAATCTGTTGAATAATCAATCTGAACTTTTGATAACATTCCACCTTTTATCAATTTCTCAATTGCAGCAAGTGCTTCTTTCTTTTTTGAAAGCAAACTATACACAACAGCTAATTGTTGTTGAACATCTAAATTAGTTGCTTGTATTTTCGCTGCTTTTTCAATGTATTTCAAATTTGAAACATCATACGAACTTGCGTAAAATTTCCAATAATTATATTCGAAAGAATTCGGATTCTCGCGGTATAAAACTCCAACGTATTGATTGATTTTAGTCTGATCTTCTTCCGGAAAACTACGAGCAGTTCTATTCCATTTTAACGATGATTTCAAGAGATTTAATCCCTGTAAGGCTTGTGCTTTTTGATTGGTTGAAGTTGTTTTGGTTACTTCTTTCAATTCCAATTTTTCGTCTTCAATAATTCGTATCGATTCAACTGAATTTGTAGCTGGAGCATTTAAGGTATTGCTATTCGTAATTTGAGCTTGAGCGAATAAACCCGAGAAAACAAAAGCAAAAAGAAAGAAAAGATATTTTTTCATTTTTATTTTTTTAGGCAGTACAACCTACTTTTCAAAAAGTTCAGAAAGGTATTAAACTTCTGCAGCAAATAAAAATTTATTCGGAGATATTAAATCTGTTTTCACAGCATACATAACAATTCCAGCGGTATTTTTAACCCCTAATTTGGCCATGATATTTTTACGATGTGTATTAATCGTGTGGTTACTCAAAAACAATTGTTCTGCAATTTGACCATTAGTCAATCCTTCGGCAATTAAAATGATAATTTCATTTTCACGCTCAGATAAAATAACCGGTTCACACGTAAATGATTCAAAATCGATATCATTCACATCTATCGAAGCACGTTGAATGGTTTCTAAGATTTTACCGCAGAAAAACTTGTGTCCTCTACCCGTTTCTTCTACTGCATTAATGATTTCACCTAAGTCGCAATCTTTTTTTACATAACTGATAACTCCACTTCTCAACGCATCAACTAATGTTTGTGCCGATTGTTCAGGAGTAATTGCAAGGATTTTTACATTCTTGTCTAAAGCTGTGATTTTTGGAATTACGTCAATATCAAAACCTGCAGATGTATAATCAATAACAACAACTGTAGCTGGAAAATTTTTGATTTGTTCTAATAATTCTTTTTTATCGCGCGCTTCTCCAACAATTTTGAAGCCACCATTTGAATTGAGAATGGTACGAATCCCTACACGAACTAAATCATTACTATCAGCTAAAATGACATGCATCTTATTTAGAATTATTTTAAACAAGGCAAATATAAAGAAGATTTAGTTACTAGCGTTTAAATTAAAATCATTTTTTTAAACAAAAAAGGCGCAATAACTAATTGCGCCTTTTAATTAATAATTTACTTTTTCATTAACGTGTAAACAACATCTCTCTGAATTTTGGCAATGGCCACATTTCATCATCTATCAATAATTCTAATTTATCAGCATGATAACGAATTTCATCGAAATGAATTTTCACTGTATCGCAATAGGCAATTGCCTTATCTTCAGCGTGCTCAATATTGTTGGCTACTTTACGAGCTTTCAACATTTCATCTGCACTAGCTTTCATTTTTGTTAAGTGATTACTGATCTTTTCAATCAATTCCATTTGAACAGCTGCAGCAGCTTTTCCTGCTTTTTCTCCTAAAATAGAGATGTGTCCTTGAATATTTTGAATGATTTTATTTTGGTAATCAACAACAGCAGGAACAATCATAGATTGAATTACATCTTCCATGATTCTCGCTTCGATTTGAATTTTCAAAATATAGTTTTCAAAATCAATTTCTTGACGAGCTTCTAATTCTCTTGGTGTTAATACATTTAAGTCGTTGAATAATTTCGCTACGTTTTTATCGCTCCAAACTTTCAATGCACGTGGTGTGTCCTTCAAGTTTTTCAAGCCTCTTTTTTCAGCATCTTTCACCCATTCATCACCGTATCCATTTCCTTCGAAACGAATTTTCTTAGATTCTTTGATAATTGCTTGTAATTCTTTCAAGATTGCTTCATCTTTCGCTTCTCCTTTATCGATGCGTTTGTCTACAGCGATTTTGAAAATTTTCAATTGTGTTGCCATAATTGAATTCAAAACAATCATTGCAGATGCACAGTTTGCTGAAGAACCAACAGCTCTAAACTCGAATTTATTTCCTGTAAAGGCGAATGGAGAAGTTCTGTTACGATCTGTATTATCCAACATAATTTGTGGAATTTTACCGATGTTCAATTTCAACTCTGTTTTATCTTCAGGAGTCATTTTACCAGCTTTCACATTTTTTTCGATATCATCTAATAACGTAGATAATTGAGAACCAATGAAAGCAGAAATAATTGCTGGTGGTGCTTCGTTTGCTCCCAAACGGTGATCATTTCCTGCAGAAGCGATACACGCTCTTAAAATATCCGCATGATCGTGAATCGCTTTGATTGTATTCACGAAGAATGTTAAGAATTGTAAGTTTGTTTTCGGGTTTTTACCAGGTGCTAATAAATTTACTCCTGTATTTGTTCCCAATGACCAGTTATTGTGTTTACCAGATCCATTTACACCAGCAAATGGTTTTTCATGTAACAAAACTCTGAAATCATGTTTACGTGCAATTTTCTCCATTAAATCCATTAACAATAAGTTATGGTCATTGGCTAAATTACACTCTTCAAACATTGGTGCACATTCAAACTGATTGGGTGCAACTTCATTGTGACGCGTTGTAACTGGAATACCTAATAAGATAGCTTCCGTTTCAAATTCACGCATGAATGCTGTAACACGATCAGGAATTGAACCAAAATAATGATCTTCTAATTGTTGACCTTTAGCTGCAGCGTGTCCAAATAATGCTCTACCTGTCATCATTAAATCAGGACGTGCATTGAACAACGCTTGATCAATTAAGAAATATTCTTGTTCCCAACCTAATGTTGCGTTTACTTTTGTTACGTTTTTATCGAAGTACTGACATACTTCAACAGCAGCTTGATCAACTGCATGCAATGCTTTTAATAGAGGCATTTTGAAATCCAACGATTCACCTGTGTAAGAAATGAAGATTGTTGGAATGCACAATGTTTTACCAATAACAAATGCCGGAGAAGATGGATCCCAAGCAGTGTAACCTCTAGCCTCAAATGTATTTCTAATTCCACCATTTGGGAAAGAAGAAGCATCTGGTTCTTGTTGTACTAATAAATCTCCGTCAAAACGTTCGATTGCTTTTCCTGGACCAATTGGTTTGAAAAAAGCATCGTGTTTTTCTGCAGTTGCTCCAGTTAATGGCTGAAACCAATGCGTATAATGTGTAGCACCTTTTGTCAATGCCCAATCTTTCATTGCAGAAGCAACTTGATCTGCCATTTTACGATCCAATCGTGTTCCGTTTTGAATCGATTCAACCATTGATTTAAATGCTTCCGATGGTAAATACTCACGCATTACCTCCATGTGGAAAACATTTTTACCAAATAATTCTGAAACACGACCATCAAACTCTATGTGTTTTGGAGTTCGATTGAGTACATCTTGATACGCTTGTTGTCTTTTTGATGCCATAACTAAAGAAAAATTTATTTTTTTTACAAATTTATGTATTTTTTTGAGTCGTTTTGATGAAAAAATTGTTTTTTTTTTAAACCTACCCCCTATTTTTTAATGTTAAATTCAAAAAAACTTAATTTTAACTTTAAAAACGGACGGTTTTCACAAAAAAATAAGTTTTGAACAATTTATGTTTTATAATTGGAAATTGAAATCAAACCATTAACTTTGTTTTCAATGAGTGATTTTATTGTATCCGCTAGAAAATATAGACCGCAAACCTTCGACACAGTTGTAGGTCAACACGCTATAACTTCTACATTAAAGAATGCAATAAAAACAGAACATTTAGCTCAAGCCTTTTTATTTTGTGGTTCTCGTGGAGTTGGAAAAACGACTTCAGCTCGAATTTTAGCTAAAACAATCAATTGTTTTAACCGTTCTGAAAACATCGATGCCTGCGACCAATGTGATTCGTGTCAATCATTCAACACAGGGAATTCATTGAATGTTTATGAATTAGATGCTGCTTCAAACAATTCTGTTGACGACATCCGTGCATTAATTGATCAAGTTCGTATTGCTCCACAGTTAGGAAATCACAAAATATACATCATTGATGAGGTTCACATGTTATCCAATCAAGCATTTAATGCTTTTTTGAAAACGTTGGAAGAACCACCAAAGCATGCGATTTTCATTTTAGCAACGACTGAAAAGCACAAAATCATTCCTACAATTCTTTCGCGTTGTCAAATTTTTGATTTCAACAGAATCAAAGTAAAAGACATTGCAGATCATTTAGGAAGCATTGCAATCAAAGAAGGAATTACAGCAGAACCAGAAGCATTGCACTTAATTGCTCAAAAAGCTGACGGCGCATTGCGTGATGCATTATCTATATTTGATCAAATTGTAACGTTTGTCGGAACGAATTTAAGTTATAAAAGTGTGATTGAGAATTTAAACATTCTTGATTACGATTATTACTTCCGTATTATTGAAAGCACGCAAAAAGAAGATATTCCTTCTGCTCTTTTATTGTTAAATGATATTTACGAAAAAGGATTTGACGGTCACAACTTTATTGTTGGATTGGCTGATCATTACCGTAACTTATTGATTTGCAAAGACACCCGAACAGCTAAATTATTAGAAGTAGGTGAATCTTTGGAACAACGCTACGTTGAACAATCGAGAGAATTAGACGGTCACTTGATTTTACGTGCATTGGCTGTTTTGAGTAAAACAGATGTGGATTATAAAGCATCTAAAAACCAACGTCTCTTGGTCGAAATGGCCTTGATGCAATTGTGTTCTTTACTGCAAGAGCAAGAAAAAAAAAAGGACTGACGGATCCCGTTGAATTAATCCCGTTTAAAAATCAAAACCTTCGCGACAAAGCAACACCAGCTGAAAAAGTTATCGCTCCACCTATTCGTCAAGCGGCACCCATTCCAATCGTTGAACAAAAAATTGCAACGGTTCCAACAGGTCAACTGAACACGTCAACACTTTCGATTAAACATTTGGTTCAACAAAAAGAAGAAAGTGCTATTTCGAATGGAACTTCAGTTGAAAACCTTCCAATGAATGATTATTCGTTTGACCAAGTAAAAATGCTTTGGAGAAGATTTGCATTTGAAATGAAGGAACGTGGTATGGAAACATTTTACAACGCAATGATTAAGCGCGAACCGAATCGAAAAGAACAGGATTCGTACACGATGGATGTTGACAATCAAATTCAAGTGGATTACATCACGCCACATTTACAAGATTTAAATCAATTTTTCAGAAAAGAATTGAAAAATTACGCGTTTACCATTTCAATTGAACAAACAGGAAATCCTGAAGAAGAAATCAAATTCTTAACTGGCAAAGATAAATTTGCTGCCATGGCTCGTAAGAATCCGAATATTCATACGTTGAAGACCTTGTTTAATTTGGATATAGAGTATTAAAATATGCATTAGTTTTTGATTTCAACAGAATTACAATCTAGTCATAACATCCTAAAATCTTTACATCCTTTTGTCCATTTTACAGGCATTAGTAATTAGTTAATTAGGCATTAGTTTTTGATTTCAACAGAATAAAAATCTAGTCATAATATCCTAAAATCTTTACATCCTAACATCTTAAATAGTTTTGAGTTTTGAGTTGAGTTCTCTTTAGAATAACGATCTCGTCTTAAAGTCTTTAAATCTTCAAATCTTGCCTCTTTTAGTCCTATAATCCTGACTCTTCTAGTCCTAAAGTCTTGTCTCCAAATTCCTTAAATCCTTAATTAATCTTAAAACGCAATTGAATAGTTACATCTGATTTTACGGAGCCATTGATTTCTTCTGCGCCAGAACCAAGGGTTTTTCGGTTGTTGTAAATAAACGCGCCGTATCGAAACCAGCAGTCGAGTTTCTTAAAAAGTGTTGCATGGAGTAATAAATAAGCACGACTTCCTTGGTAATAACATGCTGGAATGGAAAACACATTCAAGGCATTATTTTCAAAACTGTACAAGCGCGAATCATAACTATCTGTTTCAAAAAGTGCAAATCTCAGCGTTAGATCTATGGGGGAAGATTTGAGTTTATACAAAACATCTTGTGTGAGTAACATCCCTTTTTCAGGTTGATTGCTCGGTCTATTTATAAAAACAGCTTCTATCCTACTTTTTAATGTAATTTCATCACTTACATTGTAAGAAAGATTCAAACGCAAATTTTGCTGGTTGACCGGTTCGATTTCTGTTAACGTTCCATCTGAGTCACGGCTATTTTTTTGTCGCACTTGATTGCGGTAACGCCCATAAATCTCCAATTGTTTAGTTGGTTTGTAGGTTAGTTGAAAAAGCAATTCATGTCCTTTTGACGGAGCGTCCACTTGGTATTTTAAACCATCGGATTGAAAAAAATCTGCATACGCTTGAGCCGACCAAGGTCCTTTTAATTTTGTTTTTAGCCCAACATAAATTCCTTTTTCATTTTGAGTTGCACTGCCTTCTGAAAATCCTGCATTGTAAAATGTTTGATATGCTTTGTTGTAATTCCGATACACCAAACTCAAGGAAACTGTTGGGTCTAACGCTAATAATACGCCATGAATCTGTGCTACAGCTTTTGAAAATGATGCAGTTGCAACTTCACCAAAAAAACAAGCATTTTTCCACACAAAGCTGTAATCACCGCTCCAAGACACAAAACCTGTTCCTCTAAAATCAAATTGGTTGTATGGAAGAATTGGCTTATTATAAATAGTTTGGTAACCTTGGTAAACTAAAGCAGAACCAATATTGAAGCGTCTTGATTGATAGCGCAGATTCCCACCGCCAACTTGTTCGGTTAATGATTTTCGATTTTCCAATTCGCTTGTAGTACGGTGAAGACCAGCAAAATTAATACTTGACACAAAACCAATATCCTGATTGATTGAATCATAAACTGAATTTGCATCCACTTGTTTTTGTGAGTAAAACCCAATAAAAGTGAATTTCTTATACGCCAATTCCATCGCAGCGCCCCTTAAAAATCGTACTTCATCGACAGAAGTGTATGGACGAATGGAACTTGCCGTTTTCTTTACATTGGTAACATCTGCTGTTTTCCCAAAAGCGTAACCCGACCAAAGATTCAATCCTTGTCCAACTTGCACTTGGTAATCGCCCAATGCAACGCTTTTCAAATATTTACCACCTTTGTAAAAAGCATGAAAAGAATAAAAATCGAAACCATTTTTTTGTGCGCCTTTAAAGAATTGTTCGCCTGGATCTTTTTCCCCCGTGATACCCAAACTAATATTGGTTCGATAATTGAATTTCAAGCGCGTATAATAATGTCCTTGATTGCCATAATAGTAATTGTTACTCATTTTTTTAATGGAATCAGCTATTGAAGCATAACCCGCTTTTGATTCGCCCATTGTTTGAAACCGAGCTAAACCTTCGAACGTTCCAAAACGCATAATTTCTTTCAGCGAAACATGTAAATTATCCAATTTATCATCCACCTTTATAAAAGGCAAAATCAATTGAATGGTTTGCAAATCAAGGTATTCCAAGCTTTGTAATTCATAAATAGAAATAAATTTTCCAAATAATTGTCGGTGCAATAATATGTTATTTACTTGAAATTCAGTTAATAACCCCATTGATTTTAATGCTGTTTCATCGGCAAAATTCAAATTCAACGGATGCATTCCAAATTCATTCAGCTGCTCGAAAATAGCAGTTAAATCTACTTCTTCTGTATTCAATTGTTCAGCAATGAACTCAATACGTTGTTGCAGTAATTCATTTTTAACTTGCGCCGAAAGTCTTGCACACAATAAAACGAATAGTATGGGGAAAAAATACGTTTTCATTTTACTTGGTAAACAAGTGAGAAATGTGGCGACCAACCAAGATACTGGCTATAAGCACTTCCTACATCCAGCTGAAAACGTTTGTGTTGCATGCCGACACCAAATGATAATTGAAGTGGATTAGATGCAAATCCGCCACGCACATAAAACCGTTGTTTCAGCGAATATTCCAAGCCAACTTTCACATTCAACGGCGCAATGGCATTTTTCTCTGCTGCCAACATGAATTGAACGGCCTTTGAAAATTTATACGTACTTCCTAAACGTGCAACCGTTGCAAAACGATCATCATTCGTTGCTGAAATCGTTGCTCGACCTATATTAAACACACCGAAACCAACTTGCCATTTTTCAGTTAACACAGCCAATAATCCTACTTCTGCTGTAACCGCATGTTTGGTTCCATAATTTGCTTCAAAGGAAAGTGCTTGGTAATTCAACTGCACTCCAGCAAAAAAACGATCCGACAATTTCATAGCGTACCCCATTCCAGCTGCAACTGTTCTTAAAGTAGTGGAACCATAAACTTTCGCGCCCAACGAAAAAACTCCTTTTTTCAATGGCAGCGCAACAACAAGTGCTTGCCCCTGCAATTCTTTTAATAAAAAACGATTTTCATACGCAATACCCACCGTTGGGCGTTCTATTTTAGCACTACTGCCGGGATTGTAACAATACGACCAAACATCACCTGAACAAACATCCGCGTTCGCTAAACTGGCTGATCTTGCTCCCAAAGGAAAAAAACCTTGCGCCAACATAAAATAAGGAAATAGGAATAATAATAGTAATTGTGGTTTCATTAACTAAAAATACAAAATAAACTGTTTGAAACAAAAAACAGGGGCGTATTTTAGTTATTTTTTTTCAAGTAATTGATTAAAAGCAGTTTCGCTAGATACAACATACGGTTCTACTCCATCCAAAAGGTCTTTTATTTTGAGCATTTCAGGGTATTGCAACGCCTTCAAATCGAAGTAATACACCTTGCTTCCCATGAGTTGACATTCTTCAAAATGCGTCAACGAATTAATTTTATAGAAAGACTTTCCATTCGAAAGCATTCTGAATTGTGGAAAGTCCGTATTTTTATCCTTCATCCCACGAAGATAAACACAAAGTCATGACAAAAAAAGAAAAAGCTAGCTATATTGTTTCAGAATTAGAGCGTCTTTACCCTACAACTCCGATTCCTTTAGATCATACTGATTCATACACATTATTGATTTCTGTATTACTTTCTGCGCAATGTACCGACGAACGCGTCAATAAAATTACACCTCTTTTATTTGCCAAAGCCGATAATCCGTTTGACATGGTAAAATTAAGTGTGGAAGAAATTCGTTTGATCATTCGACCGTGTGGATTATCGCCGAAAAAATCTGCCGCAATTCATGCACTTTCCGGCATATTAATTGAAAAATACAAGGGCGAAGTTCCTGCAGACATGGCTTTATTGGAAGAATTACCTGGTGTTGGACACAAAACTGCATCCGTTGTGATGGCACAATCGTTTGGTGTACCAGCATTTCCAGTTGACACACACATCCATCGTTTGTTGACTCGCTGGGGTATCACGAGTGGAAAAAATGTAGTTGAAACAGAAAACGATGCCAAAAAATTATTTCCCAAAGACTTGTGGAACAAATTACACTTACAAATTATTTTTTACGGCCGAGAATACTCACCTGCTAGAAGCCCGAAGAGAGAAATAGATTTTATTACTTTAACGATTGGTACTAAAAAAGCTATTGGAGAGTTGGTGTGATTTTTATAGAAATTAACACATAAAAAAAAGGGTTGACGAATCAACCCTTTTATACCTAATATACCTAACCTGATTATCATGAAACCACTCTACGTTAATCAAACATACCATTTCACAAAACATGCCAAAAAAGTTAAATCTTTATAAATCAGTGGTTTGTTAGTTTTAATTCATTCAATTTATCCTATTTTGGGAAAATTATTCCAAATTTAAGAGTTGATTGGTTCTTTTTTTAAGCCTCTGTATAATAAAATACAACCTGCTATCACCAATGGAATACTCAACAATTGTCCGGTATTTAAAACCATGTAGGCATCGCGGGTTGTTTGACCTAATTTCACAAATTCAACGAGGAAACGTGCACCAAAAATCAGGATTAAAAACGTTCCAAAAACAACACCTGGTTTTCTCCACGCTTCTTTTTTCCAATAAATAAAGAGTAAAATTCCAAAAGTTAGAAGGTAACAAATGGCTTCGTACAATTGTGCTGGATGACGCGGAGTTGGATCGTAAGCGCCTAAATTCTCATTGTAAAATTGCTGAAAGCGAAAGGCCCAAGGCAAATTAGTCGGATCGCCCACCATCTCGTGGTTCACCAAATTTCCCAGACGAATAAAGGTTCCCGCAATGGCAATAGGTGCAGCAATGCGATCTAGCATCCATAAATACGGTTTGTGAATTACTTTTTTTGAGAAATAATACAAGGCAATTAAAATAACCACCGCAGCACCGTGACTCGCTAAACCACCTTCCCAGACTTTTACAATGTCTTCCGGATGCGAAAAATAACCACGTTCATATACGACTCCGTCCTCACCTATTACATCCCAATAAGGACCATAAAAAAATACATGTCCCAAACGCGCACCAACAATTGTTGCAAACACCATGTAAAACACTAATTTGTCGAGAATTTTCTCACTGATGCCTTCTTTCACAAACATGCGCTTGATGACGAAAAAACCAATGATTAATCCCGTTATAAAAAGTAAGCCATACAAATTTGGCGTTTTATACCCTTCAAATAGTGTAGAACTAACGTTCCAATTAATTGCGTTTATCATAACACTTATTTTTTATCGATTAAAGATACAGGTTTTTCTGGATTATGTTGAAAAGGCAATTTTTCTGAACGTCCTTTTTTGAAAATTAAGTTGCTCATTTCTTTTCCTTTGCGCAACGCTTTTTGTTCTTCCGCTGATAAATGAATGGTTGACTGGCAATCATCTGAACAACAATTTTCTCGTTTTGCTTTACACGCATCACATTGAATAAACAGCAAGTGACACGCATCATTGGCACAGTTTGTATGTGTGTCCGCTGGGCTACCACATTGGTGACAAACAGCAATCACATCGTCTGAGATGCGTTCCCCTCTTCGTTCGTCAAACACAAAGTTTTTACCAATGAATTTATTTTCCAAGCCTTTATCGCGGCAATCATTGGCGTATTTAATAATTCCACCTTCTAATTGATGTACATTTTTAAACCCACGGTGCTTGAACCAAGCAGATGCTTTTTCACAACGGATTCCGCCGGTACAATACATCACTAAATTTTTATCTTCGTTTCCTTTTAAATATTCTTCTTCAATGTAAGGCAAGGATTCTCTAAACGTATCCACATCTGGCAAAATGGCATTTTTAAAATGTCCAACTTCCGATTCGTAATGATTTCTGAAATCAATTAATATAGTATTTGGGTCACTTGTTAACGCATTGAATTCTTCAGCGTCTAAGTGCTTCCCTTTGTTCGTAACATCAAACGATTGATCCTCCAAGCCATCCGCTAAGATTTTTTTGCGCACTTTGATTTTCAATTTCAAGAAAGGAAATTCAGCTTCCGCATCATCTACTGCAATGTTCAATCGAATGTTGTTTAAGAAATCAATTTCGTACAATTCTTTTCTAAACTGGTCCAAGTGAATCATCGGAACGGCAATTTGCGCGTTGATTCCTTCTGTTGCGACGTACGTTCTTCCTACGACATCAATTTTTGACCATTGTTGAAATAAATGATCTCTAAATAATTGGGGATTGGGAATTTTCGCATATTGGTAAAATGAAATCGTTACGAATTTGTACCCAATTTCACGCCATTTTGCCTCTAATTCCTCTTTATTTAATGTGTTCCACAGTTGCATGCTATGTTGTTTTAAATTAAAAGTTTTACAAATTTAAGTATTTCAAACAAAAACAAGCCATTTTTCATCCGATAGCTTTTTTAAATTCTAGTATCTTTGGTGGTAGCATTCAAAATTAATATGGAAATCAACGATTTTATAGACACGTTAAAAGAACTTGTTGCAACGGCATTACCGGGCGAACTAGCGCATGAAAAAATGTATCCTAGCAATCGGAAAGAAGAAAATTTCGTATTAAAAACGAGCCAACAATTCAGGGAATCAGCTGTTGCAATTCTTTTGTACCATGAAAACAATGTGTTGAATTGCGTTTTAACACAGCGACAAGTATACGATGGTAAACACAGTGGTCAAATCAGCTTTCCAGGTGGTAAAAAAGAAGACTTCGATGCCGAAATTTTACACACTGCATTGCGTGAATGTGAAGAAGAAATAGGCTTTCGTCCAAATGAAGATGCTATTATTGGACGTTTAACCGAAGTGTACATACCCGTTAGCGGATTCGTAGTTCACCCTTTTCTTTTTTATCATTTTGAAAAGCCAACATTTATCCTAAACCAACGAGAAGTTGCTGAATTGATTGATTTCCCTTTGTTCCAGTTAATTGATGAGCAACGTATTGGAACAACGACGATTCCATTTGAGGGCAATCGATCGTTAAAAGACGTTCCTTATTTTTCTATTGAAGGCAAAGTAGTTTGGGGGGCTACCGCACTCATTTTAAGCGAATTGAAAGAGTTGGTGAAAGGTGTAAAATCAAAAAGAGGAGAAACAAACTGATTCCTCCTCTTTTCGAAAACTAAACTAAAAACTACTACTATGAACTATAAATTCGGTGCAAAGATACGTACTTTTTATTGATTCGTTTGTTAAATAATATTAAATAATTGTTAACCCAGCGCAACATCTAAAATCATCATCACTAAAAAACCACCAATAAAACCTAGAACGGCTAAATCCGTGTATTTATCGCGTTGCGTTTCAGGAATTACTTCTTCCACAACAACAAAGATCATTGCTCCGGCAGCAAATGCCAATGCAAAAGGCAAAATTGGTTGCATGTAAATAACTGCTACAGCTCCTATTACACCAGCTATCGGTTCAACAATCGCAGATAATTGTCCGTACCAAAAGCTTTTAAAGCGCGAAGCTCCTGCCCTTCTCAATGGCATTGAAACAGCAAAACCTTCTGGAAAATTTTGAATCCCAATTCCAATCGCTAAAATAATTGCACTGGCAATTGTGGCATCATCCATCCCAATTGCGGCTGCTCCAAAAAGCACACCAACTGCTAAGCCTTCAGGAATATTGTGTAAAGTAATGGCTAGTACTAATAAAACTGTTTTATGCAATTGTGTTTTCACCCCTTCTTTCTCTTCCTCTTTGAAATTCAAATGCAAGTGCGGTAATTTTTTATCTAAAAAATACAAAAACAAGGCGCCACATAAGAATCCGACAGCTGCAGGCATCCAGGGCATTGATGGATACATTTTTTCTGACATTTCAATGCTTGGATTCAGCAAGGACCAAAAACTTGCTGCCACCATCACACCACCTGTAAAACCTAACATGGCATCCAACCAAGCTCGGTGCATTGTTTTGAAAAAGAAAACCAATGAAGCGCCAGCAGCAGTAACCAACCATGTAAAAGTTGTAGCAATTAAAGCGGCTAAAACAGGATTAATACTTGAAAAAAATGCGATTAATGTTTTCATTTTTTCTTTCAAAAATACATTTTTTAAGCCATTTAAGCCTAAACTTTGTTAAAATTTCTTCATTCAAAATTAATGAACTATCTTTGCACCCAATTTTTAAGTAAAATATCAAAAGATGGCAACAAATAGAACGTTCACAATGTTAAAGCCTGATGCATTAGAAAATGGTCACACAGGTAAAATAATTGATATGATTATCCAAGCTGGATTTCAAATCAAAGCAATGAAATTAACTCAGTTAACAACTGAACAAGCACAAAAATTCTACGAAGTTCATGCTGAAAGACCATTTTATGGTGAATTAGTTGAGTACATGACTTCTGGTCCTATCGTTGCAGCTATCTTAGAAAAAGACAATGCAGTTGCCGATTTCAGAGCATTAATTGGTGCTACTGATCCTGCTGATGCAGCTGAAGGAACAATTCGTAAATATTATGCTGAATCAAAAGGACGCAATGCAGTTCACGGTTCAGATTCAGACGAAAACGCAGCAATCGAAGGTGAATTTCACTTTTCTGCTTCAGAAATCGTTGGCTAATACAACCCACATTTTGTTAAAGGCTGGTTCAATGGAATCAGCCTTTTTTTATGCCAAAATTTTCTAATTTCTATGTATTCATTGATATACTGCTGAAAACATTTTCGTATATTTGAATCCAAACAAAAACCATGGAAAATTACAAACACACTGTTGAAGAACGTTTTATTCGTTACGTTCAAATTGACACAACAGCAGATCCTAATTCAAGCTCCTTTCCTTCATCGATGAAACAAAAAGATTTAGGTCTCGTTTTATTCAATGAATTAACAGCATTGGGATTAGAAGCAGTTGAAATGGATGAATGGGGTTATGTTTTTGCAACCATTCCATCGAATAGTTCAACTGAAAATTTACCAACAATTTGTTTTTGTTCACACATGGATACTGCGCCAGATTGCAGCGGAACAAACGTAAAACCAATTGTTCACCGCAATTACAC
>JAGNZC010000040.1 GCA_017984635.1 Crocinitomicaceae bacterium
TTCGCTTTTGCCACAATCATTTTGAACACCTTCCACGCAATTTTTTTCCTCCAAATAATACATTCGCTGTTTTCAAGGCTTCTTCACCAGTAAACAACATTCGTCCTAAGAACGTACGTAAATACACTTCCTCACGCTCCTCATCCGTTTGTGCGTATTGACGCAACCAATCAATTAAAGGTAATTTATCGTGGAAATAGGTATGATTATCATTAGGAATGTATGCAGTAACAATTGTTGTTCCGTAAGTAAATTCACCGGTATCCGGTTTCAAGTTCCCATTCAACAATTCAAAGAAAGCAGTTAATGCAACTGAATTTCTTGAAATGAACGCGACTTTATCACCTTTATTAACGATTAAATTTAATCCACTAAACAATTTTTGACCTTCCACACTGTAACTTAAATTATCAATGCTTAAAATCTGATTTCCTGCATCACGTTCTTGGTGGAATGTAATTCCAGGGTATTTTCTACTTGAAGGTTGAATTTCTTCAATGTTTAAGTTATCTAACATTTTACGACGACTCGTAGCTTGTTTCGATTTAGACGCATTGGCAGAGAAACGAGAAATGAAATCCATTAACTCCTTTTTCTTTTCTTCTGCTTTCTTGTTTTTATCTGATCGTTGACGTGTCGCTAATTGAGATGATTGGTACCAGAATGAATAATTCCCCGTAAACATATTGATTTTACTGTAATCGATATCACAAATGTGCGTACAAACTGTATCCAAAAAGTGACGGTCATGCGATACAACAATCACGGTATTTTTAAAATCCAATAAAAAATCCTCTAACCAACCGATTGTTTTTAAATCTAAGTCATTCGTAGGCTCATCCAATACTAATACATCTGGATTACCAAACAATGCTTGGGCTAATAAAACACGTACTTTTAAATCATTCGAAAGCTCTTCCATTTTCATGTAATGCTTCGCCTCTTCAATTCCTAAGTTACTTAACAAAGTAGCAGCATCCGTTTCTGCATTCCAACCTTCTAAATCTGCAAATTCTCCTTCCAATTCAGCTGTACGCATTCCATCTTCATCCGAAAAATCTGGTTTTGCATACAACGCATCTTTTTCAACCATGATTTCAAACAAACGTTTATGTCCCATGATCACCGTTTGCAAAACTTCAAAATCATCAAATTCAAAGTGATTTTGTTTTAATACCGCTAAACGTTTTCCAGGTTCTAATTCAACGCGTCCAGTAGTAGGATCTTGATCGCCCGTTAATATTTTTAAAAACGTAGATTTTCCTGCACCATTTGCACCAATAACACCATAACAGTTGCCATTTACAAATTTTACATTTACTTCGTCAAAAAGTACACGTTTCCCGAATTGTAAGGATAAATTGTTTACTGAAATCATAATTTACTTGAAATTTGGCACAAAGATACGAACTTCTAGGCAAATTTCAAGCGCCAATTATTTCAACCACTTCAAGTGTCTGCTGTATAGGATTACAAAAACTGCTGCAAGAATTAAATTCCAAACAACAACGATGGTCGGAATATCAGCTGGTGAAACAAAAAAGTAAAGTTGAATTACTGAGAACAATGAATAAATGATGTACAAATGAAAACCGATTTTTTTACCATTCCACATCATCCAGGCTCCGTACAATCCAGTTGAAATCACAGCGATTGAAACCAAAGAAACAGCAAAGAAATGAGCATTAATGGATTCTGTCATACGTTGAACTTGTTCCAGCATCGTAACAAAACTAGTCATCTCTAACGATTTTAACTCATCAATCATTTTAATCATTTCCACCTTTTGTTCTTCCATAGCTTCAGGAGAAATTGGTCCACCAATTAAATTAAAGATACTTGAAAGAAAAGAAAGTCCTGTAGAAACAAATGTCAAAATACATAGTATTTTCATTCCTTGTGGACGTTTATTTCCCTCTGGCTGAATAAAATTTGAAGAATTATCGATCGTTTCCATTTATATTTTTTCTTTTACAAACTTAACACTTTCAGCAATCAAAGGTTGTAAGAAGGTATCATTTTTAACAAATGTTACCACTTTTCGGTAATCCGTATACAACGATTCAATTGTTTCACTTGATTTTAGTGGTCTTCTAAATTCAAAAGCTTGCGCTGCATTCAACAATTCAATTCCTTGAATGGTATAACAATTCTGAACGATTCTATACAATTTTGTTGCAGCGTTAGCGCCCATACTCACATGATCTTCTTGTCCGTTGCTCGAATCGATTGAATCAATGGATGCAGGTGAGCACAATTGTTTGTTTTGACTCACAACAGACGCAGCGGTATATTGAGGAATCATAAATCCTGAATTTAAACCAGGATTGGCTACTAAAAATGCTGGTAAATTGCGAGTTCCAGAAATTAATTTATAGACACGGCGTTCAGAAATACTTCCCATTTCCGCAAGTGCAATCGCTAAAAAATCCATTGAAATGGCCAACGGTTGTCCATGGAAATTTCCAGCAGAAACCACTTGATCCTCATCTGGAAATACCGTTGGATTATCGGTAACCGCATTGATTTCTCTTTCTACTATTTGCGAAACATAGTCAATTGCATCTTTCGAAGCTCCATGAACTTGAGGAATGCATCTAAACGAATACGGATCCTGAACATGGGCTTTTTCTTGCATCACCACTTCACTACCTGCTAATAAATCGCGGAAAATTGTTGCCGTTTCAATTTGACCTTTTTGATTTCTAATTTCATTAACATTCGCTTGAAAAGGATTAATTCTGCCATCATATCCTTCTAAAGACAAGGCCGCAATTTTATTCCATTGTTGCCATAATTTCATGCCATTTGCAACGGCATAACTCGCATAAGCACTCATGAATTGTGTTCCATTCAACAAGGCTAAACCTTCTTTTGATTGCAATTGAATTGGTTCTAATGAAAAATGTGCTAACAATGCTTTTGAAGACATTTTTTCACCATTGAAATACACTTCTCCCTCACCAATTAACGGCAAAGACATATGTGCTAATGGCGCTAAATCTCCCGATGCACCCAAACTTCCTTGTTGGTAAACAACTGGAAAAATAGAATGATTGTAAAAGAAAATCAATCGTTCAACTGTTGCTACTTGAACACCAGAATGACCGTGTGACAAACCAATGATTTTTAACAACAACATGCGTTTAACTAATTCTGCAGGAACTTCTTCACCTGTTCCACACGCATGTGAAACAACTAAATTATATTGAAGCAATCCTAAATCTTCAAACGAAATTGCTGTGTTACACAAGGAACCAAAACCCGTATTTATACCATAAATCAATTGGTCGTGATTGGCCATTTTCTCATCTAAATACTGACGACATTTCGCAATCGCAACACGTGCATTTTCACCTAATTCTATTGTTTTGGACGAATGAAGCAAATCTTCCAATTCACTTAAACCAATCCATTGATTGTCAATTTTGTAACTACTCATACTCAATGTATAACTTTATATAATATTATTTCAACTTATTAATTAACTCAGATAAGCTAACTGATTCTTGATCACCAGTTTCTAAGTTTTTTAATAAAATTTGTTCTTGTTGCATTTCTTGTTCGCCGATCAACGCAACAAATTGTACATTTCGATCATTGGCATACTTTAATTGTTTTTGCAATTTTGCATTCGAAGGATACAATTCACACGCTATGTTTTGAGCGCGCACTTTTTTCATTAATTTCAAACAATGTGCTTGTTCTGCTGTTCCAAAATTTACAAATAACAAGGTCAATCCTTGGTCCGTTTCTTTTGGGAATAATTCCAATTCAGTTAACACATCGTAAATACGATCTGCACCAAATGAAATACCAACGCCCGACATTCCACTCATTCCGAATAATCCTGTTAAGTCATCGTAGCGTCCACCACCACAAATACTTCCCATCTTCACGCCATTCGCTTTCACTTCAAAAATAGCACCAGTGTAGTAATTCAATCCACGCGCGAGTGTAATATCAAATTCTAACGTTGCTTTTTGAAGACCAAGAATCTCAATTTGATCAAAAATAAATTTCAATTCTTCAATTCCTTTTAAGCCAATTTCACTGCTTGCTAAAAAAGACGTTAATTGATTTATTTTTTCATCAGTTGTGCCTGTTATGAAGAACAAAGGCTCTATGCGACTAATCGCTTCTGTAGAAACACCTTTTTCAACCAATTCTTTGATAACTCCGTCAATTCCGATTTTATCTAATTTATCGATCGCAACCGTAATCGCAATTAATTTGTCTGCTTCACCACACACTTCAGCAATCCCCGTCAATATTTTTCGGTTATTGATTTTGATAGTAAAATCTGGCACACACAAATTCGTTAAAACCTCATCAAACAATTGTACCAATTCTAATTCATAAATCAACGAATCGCTTCCTACCACATCGGCATCACATTGAAAAAACTCTTGGTAACGTCCATGTTGCGGACGATCAGCTCTCCAAACAGGTTGGATTTGGTAACGTTTAAATGGAAAAGACAATTCGTTTTGGTGTTGCACGACGTAACGTGCAAATGGTACTGTTAAATCGTAACGCAACGCTTTTTCAGCTAAAGAATTAGCAAATCGTGGAAGATTTTCTTCTTCTAAAGCCGTGACATCTGCTTTTTTTAACTTATCTCCAGAATTTAAAATCCTGAAAATCAGACGATCTCCTTCTTCCCCATATTTCCCCATTAAAGTGGATGATAACTCAAAAGAGGGGGTTTCAATTGGAGCAAATCCATATTTTTTAAACGCAGTTTTAATGGTATCAAAAATATAGCTTCTGCGAGCCACTTCAATCGGTAAAAAATCTCTTGTTCCTTTTGGAATTGATGGTTTTTGCGCCATGTAACTATTAATTTGCAACAAAGATAATTCGATTTTTTAAAACTATTCGATGAAATTCATTTTATACGGTTTTGGGCGCTTTAACAGGCTTTCCAATACAAGTCCTCCTCCTTCTCCTCCGATAGTAATCGGAGTAATTGGAAAAAAGCGGAGTAATCGGAGTCCGGGCTTTCCATTGCAATCCTTAGCGCGAATTGATTTTCTCTAAAATAAATGTATCAAAGAATAAGTGCAATAAAATCAGTATTTTTGCATCCTATTTTAAAAAAATCGACATGACAATTCAAGCAAACATGGTAGTTTCGTTGAACTACAAACTATCGAATCACACTACAGGTGAAAAAATTGAAGAAACAACTCCTGAGCACCCAATGGTGTTTTTATACGGTGTTGGAGGTGTAATTCCTCAATTTGAAGAAAATATTACTGGTAAAAAGGTAGGTGATACATTTGCTTTTCATATTGAAGCAGCAATGGCATACGGAATGCCTGACGAAAATCAAATTGCTGAAATTCCAGTTAATGTATTTCACGATGAAGAAGGTAAATTTGACACAGAATATTTTACTATTGGTGCATTAATTCCAATGTCAGACAGCGAAGGAAATCAATTACGTGGAACAATTAAAGCGGTAAATGAAGAAATCGTTCGCATGGATTTCAATCATCCTTTAGCAGGTGTTGATTTACATTTCGAAGGAAGTATTGCTGATATTCGTCCAGCAACACAAGATGAAATCGACCATGGACACGTTCATGGAGAAGGTGGACACCAACACTAATCAAATAAGATTGAACATCAATGCTATAAAGCAGTTTCATTTAGAGACTGCTTTTTTTTTGTTTTAAAGCGATGTATAAACAAAGATGAGTAGAAAAAATCACAAGTAAAACAAACAAGTAATTATTAAAATAATGATCTTTAGGAAAACCAATTGTTGCTTTGTAATTAAAAAAAGAAAAATAAAAACTCCAGTAGATTAATCCTGCTAACAAAATAAATAACAAAGGTTTTTGAACAAGTTGAATCCAATTTTTAATTTCGAAAATCAACTTTATTTTTGATGAAAATACTAAACTAAATATTGGCCATAAAAAAACTAAAGGCAACATGATTACTCTTGCTTCTCTAACTTTCGTTAAGAAAAATGCAATAAATGTATTAATAACAAGGGTAACTAAAAAAGCTTTTACTAATCCGCTATATTTTTCTGAAAAAAGTTCGTTGGATTTAGATGTTATTAAAAAATAAATAGGAATTAATAGCACCAAAAAAAATGCAGAAATGGATTCAATTATTGCTTGATCACTTTCAAAATTTTGTAATAAACACATCCATCTAATTCCATTTTCATTGGCTTCAGCTTGGTTTATACCAAAAAAATCAACATAAAATTTTATGGATATAAAATACAAAATTGCAGGCAATATCAAACACAAAACTTGCACAAAATTATTTTTAACAATTCCTAAAACGTTTATTAATCGAACATTGGGAAATTTTAATACAAACAACGCTGGAATAAGAATAAGTGAACTTTCTCTCACAAAAACGCTCATTGTGAACAAGAATAAAAAAAGGATATTTTTTTGTTTAAAAAACGCAATTAATGCTGCAAAAACAAATACCAACTGCAAGGGTTCGTCGTAGGTATAGATTGGAACAAAAAACATGAAAATTATCGGAAAGCACATAAAAAACAAGAGTGAATTCAAAAAGGCTTTTAACGTACTTTTGGTCAGCTGTTTTGATAAATAAAACAATAATAAACTACTTAAAAACAAGCATGAAAAATTCAGTACTACAAACGAAGTTCCTATCTCAACACTAAAAAATTGGTGGATTTTTTCAATTAAAAAAGTAGTGATTGGGCGCTTCATAAAAGCTGCCTGACCTGTCTTATGAAACAAATACACCTCATTCAAATAACCTTGATCAAGTTCTGCTTTGAAATCATTCAACATACTATTCACCTTTTCATTTACATGAATTTTGAATACTAGTAGTGTTAATATTGCATGAAAAAGGATCGCACCTATTTTTTTAAGCATCTTTAATCTATTTTCTCAGCAGTTAAACCTGTTTTTTCTAAATCAAAAACGGTTGAACCTATTTCAAGCGTAAACAAGGTTAAAAACAATTCTAAGGTTCTATTCTCTGGCCAGTCTTTTTCATTCTCAGTAATCATCGCCAATTCATTGTTAAATATTTTCTTGAAATTTTGTTCAATTAATGGTTCAATTTCAAAGAAATCTTCTGTAATTAAATAGACATTTGGCTCTACCTCATCTGCTTCTGAAAATACAACATCATCTTCAAATTGATTGGCCCAATCCCAAAATGCTTGCTTGGGAGCAATCGTTATAAATCCTCTGTTCACAATTTTCATACTATTTTATTTTTTAATTGGTTGTAAAACACGGTCTTTCATCGCATTCCAAGTTGTTTTTTTTCGATCTTGACACACAATGAATTTCCAATTTGGAGAATGGGTTAAGGTATCAAAATAGGTGAACCACTGCTTCATTTTCACCGGCTCTTTTGAAGTAATATAGGTTAAAGAAGTATCATTTACTAAAATGACACAATTGTCTTTTTGCAATGCTTTTTTTTGTCCTATTGTTATTGATTTACATGCTTCACCATAACAATCCAACCAATTGTAAAACGCATTGAACGTTGCTGAAGAATCTTTAAACACCCATTGTGTAAACATCGTTTCAGAAGCTGCTTGGTACAATTTATATTTAACGCTTTTTTTCGGATAAAAACGATCATTAAAAAACAAGGAATCAACTGGAACAATTGAATCAAGTTTGAATCCAACCCATTGTGCAGCGACTGTCGAAAAGCCAATAATAGGTTTGGTTTTCAACGGATCATTTACTTTATTCAAGGTGTTTTTAGCTTTAGGAGCAATGTCTTCCATCTGTAATACTTTTTCTGAAGAACCATCACTACATCCTTGAAAAATAATAATAAAAATCAATAATTGGATTAATTTTCTCATACGTTCAATGATTCTAAAACCCCAATTGTTTGATCCAATTGGTTAGATGAAATATCTAAATGAGTCACAAAACGAATCATTCCTAGACCAAAAGCCATAGCCAAAACATTTCGTTCTTTCAATAAAATGATTATTTCATCACGCTTAGCAGCATCTTTCAATACTACTACTACAATGTTTGTTTGTACAGCAAAAACCGTTTTAACCCAATCTTGTTGAAGTAAGCAGCTTTCCAATTGAAGTGCATGTTGATGGTCAATTTTTAAACGATCTACATTGTTTTTCAAGGCGTACAAACCACCGGCTGCAATCATTCCTGCCTGACGCATTCCGCCTCCAAATACTTTGCGAACGCGGCGTGCTTTCTTAATAAAATCTTTAGTGCCAATTAAAACAGACCCAACTGGAGCACCTAAACCTTTAGACAAACAAACTGAAATCGAATCAAAATTAGTTGCATAGGTTGAAGGATTAACTCCTGTAGCTACAATTGCATTCAACAAACGTGCGCCATCCAAATGCAAAGGCAATCCATTTTCTAAGGCAAAATGACGAATTCTTTTAATTTCTGCTAAATCGTAAATCGCTCCTCCACCTCGATTTGCGGTATCTTCTAAGCTAATTAATTGTGTTGTCGGATAATGAACATCGTCAGGATTTATCCATTGCGCAATCGATTCCAATGTTAATCTTCCGCGATCTCCTTGCAATAAACGTACAGAAGCCCCAGAATTTTTAGCAATTCCACCACCTTCGTATTTGTAAATGTGACTTTCTTCGTGACAAATAACCTCGCCTCCAGGCTGAACATGTACATTGATGGCGATTTGATTGGTTTGTGTTCCAGAACTACAAAACAAAGCAGCTTCTTTCCCAAAATAACTGGCTGCAAATTCTTCTAGTTCATTTACCGTTGGATCTTCTAAAAATACATCATCACCAACGGGTGCATTAAACATGAATTCACGCATTTCTTGCGAAGGCTTTGTCACCGTATCACTTCTATAATCAATCATGGTCACTTTTTGAGGTTGAAATTAAGATTTTTGATGCTTGTATCCAAATTTGAAGAGAAAGTCAAAAGGAATATTCTATTTTTAAATTGTAAAGCAAGAATTACTATTTTTAAAGCATGGAATCTATTTTATTATTAGTTACGATCCTTTTTGGAACCATTTTAACTTTTTTCTCAGGGTTTGGATTGGGCACTTTGCTATTGCCAGTTTTTTGTCTCTTTTTTCCAATTGAAGTTGCTGTGGGAGCAACTGGAATTGTACATGGAATGAACTCTTTATTTAAATTTATTTTTGTCTATAAAAACATTCATTTTCCAACATTTTTACGCTTTTC
Organism: Crocinitomicaceae bacterium; assembly: GCA_017984635.1. Lineage (GTDB taxonomy): Bacteria > Bacteroidota > Bacteroidia > Flavobacteriales_D > Crocinitomicaceae > M0103. The sequence continues at coordinate 9,197 of JAGNZC010000040.1, forward strand.
AATTCCCGCAATGCTTTTTGCAATGCTTGGTGGCAAAGTATTGAGTATCGTTTCTATTCTCCCTAACGCTTGGTCATATTCCTTATTTGAAAAGACGATTACTGTTTCATACATTCAAATAATCATTGGTTTCATCATGTTGTTTTTTGCATGGATTGAATTAAATCCCAAATTGAATCAACTCAAAATACATCAAAAATGGTTGCCTTTTGGCGGGGTTTTGAGTGGCTTTTTTGGCGGAATCTCAGGTCATCAAGGAGCTTTGCGCGCTGCGTTTCTAACAAAAGCAGGACTCACCAAAGAACAATTCATTGCTACATCAAATGCGAGTGCTGTGATTATTGATATTACTCGCTTAAGTGTTTATTTTACCACCATTTCTTTTGTACAATTAGTTCCTCATCAAACACTTATTTTAGCTGGCATTATCGTTGCGTTTTTAGGAACTACAATTGGAGTTCGATTGGTAAAAAAAATCACTTTGCAATGGATTCAAAAACTTGTAGGCTATTTGTTAATTATTTATGGTCTTGGTCTTATTGTTGGATTAATTTAAGGTATTCTTCCCTTTTTCATTGTTTTTTAAATGAATAAAAGTAAATTTGACAAACACTAGAAAAATCGCATGAGAGCTCTCCAAATTTTGTTTTTTTCAGTTGTGACACTACTTATTGTTGCTTGTGAAACCGCAATAAAAAAAAATGTAAGTCCAACCGAAATTATTGCAAATCAAACTGCTGACGATCATAGTTATGCCAATTGCAAGGAAATTCATACAAAACACCTACACCTTGAATTAGATGTAAATTTTGAAAATCAAACAATTTATGGAGTTGCACGCCATGAAATGATGAATAATGGAACCGATACAGCCATTTTCGATATTAAAGGTCTTGAGATACAAAAAATTACTTTAGGTAAAAAAGGTAACGAAAAAGAGGCAAGTTTTATGATTGGTAAATGGGACAAAGATTCTATCTTAGGCCAACCCTTACTTGTCAACATTCAACGAACTACACGATTCATCAATATTTATTATAAAACAACAGAACTTACACAAGCAATAGATTGGTTAAGTCCGAATCTAACTTCTGGTAAAAAATTGCCTTTTATGTATACGCAAGGGCAAGCAATTTTAACAAGAACATGGATTCCAACTCAAGATTCGCCTTTAAATAGAATTACTTATTCAGCAGATGTTAAAGTCCCAAGTGATTTAATGGCATTGATGTCGGCTAAAAACCCAACACAAAAATCAAAAGACGGCATGTATCATTTTGAAATGAAACAGTCGATACCCTGTTATTTGATTGCATTAGCAGTTGGAGATATTTCATATCAAAAATTAGGGAAAAATTGTGGTGTTTATGCTGAACCACAATTATTAGGGAAATCTGCCTATGAATTTGTTGATTTACCCAAAATGATTGAAGCCGCTGAAGCACTTTACGGTCCATACAAATGGGAACAATACGACTTATTGATGCTTCCCTACTCTTTTCCTTATGGCGGCATGGAAAACCCACGTTTAACCTTTGTGAATCCAACTTTATTAGTTGGTGACCGAAGTTTAGTTTCCGTTGTTGCCCATGAATTAGCGCATTCTTGGTCAGGTAATTTGGTTACCAATTCTTCTTGGGACGATTTCTGGTTAAACGAAGGATTTACTGTTTACTTTGAAAACCGAATCATGGAACAATTGTATTCCAAAGAAATCGCTGATATGTTAGCTATTATAGAATTTCAAGAATTGGAGTCGACCATTTCTGAAATGGATAAAAGTGAGCATCCAGAAGATTCACGTTTAAAGTTAAACTTAGCTAACCGAGATCCTGAAGACGGATTAACTGATATTGCGTATGTAAAGGGTGCGTTCTTTTTAAAATCCATTGAACAAAAAGTTGGAAGAAAACGTTTTGACCAATTTTTAAACACGTATTTCCAACACTTTTCTTTTAAAACAGTCAATACCGAACAATTTAAAGCCTATTTAAACACGCAATTATTGTTGCCTAATAAATTGACTTTTAACACATCAGAATGGTTGTATCAAAAAGGATTGCCTAAAAACTGTATTCAATTGCATTCTCAACGATTTGAGAAAATAACTCAATTAGCTCGGAAATTTGCAGCTGGTGAAAATATTTTCAAGAAAAAAGTATCGTGGGTCAAAATCAAAGGAAAGCGAAGAAAGAAAAAAATGGTTTACCAATTAAAACGCACCGATTTTATCGCACAAGAATGGCAAGTATTTATTCGCCAATTACCTAAAAAAATGGCCGTAGAACAGTTGAAATTGGTTGACAGAGAATTGAATTTCAAAAACTGGGGCAATGCTGAAATCATGGAAGAATGGTTTGTTTTGGGTATTCGTTCTAACTACAAAGAAGCATTTCCTGTTATGGAAAAATTCATTTCGAAAGTAGGAAGACGTAAATTCTTATTACCAATCTATTCAACATTAGCGGAACAAGAACGCACTAAAAAATGGGCCTTGGGGGTTTATAAAAAAGCGAAAATCAATTATCACCCAATTACACAAAAAAGCATCGAAGAGTTGATTTATTGATCTAACACAATGATATCCATTACCATGGGTTTAAACCCATGGCAATGGACATGAAAATTAAAACAAAAAAATCCCACCAATTGGCAGGATTTAATTTTTTTACGAAACAGCTTAAATAGCTGCGATTTTCTCTTCTAAAATGGCGATTTTTTGTAAGGCATCCGCTTCTTTCTTGCGTTCTATTGCAACCACTTGATCTGGAGCACCTGCCATAAATTTTTCATTGGTTAACTTACTTTGAACTGATTTCAAGAAACCTTTCGTGTAATTCAATTCCTCTTCCATTTTTTTCTTTTCTGCAACCAAATCAATGGCATCACCAAAAGGAATGAAATATTCGTTTGATTGCACCAAGAATGAATTCGCATTGGCTACTTTCTCATTGACGTAATCCAATACTGCTAAATTGCCCATTTTGGCAATTACACTATCAAACGATCGATCAACAGAAGTATTTTCTTTCACAAACAAGTCCATTTTCACTTTCGTTGCAATGTTGTTTTGCTTGCGCACATTTCGAATGTTCGTGATAACTTCAGATGCTAATTCAAATGATACTAATATGTCAGTTGCTGGTTCTTTCACCGTTGGCCAAGCAGCAATAATGATATCGTCTCCTTCTTGACGTTCACGGATTAAATGCCATAATTCTTCTGCGATAAACGGAGTGTATGGTTGAATTACTTTCAAGATTTGCTCAAAAAAGTCTTTCGTTGCTTCCATTGTTTTGGCATCGATCGGTTGTTCGTAACCCGGCTTAATCATTTCTAAGTACCAAGAGCAAAAATCATCCCAAACCAACTTGTAAATCGCCATTAACGCTTCCGAAATTTTGAATTTATCGAACAATTCATTGATTTGAATTAATTCTTGGTTGAATTTCGCTTCAAACCATTCAATTGCCTTTACCGATGATTTTGGCTGTTCCATTTCTCGAACTTCCCATGCACTCACCAAACGATACGCATTCCAGATTTTATTCGTGAAATTACGTCCTTGTTCGCATTGAGAACTATCAAATGGCAAATCGTTTCCAGCAGGTGACGAAATCAAAATCCCCATACGCACACCATCCGCACCGTATTGTTCAATTAATTCAATTGGATCAGGTGAATTCCCCAACGATTTCGACATTTTACGTCCCAATTTATCGCGAACGATTCCTGTATAATAAACATTTTTGAATGGTAAATCGCCCATGTACTCATACCCTGCGATGATCATACGTGCCACCCAGAAAAACATAATTTCAGGAGCCGTAACTAAATCATTGGTTGGATAATAATACTTGATTTCTTCGTTATTCGGTTTAGTTAATCCGTCAAAGACAGAAATCGGCCACAACCAACTTGAAAACCAAGTATCTAATACATCTTCATCTTGTTTTAACTCACTTGCAGTTACGTTTCTACCTGTTTTTGCAGCAGCTAATTCTAAGGCTTCTTCTAGTGTTTTAGCCACAACATACTCATCAGATCCCGAACCAAAATACCACGCAGGAATTTGATGTCCCCACCACAATTGTCTCGAAATACACCAATCTTTGATGTTTTCCATCCAATGTTTATAGGTGTTCTTGAATTTCTCAGGGTGAAACTTAATATCACCATTCATAACATGTTCTAATGCTGGAGCTGACAATTCTTTCATGTCAACAAACCATTGCAAAGACAATTTAGGTTCAATGACCGCATTGGTGCGTTCCGAATACCCAATTTTATTGATGTGATCTTCCGTTTTAACTAAATAACCTTTGTCGTATAATTCTTTTTCAATGGCTTTACGCACTTCAAAACGATCCATTCCAGCGTAATGCATTCCATGCTCGTTTAACGTACCGTTGTCATTGAAAATATCAATTGTCTCTAAGTTGTATTTTTTTCCTAAATCGTAATCGTTGGTATCGTGTGCAGGTGTAACTTTCAAACAACCTGTTCCAAATTCCATGTCTACATACTCATCTTGAATAATAGGGATTGTACGATTTACAATTGGAACAATTGCTTGTTTACCATGCAAATGCTTGAAACGCTCATCATTTGGATTGATACAAATAGCTGAATCACCTAAAATAGTTTCAGGACGCGTTGTTGCAATTGTCAACCATTCGTCTTCCGTTCCTGCGATTTTGTAGCGCACGTAAAACAACTTAGAATTAACTTCTTTGTGCAATACTTCTTCGTCTGAAAGAGCAGTTAATGCTTCAGGATCCCAATTCACCATTCGAACACCGCGGTAAATTTTTCCTTTTTTGTATAAATCAATAAATACATCTAATACCGATTCAGAATAAGCAGGATCCATGGTGAAACTAGTTCGTTCCCAATCACATGATGCACCTAATTTCTTCAATTGTTCTAAGATGATTCCACCGTGCTTGTCCTTCCATTCAAAGGCGTGTGCCAAAAACTCGTCACGAGTTAAGTCAGATTTCTTGATGCCTTCTTGACGTAATTTCTGTACAACTTTCGCTTCTGTTGCTATTGATGCATGGTCCGTTCCAGGAACCCAACATGCATTTTTTCCAAGCATACGTGCGCGACGTACCATAACGTCTTGAATCGTATTATTTAACATGTGCCCCATATGCAAAACGCCTGTTACATTTGGCGGAGGAATGACGACAGTATATGCTTCCCGGTGATCCGGTTCTGAATGAAAATAACCTTTGTTCATCCAATGTGCATACCATTTTTCCTCTGCCTTTAACGGCTCATACGTTTTTGGGGTCTCCATTTTTATCGACTTAAATTAAGGTGCAAAGATAGCAAACTTGAAGAAATTATTTCACTTATTCTAAAACTTCAAAAAAATAAATGTAAAGTATTTTTTACATTTTGTAAATTTATTCTTACATTTGAATCTAAATTAAAATTTTAAAGTATGAAAAACCAATTATTATTTCCACATCGTTTTCAAAAAATAGGTTGGATATTGTTTGTTCCAAGTTTAATTATTGGAATTTTATTATTAATCAACTCTACTTTCATTGAGCAATTATTTTCCTTTGAAATAACAAGTTTTGCATTTGTTGACATGCCATTTCTATCAAAAAGTAGGTATTTCACCTTTATAAAGCAAGATTTCTTAGATGAATTAGTAAGTTCAACCTTATTAATCAGCGCATTATTAATCGTTTTTTCGAAAGAAAAAGTAGAAGATGAATTCATTGCCAAACTGCGATTAGATGCATTACTTTGGAGTGTTTTGATTAATTACACCATCATTTTTGTAGGTATCTTAACCATTTACGGAAGTGCTTTCTTTCTGTTTTTAGTTTTGAATCTTTTCACTTGTTTGCTGCTTTATATTGTTCGATTTAATTACTTGTACCGAAAATATTCAAAAGCATGAAAAATTCACTTAAAATCGAGCGCGCCAAAAAGAACATAACACAAGATGATTTAGCGAAAGCAATTGGGGTTAGTCGGCAAACGATCAATGCAATGGAAGCAAATAAATATGTTCCTTCAACAGTCTTAGCGTTAAAACTTGCTATTTATTTTACGTGTACTGTAGAAGAAATATTTCAATTAACTGAAAACGATTGATCATTAAGGAACAACGACTCCATTCAAGAGTTCAAACATTTCTGCTTGAACTTTTGCCAATAAATTTTGTGCTGTATAGGTTACAAATTGAAACGTACCACTTTGATTGGAATAATAATAACCTAGGTAGGTAAATTTAATTCCTTGTGTAGTTCCATTCATTTGCATGAAGAATACTTTTTTTCCGTTCACCATACGAAAGTCTTCTTTTACAATTTCGCAATTAGGTGCTACTTCCTGGGCATTTTGAAGCGCAATAGTGCGTAAATTCTCCACTGGGATTTCAATTTGCTCTGAAATAAACATACCGTAAACATCTTGTGTTTTGTGCGAAAACGTATATTCTGAAGGAGAATCTCCTTTTTTCATCGACCATTTTGACGTATTGTAAAAAATGGAAGCTGGAATGGTTTTACTTTTCAAAGAAAACGTTAATGCAGGTGCTTTTACAAAGCGTTGTTCATTCGTTGGAATTGAATCAAAGTGAGACTTAGTCTCTTTAATGTAAGCCCACGTTCCATCTTCATACAACAATACCTCATCACCATTTTCGCTAACTGCTTTGGTTTGAGCAAGACTATTGTTTACGACGAAACAAACAAAAAATAGAAAAAATAGTCGCATACTTTTTTTTACGAAAATAGAAATAATCTTTTAAACAATTCAAATATGCTTTTTTTTCTGTAATGCTAGGAATAAGCGAGAATTTACTTTAGCACCCTAATCTTTAATCTCATCCAATTCAAACGGAACTTCATTTCTATAAATATCTTCTAAAGTTTCACGTTTTCGTATTAAATGTGCTTGATTTTTGTAGATTAACACCTCTGCAGGACGCAAGCGTGCGTTGTATTGATTACTCATTGTAAATCCATATGCCCCAGCATTCGAAATAGCAAGCACGTCACCTTCCCTTACATCATTAAGTAAACGATCATAACCAAAAGTATCACTTTCACAAATGTATCCCACTACAGAATATAACCTTTCTTCACCTTTTGGATTACTAATATTTGTAATTTGATGAAATGCATTGTAAAACATTGGGCGTATTAAATGATTTTGACCACTATTGACACCTGCAAATATGGTTGAAGTTGTTTGTTTTACAACATTTACATCAACTAATAAAACACCTGCCTCACTTACAATGAACTTACCTGGCTCGAACCAAAGTTCTAAAGTACGACCATAGCTTATACAAAATTCTTTAAATGAAGTTTCAATTTTAGCTCCAATTTTCTCTATATTCGTAACAAAGTCTCCCGATTTATATGCCACTTTGAAACCACTTCCAAAATCCAAGAATTCTAATACTGGAAAAACAGAGGCTGCTTCATACAATAAACTTGCACCTTGTAAAAAGACATCTGCATCTATAATATCACTACCTGTGTGCATGTGTAAGCCAATAACACGTATCGCATAATGATCCATGATTCGTTCAATGTGTCGTAATTGATGTATTGAAATTCCAAATTTAGAATCGATATGACCAACCGAAATATTTGCATTTCCTCCTGCCATAATATGTGGATTTAATCGTATGCAACAAGGCACTGAAGAACCATATTCTTTACCAAATTTCTCTAAAATCGATAAATTATCTATATTAATATGAACACCCAATTGAACAGCTGCTTGAATTTCAGAGAACGCAACACAATTTGGGGTATACATTATTTCTTGAGGCTTGAAGCCTGCTCTCATTCCCAAATAAATTTCTTCCAAAGATACAGCATCCAATCCTGCTCCTTCCCGCTTTAAAACCTTTAAAACAGCCTGATTATTTAGTGCTTTTAGAGCATAATGTAATTTAACGGACATACTACCGAATGCACTTTTCAAGCGTCGGTATTGTTGTTGAATAATAGCTGCATCATACACATAAACAGGTGCACCGTATTCTTCAACAATGGAAAGAAGTTGTTTTGAGTTCATGATATATAAAGAGTGCAAATTTAAGTGTTTTAATTTATAACAAATTGTTAAATAATATTTATAATGTTAATTATATAACAAATTTACAATTAAAAAAACCCAGGAAAATTTAAAAAAGTTTAGTTAACAATTTAAAATTCAATCATCTATCATTTTTTTTTCATTTTTTTCATAAAATCACTTGCTGAATTGAATATTTGTATTAATTTTGCACACGCTTTTAACGTAAAGCATTACACAATTTTCAAAGTTCAACTGTTGTTGAAGTTCGAAAGAAAAGAAAATTGGTTTGGTAGTTCAGTTGGTTAGAATACATGCCTGTCACGCATGGGGTCGCGGGTTCGAGTCCCGTCCAGACCGCTAAAGCGGTTTACCGCAACAACGTTAAAAGCACGCCTTTTATGGCTGAAAGGTTAGAAAACCCTAGAGTGTATCAATGCTCTAGGGTTTTTGCTTTTATATAAGTTCATTTCAAGATAGACATCAGGAGACAAAAAAAGCCAAAAGGAGACAGAAATGTTTCAGTTTTTGCTTCAGTCCGAATCTCAAATGTTTCAGTTTAGTAATTTTAACTTGATGAAGAATCAAATACATTTACAGGTTGGTAGAGCTAAACACATTGCTCTTGTATTTAGTTGTCCAGGGCGACATGAAGAATTGAATGGCGGACCAGTTATGGGTAAAACTGGTGAAAACTTAAGTGTTGTTCTACAATTAATTAGCGGTAAAAGGAATCTTCCTAAAGAAATTGAGTTAAATGATTTACGAATAACTAATGCATGGGATGGTGTATTGTATTTGGAAAAAGATTCTCGTACAGAGGCAAACTTAAATAAGACAGAAATCTATTCAGAGAGAAATTTGCTACGATTAGAAACTGAACTGCAAGATATAAACTGTTTGATTCTTTGTTTTGGATACAAAGCCCACAATGCTGTATTAAAAATTAAAGATAGATTAATACCAGAAATCAAAATTGTTAGATCTTCTCACCTAAGTCTTCAAGCCATAAATAGAAAAATAAAAAGAGATATTAATGGTAAACTTCTAGTAAATGGTGATTCTGAAAATATGTTCAAACGACTCGAAGTTCTATCGAGTGAAATATTAAAGAAACTTTAGTTAAGGTTGTCTAAAGTTGTGAATAAGGAAATAAATGAATTATAGTTTCCTTTTATACCATCCATTAAACTCTTAATCTTCTATACTCGTTGAAAAAATAACTCAACAGATATGAAAGAAATTGAAATTGCAATCGGATCTTATTACAAACCAGTCACCGACCAAGGAGGATATGCTTATCACATTCTAACAGATGATTTTGAGTACCACTTCTCTGATTGTTTTTACAATACGACTAGTCAAAGAATGGAGATGAGAGCTTTTATCGAATCGGTCAAACATGTTTATTCCAAGTATGGAAGAGAAATCAATGTGACGGTTTATACGAAACTAGATAGCCAAATAAAAGCATTAAAAAGAAAGGCTTTTCAAGGGTCAAATAAAGACTTGTATGATAGTGTCTTGAATCTTCCTACCCATATTGTACAAAAAGTTGTACATCAAAAACCTGGAAGTGAATATTATACTCTAGTTGATAAATTGTGTGCTTTGGAAGAAATAAAAATTCCAGTGAAGCAAGATAAACCAAGTGAAAGCAAGTCAACTCCTTTATTTTGAAAATATCATTTACTCAATGTCAATAAGATTTGTCAATTCGCATTCTAAAGCATTTGCGATGCCTCGAAGGACTAATATAGTTGGGTTTTGTTCAGCTTTGATTATCCTTCTTATAGTGCGAGTATCAACGTCACAGGCTAGCGCAAATTCAGTTTGACTTTTGAATTTAGGTAAATACGCTTCTTCTATCCTTTTCCCTAGTTTAACTAAAAATTCTTCATTTGAAATCATGACATAAATGTCCGTTTCAATAATTCCATTAACTAGGCGTATATGTCCGAATTTATTTGTTTTATCTATATTTGTTTAATAAATAGCAAATCATGAAAAAATCAACCCTATTATTAACCGCATGTCTATTCAATCTTGTCGTGCTTTCACAATCTATTAAAAAGGACTTTTACGATTACAGAAAAACCCAGATAATGGCTGAGTATCAAGTGAATTCAGTTGGCGAAAAACATGGTTGGTTCAAGGGTTATAATCAGGAAGGTGTTTTGGTTTACGAATACAACTACATGAACAATCTACAGGATGGTGTAAACAAAGAATACTCTGTATATGGTGGCAGAACATTAAGTCAAAGTGAAACTTATAAAGCAGGAGTACTAGAAGGGGCAGCAATTTATTATGCAGGAACAGGGAGTACTAAAGGACGTTTTGTTAAAGCACAAGGAAGTTATAAAAACGGGGAACGAGAGGGAGATTGGATATTAATGGAAAGCTTTGATAGTTATGGTTTTTCGGATGAAGTCAAAAAAGAAGCTCAATATACTAAAGGAACCTTTCGATATATTGGTGGTAAAATTGTCTATCCAGATGGAGAGTTTAAAGCTTACTACTATCCATCCGGAAAAACTTATATTATCGGTAGTTATTTAAATGGAAAAATGGTTGGAGACCATATTCAATATAATCCTGACGGTACAATTAAAGCACAACAGCATTTCCCTACCGCTGAGGAGGCTAAAATCAAAGAGGAACAAGCTAGAATTGAAGAAGAAAAGGCTCAAATTCAGCGACAAATCGAAAAAGAAAAAAGAGCCGAAGCTCTAATTTTTGCCAACAAAACATTAGATTCAAATAAAGTAGAAAAAGCAATAGATCTGTACCGAAACATAGGGATTAACACAGAGTACTTGGAATATTTTTTAGTTTTAAAACAGAAATATGAAAAAGGAGAAATCGAACTTGGTACAACATCAATTCAATACGATGATGAAGGCAACGTCCGTACCTCTTCCACTATGGGATCTCAGCTAAATAACTATTTACGTAGTTGGACACCGAAAGAGCATGTAGATTATTGCTTACATTATCTTGAAACTAAAAAACTCGAAAAACTCGAAATAGAAAATATAAACAAAGAAGTTCAGGTTTCATTTAATACATATAACAATGTAAATGTGAAGGAAGAGAAAACTACTGTACGTGATCCTAATACTGGTGAATTTATGACGAATAAAACTTATTTGAAAAATAAAATCATTTATACAAAGTCAATTATTGTTTTGGAGGGATATATCGAGGTTTTTAAATCGGCAACATTGGTAACAATGAAAAAAGAACTTGGCAAGAAAATAATAGATTCAATTAATACTTTAAATCAAATTCCCGAATCCGAATGGAAAGACTTAAGCAAACAACTAAAAAAGATTGATGATCCTGAACAGATCAAAGCAATCTTAAAAATTTAAAAACCAAGAGCCTCCATTGTGAGGCTCTTTTTTTTGTCCAGTAGTTTACTACATATAATTGTTTAACTGTTTCCGTTGGAAATAAAAGTTCCGTTTACTGGAAATCAATCTCGTCATCTGTTTTAAGGAAGCTGGTTACTGTTAATCTTACTTCAATAAAAATTAAAACAGATAATTATGAAAGAAGCAAATGAAAAACAAATGAATTTCTCAAGAACAAATTGGGAAATAGCAACGACAATCGTTGGAGCACAATTACTAATGGGTATTGACGCAGGTGAAATGAACTTGGAACAGGTTCAAAAAGAAATAATACAAGATGTATTTTTTTCTAATCTACTTAACTCAATACATGAGAAAATTGACTCAGATGTTTGCGATGAAGAAGATATTGAAGTATATAAATCTATAGGATTAAATACTATTGTTATACAAGCTATGGTGGACGACACTTCTATTATTCAGGACTCACCTTTAGAATTAGAGTCAATTCATGAATTAGACTTGCCTCTAGATGAAAAAGGCGTTGATGATTTTGTTGCTAAAACGAGCTTTTCTTCCGAAGAACAAAAGC
>JAGNZC010000010.1 GCA_017984635.1 Crocinitomicaceae bacterium
ATATTGTATACCTACTCCAAATGGTAATCAGGATGAAGATTTTACAATGGCTTTATTAAATACATATGGTGGAATAACAAATATTAATTCAAATGGATATAAACCTTTTACAAATATTAATAATTATTCATATAATGATTCGTTAATTTGTTCTCAAAAAGTTAATAAAACAATTCAATTTACATTGATGTCAAATTCTGAAGAAGGTATTCGAATTTGGATTGATTGGAATATTGATGGTGATTTTAATGATTTTAATGAAAGTGTAATAAGTTTTGAGCCAGGTGTTTACTTAAAATCAGGTCAAATTAAAGTTCCTATAAATGCAATTATCGGAACAACTCGAATGAGAATTATTAGCTCTCATTTTTTAGTTCCAAATGAGTCAGAATCATGTGCGTCAAATATTCAAAGTTTTGAAGTTCTTGATTATAAATTTTCTATTTTGTGTCCAGATTTAGAGCAACCTCAAATTAATGATGCAATTTTTTGTTTGAATTCAAGTGTAACATTGAATTCTAATTCAGATATTGGAAATATTTCTTGGTATAATCAACCAAATGGTGGATTAATTTTATTGAATAATTCAACTTTCACTTCTTCATCATTAACTTCAGATACAATTTTTTATGCCCAAATTGATTTCCCGAATTGCCCTTCCTCACAAAGAGATACAGTTTATGTCAAATTATCATCGATAAATTTAAAATTGACACCTAATTTGATAGAATGTAAAGGAGATACTTTAGGTTCAATATCAATTGATTCAATTTATTGTGGTTCTCCACCTTTTCTATTTTCATTTAACGGAAACAATTTCACAGGATCATTAAATAATTTAAAAGCTGGATTATATTCAGTAGTAATTAAGGATTCTGTGTTAAATACTAGTCCGCCTTTTGAAATTTTTATTAGTGAAAAACCTTCAGCATTTATAGTTGATTCAGACTCACTTATATCAGTTTGTGCATTTGAAACTGATTTAGATAGTTTAAAAGCATTCATTCAACCATTAGAAATAATAGATAATAGTTATAGTATTTTTAATAATATAAATTTACAAGGAATTTGTAGTATTGTAAATATATCCTATCCTATTGTTCCTTTAAATTCGATTGTAAAAAAAACATATTTAGAATTTTATGGTGTAACCAGTTATGGATGGGAATGGCCTACTGATCTTAAAATAACAGTAACTGGTGCAACAGCATTAAGTCAAAGCCCATTGGCTTATATTCACAATACTGTTCAGAATCAAAAATTTATTCTTGATTTATCTTTGATAAATAATTCTGGGGATTCAGTTAAAGTGAAATTTCAAAATACATACATGGATTCTATTCATATAGATTCAGTTAAATTAATTATTTCATATGTAGACACAAGTTCCTCAAATATATCGTGGCATTCAGAATTAACTAATGGGAATTTATTAAGTAATTTTAATACTATTTTCCCTATAGGTTCAATCGTTTTGCCAAATACAAACATATCAGGACAATATAATTTTTATGCAGAAGGAAAGTATCAAAACTGTATAAATCCGATTCGTAATAAAGTAATTGTATTTGTTAAACCAAAAACTGATGTTAACATCTATTTGAATAATAATGCAGAGATTATCGCTAGCCCTTCAAATTTAATATCATATAGTTGGTATGAATACTATGATTCTTTAAATATTTGGTCTTTGTATAGTTTTGAAAATCATTATATTCCTCATGATAATAGTACTTTTTTTGTTATAGCTACTAATTCTTATAATTGCAAACACACATCTAATTTATTAACAATTTCTACTTTATCTTTGAATGATGTAAATTTCTCTAAAATTTCTTTATATCCAAATCCAACAAACGGATTCGTTTACATTACAAATGAAGGTTCTTCAGTAGTTTACAACTATACAATTACAGATGCTCAAGGTCGTGTTATTGCGAATGCAAACAACGCAATCAAAGGAGCTGCAAAAACTGAAATCAATTTACAAGGTAAAGAAACAGGAATTTACATGATCAGAGTTTTCAATGAAAATTCAGAAAAAGTATTCCGTGTTGTATTACAATAATTGAATAACACTTTTTAAGAAAAGGAGATCTTCGGGTCTCCTTTTTTTGTTTTTATACCGTTCAATCAATACATAGTTCACTTACTATTTTTTTAAATTTAGATTCAATCAATTCAACTAATTTGGATAAAAGATACAATGAGACATCATTTATCTTGTCTGTTTTTTTTATCTTTAAACAATATTGTGAATTATGAAAAAGGTCCTATTTATTCTTCAGTTGATTTTTGTTCTTACAACTTTTGCGCAACCCTATGCAGGTTCAGAAAAAGTTGTTTCACAACCTACAATATTAAAAGGAGCGCAATGTACACCACCAAAAACCACCACATTTTTAGAAATTAATAATGTACGAGCAATGGTGCATACTGCAGGAAATCTGTGGCAGGTTCCCAATCAGAATTACTCGAAATATGAGATTCCTAAAAACTCTGGGATTATGGCCCTTTTTACTGCCGCATTGTGGTTAGGTGGAACTGATATTAATGGCCAATTGAAAATTGCTGCGTTACGCTATAGAAATGGCCAAGATTATTGGACAGGTCCATTGTCAAAAGTCTTAGCCGAAACAGATGCTGAAACATGTTATCAATACGATAAGCATTTCATTACTACTCAAGACATGATTCGAGAATTTAATTCTTGGTATGAAGCGGGAGTTCAAGATGCTCAAAACGGAACGCAAACACAAACTAACCTTTTCCCAAATTACAAAATACCAGATATTATTAAAGAATGGCCCGCACATGGTGATGAATCAAAAGGGCAAGATTTTTATTTAGCGCCTTTTTTTGATCGTGATAATGATGGTTTTTATGATTACAAAAAAGGAGATTATCCATGGCATGATATTAACAAAACAAAAGATTGTAAATCAGATCGACGCGTTTCTTTGTATGGAGATCTGAATTATTGGTGGATAATGAATGATAAAGGGAACATTCATACCGAAACCGGGGGACAACCCATTGGAATGGAAATTCGTGCTCAAGCATTTGCTTTTTCGTCGAATGATGAAATAAATAATATGACATTTTATAATTATGAACTCATCAACCGAGGAACTCAAACATTATTTGACACCTATTTTGGTTTCTTTACAGATGGAGCATTAGGAAATCCTACAGATGATTATGTCGGTTGTGATGTCAATCGTGGACTAGGATACTACTACAATGGCAATAATTTTGATTCAAATTTTGGAGGTTATAAAGGTTATGGAAATTCGCCACCCGCAGTTGGAGTTGATTTTTTTGAAGGACCTTATCAAGATAATGACGGAATTGATAATGCATATGGAATAGGCTTAAATGAAGCGTTAAACGGAATTGGTTTTGGTGACCAAATAATCGATAACGAACGATTTGGAATGCGACAATTTTTATACTACTCCAATACAACAAATGGAGCGAACCCGAATCAAACCGATCCAATTGTCAATTCAGATTATTACAATTACTTAAGAGGATTCTGGAAAGATGGTACGTCATTTTATTATGGTGGGAGTGGTCATGTTTCTGATCCGGATGCAAATATTAATGTGCCATGTGATTTCATGTTTCCAGGCGATACAGATCCTCTAGGCTGGGGAACAAATGGAGTTCCACAAGCACCTTGGACGGAAGTTTCATCTGGTAATGTACCTAATGATAGAAGATTTGTTCAATCGGCGGGGCCTTTTGTGTTAAAACCTGGTGCGGTAAATAATATTACTGTTGGAGTGGTTTGGGCAAGAGCAACAACGGGTGTTCCAATTGAATCTGTTTCAGTTTTACAACGTGCAGACGATAAAGCACAAGCACTTTTTGAAAATTGTTTCAAAGTGTTAGAAGGTCCACACGCTCCAGAATTGGCCATTCAAGAATTAGAGAATGAATTAATTTTAACACTATCAAATCCAGTAAATTCAAATAATTACCGTGAAAAATACAAAGAGTTTGATCCATTTATTGTTGCGAGTAACCCTAATGCAGATAAATACTATCGCTTTCAAGGATATCAAATCTACCAAGTAAAAGATAATAGTGTTGCTGTGTCAGATTTATCGAATCCTGCAAAAGCTCGTTTGGTAGCCCAATGTGATTTTAAAGATTCCATTGCGCGGTTAGTAAATTTTGAATACGATAACGATTTACAAGCGAGTATTCCAATTGAACGGGTAAAAGGAGAAAACAAAGGATTGATGCATAGTTTTAAAGTAAACAAAGATCAATTTGCATCAGGGAATAATCAACTCATTAATTTTAAACGCTATCACTACATGGCTGTTAGTTATGCTTACAACAATTACAAAACATATACACCTGATGATCCAGATGCATTAGATGGTCAAAAACGGGTTTATTTATCAAGTAGAAAAGCAGCTTTAGGGGAAGTAAAAGTTATGGAAGCCATTCCCCACAATCCATTGCCAGAAGCAGACGGTACTTATTTTTCAATGGAATATGGCGATTCACCTGAAATCACTCGACATGATGGGCATGGAAATGGAGGTTTGATTCAACGTTTAACACCAGCTTCTATTCAATCTATTTTGGAGAATGGTGAAACGGATCGCCCCACTTACCAAAAAAACAATGGGCCATTTCAGTTAAAAGTGATTGATCCATTGAATTTAGTAGATGGTTATTTTGAATGTAAATTCAAGCACTACACTCCTACGGCAACGAATGCAACAGATACTGCTTCATGGACTATTTATCGCTATTCAGAAGCAGGCGGTGAATTGTTAGACAGTATTGTTTCAGAAGAGTTGATCAATGTTCAATATGAGCAATTGATTCCTCAATGGGGAATTTCTGTTACAATTACTCAAGTTAAA
The DNA here is from genome assembly GCA_017984635.1 of Crocinitomicaceae bacterium. Taxonomy (GTDB): domain Bacteria; phylum Bacteroidota; class Bacteroidia; order Flavobacteriales_D; family Crocinitomicaceae; genus M0103. The sequence continues at coordinate 4,890 of JAGNZC010000010.1, forward strand.
TACACCCAAGTTTTACCAGGTAATGCAACTACAAGTTCAACGGCGGTTTTAGGAAGTAGTATTTCTTTTAAAGATTCTTCGTTACAATGGTTGACATTTGTCAATGACAATGATGTGTTTTTCCCAACCAATTGGATTCGTTCTGGTTTCTATACTTCAACCCCAACGGATTGTTTGCCATTATTACCACCGTATTTGAATCCTTGTAATTACAATGATGAAAATGGATATGATAATGATAAATTTTTCTCAAAACTCTTGAATGGGGGTATTGCACCACATCGATTAACGGGTTATCAAGCTGATTATATGCCGCTTTGTTATTACAAAATGACTAATCCAGGGAATGCAAGAAATTATGCAAGTTTAAGTTTCTTGCCAAGTGTACGAATTGTTTTGACAGCTGATAAATCTAAGTGGACTCGTTGCCCAGTTCTTGAAATGGGAAGAACTGCGACATTAAATGTTGGTAATGCTGAGCCAGGTGGACTTCGTAAAAGTCAAAGTGTCGATAAAGAAGGCAATCCTGATGGAACCGGAAATGGTATGGGTTGGTTTCCTGGCTATGCTATTGATGTTGAATCGGGCGCACGTTTGTATATGGCATTTGGAGAAAATTCTTTTTTAGCGACAGATAAGGGAAGCGATATGATTTGGAATCCAACTTCACGAGTGATTGATCAGACAGGAACTCCAATTATGGGTGGCGTCCAACCGTTTTATGTATTTGGCTACCGTCAAAAAACAATTAATAAATTTACAGCAGGATTTGATTTCCCAGCTTATAAAAAAAGTGAAGCTGAAGATTTAACTAACAACTTTTTATACCAATCTATATTAGATTTCGACGCAACAGATGCATCCATTTCCAATACAGCTAAAAGAAATGTTTATGGAAGTTTAGCTTGGATTGCGTATCCTTTGTTGAAACCAGGACAAAAAATCAATGCAACAGATGTGACGATTCATTTAGATGTTGCTAAAGAATACAAAAATTACAGTGGAACAAATGAGAATTTAGCGCAGCCAATGTATTCTTGGAATATGTCTAAAAATAGAACGATAACTGCAAGTCAACAAGCATTAAGTGATGCGTTAGCGTTAATAAATGTTGTTCCTAATCCATACTATGCGTTTTCAGAATATGAAACAAGTAAACTAGACAATCGGGTTAAAATCACAAATTTACCTGAACGTTGTACCATTCGGATTTATTCGTCACAGGGAAAATTAGTGAAAACAATTTCTAAAGATAGTGAGGCTACTTTCCAAGATTGGACGCTGATGAATGAAAAGGGTATTCCAGTAGCTTCAGGTATTTATTTGATTCATGTTGATGTGCCGGGTATCGGAGAGAAAGTGGTAAAAGTACTATTGTCAATGCGCTCTGTGGATTTACACGGCTATTAAAGATTAAAGCGGTAAACTTACTCGGAACGTTGTGCCATTTTCTAATTGAGAATCTAGCACAAAGACTTTACCCTTGTGGTATTCAGTTACGATTCTTTTAACAAGAGAGAGTCCTAATCCCCAACCGCGTTTTTTAGTAGAAAATCCAGGTTGAAAAATTGCTTTTAGCTGTTTTGGATCGATTCCTTTTCCAGAATCTTTAATATCGATATGTGCCCATTCAGGAGTTGAATGAATGTGAATGTCTAACGTGCCATTATTTTCCATGGCATCAACCGCATTTTTACAAATATTTTCAATAACCCATTCCATTAAAGGCGCATTGTGACTTAGATAAATATCCGATTCAGCAGTGAAAGTAATTGAAATTTTATCTGAAATTCGCGGTCGTAGGTAATCTACTAAATTTTTAACCGTTTCTACAAGTGAACTTTCCGTCAGTTTCGCTCCTGAACCAATTTTAGAGAAACGGTCTGTTACTTTTTCAAGACGATCAATGTCTTTTTGCATTTCTCGAGGAATCATCGGATCAATTTCTTGCGCATCTAATAATTGGACCCACGCCATCAACGAAGAAAGAGGCGTTCCTAGTTGGTGTGCTGTTTCTTTTGCCATTCCAGCCCATACCTGATTTTGTTCTGCCTTTCTGAACGTACTAAAAATCAAATAGCCAATTAAAATGAATAAGCCAATAATGAAGAAGATAATGTATGGGAAATACTGTAATAATTTTAATTCAGGACTATCATCAAAATAGAGAATGTTTTTTTGTCCATTTTTAAAATCGATGATTAAAGGTTCATTTTCAAGTTTTAAAGTGGCAATTGTTTTTTTGAAATTGGATGTATTGATGCGATCTTTCTCAAGGTTACTTCCAATAATTTCACCCGACTCATCGTCAATTAGTAAAACAGGAACCAATCCTTTATTTTCAATGAGTTCGTTGTTAAAAGAATTCAATAGTGAATCCCGACTTGTTTCTAAAAGCTGAATTTCTTTCGTGTCGTTGTAGACATAAGTCATGAATAAACCTTTATATACTTCGATTGTAAATGGCTTATTTTTTTTCGACCATTGCTTTGCCAAAACTTTCAAAGAATCTTCAAAACGAAGTTGTAATTCACTTGAACTCGCTGTTGGATTTAATTTACGTAGATTAGTTGTGTCAAAATCAATATTGATACTTCCAGAAATTTGTTCTTTATCATCTAATAAAATAACAGGAATGTCTTTATTATTGTTGATTATTTTTAATGGAAAAGTGAAATCAGGAATGAAATCTAGTGGAGTAGCTTTTGAAACTTCTTTCGTTGCTTCAATCCACCACATCATTTTTTCGCGTTCTTTCGTTCTTAATTTCGAAAACGTCTGATCAGTTAATCGGACTAATTCTAGTTTCTTTTTTATTGCATCAGCCCATTGCTTGGCTCTTGTTCGTTCTTGATCTCCAACTTTACTCACGATGGAATTTGAAATAAACAAAGAAATACCCACCATCAGTAGTGCTACTGCAATTAGTGCAACTTTCCATTTTTGTTTATTTGAATATAAGTTCATCGTGTTGCTAATTTAAAGAGAATTTTCATCAAAGCTAGTTTTTGATTGGTAATTCATTAAATTTGTGATTCAAAAAAAATCAATCAAATGCGCACGCAATTAAAAAAACCAATCGTAATTTTCTTTTTAAGTTTTGTTTTGATTGCATTACCTTTATTTCTATTGCCCTTGAATTTATTTAAAGGTGAGATTGTATACAAACAGGCTTTGGTCGAACAAAAAGTTGCTGCTCCATTGAGTTTGTCCTATTTTATTGGTTTGGGATATGATAAAGCTGATATGGTTGGAGTAAAAGACTTTTACTTAGTAAAAGATGGAATTATCTTAGCACTTATTGTGTTATTAGGTATTCCTGGAATTATTGCTTACCGTTTCCATTTGAAACGATAAGCAATTTTTTATAGTGTTACAGATTAATGTAACAATGTTCTCATATTTACTTTTTGATCGATGATGCCATACAATTCTGAAATGGCTACTCGAATTTGTTCCATCGTGTCGCGATCGCGGATAGTAACAGTATTATCTTCCATTGTTTGGTGGTCAATCATAATGCAATAAGGCGTTCCAATGGCATCTTGTCGACGGTAACGTTTTCCAGGAGAATCTTTTTCATCGTATTGACAATTGTAGTCGAATTTCAATAAATTCAATACTTCCATTGCTTTTTCCGGCAGACCATCTTTTTTAGTTAAGGGCATCACTGCTACTTTTATTGGAGCAAGAGCTGCAGGAATACTCAAAACAGCGCGTTCAGAACCGTCTTCTAACTTTTCATTTTTGTAAGAAGCACTCAATACAGCTAAGAACATTCTGTCTAAACCTACGGATGTTTCCACAACGTAAGGTACATAATTTTGGTTCAATTCAGGATCGAAATACTGTAATTTTTTACCAGAAAAGTGCTCGTGTTGTTTTAAATCAAAATCTGTTCTAGAATGAATTCCTTCTAATTCTTTGAATCCCATTGGGAAATTAAATTCAATATCTGCAGCAGCATTGGCATAATGCGCCAATTTAATATGATCGTGGAATCGGTAATTTTGATCACCCAACCCTAAATTTTTATGCCATTTAGAACGTGTATCTTTCCAGTATTCGTACCATTTCATTTCTTCGCCTGGACGAACAAAAAATTGCATTTCCATCTGTTCAAATTCACGCATTCTAAAGATAAATTGACGTGCAACAATCTCATTTCTAAATGCTTTTCCAATTTGAGCGATACCAAATGGAATTTTCATTCTACCAGATTTCTGTACATTCAAGAAATTAACAAAAATTCCTTGTGCTGTTTCTGGACGCAAGTAAATCGTTGAAGCATCACCTGCAACAGAACCTAATTCTGTTGAGAACATTAAATTGAATTGTCTAACTTCTGTCCAGTTTTTAGAACCTGAAATAGGACAAACGATTTCTAAATCAACGATTAAATTATAAACGCCTTCCAAATCATTGTTTTCCAATGTTTGGCGCATTCTGTTTTCAATTTCAGTTATTTTTTGAGCATTCCGCAATACATTTGGATTCGTTGCTCTAAATTGTGTCTCGTCAAAAGTCTCTCCAAATTTCTTACTTCCTTTCTCAACTTCTTTTTCTATTTTTTGACGAATTTTTTCAATGTGATCTTCAATTAAAACGTCAGCTCTATAGCGTTTTTTAGAATCTTTGTTGTCAATCAATGGGTCGTTAAACGCATCAACGTGTCCAGAAGCTTTCCAAGTTGTTGGATGCATAAAAATAGAAGCATCAATCCCAACAATATTGTCGTGCATTTGCACCATTGATTTCCACCAATATGATTTGATATTGTTTTTAAGTTCTGACCCTAATTGACCGTAATCATAGGTTGCAGCCAATCCATCATATATTTCTGATGAAGGGAATACAAAACCATATTCTTTAGCGTGAGAAATAACTTCTTTTAATTTATCTTCTTTTTGTTCCATGTTCACAACGATTCTATTCGTACTGTATTCATCTGAAAATGAATTATTTTACATTTTCAAGTATTTGTTCTATGTAATTTAATATTTTTTCTTTTCCAAAAGCAGAATCTGCTGAAGATGTAAATACCGGTGGCAATGCTTCCCAATACTTCAACATTTCTTTTTTGTATTTAGCCAAATTCTTTTGCAATGCAGAAGAGGACAATTTATCAATTTTTGTGAATACCATTGAAAATGGAATTTGCTTTTCACCACACCAATTCATGAATTCCAAATCGATTTGTTGAGGTTCTAAACGACAATCCAACAATACAAATACATTCAGCAATTGTTTTCGTTTCGTAAGGTATTCAGCAATAAACTTTTCCCATTTTTCGCGTTGCACTTTGGATGCTTTTGCATAACCGTATCCTGGCAAATCGACCAAAAACCAATGGTTATTAATGATGAAATGATTGATAAGCTGTGTTTTACCGGGTCTGCCAGATGTTTTAGCTAGATTTTTATTATTCACCAACATGTTGATCAAGGAAGATTTCCCCACATTTGAACGACCAATAAAGGCAAATTCAGGACGGTCTTCATCCGGACATTGCTTGTAGTCTGTGTTGGAAATAACAAATGTTGCTTCTTTGATTTTCATGCGTTGATTTTTGTGCAAATATACGGTTTTGTTCCTATTTCTTTGGCTAATTCTGTTAAATATTAGCTTTTTGAACTCCAATTTCTTGAGATGTCGTAACTTTGTGAATTAAAATTCTTATAATGATTAGAACATCCTTGTTATTCTGTTTACTAGGTTTATTTGTTGCGTGTAATTCAACACCTGAAACAATTGTATTGCGTCGTGAAAAAGTTGTGAAAACAACTAAAACAAAAGTTATTGGAAACAAAAAAATGACCGTTGAAATCGAAGGGATGACATGCGAAATGGGTTGCGGTGGAAGTATTCGAAAAGCGTTAAAAGAAACAGGTGGAGTTGAACGCGTTCAATACGATTTTGTTGAAGGAAGAAAAAAGCAAGTGGCAATAGTTACCTACAATGATCAACAAGTTTCACCAAAAGAAGCATTAAAATTGATTGAAACAATCAATGAAAAACAATTTACGGCGAAATTAATAAGCGACGAAGCGCTCAACAATTAAAAAAGCAACTGATAAATTGGTGGTATAAAAATAAAACCGCCAATTATTAATGCAATAAGCGCAGCAATTAATACGGCACCCGCAGCCATGTCTTTTACTGATTTTATTAGAGAATGTTGGTCTGGAGTAACGTGATCACACAGTTTTTCTAGCGCAGAATTGATTGCTTCCATTCCTAAAACAAGCGCGGATGTTAATAAAATAACTATCCATTCAAGGACTGTGATGCTCAATAAAAACCCAAAAAGTATTGCAATCAAAAATAGGACAAAATGTATTTTGAAATTTCGTTCATTTTTTAGTGAAATTCGAATTCCATTCAACGCAAAACCAACACTATTTATAAATTGCTTCATTTTTCTTGTAAAAGTATAAAAACACTTTGATTTTCTTATTTTTCCCCTTAATTTTGTACCTCGTTCATTATTTGATAGAAAACTTATGAAGAAAGGTGGAGGGACAGGCCCTACGAAACCTTGGCAACCCTCAAATTTGAGAAGGTGCCAAATCCAATCAGTCAATTGACTGAAAAGATAAGTAGATTTAGTCGTTTGACTCCTCTCTTTTTTTCATAGTACATTACACTATGGAAGCAATACAAGACATTTTAAAACAACGAATTCTCATTCTCGACGGAGCAATGGGAACAATGATTCAACGTCATAAACTCGAAGAACAAGATTTTCGAAAAGGTTGGTTTGAAAACCATGAAAAGCCTTTAAAGGGAAACAATGATTTATTGTCATTGACTCGTCCAGAAATCATCAAAGAAATTCATGCACTATATTTTGAAGCCGGAGCTGATATTGCTGAAACCAATACCTTTTCAGGCACATGGATTGCTCAGGCAGATTATGGATTAGAAAATTATGTGTACGATATTAATTTTCAATCTGCTAAAATTGCGCGAGAAGTTGCAGATGAATTCACAAAATTAAATCCATCAAAACCACGTTTTGTAGCTGGTTCTATTGGGCCAACCAATCGCACGGCTTCTATTTCTCCAGATGTAAATGATCCCGGTTTTAGAGGTATATCTTTTGATGAATTAGTGAATGCTTATTCCGAACAAGTAAATGCATTGATGGATGGCGGAGTAGATTTGTTGTTGGTCGAAACAATTTTTGATACACTCAATGCGAAAGCTGCTTTATTTGCTATTGATGAAGTGTTTGAACAACGAGGGAAACGTCTTCCAATCATGGTTTCTGGAACAATCACCGATCAAAGTGGGCGAACATTAACCGGTCAAACAACCGAAGCATTTTTAATTTCAATTGCACATATTCCATTATTAACGGTGGGATTAAATTGTGCGCTTGGTGCTTCTATGATGCGTCCTTATTTACAAATACTAAAACAAAAATCACCGTTTGGTGTCAGCGCGCATCCAAATGCAGGATTACCGAATGAATTTGGGAAATACGACGAATCACCGGAAATGATGGCTGAACAAATCAAGTCCTTTTTAGAAGAAGGATTAGTGAATATTATTGGTGGTTGTTGTGGAACAACTCCAGCTCATATTAAAGCAATCGCTGATCTAGCAGCACATTACCAACCAACAATTTCTTCATCAAATTTATGAAAGCAACACTTCAGTTAGCAGGACTTGAGCCATTAATTGTTACTGCAGAAAGTAACTTTGTAAACATTGGTGAACGAACAAATGTAACAGGATCGCGTGCTTTTTTGCGTATGATCAAAGAAGGAGATTTTGAAGCAGCACTAGCTGTAGCAAGAGATCAAGTGGAAGGAGGAGCTCAAATCATTGACATCAACATGGATGAAGGAATGATTGACGGAAAAGAAGCCATGGTTAAATTTTTAAATTTAATTGCTTCAGAACCTGAAATTGCGCGTGTTCCAATCATGATTGATAGTTCTAAATGGGAGATAATTGAGGCAGGATTAAAATGTATTCAAGGAAAAGGGGTGGTGAATTCCATTTCATTAAAAGAAGGTGTTGAAAATTTCATTGCACAAGCAAAAAAGATCAAGCGATATGGCGCAGCAGTGATTGTAATGGCATTTGATGAAAATGGCCAAGCTGATAGCTTTGAGCGAAGAATTGAAATCTGTGAACGCTCGTATCGAATTTTAAGAGATGAAGTTCAGTTTCCAGCAAACGATATCATCTTTGATCCTAATATTTTTCCTGTTGCAACGGGAATGGCTGAACACAATAATAATGCGCTTGATTTTTTCCGTGCAACAAAATGGATTCGCCAAAATTTAACAGGTGCGCACGTTAGTGGTGGAGTTTCCAATGTTTCTTTTTCTTTTCGTGGAAATGACAAAGTGAGAGAAGCGATGCACGCTGCGTTTTTATACCATGCCATTCAACATGGAATGGATATGGGAATTGTGAATCCAACCATGTTGGAGATTTATTCAAATGTCGACAAAGAACTATTAGAATTTGTAGAAGATGTTTTATTGAATCGCAGAGAAGATGCAACTGAACGCTTATTAGAATATGCCGAAACAGTAAAAGGGGATGGTAAAAAAAGAGAAATTGATTTAAGTTGGAGAGATGTTTCTGTCCAAGAAAGATTGGCACATGCATTAGTGAAAGGAATCGTTGATTTTATTGATGAAGATGTAGAAGAATGTCGCCAGCTGTTTGAACGACCAATAGAAGTGATCGAAGGGCCATTGATGGATGGAATGAACATTGTTGGCGATTTGTTTGGCAGTGGTCAAATGTTTTTACCGCAAGTAGTTAAGTCTGCCCGGGTAATGAAAAAAGCGGTTGCTTATTTGTTGCCATTTATTGAAGCTGAAAAAAATGGAGTGCGCCAAGCTGCAGGTAAAATTATCATGGCAACGGTTAAAGGCGATGTACACGATATCGGTAAAAACATCGTTGGTGTTGTTTTGGGTTGTAACAATTACGATGTCGTCGATTTGGGAGTCATGGTTCCTTTTGAAAAAATAATTCAAGCGGCTATTGATGAAAACGCGGATGCCATTGGATTAAGTGGATTGATTACTCCATCTTTAGATGAAATGGTGACAGTTGCCAAAGAAATGGAGCGTGCAAATTTGTCAATTCCCTTATTGATCGGTGGCGCAACAACTTCAAAAGTGCATACAGCAGTTAAAATTGACCAACATTACACCAAAGGTCAAACCATACATGTGTTAGATGCTTCGAGAGCTGTAACGGTGGTTGAAAGTATGCTGGGAAATAAAAAAGAAGCATATGTTAGCGCGTTAAAAGAAGAATATACACGCGTTCGTGAACACCACGAAAAACACCGAGGAGCGAAGCAGTTATTATCTTTAGCAGCTGCAAGAGCTAATCAATTGAAGATAGATTTTCAGCAGAAAGATTGTTTTCAGCCAAAAAAATTAGGGATTACAAGCTTTGAAGATTTTCCGTTCGAAGATTTAATTTCATACATTGATTGGACGCCATTTTTCCAAACATGGGAATTGCATGGCAAATTTCCAGCTATCTTAACGGATGAAGTGGTGGGTATTGAAGCAACGAAATTGTTTCAAGATGCACAAGCTATGTTGACGACCATTGTTAAAGAAAAATGGTTGAAAGCAGCAGCAGTGGTGGGATTATTTCCGGCAAATTCAAATGGAGATGATATTGAAATTTACCAGGACAATACACGAATGAATCTTCTTCATGTGCAACATTCTTTGCGTCAACAAACAAAAAAAGCAGCGGGCCAACCCAATGTTGCATTAGCTGATTTTATTGCACCAAAAGAAAGTGGAATTGAAGATTACATTGGTGGATTTGTTGTTACGACAGGTTTAGGAATTGATGAACACATTGAGCGTTTTGAAAAAGAGCACGATGACTACAATTCAATTCTGTTAAAAGCTTTAGCAGATCGTTTGGCAGAAGCATTTGCAGAATGCTTACATGCACATGTTCGTATAGAATATTGGGGATATGCTTCAGACGAGCAATTGAATGCAGAAGAAATCATTAAAGAAAAATACCGTGGAATTCGACCAGCGCCAGGTTATCCAGCTTGTCCAGATCATACTGAAAAAATCGGCTTATTTGAACTATTAAATGCGACAGAGTTGACAGGTGTAACATTAACTGAAAGTTTAGCGATGTTCCCAACAGCAGCTGTTTCTGGCTGGTATTTTGGTCATCCAGAAGCTACTTATTTTGGATTAGGAAAAATTACGGAAGAACAAGTAGAAGATATTGCGAATCGCAAAAAGATGCCATTCGAACAAATGCAACGTTGGTTGGGAAGTGTCCTAAATTAAGTTTACATTTGTTCAATTGAATTATGAAAGTTAAAATTTATACCGACGGCTCTGCAAAGGGGAATCCTGGTCCTGGTGGCTATGGAATTGTTATGAAATTTAATGATTCAGTAAAAGAATTTGCCAAAGGTTATCGCTTAACCACCAACAATAGAATGGAATTATTGGCTGTCATTACAGCTTTGGAAAACATGAAAACGAATCAATATTCGATTGAGATTTTTTCAGATTCTAAATACGTCATTGATTCAATCACCAAAGGGTGGGTTTTTGGCTGGAAAACGAAAGGTTTTAAAGGCAAGAAAAACGCAGATTTGTGGTTGCGTTATTTAAACTTGCATTCCAAGTTCAATCTAACATTTCATTGGGTAAAAGGTCACGCTGGACATCCAGAAAATGAGCGTTGTGACCTATTGGCAACGACAGCTGCAGACAATCCTCCTCATTTAATAGATGAGCAATTTGAGAAAAACCAAGAAAACAACGAAGCTTTATTTTAATAGCTCTGTATTTCCATTCTTGATTAAACATGCTTTAGTAAATGTGTAAATTAATGGGTGAGGAATCTCACGTGTTGAAGATATTTGAGGGGTAAAAGCACATGCTAAAAAGAAATCATGTTTTTTTAAACTCACAACTTCAGGTTCTTCAAATTGATTATAGGCTTCAACATCAATGATTTCATCTTGAAGAGAATGGATGAGTTGTGGGTAAAGGCTGTAGCGCGATGAGGTTAATTCATCTGTACTGCGATTTTCATATAAGTGAATAAACTCTTTTGAATTTGGAACAATATGAATCCGCTCAAAATGATTTCCTTCAATTAAATTTTCAGATATTAATTTTTCACCTTGCGTATTTAACTGAAACGAATTGATCAACACTTCGATGAATTGTTTGTATCCTTCACCTGTAATCAATACAGGAGTTTTTAGTTGCATTAAATGTTTGATGATTCCATTCAGGAAAAAAGCATTTAAAATAATTCCAGGTGCAATCCAAATACCATCGTACTGTTCAAAATATGAGGGCTTTTGTTGTGCTGCCTCATTGATTTTAACCCAATAGTAATTGACATCAACTTCTAAAAAATGCTCCGCATGATCCAATGCTAAGTTAGTCGCTTGGTGCGAATTAAAGGTGAAATTGTAATCACCAATGATTGCTATTTTGAGCCTGTGACTCATGTTGGGCTAATAAAAAAAGCTGAATTATTCAGTTTTAATATTATCGTTTGAACCATCCTTGGAATTTCGCGTTTTCAAATCTCAATGATTGTAAAACCGGATTAGCTGGGTCAGTTGTATCTAAATGGTAGACATAACAATTGAAGTCACACACATATTTAGAATAATCACCAGTTGCGTCAGATGCTTGTTTTACTTGTGTAAAATCAACATTTTGAGCATTTGGTGAAAGGCCATCTGATTTCCAAATATTACCATTAATATCTCTGTAAGTTACCTCAAATCCAGCACCTCCTAAATTAGAATATGCTGGAGTTAAATTGGTCAAAAAGAAATTATTGAAAATAGAAAGTGTTGGATCTGTAGTTGTACTTTGGTCCCATAAAACATTCCCTACACCAATTTGAATCATTACAGGAGAATCACCAGAAATCATTGCTGCATAATACGTTGCACTCGATAATTGTGGGGGAGGCAATAATAATTTTGCTTTCGATTGGTTACAATAATAACCATTAACATTTTCAGTTATCTCAACATCTGTGTTATTAATCGTTCCTTTAAAATGGCTATACAACTCAACCGTTGAAGTAGGAGCAGGTATTATTTCATGATCAATACAAGATGATAAGCTAAAAACAGCTACCATTAATGCAATAATTCCAAGTTTCATTTTTTTCATGTGTATACTTTTTTTTAAGTTTTTAGCTTTAGAAAACAAAAACTAACTACGAATATACGTTTAAAAGTTATAAAAAGTTGCTGCAGATTAAAAATCTTTAAAAAAATGGATTTATTTTTAGATGATTCGCTAAAATTCTAACTTTATTCGAAAGCATAATTTTATAAATAAGTATATTTACAGCCATATATAATAGATAAAAAACGGGATGAATTTGATACCTTTTTATTTATACCAATTAAACAAATCAGACTTTGTTGCTGTTGTTTTTTTGAAAAACGGAATAACAAATTTAATTAATTCAACATGCGGCCTCTCGTACATTTTAAAGATTTAGGACTTATTGATTACAAAGAGGCTTGGGATTTTCAAGAATCTGTCTTTCAAAACACGATTCAAGAAAAAATTCAAATTCGCAATGGCGACTCAACGCTAACAACTAAAAATTATTTATTGTTTTGCGAGCATCCTCATGTATTTACATTGGGTAAAAGTGGTAGCGAATCTAATTTATTACTCAATGAATTAGAGTTAGAAAAAGAAGAAGCAACTTTTTATAAAATTAATCGAGGTGGTGACATAACTTATCATGGACCTGGACAATTAGTAGCTTACCCAATTTTTGATTTGGATCACTTTTTCACAGACATTCACAAATACATGCGATTTCTAGAAGAAGCGGTTATACAAACGTTAGCGACTTTTGGAATTGAAAGTGGAAGAGTAGAAGGTTTAACAGGTGTTTGGTTGGATGGCAATACGTCAAAGGCGCGAAAAATATGTGCATTAGGGGTCAAAAGTTCACGCTGGGTAACCATGCACGGAATAGGCTTTAATGTTAATGCTGATTTGAATTATTTCTCACACATCATTCCATGTGGCATTAATGATAAAGCGGTTACTTCTATGCAACACGAATTAGGAAGAAAGTTGGATATGTTAGAAGTAGCGAATGTATTGAAAACAAAATTAAGTCAACTATTTGAGTTTGATTTACAAGATTGGAAATAGTACAAGAATATGAAAGAAGGATTAACAGGGCCAATAGTTGAGCAAGTAGCAGTTGCTATTGTGCAAGAATTATCAGAAAAGAAAGAATTTATCTATAACGCTTATCTCTTGAATTTAAGAGACGATATTATGGAGGGAATCATTATTTCTGTTACAGGTTATGGAGAAAACCCAACAACGGGTGAAGCGATTAAAACGGCTACTTTACGCCATTCATTGGAAGTTTTATTACCAAATGAAGCCGCTAAAATTGAACCATTAATGGAAGAGGTTTTTGCTATAAACAACGAATTTTGGATTAGTTTCTGGGTCAATGATGATTTATTTGACAAAAAATTTGTTTTTCCAGCTGGAACGATTCAACCTGAAAAAATGGAATTGATTCCACTGTTAGGATTTAAAGGAATGCTTATTCAATAAGGAGTGAATTATTGTTCTAACATAGTATTTTTTCTCGCAACGATGTTCATACCATTTGGGAACATTGCACAAGTAGATTCAATTCCTCCTTCAAATGATTCGATCAATAAGTTTCATTTCACATTCATTGCAGATGCTTATTTTAGTTATGATTTAACACAATCGAGTGAACACCAGAAAGCTGATTTCTTATACAATTACAAGCGCAATAAAGAACTAAATTTCAATTTTTTATATTTCAAAACAGCTTATTCAAATCGCAATAAGCGAGCAAATTTAGCTTTTCATACAGGCAATTATGCGCAATACAATTATGCAAATGAACCAACACTTTTTCAATTTATAAACGAAGCATCTGTTGGAATTCAACTCTCAAAAAAATACAATCTTTGGATCGACGGAGGAATTATGCCTTCACACATAGGTTTCGAAAGCGCTATTAATACAGATTGCGCGAACTTGACAAGAAGCGTTTTAGCTGAAAATTCACCTTATTTTGAAACTGGTATAAAATTAAGTTATGTTTCAACTTCAGAAAAATGGGCGTTTAATTTATTAGGGCTTAACGGTTGGCAAAGAATTGCTGCTCAATCTCCTTCCTTTTCACCTTCAATGGGATTACAAATTACGTTCACACCTTCAAAAAAATGGTTGATAAATTACAGTAATTTTGTTGGAGTAATAAAAAGTGATGTGCCGTTTAATCGGATGTATCATAATTTTTATGCGCATTATAAAACGACTAAAAAAATAAATTTTACTGCAGGGATCGATCTTGGGATGGATACACATCAATCGGTTTCTTCAAATTGGTTAGCAGCGGTATTTATTCTTCAAAAAGAACAGACTAAAAAGTTGAAATATGCTGCTCGCGTTGAATTGATCAAAGATCCTCACACTAAAATAGTTCAATTTGAAAGCAATGACAAGCAAAGGATGTTGATTGGTTCTTCACTAAATTTAGACTATTGGATTAGAAAAAATTTGGTAATTAGAATAGAAGGGAAATATTTCAATGCGTCCTCATTACTTTTTACAGGTATAAAAAGTCAACAATTCACAATTACATCGAATTTAACTTTTTTACTTAACTGATACTTAAAATTAAATCATCTAAAGATTTAATTTGAGTAACATGGTCTTTGATTTTATCGTGAAATAGATTGATTTGATATCCACCAGCAATAATGGGTGTTGTTCCAACAACTGTTTTAAGTTGTTTGAAATAATCAATAATAAATTGTTCTTCAATTGCTGTTAACCAAGATGTAAGTAGCGCTTTTGGTTGTATTGTATTTACGCTTTCAATCAGTGAGTCAAAAGGAAGACTTTGCCCAAAATACAGTGTATGTTTACCTTTTTTTCGAAGTATAAACTGATAAAATAGCAAGCTTAATTCATGCCATTCATGTTCTGGAAGAAACAATAAAATAGGCGCTTCATTTTTTTCTGGAATGGGAAGTTTATCTATTTCTGAAATGATTTTTTGACGAATCAGAGTGGAAATAAAATGTTCTTGTGCAGGATTGATAGTGCCTACTATATACATCACTCCAATACGGTCTAGAAAAGGAATCAAAATAGTTGTAAACGTTTCTTCTAATCCAATCTGTTCAATACTAGTTTGTATTGTTGCTTTAAAACCAATTTCATCCAATTCAATCAAGGCTAATATTAACTTTTGCGCACTATCGTTGATTGTTTTGGTCGTTAACTCCATCACTTTTGAATGCCTTTGTTCAGGATTCATATCAGCGATTTTAGAAATTTTTACCTCGTTATTGTAAAGTATTGAAATGGTTAATAATTCACGAAGCTCTTCGTCGGTATATTTTCTGATTTGAGTTTCGGTTCTTGTTGGAGCAATTAGATTATAACGTTTTTCCCAAATACGTATCGTATGAGCTTTGATTCCCGTTAGGATTTCTAAATCTTTAATACCGTATTCTGCCATTTCTAAAAGTGAATTATTCTAAAAGAACTAAAACAAATAAAAACATAAAATGTTTAAGTATCCTGTAACTTTTTATACATTTATACGTATTTGAATTCGAACTTCTCTATTGATTATTGGACATGAAATTAAAACTCCATCTTTTTTTAGCTATCTTTTTTTTAATATCTGCTGCTTGCTCGCATAAAAAAGAAACTACTAATTCTTCCTTCGTTGATGCGGATTATTATGAATACAAAGGCTTGAATTTTCATAAACATATGATTCCAGCAATGATGATGGTTCCAGATGAAACAGCAGATATTGGCTCTTCAACTGATCCAGAAATCACACACACAGAAAATGATTTCAGATGGGAATTAAAAATGGGAGATAAATTCATCATTCACATTGAAGATTTTGGCAATACTAAAAACTTGGTTTCACTCAAAAAGAAGGAACTAAACGACAAAGATTGGTTTACAATTTCTTATTTAGTCAATGAAAAAAATTTAATCGTTTATCAGAAAAAATTAAAAGTGAAAGGAGTAAACAATGCCTCTCCAAAAGTTGGATTTGATCACATAAGTTATCATGTTTACGCCGAAAAAGTAATAGACGGTATTACGTATGAACTCAGAAATTCAGACGAAGGGAATGATAAACAATTAATTCGATGGATTGCAAAGTCAATTAAATCATTTAAACCATTAAAAACGAAGCAATAATTTCTCTGTTGTTTCTTTCTTTTGATTAATTTTGTTGCGATGATAATAGATCGTGAACAAATAATAACAGTCTTAGGTACTATTCTAGAACCAGATTTAAAAAAAGACATCGTTTCACTAAATTTAGTGGAAGACATTCAATTTTCACCTACTTCAATTGAGCTTGTAGTCAATGTTTCAAACCCCGCTTTACATGCAAGAAAACGCATGCAAGAAGCCATTGAATTCAACTTGAAAAGAGTTTTTGGAAAAGAAATGAATATCACCTGCAATGTAAAAGGCATACCTGCAGAATCTCAAAAAGTTAGGCGTAAAATTTTACCTGATGTTAAAAACATCGTGGCAATTGCTTCTGGAAAAGGAGGAGTAGGAAAGTCTACTGTTACTGCAAATTTAGCGGGTGGATTGGCAAAAGCTGGATATAGAGTTGGGATTGTGGATGCGGATATTTATGGTCCATCAATGCCGACAATGTTTGACGTGGTGAAAGAGCGACCTGAAATGATTGATGTAGAAGGCACGCCAATGATCAATCCTGTTATCAGTTATGGAATTAAAATACTATCGATAGGATTTTTTACAGAACAAGACAATGCTGTAGTATGGAGAGGCCCAATGGCAGCTAAAGCATTAACGCAATTGTTTACTGATGCTTATTGGGGAGAATTGGATTATTTATTGATTGATTTACCACCTGGTACAGGTGATATTCACCTTTCATTGGTTCAAACTGTTCCTTTGGATTGTGTAGTGATTGTTTCCACTCCACAAGAAGTAGCTTTAGCAGATGCTAGAAGAGGTGTTAATATGTTCCAAATGGAATCGATCAATGTTCCTGTAGCTGGAATCGTTGAAAACATGGCATGGTTTACTCCTTTGGAATTACCGGAAAACAAATATTATATTTTTGGTCGTGATGGTGCTAAAAATTTAGCAGAAGGCATGAATGTTCCTTTTTTAGGCCATCTCCCTTTAGTACAAAGTGTGAGGGAAGCAGGAGATTTAGGCCGACCAGCAGTTTTTCAAGAGAATACACCAATTGCTCAAGCATTTGAAGAATTAGTTACTACTTTTGTAGAGAAAGTTAAAGCAGTTAAAAAATAAAATCATGGTTTCAGAAAAAGAAGCATTAACGGATAAGGTAAATTTAGCCATAGAACAATTGCGTCCGTTTTTAAATGACGATGGCGGAGACATGGAATTAGTTGAAATCACAGCAGAAGGCATCGTTCGTGTTCGTTTATTAGGCGCATGTAGTGATTGTTCAATGAGTATGATGACGCTAAAAGCTGGTTTAGAAGAAGCTTTAAAAAGCACGACTCCTGAAATAAAAGGTGTTGAAGCTGTTGATTAAAACGCAACCCATTTAAAATTTAATGCATAAAAAAAGCTTCTCATTGAGAAGCTTTTTTGTTTTTAAGAGTTGGCCCACTAGGGCTCGAACCTAGACTCTTCGGTACCAAAAACCGACGTGTTGCCAGTTACACCATGGGCCATTTTGTGGGTGCAAATATAATAACAAAAATTAATTTGAGACAAAAAAGTAAAAAAAGTTTAATTATTTTTTTCGTTCAACAATAAAAAATCATTTTTTTGGCATTTTTTCACACAGATTAAAAGGAAAGGTGCAGATATATTTTTAAATTCGCATCGCTACAAAATTTAATAGCTGTCATTTTTGACAAAAAAATTAAAATAATAGAACATGAATTACAAAAAATTGAATGTATATCTTGGTTGGTTGGTCTTTTTAATTGCAACCATTGTTTACTTCATGACAATTGAAGATACAGTAAGTTTATGGGATTGTGGAGAATACATTACTGCGGCTTATAAATTAGAAGTTGGACACCCTCCAGGTGCGCCATTATTTATGATATTAGGAAGAATTTTCTCTTTCTTCGCAGCGCCAGAAAACGTTGCCATTTGGATCAATCGTTTGTCAGCTATATCTAGTTCATTGACTGTTTTGTTTATGTTTTGGTCGATCACATTATTGGTTAAAAAACTAACCGTTAAAGGAAAAGAGGAACCATCCAATGCAGATACAATAGCCATTTTAGCGAGTGGTTTAATAGGTTCTATGGCATATTGTTTTTCAGAATCATTTTGGTTTTCAGCGGTAGAAGGCGAGGTTTACGCGATGTCTTCTTTGTTTACGGCAGTTATTTTTTGGGCCATATTAAAATGGGACGAAGAAATGGCAGCAATAAAAAGTGGACTATTATCTGCTGAATATGCAACAAATAGATGGTTATTGTTAATTATGTTCTTGCTTGGTTTAGCAATCGGGGTCCATTTATTGGGTATCTTAGTTGTTCCAGCAATTAGTTTTGTTATTTATTTCCGTCACAAAGAAGTGACTGATCTGAAAGGAATTCTTTTAACAGGTATTTTATCTGTCTTTATTCTCGGTTTTATTCAAGAAGCGGTTATTCCAGGTTCTATTTCGTTGGCATCATCATTTGAAATTGCATTTGTGAATTCACTGGGATTGCCTTTCTTTACTGGAACTATTTTCTTTTTTGGAGCATTAATTGTTGCTTTGGTTTGGGGAGTTCGTTACGCACGCAAAAAAGGCAAATCAATTCTTTATAATGCAATAATGGGCTTAATCTTTTTATTAATTGGTTACGGTTCATTTGCTGTTATTGTCATTCGTTCCAATGCGAATACACCTTTAGATGAAAATGATCCTGAAAATTTAGTAACACTCCACGCATATTTAAAAAGAGAGCAATACGGTTCAGCTCCTTTATTGTACGGTCCAGCTTGGAATTCAACTGAAAATGAGCGTGAATTATGGGATGATCGTTCACCTTTCTTATTGAGAAGATTTGTTGTAACTAAGGGAGAGGCTACTTTAAAAGCTTTTAAAGACGAGGCTAAAGCGCGTAAATATGCTGCAGACAATGGTGGGTCTGTAGAAGAAAAGTATTTTGAATCAAACGAAACTGAACGTATCAATGCCGTTCCAACCTATGCTCAATCGATGTTCTTCCCAAGAATGTATTGGAATCAAGAGCAGCAAAGAATTGATGGTTATGCAAAATGGTCAGGATATGATGCAAATGATGGTGAACTTACTGAAAAAGGAAAAGATGGAAAACGATTGCCTACTGCAGGTGAGAACTTCCGTTTCTTCTTGTCGTATCAAGTAGATTGGATGTATTGGCGTTATTTCATGTGGAATTTTGCTGGTCGTCAAAATGATATTCAAGGACATGGTGATAACATGAGAGGAAATTGGATTTCTGGTTTCTCAATGGTTGATAATGATCGTTTGGGCGACCAAGCTGAGAGTCCTAACTTCACAACCAATAATCCAGCTAATAATAAATTTTATTTTTTACCTTTAATTCTCGGATTAATAGGATTATTTTTCCATTTTTACAGAGCGCCAAAAGATGCATTTGTTTTGTTTTTAGCTTTCCTATTTACAGGTGTTGCAATTATTGTTTACCTCAACCCTAAACCTTTCGAGCCAAGAGAACGTGACTATGCTTTGGCTGGCTCGTTCTACTTTTTCGCTATGTGGATCGGAATTGGTGTTTATGGGTTATATGATGCTTTCACTCGCTTTAAGAAAGCAGATTTAATGAAGTTCGTTTACATACTGTTAGGCGGCTTAGTGTTATTCTTTTTAGCTGATTTAGGTGCTGAAGTTGGAATGCCTACAACTGTTTCTTGGATTATTATTGCGGTTATTTCTCTGGCAGTAGTTGGTGGAATGATGCTTCTTAAATCCACCTTGAAAAAAGACACATATGGAGCAATATTAGCTGGAGTTTTAGGCTCGTTTATCCCAGTAATTATGGGTATGCAAGGGTTTGATGATCATAATCGATCTTTGAAAACATCTGCTCACGATTTAGCTTACAATTATTTAGAGTCATGTGAGAATAATGGAATATTATTTACAAATGGGGATAATGATACTTTCCCATTGTGGTATCTTCAAGAAGTAGAAGAAAAAAGAACAGATGTTCGTGTTTGTAATTTATCTTTAATGCAAACGGATTGGTATACGGATCAAATGAAAATGCGCGCCTACGAATCAGATCCTTTGCCGATTCAGTTTACGGAAGATCAAATATTAATGTTTGCCGGGAGTACAGATCAAGTCGTGTTTTCAAATTTATTTGAAATGTTCTATTTGAATGCTGGTGAAGAAGTATTGAATAAAGTGATTGCGATGCGTGTTAAAAGCAATCAAGCATTAGTGGCTAATGCTATTAACAACTTCAATATTCAAGCATCAACAATGTTGTCAGGTGTTACGACAACTCAACCAAGTGTTGCTGGTAGAGTAGAGGAGTTGAAAACGGATTTAGGCACCAATACAGGAAAAAATAACATTGAAACAATTTACAAAAAATATGCTGCAGCATTTGAATTGTTATCAAGTGTTCAAAGTGGTGTAGTTACTTTCCCTGAAGGAAAAGCACAAGAATTTCAAAATTTAATAATGGAATTTGAAAAGCCTTGGGATTTTGCGAATATTCAAGAAGCCATGCGTTTTGTTCGTGATGACAAAAACATCGTTTCATTTGATGGTCAAAACAAGGTGCGAATTTTCCCTACGACCGGATTTATTCTACCAGTTAATAAAGAAAATGCTGTTAAATCAGGAATTATTACCGCTGCTCAAAAAGGCGCATGTTTAGATGAATTGAAATTCAATTTTGAAGAAAGAGCATTAACAAGAGAGCAAGTAATGATGTTAGATATCCTTGCTAACAATGATTGGAAACGAGGAATCTATTTCTCAAGTCCTGGTGGTTCAGATGTATCAATCTCCTTGTACATGAAAGGATATGTTAAACAGAATGGATTGGTTTATGAATTGTCTCCTTTGAAAGACTTAAACAATCATTTCTCTGATAAAATGTACGCTAATTTAATGTCTACTTACCATTATGGTGCAATGTCAAACCCTAAGGTTTTAACAGATTATTATACGAGAAGACATACATCACAATATAGAATGCATTTTGCTGCTTTAGCTGATTATTATTTATCGAAAGCTGAACAAGAAACGGCAAGAGTTGAAAACAGTAAAATTAATTTACCGTTAATGCGTAAAGCAGGACAAAGTGAGCGTGCAAATAATGAGGAAAAATCATTGAATGGTTCAGCAAGTAGAATCGCTAATTACAAAGTAAAAGCAGCTAATTTAATTTTACACTCGTTGAAAGTAATGCCAGCAGATGTTGTGATTGATTACGGAGAACCACAAGCTGATAGCAGAACAAAATACAATAACGGAGGAGCTGAGTTAAGTGCATATAAAGATGGAATTTTACATGATTATGTTAAAATTTTATACAAAGCGGGCAAAAAAGCTGAAGCTGAAAAGTTAGGATTAATTGTAGCTAAACAGTTAGAATCAACGATAAATTATTTTGCGAAATCAAATCCTGCAATTGCTTCAAATCCAGACAATACAAAAGATTTATACGCTGCTTTAGATGCTTATTTCAATTTGCATTTAACAGCGATTGATCAAGAATTTGCAAATCAAAATAGTCAATTAGCGAAACAAACACAAGCAAAAATAAAAGACTTGTACACCTCTGTATTCCCAGCTTTGTATAGCGCAATTGAAGAATTAGCGTCTAATAATGGTGAAAGTACAAGACCAGGCTCAAGTGCGGGTAAATATGCGAATCGTTTGTTTGCAATGAAAGATTATTTGGATGCAATAGCTGTACAATATGGATTGAAAAAAGGAAAACCAGCACCAGCTTCATCGAATGGCGCGCCCATGAATATGGAGCAAATGATGCAACAAATGCCGACAAGTGATACTGTGATTCAATAAGAATCAACATGAGAATCTATAAAACCCCACGCTTTTCCAAATGGATATTTCCAAAGAAAACGTGGGGTTTTTCGCGTAAAAAGCCGAATGTTTATTTGACTTTTGATGACGGACCCGATCCTGAAATCACACCTTGGGTGCTCGATTTATTGAAAGTGTATAACATACAAGCTACTTTTTTTTGTGTGGGTGAAAACGTCAAAAATTATCCAGAGCTGTACCAAAGAATACTAATGGAAAGACATCAAGTTGGTAACCACACAATGTATCACAACAAAGGTACAAACACAAGTTTCGAAGCATATTGTTCATCAATAGAGGCTGCTGCTCAGCTGATTGACTCCAAGTTGTTTCGTCCTCCTTATGGAAGAATTACACCGAAACAAACAGGTTTTGTTAAAAAAAAGTTTCAACTGATTATGTGGACATGGCTTTCTTATGATTATGATCAAACGGTTGGGATTGATACAATAATTGATAAAGCACAAAAACAAATCAAAGCAGGTGATATTTTAGTATTTCACGATAACAAAAAAACAAAAGAAAGGCTTAAAAAATTATTGCCTAATGTAATTGAGATCATTCGTTCAAAAAATTTAAGTTTTCATAAAATAAATAACCATGTTGCAAACTAAAAAAGAAGGCACGTTATTATTTTCACTCTGCTTTTTGGCATTCATCGTTCGATTCATTTGTTGGCCATTTACTCAAATAGTCGATGCAGATTCAGTTTCTCGCATATTTATTGCCTCAGATTTATTGGAAAAATTTTCCATTATATCAGAAGGTGTTTGGTTGCCATTACATCATTATCTGAATGCAATTTCCATTTTTTTATTTTCTAATCGTATAGATGGCCCTGTTTTCATACATTTATTGATCTCAGTCTTCACTGCGGTTCCACTTTTTTATTTCACGAAAAGATTATTTACAGCGAAGGGAGCATTTTTTGCTGCTGCATTATTTTTATTTAATCCATTATTTTTTAGAAATTCTTTTCAAGTATTATCAGAAATACCTTATTTGTTTTTTTTAGCACTAACGCTTAATTTTATTTCTAAAGCACTTGAAACAAAGCAATTCAAACACGCTATTTATGCTGGTGTTTTCGCAACATTAGGAGCTGGTTTCCGTTACGAGTTTTGGTTAATGATTGCTGTTTTTACGCTTATTTTTATTTTGAAAAAACAGTATAAAAATGCTTTTCTATTCACATCTATAGCTTTGCTTTTTCCAATTTATTGGATGACTGGAAATTTCATTGCACATGCGCATTTTTTCTATGGTGTTACAGGTGTTTACAACACCCCAGACATCTTGCGGTATAATGCTAACTTAACTAATATTGAAGTATTAAAAAGAACTCTATTTTATCCTTTTTCTTATTTTTTTTCTTTTTCTCCCATCTTGTTGATAGGATTAATAATTTTATTTTTCAAAAAAATTTATCATCGATCCTATGCTAAAATAATTTGGACTCTTCCATTTTTTGCAATGCTTGCTTTCTATTTTTACAAAACAAATAATGGAACCTTATTGCTTCAGCATAGATTTACTCTTTCGTTATTGTTACTTTCTATTCCATTTACTGCTTTGTTCTTTTCTACAACTAAAAATAAAGTTATAACTACTTACTTTTCAGTGATAGTGGTAGTTATTCAAATTCCGCTTTCCTATTGTTGGATGCAATTAAAAATAGAAAAATTAGTCCCTTCTAACACTGCTTTACATTTAGCAATTCAAGACATTAGGGTTCAATCACTTTCGGATTTCAATGCAATTCCGCAAATAGAACACAAAGAGTTTAATCGAATTAGTGAAGTTATCGTTCAACAGAAATCTGCTGGAATCCTTCTTGATTTTATTGATTGGGAAACTACTTATTTTTTAGCGATCACATCAAAAATACCAAACAAACATATTTTTATTGAAAATGTAGATGAAGATAGTTTAGTTCGATTAACGCGAACTGCAGCATTTCTGAAAGCACATCCAAAAGGAGTAATCCAACTAAAATGCGGCACCAAATTTGATCAATTATTTGAGTATACTGGAAAATATTTATACCTGAAATCGCCTGAAAAGGTTTGTTTACACGTTGAATTAATGCACCAATTTCTAACAGTAAGTACATTTAATTATAGGGTAGTTAAAAAGTATCCAACACATATAATCGAACAAAGAACTAAATCTAAATGTCCTAAAGAAAACAGTAGTGATTGGTATTATCAATTGATATATTTTGACAAAAATTGGTACAATCACATTAAAAGCGAATTACCAATTTTCACTATGAATTGTTCGAAAGCAATAAGAGAAAATGCAGATTGGATGGTGAAAGAAGCACTCAAAGAGAAATAAATTTCACCTTTTATTTTGGATTGATTATTTTAGTAATTGTTTTACCTTTTGCTAGATCATCCACAATTTTATCTAGAATTCGTACTTTTTTAGTAAGTGGATTCAGCAAGTTTTCAATTTTATAGCCACAAACAGTACCTTTGATTTGTTCTGAACTCTCATTCATCTTAGCTTTTTCAAAAAACGTTTTAAACGTACATTTTTCCTCTATCAATGCATTGATTTTTTCCAAATCAAATCCAGTTAACCAAGTTATTAAAAAATCTAACTCTTCTTTCGTTCGTCCTTTTCTTTCAATTTTTTTAAGGTATAAAGGATAAACACTTGAGAAAGTGAGTACTTCTATTTTTCGGTTATGTTCAGGAGTTGTATTCATGTGTTAAGTCGGAATTTGTTCGATTAAAACTTGACTGCCCTCTAGATCAAAATAGGTACACGTCATCTTATATAGATCAATTTTCCATTTCGCAATACCTGTTTCTGAACAATCTTTACAAAATTGAATAAAATCTGTTTCTCCATTTTGATGCGACAATAGACAATTTTTAAAACGATCTACTGCTAGCGATGTCTTTATTGGAATTGCTTTGTACTTATGTTGCAATGAAACCTTGTATCCGTTTTTACCAAAATAAATTGCGCTTCCATCTTCAACAAATGTTTCATAGTATAGCACACCTAGATTTTTACAATCTTGAATGTATTGAGGAAAATCTGCTCCAGATTTGACGCGACTATGAGCATTGGAAATAGCTTCAGCCGTAAACATTATTTTTTCTTATAAATTGGAACGGTAGAGCAGGGTTCTCCATACATGATACTTTTAACTATTGGTTGAAGAAGTTTCATCAATTCAACCATAGCAAATGAAGGCGACGCAATATCGGAACAACCTTTGATGATGATTATACCTTCATTGAATTGATTCAAATCAATGGATTGAATCGCTTTTTTAATCAATGTTTTTTCAAGTTCTATTCGGCTTCCGATTTCAACAATTTGTGCTATTCCAATTAATTTTGAAGCGACCAACATATATGCCCAGGTAGGAATGATTGCATCAACTGAACAATATACACAAACTGCTTTGCCCTCATACAATGTCCAATCATTTGAACCAATCCAAGTTCTGAAATCCTTTTCTTTTAGAATTAAACCTTCCCATAATTGAGGAGCTATATCCAGTTCTACAATTTCGATTGAAGGTTTGAAATCTGCTAAATCTAGTTGAATCAGTCCGCTTTCCGCAACTTTGTTTACAATTTCCATGATTAATTTGTTTTAAAGTGTTGGCAAAATTGAATGAGTAATTGGTGTATATCATTAAATTCATTAAAACTTAAAGCTTCAAATGTATCGAATACATCGTGGTAATTTTTATTAGGTCCCATGGTGTACATGAAAAAAGCGGGTACACCTGCTTTTGTGAACCAATAATGATCTGAATTGGCTGCTGGACCTCTTGATTTAATAGTTTTTAAAAAGTGTTGTTCTTCATTAATTGCTACTAGTTGTTGAAATTCTTTTTCAAATAAAGAAGCATTTACGATGGTAACGCCTTCCTCTCCGCTACCCATAATGTCAACGTTCATTAAAAAACCAATCATGTTAAGAGGAATTAAAGGATGTGCTACAAAATATTTAGACCCTAAAAGTCCCGCTTCTTCTCCTGCAAATGCAATAAAATAGATACTTCTTTCTTGTTTATTTTCTTTAAAATAACGCGCTAATTCTAGCAGCATTGCAACACCACTCGCATTATCATTTCCACCCGGAAAATAGGTTTCTGATCCCATTTGTCCCAAATGATCGTAATGTGCAGTAAATATAAATGGAGGTAATTTTTTATTTTTACCCGGTATGAATCCTATGATATTTTTAGAGGTAAAATCTTGAATTTTTAATGCATCTAGTTCAATTTCGACCAAAGAATTTATTTGGAATACTGAATCTTGAATTTGAATAATTGGAAATTTCAATTGTTCATCTGAAACAGACCAAGTAAATTTCGACTTCACAATCTCAATAACTGGAAAGAATTGCGCTAATTCTTCTTTTAAACCAGCTACTTTTTTTAAGGTATCAGCTGAAAAATTAGAGAAATTCAAACCAATAGCATTGAATTTTCTTTCGCTTAAGAGCAAACTGATAGCTGATGCTAATTGTTCTTGATTCAACAAAGTTTCGATCGAAAGAAATTTTGGGTTCAATTCAAATTTCCCACCGCCACTTGAAGGGTCAACAAGATAATGAATTCCTGATTGAAGTACTTTGTTTTTTTGTTGTACGATTAATTTGCCTGGAAAAGTATTGACAGGATGTTGAAATGCTTGAAAATAACTTTTTTTGATTGGTTTTACACCTATTTTTTTAAATTCTGAAGCAATAAATTGACTGGCAATTTCAACACCATTGTTTACATAACCTCTTCCGTGAAATTCTTTCGAGCACAAGGTTTTTGTTATTCTTTTAGCATTTTCTATTTGCCCAAAACTTGCAACTGAAAAACAAATAAAAAAACAACAAATAAGTTTATGCATGACGTCTTTTTACTTTTGCAATGAAATCTTCTACCGTTTCACTCTCTAAATCCCAATGATGTTGGTTGGCAAAACCAGCTATTTTATCAATTGCTTGGTTGAAATCTCCTGAATGATCGATGGTTTTAATTGCATCAGAGAATCCTTCACTAGAACCTTCAAACAACTCATTGATGTATTGTAAACGCTCATTTAATCCGAATGAACCAATTAAAGTATCCAATTTCATCATTCCTGCAGGACTTGCAACTTTTGAACTAATTTGAAGCAAAATTGAATGAATGGAGTTAGTATTATTGTTTTCAGACGCTATTTCTGTTACTTTTAAATAAGGTTCAGTTGAATATTCTTCAGAACTTACAAACGCTTCAGTTTGTTCTTCTTCATCTAATTCATCCTCCATTTCATTTTCGAAAATCTCAGGTGTTTCATCAGTTATTTCTGGTGAATTGAATAGGCTAGTTTCTTCTTCGAACGGAAGGGAAGAAGGTGTAATTTCTAATTCTAATTCAACTGGTAATTCTGAAACGGGTATTTCTACTTCATTAGCGGCTTCAAATATGGTAGCTTGTTCAAAATTTTCTTCTTCTTCGTTCAATATTTCCTGTTCCACTGAAACTTCTTCCTCTACAAGTTCCTCTGATATCTCCTCTTCTGTTGAGGTTTCCATTGTATCAAATAAACCAAATTCAAAAGCTGGCGTTTCTGGTTCTAATTGAGTTGCGGTTGGAATAATTGTTTCTTCTAGTACTGGTTCAATAATAGCTTCAACAATTGGTTTGGAATAACCAAATACTTTTTCTTCGTAAGCTTTATAACGCAAAACAACTGCTTTCTCGTAAAGTTCTTTGGTGTTTTCTACAAAATGAGCCAATTCTTCTTCCGTTAATTGACCATTTTTCAAAGCATTTATCGCTTCTTCGATTGCTTTTAAGGTTGTTTCCAAGGTATTTAAATTTGTCATATTTTTGCGTATCAATTTCAACATTCTAACAAAGTTGCTAACTTTATGAAATTAAACAACTTTTTTCAAATTTACAAGTGTAAAGTTACGATACAAGTTGAAATGATTAACAAATTAAAAACGTTTTTTCTCTTCGAAAGAATGTTAATAACATTAAAGGTAATTAAGGTATGTTTTTAGAACAATTTCCAAGTGAACGACGACAAAACGGTTGGATAGAAGTAATCTGTGGATCGATGTTTTCAGGAAAAACCGAAGAATTAATTCGGAGAATGAAACGTGCTCAATTTGCGAATCAGAAAATGTTATTATTCAAACCTATCATCGATAATCGTTACCATGAAACAAACATTGTAAGTCATCAAGGAACAAGTATTCAAGCAATTTCAGTAACAGATTCATCTGAAATATTAAAAAGTTGGACTGATCAAAAAGTGATAGCAATCGATGAAGCTCAATTTTTCGACCACGCTCTAGTTACTGTTTGCAATGAATTAGCTACAAAAGGCGTGCGTGTCATTATTGCTGGTTTGGATATGGATTATTTGGGAGAACCTTTTGGTCCGATGCCAAAATTATTAGCAATTGCAGAATATGTTACAAAAGTGCACGCTATCTGCGTGTCTTGTGGTAACTTAGCGCACTATTCTCATCGTATTTCAAATGAAGATGGACAAGTAGTTGTGGGTGCTATTGAAAAATACCAACCGCTTTGTAGAACGTGTTATACAAAATTGAAGGATTGAAATTAACGTATACATATACTGAACTTACGCAAGTTGTAAAAGGAACAACATCTTCGAACTGTTCGGATACAGTTGTTCAAGTGGCTTACGATTCTCGAAAAATTGTTGAAGGTAAAAACACCCTCTTTTTTGCATTAGAGGGTACATTTAGAAATGGACATTCATTCATTCAAGCTGCTTATGACAAAGGAGTTAGAATGTTTGTGGTTGCAGAAAAAGGATGGCAACAAAAATTACCAAATGCTTGTTTCATTGAAGTAGCTGACACCTTGTTTTCGTTGCAAGAATTAGCGAAATATCACCGTTCAAAATACACGTATCCAATTATTGCACTGACAGGAAGTGCTGGTAAAACTACGGTCAAAGAATGGATTTATCATTTATTAAGCCCTACGTTAAGAATAATTAGAAGCCCAAAAAGTTACAATTCGCAATTGGGTGTAGCTTTATCTTTGTTAGAATTAAATGATTCTTGTGATTTGGCATTAATAGAGGTTGGAATATCTAAACCAGGAGAAATGGCTCGCTTGAAAGAAATCGTTCAACCAACAATTTCAGTTTTGACATCAATTGGAAGTGCACATTTGGAGAATTTTAATTCCTCAGATGACTTGTTTCAAGAAAAATTACAGTTATTTCAAGGTGTTTCAGCTTCAGTTTTTTCTTCTACACTATCAATTTCTAAAGATCTGTTAAAAGCGACAAACGGTAATCAAGTAGCTTTTGATTCTTCAAGTGAAGAGGCAAAATGGTTTCCGTTTACAGATAAAGTCAACTTAACGAATGGAATGTTGTCCTTGGCAGTTTCAAGACTTTTCTTAACTGATTCAAATCGTTTAAAAGAACGAGTTTCAAGCCTTCCTCAATTAGCACTTCGCATGGAAATGGTGGAAGGTATTAACGGCAATACGATTATCAATGATACGTACAATTTGGATTTGGATGCATTAGCATATTCTTTGGAGTTTCAAGTGCAAAAAGCAGAAAATCGGAAACGAATTGTCATCATTGGACTGGATGAAGAAAATGAATTCAAACGTTCTCAAATACAACAATTAATCGCTTCTTTTGAACCGGATGAATTTTTTATTCTAAAGCCAACTGATGTTATCGAATCGACATTTCAAGATGCAATAATTTTGATAAAAGGTACGCGTAATTCAAATATGCAACGGATTGTCAGACAATTCCGTTTAAAAAATCATGCAACAGTTCTCGAAGTAGATTTAAATGCCTTGAAAAGTAACATTCAAGTTTACAAAGCTAAATTAAAGTCAACTACAAAAATGTTGGCAATGGTAAAAGCACAATCGTATGGTTCTGGCGTTGAAAAAATCGCACAATTTTTAGCATTGAACGGCATAGATTATTTGGGTGTTGCTTATGCAGATGAAGGAGTAGAATTAAGAAAGCAAGGGATAGAATTACCCATTTTGGTGATGAATGCAGAAGCTGAAGGTTTTGAAGATTGTATTCATTTTCATTTAGAGCCTGCAATTTATTCTATGCAACAATTAGACGCTTTTGTTAAAGAAGTAATTTTTCAAGGTAAATCAGCTTATCCAGTTCATTTAAAAGTGGATACTGGAATGAAGCGTTTGGGTTTTGAATTAGATGAAATACCTGCCGTTTGTGAAATAATCAATGCCCAACCTGAATTAAAAATTCAATCTGTATACACTCATTTAGCAGATGCCGATAATCGAAGAGATAAACGATTTACAGAATACCAATTACAACAATTTTCCACAGCTGTTCAACTTCTGAAACAATCAATTCCGTATCATTTTGATCAACATGCTTTAAATTCTGAAGGGATAGCTCATTTTTCAGCAGCTCAATTCGATATGGTAAGAATTGGTATTGGGATGTTTGGTGTTACTTCAGATCCTGCAACACAGCGTAAATTAATGCCTGTTCTTCATTGGAAAAGCGCGCTATCTCAAGTTAAACGAGTACGAAAAGGTGAAAGCGTTGGATACAGTCGTACATATATTGCAACATCCGAAATGCAAATTGGAATTGTACCAATAGGTTATGCAGATGGTTTAAAAAGAAGTTTAAGTAATGGTGTTGGCTGTGTTTTTATCAATAACACCCCTTGTCCAATTGTTGGAAGGGTTTGTATGGATATGATCATGATTGATTTGGGTAAACTTAATGTTAAAGAAGGAACTGAAGTTGAGATTATTGGGAAAAATCAAACGTTGCAGCAATTAGCTGAAAAAATGAATACGATTCCATACGAAGTGATGACAAGCATTTCAAAACGCGTTCACAAAATCTACTTAGAATCCTGATTGGATAAACGCTTTAATACATTCTTCTCGAATTGCCCAAATTTCTGCAGCTTTCTTATTTAGTTGAGGATTCCGTTCTAGCCATGCTTCTATATAGCTTTTGTGAATTTTCTCTTTCCAATCTCCCACTTGATGCGGTTCAATCCATTGCTCTCGAACGATTTTTGATGCGATACGATCAAACGTTGCATGTGGACTCGTAAAGTCAAAGCGTTCACCTTTGTACCTAAAATAACAATGCATTTCAGGAATTGAAACTAAATCATGGTTGCTTAAAATAGCTGCAATCACAGGATGTGTTTCCCCACTCATTAAAAACACTCCCGCTATAAGTTCGATAGTTTGGCACTCATTTTCAAGACACATCTGCGCCAAAAAACCATGTTTTGAAGAGCATGTTCCACCATTTTCAATCAGAATGGCAGCTAAATCTCCTCTGTTAGCGATACGTTTGTATGGAAGTTCAGATACAAACGTACATGCCGCGTGAAAAGTGCGAATTCCTTTTTTTAGTAAAAGCGCTGACAACTCACCTTTTGCCAATTCAAAATCGGGTAATTTATTTTTCCAGTCCAAAAGTTCCACCTAGTTTTAATTGGTCAAATTTCAATAAAGAAGTAGGGATTTTCCATTTTTCGTTAACTGAAAAGTTCTTATATACTACAAATACACCGCCTTTTACTTTTCCACTTAAACGCAAATTCACCTCTTCTTTTGCTACTAATTTAAATAGCGAAAACAGCGCGCCATCTGCTAATTCAATGCGAGCAGGCACGGTTAATTGACTTGCTTTTTTAGCAGGGATTTTTACTTTTTCAGTTAAAAATAATTTTCCAACCGTTTTTTCATCAAGGAATACATCAACAGAACTTGGTTTGATTTTAAGCGCATACCAATTCGTGTTTTCTATTTCGATAGAAAGGGTAAATGATATCTTTTTCCCTTCAAAGTGAGTCAGTTTAAAATCATCACTTTTTTTAATGACTGGTTCCTTGAATGTTCCACAACCTACGATTAAAAAGGCAAGAATAAAAAAACTACTTAAAAATCCTTTCATTTTTTTGTTAGTTCTGTAAAGTGATGATAGAAATAAGGGATTGTTTCTATTCCTTTATAAAAATTAAATAAGCCAAAATGTTCATTCGGCGAATGAATAGCATCACTATCTAAACCAAAGCCCATCAAAATAGTTTTTAAGCCGAGTACTTTTTCAAACATGGCAACAATTGGAATACTTCCACCACTTCTTACAGGAATTGGTTTTTTACCAAATGTTTGTTCGTATGCTACTGCTGCTGCTTTGTAACCAACAGAATCAATTGGTGTAACAGCAGCTTCACCACCATGATGTGGTTTAACAAGTACTTTTACACTATTTGGTGCAATTTTTTCGAAGTGTGTTTGAAACAACTGAGTGATTTCTACAGGATCTTGATCGGGAACTAAACGCATAGAAATTTTCGCATAAGCTTTCGATGCAATAACTGTTTTAGCACCTTCACCAGTATAGCCTCCCCAAATTCCATTGACATCTAAGGTTGGACGAATCGAACCTCTTTCCATCGTTGAATAGCCATTTTCACCCATTACTTCATTGATGTCAAGTGCTTTGCAGTACTTTTCATTAGAGAAAGGTGCTTTTGCCATTTCTGCTCGTTCTTCTTCAGAAAGTTCAACAACTTTATCGTAAAAACCAGGGATGGTAATTTTATTGTTTTCATCATGCAATGAGGCTATCATTTTAGCCAATGTATTGATTGGGTTCGCAACACAACCTCCATACAATCCTGAATGTAAATCACGGTTAGGTCCAGTTACTTCCACTTCCACATAACTCAATCCTCTCAACCCAGTTGTGATAGAAGGAACATCATTCGCCAACATTCCAGTATCAGAAACTAAAATAACATCTGCTTTTAATTTTTCGACATTGTTTTTGACAAAAAGGCCCAAATTCTCACTACCAACTTCTTCTTCACCCTCAATCATAAACTTCACGTTGCAAGGCAGCTCATTTGATGCTAACATTGCTTCAACTGCTTTTACGTGCATAAACATTTGTCCTTTGTCATCGCACGCACCACGTGCAAAAATCGCACCTTCAGGATGAATTTCAGTTGGCTTTATGATTGGCTCAAATGCAGGATTAGTCCACAAATCAATAGGGTCAGCAGGTTGAACATCGTAATGGCCATATACTAAAACAGTTGGTAAAGTAGGATCTATAATTTTTTCACCATATACAATTGGGTATCCAGCCGTTTTACATACTTCAACATGGTCTATACCTAAAACTTCAAGATGTTGAGCAACCAATGCAGCGGTTCTATTTACATCCGAAGAAAAACTTGGATCTGCCGAAACGGATGGTATTTTTAATAAATCGATTAATTCATTTAGAAATTTCTCTTTATTTGCTTGAATATATTGTTGACTATTTTTCATTTTATTATTTTTCATTGAATTCCTGTCAAAATTCGTAATTAAAGTTGGTTATTTCAAAAAAAATATTCAAATTCGTGCAACTTAAAATGTAACTATCGAGTCTTAATTTTTTAAGCATTCAAAATAACTACCATGAAAAAGAAAATAGTTTTATCTCTGTCGGCTTTGTTCACAAGTATGTGTCTTTTTGCACAGATTACAGTTTCAAATACTCAAACTGCGACCCAATTAGTTCAGAATGTGTTAATGGGGTTTGGTGTAACAGCATCTAACATATCTGTTAATGGTGTTCCATTTAGTGCAAATAATGTATATCCAAATGTTACTTATTTCAATGCAGGGACAACTTCTTTTCCTATTCAATCAGGAGTTTTATTATCTACAGGAAATGGTTCTGGTGCTGTTGGCCCTAATTCAAGTGGTAGTTTTACAGCAAATACTCCTGCTACACCAAGCGTAGCATCAGACCCTCATTTAAATGCAATTATTCCAGGAACAACTCCTCTTCCAACAAATGGAGTTGTGTTAGAATTTGATTTTGTACCTGCAGGAGATACTATTTCTTTTAAATATATGTTTGGTTCTGATGAATACCCAGAATTTGCAAATTCAAGCTTCAACGACGCATTTGGGTTCTTTTTATGGGGACCAGGAGTATCAGGGCCATATGTATTAGCAGGTTATCCAGCTGGTGGTCAAACATTGGCTGTTATTCCAGGAACGACAACTCCAGTAACAATTAATACAGTTAATCCTACTCAAAACCCAACCTATTACACTAATAATCAAAATGGTGCTGCTTATGGTTCTGCTATTCAATACGATGGTACAACTGTTTTGTTATCTGCTAATGCATCCGTACAGTGCGGTCAAACATATCACATCAAATTAGCGATTTGTAATGTGAGTGATCAAGCATATGATTCAGGAGTATTCTTACAAGCAAATTCATTTAGTTCAGAAGCAGTTCAAGTGAATGTAGCTCCAACTGTTGCAGGTGATACAAATGTTTACGAAGGTTGTACGCAAGCTAACATTTCATTTATTCGTCCTGAAGCTCAAATTGATGATACTTTAGTAATTAATTATTCAATTGCAGGAACGGCAATTGCAGGAGTTGATTACAATAACTTACCAAATCCACTTACTTTTTTACCAGGTCAAGATACTATTACATTAAGTATTATTCCAACACAAGATAATATTTCAGATAATAATGAATATGTTGAAATTACGGTTACGACCATTTCTCAATGTGGTGACACAATTATTTCTATGGGAACGCTTTATATTGTAGATACGATTCCTATTACAATAATAGAAACTGATAAATTGTTAAAATGTATTGATGATTCTGTTTTGGTAACAGCTTCTGCTTCAGGTTTATTCCCGCCATTTACTTATAATTGGCAAGGTGGTCAAACGGGAAATTCTGCTTATTTCCCAACGGTTCAAAATGCGTTAACTGGTACATTAAATTATATTGTAACTGCAACTAATGCTTGTGGATATTCTGCAGTAGATACAGTGACCTTAACTTTGAATCAAACATTGATTGTAGATTCAATATTAATGGGGCCAGCCACATGTGACCCAACAGGTTATGTGTCTGCAATGATTCAAGGTCAAACAACAACACCTCAACACGGAATTTATTACCAATGGTCTAATGCTGCTGGAACAAATGGCCCAACTGCTTCTGTTTGGGATCAAATTCCTTCTGGTTGGTATTTTATTCATGTTGAAGATGCAGTTTGCTCAGTAGAAGATAGTGTATTCGTAGACATTATGAATCCACCAAATGCAAATTTCACTACGTCTACTACAAGTGGATGTGGTCCACTAGAAGTTACGATTACAAATACCAGCCAAAATACAAATACCTATTCTTGGAATTTTGGAAATGGTAATTCTGCAACGGTTACAAATTTAGACCCAATTACTCAGACATATACAACTTCAGGTGTTCTTCAATTAATCGCCTCACAAAGTCCTACATGTGCTGATACAATGGAGGTTGTAATTACTGTAAACTCATGTGGATGTACAGACCCAACGGCAACAAATTACAATCCATCTGCTACGGTAGACAATGGTTCATGTACTTATCCATATCCATCTGCTGAAGCACCGAATGTATTTACTCCAGATGGAGATGGCTTGAATGATGTATTCTTTATTACAACTAAAAATGCAATTAACGTTGAGTTGACAATATTAAATAGATGGGGTCACAAAATGTTTGAAGGATCTAGTTTAAATCCAGCTTGGAATGGAAAATCACAAAATGGATTGGATGCTTCTGAAGGTATTTATTTTTATAAATTCACAGTTTTTGGTCCAAATAATCAACAAGTTGAGGGAGAAGGATTCTTACATTTAGTGAGATAAAAATTGAAATAGATTAAGCAATAAAAAAGGCGAACATTTAATGTTCGCCTTTTTTGTAATCAATAGTTATTAATATAAAAAGTTATTGTAGGGATAACGAATTTTAAAAATACGCTGAACTTCTTTATAGATAACTTCTTTTAATTCTTCAATATTCTCTTTGTCTTGTGCAGAAATAAAAACACAAGTTGTATCGTTGAGTTTAGACATCCATGTTTTCTTCAACTCCTCTAAAGTATAATGTTCTACTTGCTTTGGATTTGGATCATCTTCCATTTGTTCTACAGGAACGTAAGCATCAATTTTGTTGAATACTAAAATAACTGGTTTTTCAGTTTTATCTAGTTCATTCAATGTTTCATTGACTACCTCATATTGGTCTTCAAAATTAGAATGCGAAATATCTAATACATGAACTAACAAATCGGCTTCTCTTACTTCATCTAAGGTCGATTTAAATGACTCAACTAGTTGATGAGGTAGTTTGCGTATAAAGCCAACAGTATCTGTCAATAAAAAAGGTAAATTTTCGATCACTACTTTTCGAACAGTAGTATCTAATGTAGCGAATAATTTATTTTCAGCAAATACATCTGATTTCGATAAAAGGTTCATCAACGTGCTTTTCCCAACGTTTGTATATCCTACAAGAGCTACACGAACCAATTGTCCGCGATTACCACGTTGTACCGACATTTGTTTGTCAATTTCCTTTAATTTTTCCTTCATTAACGAAATCCGCGTTTGAATGATTCGTCGATCGGATTCAATTTGAGATTCACCTGGACCTCTTAATCCAATACCTCCTTTTTGTCGTTCAAGGTGTGTCCACATTCTAGTTAAACGGGGCAACATGTATTGTAACTGCGCTAATTCAACTTGTGTTTTCGCATGTGATGTTCGCGCTCTACTGGCAAAAATATCTAATATTAAAATGTTGCGATCTACTATTTTACATTCTAATTCACGTTCGATATTCCGCAATTGAGACGGGGATAATTCATCGTCAAAAATGACCAATTCAATCCCATTTTCTTTTATGTAATCTTTAATTTCTTGAATTTTACCTTTTCCTACATACGTTCTAGGATGAGCCATCGGAAGTTTTTGCAAAAACTTTTTGTGTGTAATTGCTCCAGCTGTTTCTGCTAAAAACTCTAATTCATCTAAATATTCTTGTGCAGTGTCTTCTTTTATTTCGGGCGTAATTACTCCTACTAAGACACAGATTTCTTCTACTTCATCAACGGTAACGTGTCCTTCTTGCATGTTTATTTTTTCAAACTTTTAACGTAGTCTGCAACGGATTGAATGTTTTTTGAAGATCCCAACGCTTCTTTCATAGAAGGCATTGCGTTTTTTCCATTAATAATTAATGCGATTCTTTCTTTATCAGATAATGTCGAAACACTCAAATCTTTCGCCCCAGATAGTCCTAATTTACCATCTGCACCATGACATGAACTACAGTTTAATGTATATAGATTTTTACCATTTACAACTGCAGATTCATCAGTATCTTGTTTGTTATTTTCAGGAGTAGAACTACACGCTTGCGCTATTAAGCCTAAAAACAGCAACGATTTTTTTATAACCATGATCCTCCTAATGCAGTTCTAAATGGCCAAGGAATTCCAGCTAATATTAAAATTAACACAAATGTATACCAAAGTGCAATTTTAGAATTACGTTGAGATAAATCTTCTATTTTTTCTGCTTTTTTACGACCAATAGTAACTAACACTGCTGCACAAACCATTAATAATATGTGTTCCATTCCGAAAAAACGGTAAAGTGGATTTTTCATCCAACCAGCGCTGTAATTGATTTTTCCAGACATAAACGCAACTACAATTCCAATCGTTACCTGAATATGTAAGGTAACCATTGCGAACAAATTGATCATTTTGTCCTTTTTTGCATAAGTGTTTTTGCTTTTATTACTGATTGCATTTATAATAGCTACAACTAAAAGTGCCAATGCTAACCATCTTAATCCTGAATGTGCGTGTAACATAATCTTTTTTTTACAAAAATACACTTATTTAGAATTATAACAAACAAATATCTTCTCGTTAAAAGGACTTTAAAAAAATGTGTAAATTCACACTGAATTTTTTTACTATGAAAAACATTTTTATTCTATTTTTTGCGCTACCATTTTCGTTTTATGCTCAATTAAAACCAGGAAATGGCGTTCAAAATTCTAAGCCTAAATTGATTGCATTAACGCATGCTACAATTTATGTTTCACCAACTGAAGTATTGAAAGATGCGAGTATTCTTTTAAAAGATGAGTTGATTGTAGAGGTTAAAAAAAATAACAGTGTTCCTTCTGATGCATATGAAATCAATTGTGAAGGAAAGTTTATTTTTCCTGCTTTTATCGAAACCAATTCAGCAATTGGAATAACTAAACCTTCAGTTATTAATTCTGAAAAAAGTGGGTATTGGAATCCTGCAATTCATCCTGAATTGAATGCGTCACACCATTATTCTGTTGATGAAAAAGCAATTACTGAACTACAAAAAATGGGATTTGGTTTTGCAGTTTCACATGTAAATGATGGAATCGCCAGAGGAACAGGTGTCCTAGTTTCAACATCACCTTACAAACAGCGCACCACAATTATTGAACCTACTGTAGGTCAATTTTTCTCTTTTCAAAAGGGTTCATCAACGAATAATTATCCTTCATCTCAAATGGGATCCATTGCTTTGTTGCGCCAGTTTTTTTTAGATGTGAATTGGTATAAAACTGCCAAAGAAAAAGAATACGTTAGTAGTTTAGATCAATTTAATCTATCGACACCACTTCCCATGTTGTTTCAAACTAAAGATAAATTTGAAATCCTTCGTGCCGCTAAAATTGCGAAGGAATTTAATTTTTCGTTTAATTATTTGGGTTCTGGAAATGAGTATCAATTGGGAGATGTGCTAAAAACGATTAAAAATACACTCGTAATCCCCATTAATTTTCCAGATGCATACGATGTGAAAGACCCATATATTGCAAGACAAATTCCATTGAAAGAGTTGAAAAATTGGGAATTAGCTCCTTCTAATCCTGCTATTTTGGTTCAAAACGGGGTGAATATTTGTATTTCAAGCACAGGAATTAAAACACCAGAACAATTTTGGAAAAACATACAATTAGCCATCAAAAGAGGTTTACCAATTGACGCTGCTATAAATGCGCTAACGCTTCAACCTGCTAAAATGATGAAAATTGATCACTTAGTTGGCTCATTAGAAAAAGGGAAAAAAGCAAGTTTTTTAGTTTATTCTAAAAATCCTTTTAATGAAAATTCAAGTTTATTAGAAAAATGGGATTTAGGACAACAAACGATTTTAGAGCGTCAGGAAACGGTCAAAATTGGAGGGAAATTTAACTTGCTTATTGCTGAGCAGACATTTCCAATTGAAATCATGGAGAAAGAAGGTAACTATTCTGCAACGATCCAAGTTTCAGATTCTATAACAAAACCAATATTTATTCAAATCAGTGATAAAGATATTACCATTCAATTTAACACCAATGTTTATAAGGAAAAAGGAAGTGTGAATCTACATGGGAAAATCAATGAAAAATTAGGTGTTTTAGAGGGAGAAGGTACAATTGCAAATGGATCTTGGATAAAATGGTCA
This sequence comes from Crocinitomicaceae bacterium, assembly GCA_017984635.1. Taxonomy (GTDB): domain Bacteria; phylum Bacteroidota; class Bacteroidia; order Flavobacteriales_D; family Crocinitomicaceae; genus M0103. The sequence goes on from JAGNZC010000010.1 coordinate 44,383, forward strand.
GCAATTCGAAATGAAAAACAAAAAAACAAAGAAGAATTAAATCCAAAAACCCAAACTGATTCCCTTAAATCAGGAAAAGTTTGGTTTCCGAACTTAGCATATGGCTTTGAAAATAAACCAAATAAAGAAGCAATAATTTTTGAAAATGCTACTGTTTGGACCAATGAAAAAGAAGGGATTCTAAAGAATGCAACGGTTGTTGTCTCAGATGGTAAAATCAAATTTGTAGGCAGTGAAACAGCTGCACGATCGTTTGCTCGTCCTTTAAATGCACGTGTTATTCATGCAAAAGGATTACATATTACTGCTGGAATTATTGACGAACATTCCCACATAGCCATTGACAAAGGCGTAAACGAAGGAGGTCAAGCAATTACAGCCGAAGTGAATATCGGTGAAGTTTTACAACCGGATGACATTTCTATTTACCGACAATTGGCTGGAGGAGTAACAAGTGCTCAATTATTACATGGTTCAGCCAATCCAATTGGAGGACAATCAGCGTTGATAAAATTGAAATGGGGAGTTAATCCCGACGAATTGTTAATTCCTAATGCGCCAAAATTTATTAAATGTGCGTTGGGTGAGAATGTCAAACAATCTAATTGGGGCGATTACAATTCGAACCGATTCCCACAAACAAGAATGGGAGTGGAGCAAGTTTTCATAGATGGCTTCAACCGTGCGAAACAATACCAAAAAGAATGGAATGAGTATTTGAGTGGAAAAAGTAAAAGAGAACAGCCACGCAAAGATTTAGAATTGGATGTTTTAGTTGAGATTTTAAATGGGCAGCGAAATATTACATGTCATTCGTATGTACAATCCGAAATCAATATGTTGATGCATGTAGCGGATTCAATGGGTTTCAAAATCAATACATTTACTCATATTTTAGAAGGATATAAACTAGCTGATAAACTATTGAAACATGGCGTTGGAGCTTCTACTTTTTCGGATTGGTGGGCGTATAAATTCGAAGTGAATGATGCGATTCCTTACAATGCATCTATGATGCAAGAGCAAGGTTTAACAGTTGCAATCAATTCTGATGACGCTGAGATGGGCAGAAGGCTTAATCAAGAAGTAGCAAAATCTGTAAAATATGGAGGGATGTCAGAGGAAAACGCTTGGAAAATGGTCACTTTGAATCCTGCCAAATTATTGCACTTGGATGATCGAATGGGAAGTTTAAAAGAAGGAAAAGATGCCGATGTTGTTATTTGGTCCTCGAATCCTTTAAGTATCGAAGCAAAAGTAATTACCACTATTGTAGATGGAATCATTTATTATGATGCAAAAAGAGACCTTGAATTGCAAGTTCAAAACACACAAGAACGCGCACGTATTATCAACAAATTAGTAGCAGAACAAACTGAAAACAATACAGTTAAGCCTTTTGTAAAAAAGAAAAGCAAACATTTTCACTGTGATACACTAGGTGAAGAAGGTTCTGATTCAGAAAACAGTCATTAAACGAATATGAAAAAGTATATTATCATTTTATGTTGCACGTTATTAACGTCAGCATATGGTCAAAAAAAGCAAGCAATTTTGCTGTTAAATGGATACCTGCATATTGGAAACGGTTCAGTTATTGAAACTGCAATGATCGGTATTCGAAATGGAAAAATTGATTTTGTTAAGAATGCACTTTCTTGCGAGTATAATAAATCAGAATGGGATACCATCATTGATTTAAAGGATCAGCATGTTTATCCTTCATTTGTTGCTCCAAATTCAACCTTAGGAATTACAGAAATTGATGCTGTGCGTGCAACACGTGATTTTCAAGAGGTCGGTTATTTAAATCCTCACATCCGTTCTCAAATTGCTTTTAATGCGGAATCAAAAGTGATTAGTACAGTTAGAACGAATGGAGTGCTTTTTGCACAAGTTACTCCAAGAGGTGGAAGAATTTCTGGAACATCTTCTTTGATGGCGCTAAGCGGATGGAATTGGGAGGACGCAACGCTCTTTAAAGACGACGGAATTCATTTGAATTGGCCGGAAAGCATTCAAGGCACTTGGCAAGATGATGCTGTGACTAAATCAAAAAGTAAAAATTACATCCAACAAAAGGAAGAGATTTATTCTTTTTTTAAATTAGCAAAGGCGTATCAAAAGAGTGATGCAGTAGAAAAAACAGATTTGAGGCTCAATGCAATGTTGCCATGTTTGTCGCAGGAAAAAAGAATTTATTTTCATGCCAATGAATTACAACAATTAAATGATATTATTGAATTTGTTACCTATTTTGACATTCCCTTTCCAGTAATTGTTGGTGGTTACGATAGCTACTTGGTTGCACGCAAATTAAAAGATGCAAAAATCCCAGTAATGTTAGGGCGAACACATAGTTTACCGGATAATGAAGACGATCCGATTCATCTTCCATTTCAATTGCCAGCGCTTTTACAAAAAGAAGGTGTATTATTTTGTTTACAAAATGAAGGTGAAATGGAAGCAATGAATGCTCGAAATCTCCCATTTCAAGCTGGAACAGCAATGGCTTATGGTTTAACAGAGGAAGAAGCCATTCAAAGTATTTCCTTGAACGCTTGTAAAATCATGGGAGTATCAGAAAACTTTGGAAGCATAGAGCCAGGTAAATCGGCAAGTTTATTTGTTTCTAAAGGAAATGCATTGGACATGCGCACCAATCAAGTTTCACTGATTTTAATCAATGGTTCATTTGTACCAACATCCAATTTCCAATCGGATTTGTACCAACGTTACGAGAAAAAATACCAAGCAATAAAACAACATTAATTAACAATTTAGATTCAGAAAAATTTCTAATTTTGAATCATTCAAAATAATAGTAACTAAATACATAAATTATGGCTTTCGAATTACCAAAATTACCGTATGCATATGACGCTTTAGAGCCACATATCGATGCAAGAACAATGGAAATCCATCATTCAAAACACCATCAAGCATACATTACAAATCTAAATGCTGCAATTGCAGGAACGGATTTAGAAGGAAAAACAATCGAAGAAATTTTACAAAATTGTAAAGATAAACCTGCTGTTAGAAACAACGGTGGTGGTTTTTGGAACCACAATTTATTTTGGGAATGCATGAGCCCAAAAGGTGGTGGCGAACCAACAGGTGAATTATTACAAGCAATTAATGATGCTTTTGGAACATTCGAAGCGTTTAAAGCAGAGTTCGCAAAAGCGGGCGCAACACGTTTTGGTTCTGGTTGGGCATGGTTGTGTGTTACAAATGGTAAATTAGAAGTTTGTTCTACGCCAAATCAAGATAATCCTGTAATGGGTGAAGGTTGCAAAGGAACAGCAATTTTAGCAATGGATGTTTGGGAACATGCATATTACTTACATTACCAAAATAGAAGACCTGATTATATAAATGCATTTTTCAATGTGATTAATTGGGATTTCGTTGCTCAAAAGTTTGCAGCAGCAAAATAAGATTTAAGCAATAACACAAAGGTCGTCACGTCTGTAGGCGACCTTTTTTAGTTTTATACATTTTAGAATACAATATGCAATCCAACGCCTTTAAAGAAATCGTTCAGTTTAGAAGAAGTAACCGCGTATTTGATGAAAACACGTTAGTACCTGACGAAGTTATAGCAACAGCATTAGAACACGCTCAATTGTCTCCGAATAGCAGTAATATGCAATTGTGGGAATTTTATTGGGTCTCTTCTCCGGAGAAATTAGCAGAAATTGCACCCTTGTGTTTGAATCAAAGTGCCGCTAAAACTGCGAAACATCTGGTAGTCTTTGTTACACGAAGAGATTTTTATAAAAAAAGAGCCAAGTGGAATTTTGAGCAAGTACAAAAAACAGTAGTTGGAGAGCCTAATAAAATGCAGAAAAACCAACTGATGTATTATTCTAAGTTAGTTCCAATGGTTTATGCCAATGATCCTTTTGGTCTAATCACTTTCGTTAGAAGAACAATTAGTTTTTTTGGAGGTTTGACGAAGCCCTTTTTCAGATTAGGAGGAAAAGCTTCCATTCGAATTGTCACACACAAATCTTGTGCGTTGGCTGCTCAAACTTTCATGTTAGGGATCGCTGCCGAGGGATTTCATTCTTGTCCCTTAGAAGGTTTTGATGAATTGCGCTTAAAACGAGCTTTAAACTTACCACGTAAAGCAGAAATAAACATGGTTGTAGCAGTCGGAAAAGGAACTGAAAAAGGTATTTGGGGCGAACGTTTCCGTGTACCATCAGATGAAGTGGTCATTAAATTGTAAAAGTAAAAGCTACACGTATGAAAAAAGCAATTATTAATAGTCTAATTTTTGTTGTTGCCATTTTTGTTGGTTCAAATGTGAACATGGCCTTGATCAACTTAGGCCCCAAACTCATTGCCATGCCAAAAGGGTTTGACCTTACAACCGAAAAAGGATTGATAGCAGCAATGCCATTCATGGAAGCAAAACATTTTCTATTTCCCTTTTTAGCGCATGCATTCGGAACTTTTATTGCTGCGTTACTCATTTTTGTTTTAATGAAAGAGAAAAGTAAATACTTTAGTTTTTTTGCTGCTGCTTTATTTTTTTTAGGAGGAGCCTACATGGTAAAAGTGCTTCCAGCTCCGCTTTGGTTCAATGTAACGGATTTGGTCCTAGCTTATTTTCCAATGGTTTTCTTAGCCCAATGGTTGGTTGAGAAACGAAGAGGAATGAAATTGAATTGATAACTAATTCGTAACTTTACAAAAAAAAATACCATGAGCGAAAAAACAACAGATATTAGTGATTTAGGTGAATTTGGATTAATTGATCAATTAACTAAAAACATTGTATTAAAAAACGAAAGTTCGCTCGTTGGTATAGGTGATGATGCTGCTGTGATTCAAGTTTCGGAAGATACCGTTCAATTGATTTCAACAGATATGTTGGTGGAAGGAATACATTTTAATTTGATGTATATGCCTTTAAAACATTTGGGCTACAAAGCAGTTGCAGTAAATGTTTCAGATATCTGTGCGATGAACGGAACGGCGCAACAAATCACCGTTTCATTAGCTGTTTCGAGTCGTTTTCCATTAGAAGCGTTAGAAGAATTATACGAAGGAATTCAATTGGCTTGTACGAATTACGGCGTTGATTTAGTAGGTGGAGATACCACTTCTTCAACTTCAGGTTTGGTGATCAATGTGACTGTTTTAGGAACAGCAAAAAAAGAGGATGTGGTGTATCGTTCAGGTGCAAAAGAATACGATTTGTTGGTTGTAACAGGTGATTTAGGTGCTGCATACATGGGCTTACAAGTATTGGAGCGCGAAAAAGAAGTGTTTAAAGCAAATCCATCTATTCAGCCAGATTTAGATGGCCACGACTATATCATTGAACGCCAACTTAAACCGGAAGCGCGCAAAGATATTATTGGTTATTTGAAAGAGTTAGAAGTGAAGCCAACAGCAATGATTGATATTTCTGATGGATTGGCCTCTGAAATTTTGCATTTGTGCAAAGCCAGTAAAGTTGGGTGCCACGTTTACGACGAAAAAGTTCCAATCGATGCTAAAACTTCTATGACTGCAATCGATTTTAATTTGGATCCTAATACCTGCGCACTGAATGGCGGTGAAGATTATGAATTATTATTCACCATTGATCAAAAAGATTTTGATAAAATAAAAGGGAATCCACACATGACGGTTATTGGACACATCACGAATGAAAACGATGGCATCTACTATGTCGATAAAAACGGTTCTGCCATCACTCTAAAAGCGCAAGGCTGGAAGCATTTTTGAATTAATAGGTTAACGAACTAAACGCAATTTTCTGTTTTTTTGCTTCGGCCCATTTCAAAAAATCAAATAATTCCAATTCATCACTTTCGTAGTTGAGTTTAGACAATTCGTGGAATAATTTTTCCCATCGTTCTTCCGCATCTATTGCATCACTCGCTTTTAGTAGGTAACTGATGTTTTTTAAAAACACAGTTTCAAAAGCAAATAATCGTTTTCTGGATTTTAAATAACGTTGGGTATTTTTAAGTGAATAGGCAATGAAATCATGGTGTTTCAATTCTAAGTGAATTAAAATTGCTAATAATTGGGCATTTGAATAGATTCCTTCAACTTGTTCTATTCCTGGGAGATTTAATACAGCGTTAATTTCTTTTAAAGCGATGGAATTATTTCCTTTCATTAAATGTACAACGGCAATTTTAAATAGGATGTAGGCTTTTTTGGGCAAAGCAATTTTGGAGTCAAAATAGGATAAATTTTCTTTAATCGCTGGAATTAATAGTTCGGCTTTATTCAATTCACCTCGTTGAATGTAATGGTTCAATTCACTGCTTGCACTAGTTGCAAAATGCTTTAAACGTAAATCTTCAGAATGGATGACTTGATCTTTAGTTCCTAAACTTTTTAACGTTTGCAAGAAGTTATTCGCTGCCTTTTTATTGTTTAATTTTTCTGCTAAGTGGATTGCATTTGATAAAAGGGCAATGTAGCGGTTGGTGTTTTTATCATCAATTTTTGAATGTTGTTGCATCCAATCTAATAGTAAACATACATGTTCATAGGATGTTTGAGCTTGTCCAATGGCAAAATAATACGCACTTAAAATATGATGGTACAAATAAATTGTTTCAAATCCAATGAGATCTTCTCTCTTTGGCATATTCTGAATAAACATTGAAAACAATCCTTTTTCGTCGTCTGTGCGTGCATTTCCTTTTGTTGCAATTTGATAAAAAAGCTTGCTTTTAATTGACCACAAAGTGGAAAAATGTTCATTTTCTTTTGAAATCTGTAAATCTCTTGCTAAAAGGTGTTCAATCGCAGCAGGTGATGCTGCAGTATTTTTACTGGTTTCAAACAGTCGTTTTTGTTGCTTTTGTATCTCAGGTAAAAGGGTAAATAAGCTATGTTTATCTGCTAATTTTTCAGCTTTATGCAATGTTTTTGCACATTGAGAATAGAGAGATTTATGAAACAAAATTTCGAACGAATGAAGCAACTTGAAAATTTGAGCCTCACCAGATGAATTAGCATAATAACTGTCCAAAGCACTTAAAATAAAAGTATGTAAGCGATTCTTTGAAATTGAAAATTGTTTCATTTTGATAAAATTGCTACAATATTCAAGTGTTGCTTTGTGCTGATAGTTTGCTTGTTTTGCTAAATAGTCAAAAAGTAAGATAGATTTTTTTTCTTCTCCGATAATGTGGCGAGAAGCATAGATTTTGAAATAGCGTTTTTCTGTTTTTGTAAGAGATTGAATCAATTCAAATAAATCATCCTTTACGTATGTTTCTTTGTCTTTCATAGCAGTAGTATTAATGCTTAACAAAAGAAAATTACTCAAATAATGTGTATGGTTTATTTAAAAATGGTAAGTGGTATGCATCATTTATTGATTGGCTTTTTGATTGATTGTAAAGCAAAAAAAAACCTCACATGCGTGAGGTTTAACTATTTATTACATTTTTTTCTTGCGTTTGTAGCGCTCTGGATCGTAGTTAGGATCTGTAATGTCGCCATCAGAAGTTGCATCTGCATTGTTTTCGTTATTTGTATTTACAAAAACGGCTCCTGACTTCAAGCGATTTGAATCAACTGTATTGGGTACAATTGTTTCTTTTTGGCAACTTGAAACAGTTAAAACCAAACCTAATACAACAAAACTTATTAATTTTTTCATGTTTGACACAATTAATCTATACGAAAGTAAAAAATTTAAATTAGTTTTCCAAATGTTCAATATAGAATTTGAGTGTAACGCGTGTTCCATTGATTAAACGGTTTTCATTCTCTAATTGAACAGGACCAATAAGGTCAAATTTGTTACTAGATATCTTTTTTAATAAATCGATCCGTTTGGATGTGATTTCCATGCCTTGCGATTTGTGATCGCCATCGTATTTTACTTTACTATTCATACTGTGTTCAATTCCTACACCATTGTCATCAATTTGAATGACAAGTGTAGATGGTTGTTCGATCGAAAATTGAACCGTAATTTTCCCTTCTTTTTCTTCGTTGGGTAATATCCCATGAATGATGCTGTTTTCAATGAAAGGTTGCAGCATCATTGCAGGTATGATAATGATCTCTTGGTCTATTTCTTCTGGACAATTAATCTCATAAACAAAACGCTTATTGAAGCGCATCTGTTCTAGGCTTAAATACAGATTGATGCGTTCAATTTCTTGAGAAAGTGTAACCATGTTTCCTTCTTCGGAAGAATCCAAGTTTTTTCGAATCAATTGCGCAAAATTGGTTAAAAATTGATTGGCTGATTTACGATCTTGTGTATTGATAAAATATTGAATGGAATTCAAGGAATTAAATATGAAATGACGGTTCATACTGGCGTTCAATGATTTTTGTTCCAAGCTATTTAATTTTGCTTTGTACACGAGTCGTTCATTTTCATTTTTTTCTCGTTCACGTTCTAATCTTAATTTCACTAATTTAAAAATAGCAAATCCAATTGCAATTAGTATCAAAGTGATAAACCAATATGTTTTATAGAATGCTTGTTGAATGGTAATTGGAATTGCAATCACGTTGGATTTATTCCCGTTTTGATCAATCGTTCGCGCATTAAATACATACTCTCCAGCACTTAGTCCGCTATAGGTGATGGTTGAATTGGGTGTAAGTGGTGACCAACTTTCATCTTGACCCTCCAAATAAAATTGATAATTTAATTTGGAGTAATTTGTCAATGAAATCCCATCGATTTCAAAAGTAATATTGTTTTTATTGTAAGCTAAATTTAAACTAATTGGGTTCGTTGTTGAGGTGAAGTTGGATGAAAAATTATTGAATAAATTAGTTTGGTAATTAATTAAAATCGATTTAAGTGACAGTTGTGGGCGTTCTTTGTTTTTATTGATTTTTTCCAATTTTAAACTGACCAATCCAGAAGGCGTGCCAAACCATAGCATCCCTTTTTTGTCCACAAAACTGGCATTCATATTTGTCTCAAGATCCACAATTCCTTCAGCTATACCATAGTTTTTCACCAGCATTTTCTGTTGGTCCATCGCTGAAATCACAAAAACACCATTGTTGGTTCCAATGTATAATTGATGATTGGCAAGATTTATGAAATTGATAAAATTGGATGCTGGTGTTTTAGAAAAATTAAAACGTTTTAACTGATTTTTAACGATGTAAAACAAGCCATTTTCTGTCCCAATCCACATTCTGTTTTGAGCATCTACACACAATGAGTAACATGTATTATTCCATTTGTTCCAACGAATTAACGCATTGTCTTTGATGACAAAAATTCCTTTATCAGTGGCGCAAAAATAGTTGTTTGAAAATTTACAAATCGATCGCACAGTGACTTTTTCTTTGCAGTTAAGCTGTGTAAATTTCCCGTTTTCATAAAGTGAAACACCATTAAAACCGCCTACAAAGAAAGTATTAAATCCTTTTGAATACAGCACAGAAATCTTATCACTTTGCAATCCATTTTCTTTAAAATAACTCTGTTGTTTCCCTGATTTTGTAACGGCAATTAGTCCGAAATTAGTACCAAACCAATTTTTTTGATCGACGTCTAATAAACTAGTCCATACAGTATTACTATTTTCAAAATTATACGCATGTTGAATGTTGTTTTTACTTAAAATATCTACCCCATTTTCTAATGTACCTATCCAATACTGTTGTTTTTTATCTTTGTTAATGGATAAAATTAAATCAGAAGTTAATCCGTTCGTATGGTTGTAATGCACCATTTTTTCACCAATGAATTGAATGATACCTTTCCCTTCTGTCCCAATCCAGATTTTGCCTGCATGGTCTTTGTATAAGGTGCGAATACTTTCTGATTGCAGGCCATTTTCTTTATTTAAGCTAAACTTCAATCGACCATTTTTCAATTTGTATATACCATTATTGGCTGCAACCCACAAAGTTTTAGTTGGATTATCAGCTATGCAATGAACGAGTACGCTTTCAGAATCGATACTTGTAATTTTTTGACTCGTTTTCGATGTGGGATTGAAAAGATACAAGCCGTTCGTGAAAGTTGTTAGTGCGATTTTTTGGTTGAATTCACAAATACTTGAAATGTCAAATCCAGTATTGATTTTATCAAATTTGCGTAAATTATCCGAAAATATAAGCGCATCATTTGTAGCAACAACTAATTGATTATTAACAATTAATAAATCTCTTATTTGTAAATCTTCCGATTTTGAAACGTATAAATTCAACTCATTTTTAAGCTGTATTGCTGAAAACTGAAAAGATATCGGTTCAATCGAGGTTCCTTTTAGTTCAAATAATCCTTTGTTATTTGTTGCGATTATTATATGCTTTTTAAAGGTTATAATTTTAATAACAGAAGCATTTTTAGCAGGGTCATTGAATTTTATTTTACGAATATTATTCTTTTCAATAATGGATATACCGCCTTCGTGTCCTATCCACAATTTGTTATCTATGAATTTAACGCAATTAATTCGGTTATTCAACAATCCATTTTGTGAAGTATATGTTGCAAATTCCTTTCCATTGAAACGGGCAACACCTCCCAACGTTCCAATCCACAAATACCCGTTTTTATCTTGATCAATCGACGTAACTTGTGATTGCGGCAATCCTTGTGCGGTAGAAAAATTCAAAAATGAATAATATTGACCATGTGTTTTCAGTGAAAACGTTAGAAGCAAACAAAGAAAACTGAGTCGTTTTATCATTTTGAATCTTTCAATAATTTCACGAAATCAGCTACACGATTGCGCGCAACGGGAATGCGCAATCCATTTTTCAACACTGCAAAATGTCCATCTTCGCTCACGTATTCAACTAATAAATTTAAATTGATAATGTGCGATTTATGTACTCTGAAAAATTTGGATGGATCTAAAATACTTTCATACGTTTTTAACGTTCGCGTGTCTAAGTATCGGTTCCCTTCTTTGAAATAGATAGTGGTACAATTTCCACTTGCCTCTAGATGTGTGATGGTATCGTCTTCTATAATTTTCAGACCTTTTGTGTGACTAATTGCAATGCGATTGGATTGTTTATTGCGCAATAGTGCGTCCGATAAATGGCGTAAAGATTGAAAATAAGTCGAGAAATTTTCTGGATCTTCTTCAAAGATTTTTTTGGTGCCCATTACTTTTTCAACTGCCGTCTGCAATTCCTCAATATCAATTGGTTTTAAAATGTAGTAAACGGCATTCGCATTAAAAGCACGGATAGCGTAATCTTTGAAAGCCGTAACAAATACCACTTGAAAATCTTTTTCTTCGATTTCATCCAACAATTCAAAACCTTCAGAACCAGAAGGCATGCGAATGTCTAAAAAAATCACATCAGGTTTGGAAGCTTCAATCAATGCTTTGGCTTGACTTTTTTTGGAAGCTTCACCAATTACTTCAACATCTGGACAATATTCTTCCAATAACATGATGAGGTTTTTTCTTGCAAATTCTTCATCATCAATTACTAAGGCTCTTAATTTCATCGTTTTATTTTTTAGTAGTGGAGTTGATTCTCTTCCACTAAATATATACTATTCAATTTTGAATAAACCTCAAATTTGTAGCAGTTAAAAGTACAAAATCAACCGTTAATAGCAATTAAATGACAGAAGAATAAATCGATTGAACCATTTAAAAAGTAAAAATTTTCACTTGGCTTAAATCGTTTAAATTCGAAAAATAAAAATTTTCACATTTTAAATCATTCGATATGAATACAAAACTACATCAACCAATTGTTCAATTGTGGATTTTCAATGACACGGGCAATTAATCAAACTAAGAAATCGATTAAATAAAACGCTATGTCGGATGGGTTTTCAAGATGAGCCATGTGTCCAGCGTTTTTTATTTCTACTGTTTTGATCGCTAAACCGTTCAACTCTTCATTTAATTTTTCGGATGAAACCAATGGGTCATATGCCCCTTGTAGTAGTAAAAAATCAGATGAAAAAAGAGATAACGTTTGAACATGATTTTTTCTTGAACGCATTGCTAATGCTGCATAGGCAATTGCTTCAGGTTTACATTTCCGGGCAATTTCTCGTAATTCAGTAACGGCTTGATCATCGGGTTTATGTCTGTAAAACAACCCAGGAATGGCAACGTTTAAAAATAAATCTTTTGCTTGAAAAACAAGATCGGCAATTCGAATTCGGTCCGATTTTTTTTCTGGAGAATCTTCCCAAAAGTTAGAATTTAATAAAACAATTTTCTGGCAATCAATTCTGTTTTCTTTAATAAGTAAAGCAACGTAGCCACCCATTGAATGTCCAACAATATGAAATTCAGATAGTTTCAGATAATCCACAACTTTTAATACTTCATCAGCCATAAATTCTAAGGCAGGTGTGTCATCTGTTAGTTGCGATAATCCGTGTCCTGGAAGGTCAATGCAAATGGCTTGAAAAGGAATTTGTGGTGTATCTAAAAAATCCCACATGCTTACATCTTCTAAGAATCCGTGAAGAAATACAACAGGGTGTCCGTTTCCAAACACCCTGTAATTTAATAAGTCATGCATTTTTTAATGCGTATTCATTAATTCTTCAATTTCTTCTGCTTCTAATGGAATGTCTTTCATTAAATTAAATGGTTGACCAGATGCTTGAACAACTAAGTCATCTTCCAAGCGAATCCCTAACCCTTCTTCAGGAATGTAAATACCAGGTTCACAGGTGAATACCATTCCCGCTTGAATTGGTTCGTGCCACAAACCAACGTCGTGTGTATCTAATCCCAAAAAGTGAGAGGTTCCATGCATAAAGTACTTTTTGTATGCAGGCCACTCAGGATTTTGATTTTTAATATCAGTTTGATCAATTAATTTTAAGTTCAACAGTTGTGCTTCCATCAATTTACCTACTTCTTTGTGGTATTCAGCCATCATTGTTCCGGGAACCAGTAATTTTTCAGCTTCTTTTTTAACGTGTAATACAGCGTTGTAAACTTCTTTTTGTCTCGTGGTAAATTTTCCATTTACCGGAATACAGCGTGTTAAGTCAGACGAATAATTCGCATATTCTGCCCCAACATCTAATAAAATTACATCACCATCTTTACATAGTTGGTTGTTTTCAATGTAATGCAATACACACGCATTTTTACCTGAAGCAATGATTGGAGTGTAGGCAAATCCTTTAGAGCGGTTGCGTAAAAATTCATGAGCAAATTCGGCTTCAATTTCATATTCCCAAACACCAGGTTTGATAAATGGCAAGATGCGTCGAACACCAGCTTCAGTAATTTTACACGCACGTTGCATCAAATCAATTTCGATAGCGTCTTTGATTGAACGTATCTTATGCATAATTGGCGCACTCTTCAAATAATTATGCGCTGGATAATCAATTTTTAATTTTTTAATGAAACGGTCTTCGCGGGTTTCAACTTCTGTCGAAGCTCTTAAATGTTCATTTGTGTTGATGTAAACGCTTGTTGCTTCAGCCATTAACTGCTTAAAAATCGTAGGGAATTGTTGCAACCAATAAACCGTTTGAATACCTGAAGTTTCAAAGGCAGCTTGTTTAGTCAATTTTTCACCTTCCCAAACAGCTATTGTTTCATTTGTTTCTTTTAAAAATAAAACTTCTCGGTGTGCAGGATTGGAAGCAGATGGAAATAAAACCAATATACTTTCTTCTTGATCAACACCTGTTAATGCTAATATATCGCGGTGTTGTTGGAAAGGCATTGTACTGTCTGCGCTAATTGGAAAAATGTCGTTGGAATTGAATACAGCAAGTGCTTTTTCATTCATTTGTGCTACAAACTTCGCGCGGTTTGAGCAATATAATTGTTTGTCAATTCGATCGTATTTCATCGTGTGTGTTCTTGTAAATAATTGCGTTGAAGTTAAGAATTTTGAATGATACTTTAGAAAAAATGGAAAATAAAATCAGAACGTAAATTGTTTACGACCTGATATCGGAACTTTGTCTTGTTCAAAAAAATAATAGAGATGAAAAGATTTACAGAAACAATGCAATTAAAAGATATTATCGTTTTATCAGCAACGAATGAAATTACATTATCGGGTACAGTGAACCGTGATCATTTGCATTTTGATACAAAAATGAATCTAACTTCCACGCAATTGAATGTTTTATTGAATCAATTACAAAAATTGAATCCGGGTTTAGAAGTTTCAGAGTTATTTGAAACCATTCACAGTGCCAATCAATTGAAATTATTTTTATTAGATGGTTCAAATTTAATGGACAGTCAAATTGATTTATCAGTTTTGCAAGAATTCAATACCTTGAAACAGATACGCGCATAATAATTGAACAAATTCCGACAATAGTTGTAATTTTGTAAAAAATTTAGAGCATGACAAAGAGAAACACAGCACAACAAACCTTGGCAATCACGACAGAAATTGTATTGCCTAATGATACCAATACATTAGGGAATTTATTTGGCGGACAATTATTGGCATGGATGGATGTAATTGCAAGTGTTTCTGCTCAACGTCATTCTAAACGTGTCGTTGTTACTGCTTCTGTGAATAATGTTTCTTTTCAAAAGCCAATTAATCATGCGTCGATTGTAACCTTAGAAGCAAAAGTTTCACGAGCGTTTAATTCGTCTATGGAAGTTTTTGTAGATGTATTCGTTGAAAATCCGGTTACGGGAAGTCGTGAAAAATGCAATGAAGCGATCTATACTTTTGTTGCAGTGGATCAAAATGGTGGACCGATTCAAGTTCCTGAATTAGTGCCAGAAACAGAAGAAGAAATCATGCGCTACGAAGGTGCATTGAGAAGAAAACAGTTAGCATTGATCTTAGCTGGAAGAATGAAAGCAAGCGATGCAACTGAATTGAAAAAATTATTCTTGGAGGATTAACCGTTCATTTTTTCTTCAATCGAAGCTAAAATTTCAGCTACATTTTGAGCATTCATACATGAAAAATGTTTTTTAGGACATTGTTGAAAGCCTATTTTTGAGCAAGGTCGGCATTTTAAATTCTCAACTTCGTGGATGCTGTATGCATTTTGAATTCGAGGAAAATATGGATACATACCCAAAACAGGAACAGTATTTCCCCAAACACTAATTGTTGGAATTTCAAAACAAGATGCAATGTGCATTAAACCAGTATCATTGGTTAAAATTGCTTTTGCCTGTTGCACAATACTAGCAGATTGACTCAATGAAAAATTTCCACAAGCTGAACTAATTGTTTTTTCAGGAAATCGATTTTTTAATTTAAAGGCAAAATTAGCATCAGTTGGACCTCCAACAAGAACAATTGGAACCGATAAACGGCCAATGATTTTTTCCAATAATTCAAAATTCATTCGTTTTGTTGCGAATTGTGCGCCAATTGCAATCGCTAAATATGATTTTGGATGAACGTTCAACATTGTTTCTGTTTGAACCTGTTCTTTTTCTGGTATAAAATAATCACAAGGCAATTGATCATTTTTCACGCCAAGTGCTTCAACTGCTTTGAAATAGCGATCAACTATGTGAATGTTAGGCATACGATTCCATTTAAACTGAACCAAGAGCCATTTTTCAATGTTTAATTTTGGAAACGTTAAGTAGGGAACAGCCAATTGTTTTTTTAAGGAAAGCGTTCGCGTGTTTTTATGTAAATCAATTAGATAATCGTATTGCTGAGCTTTTAATTTTTCTACACATTCAGTAATTGATTTTTGAATGGTAAATACTTGGTCAATAAATGGATTGTTCTCTACTATTACTTTGTTGTGTTCTTTTGTAATGTAATGAATCTCAACGTTTGGAATTTGTCTTTTTAGCGCGCGAATAATTGGTGTTGTAAGCACAACATCTCCAATAGAACTAAAACGGACAATTAATACTTTCATTTCAAGGTGTTTTGTTTTGTTGAAATTCTGTAGCCCAAATCTCAATGTATTCATTGGTGTTGCGAGGATTTATTTTGTGTAAAAAAGCATCCATAAAACTCGGATAGCATTTTTTTACCAAGTGCATTTTAGGAAACAATTTCTTGTAAATATTAATACGTTTTTGAAGTGATTTTTCATCAAAAAAGTAGATAAAATCAAAGGCTGGATTATCTTCGAAATCTTTTAATTGGTTTAAATCTGTTAATTCATACACGCCACATTTCCAGTTGTTTGCATAAAATTTCGGCAACATGGATAAATTCCCTGTAGCACTTCCTTCTGCTAAAATCAATTCATTTGTCGCATTTGTTGTCGTTAAAAAATACATACTTTCTACTCTTGATTGCTTGGAATACATCGTAGAAGCAACGAGCAATAAAGGGATGTTTAAAATCCAAAAAATTCGGTAAGAAATGCGTTCTATTTTTTGTTTGAAAGGTTTTTGTTTAAACAATGCAAATCCCATTACTCCAAGTAAAATAAAAAATGGTAACACACTTAATACAAAGCGTTCTTGTCTGTTTGGATAAAATGTATGAAAAAGAATAAACAAAAGTGTCGGAACAAAAAGGATTGAATATTTTTTTGCTGAATTAAAAAACCCAATTAATAGTAAGATCCCTAAAGGAAAGAGCAAGCAACCTGCTAAAACATAGAAATACATGCCATAGTTAGAATTAGGTAAATATTGAGTACCTTCTTTCATGTTGTACGTTACATAAGCTAAAAGCTCTGCAAAAGGATAACCCCAAATGAAACCGTCAACTACTCCTTGTGTTAAAATAAAGGTGAGACTAGCACCTAAGGAAAACAGTAAAAAAGATTTAAATTCTTTTTTGAACATGTAAACGAAAGCAAGTCCAATAGCAAAAACACCTATTTGGTAGCGAAAAGAAACTGCCATACCGATGAAAAGTCCACCGATTAATAGATAATATAATTTTGAGCCTTTGACAAGCATCCACATACCAAATACTAAAAAAGGTACAGCTGCCATCTCTACTAAGTTTCTAACCGATAAGTTAGGCATGACCCATAGTAAAGCAAGTAACCAACCTACAGTGACAGCATTTTTTTTAGCACTTAGTTTTTCAGTAATTTTCATCCCATACCACACAACGACTAAAGAGGCTAGTGCATGTAATAAGCGATTCACAAGCATTAAAAACTTAGGATTGGAAATCCCCATCAATTTCATGCATGCAAAATAGATGTAATTTAAACCAACATAAGAAAAACTATGTCCTTCAGGATGGCCGTCATTTCCTTCTGACCAAGGAAGCCAGTCATTATAATCCGTTCCATTGGCCCAAGAAGCAGACGATTCAATGATTAAAAAATGATCATCGTGCATACCATAGCCTTGAGAAAAAATAACGGCAATTAATCGTGCAATCAATGCTGCGAATAAGATGACTTTATAATTCTCTAAATCTAACTTTTTAAACATATTATAATTTTTTATAAGCATTATAAATCAATGACATATAAGAATGACAACGTTTTTCTTCCTGTTTCAATTGTGCTTTTGAAAAGGTTAAATCAGGATAATTTTTTGCATCCATGTGATAGGAGAAATTTCCTTTTGGCGTGATCCAACCATAACCTCGGTTAATTGTATGCAATGCAAACTGAGGACAAGCAGGGTTTAACAAATCTTTTGTCCAGTTATATTTTTTATAATCACCACCTAGTTGATATAAAAGTGTTCGTACAATATCTGCTTGAGATCCCAATGTTGGAATAACTTGACCACGCATTTCTTTTTTGATTGGTTCTCCAAAAAATAACAATGGAATATGGAAATAACCGCCTAAATTTGGATTTTCTAATGCAGGTGAAGCGTGCCCATGATCTGCAACCAAAACAAAAACGGTGTTTTTGTACCAAGCTTGTTTTTTGCACGCTTTAATAAAGTTATATAGACATTGGTCAGCATAGACCATTGAATTCATGAAATCTGCTTCACTTCCTGTCCATTTATCTTTCCCAGATTTTGGATAATCGTATGGAGAATGTGTGCTACCTGTAAATGCACAATGCATAAATGGGCCTTTCGTAGCATTTATCTTTTTTATAAGTAGACGAAAGAGGTCTGAATCGTAATAATTTAATTTTCCATGCGGTAAATTTTTTGGAAAATCAGCTTCATCTTCAACAGTATCGAATCCATGGTCTGTAAAAAAACCTCCGATGTTTCCATACTTTAAATCACCACTAAACAAATAATGACTCGTATACTTCCATTTTTTCAGTTCTTGATTCAACGAAGGGATTTTTCGATGTTTATCTGGTTGCATCGTAATTGAAATTTCAGGTAAAGCTGGGTATCCACTAAAAATACTTGCATTGCCAATTTCAGATGTCCCACCAGTTGCATATATGTTTGAAAATAGAATGCCTTCTTTTGTTAACGCATCAAAATGTGGCGTTGCACTTTTCGACTTTGAAATCGAACCAATCGCATTAGCAGTCCAGCTTTCCATAATAATGAAAACAAAATTCGGATGTTTTTCTGTAAACACAAAATTCGAATGTTCAATTGGATAAGTAAATAAATCCTGCAATTCTTTTTTGCTTGTTTTCTCATCAATTATAGGGAAATTGATTTTGTTTTCACTTTTTAGATACAAGGAGAAGCTTTTCGCAAAAAAGTAAACTGAATTAACAGATAAATCGTTGGAAATGTAATTTTTTGAAAAATAAGCAGCGTCTATATTAATGGGTATTTGTTGTGTCCCACCTCTACCAATTAATACAAAGATTCCACTAAATAGAGAAAATAAGAAAACGACTATTGGAATATTCAACCATTTTTTAGCAGGAGGAATCGGTTTAATATCTTTAAAGAATAAACGCATTAATTTATATCCAACAAATGATTCAAGCAATGCATAAACTAAAAACCAAATGGTCATACTGTAATCAGCGGTTCTTACAACTTCATCTGGATTCAATAAATGAGTAAAAACGCGCGTTGTCAATTTATGATTCCATTCTGTATATGCATTGATTTCTCCACCATGAATTAAAGCACAAACTATTATTTCGATGAAGAATAGGGTGTAAAATAATCTTTTTGTAATTACTGAATTAACGAGTTGATGAAGTGCATATAGTAAAAGTGGAAGTATACTTAATAAAGCTCCAGTTGCTATGTCAAGTCGTAAAGATGCAACAAAGGTATACAGCCATTCCGAAAAACTAATTTTCCCAATAGAGTTCGAGTTGTGAAACGTAAAAATTAATCGTTCAAAATCAAAAACAATCACCCAAAAAATGAGAAATTTTAATGATGTGATGAGCGTGTTTTTTACTGTTTGCATCTTGCAAAGATAATAACCTGTATTTGATATTTACATTTATACAAGAACAACTTTAAAAGTAACGTGTGTTACAAAGTAAATAAGATTAAAACTCTACCTTTGCAAAAATGATTCAATATGGGAAAATTTAGCGACATCGTAAAATCAGATACACCGACATTAGTAGATTTCTTTGCTACATGGTGTGGACCTTGTCAAGCAATGAGTCCAGTTTTAGATAAATTAAAAGCTGAAATGGGTTCTCAAGTTCGCGTTTTAAAAATTGATGTTGACAAAAATCAAGAAGTAGCGGCGAAATTTAAAGTGCGCGGTGTGCCAACATTTGTTTTGTTTAAAAAAGGCGAGATTTTATGGAGACAAAGTGGTGGAATGGATTTGTCCACACTAAAAAACAAAATAAAGTCAAGTATTTAGTATTCAATCTAACTTTAAAAAAAAATATTGCTAATTTATTATCGTTAGTTAAACCCTTGTAAGCTTTTAGTTATAAGGGTTTTTTGTCTTTTAGTGCTTTTATAGTAATCAAAATATAGCTGCAATTGAATAATATTAAGTTACATACTTGCACATATTAGCGGATTCTTATACTTTTGCGCCCTACTATAATTTAAAATTAATATTAGATTTATGGAATCAATGATGATTTATGTGCCAATTGTTATGGCAATTATTGGTCTACTTTTCATGTGGGCTAAGCGTGCTTGGGTATTAAAGCAAGACGCTGGAGATGGTAAAATGAAAGAAATTTCAGATTACATTTATGAAGGAGCATTGGCTTTCTTAAAAGCTGAATATAGATTGTTGGCAATTTTTGTTGTTGGAGCAAGTATCGTTTTAGCTGGTATTTCATTTGTTGTACCTACTACGCATATCTTAATTATAGTTGCGTTTGTATTTGGAGCAATCTTTTCTGCATTGGCAGGAAATATGGGAATGAAAATCGCTACTAAAACAAATGTTAGAACAACGCAAGCAGCTCGTACAAGTTTACCACAAGCATTGAAAGTTTCTTTCGGTGGTGGAACAGTGATGGGATTAGGTGTAGCAGGTTTAGCTGTATTAGGTTTAACTGCTTTCTTTATTATTTTCTTCCAATTCTTCATGGGAGGCGTTTGGGGTGTTGATGGAACAGATAAAATGACAATCGTTCTTGAAACATTAGCTGGATTCTCTTTAGGTGCTGAATCAATTGCATTGTTTGCACGTGTAGGTGGTGGTATTTATACAAAAGCTGCTGACGTAGGTGCTGATTTAGTTGGAAAAGTTGAAGCTGGAATTCCAGAAGATGATCCTCGTAACCCTGCTACAATTGCAGATAACGTAGGTGATAACGTAGGTGACGTAGCAGGTATGGGTGCCGATTTATTTGGTTCTTATGTTGCAACAGTTTTAGCCGCGATGGTTCTTGGAAACTATGTAATTAAAGATATGGGTGGTGACATCGTCAAAGAAGGTTTTGGTGGTATCGGACCAATTTTATTACCAATGGCAATTGCTGGTTTTGGAATTTTATTTTCAATTATCGGAACAATGTTGGTGAAAATTAAAAGTGATTCAGCAAAAGAAAAACAAGTTCAAGGTGCTTTAAACATCGGTAACTGGGTATCTATCGTTTTAACTGCTATTTCTTGTTATGTATTAGTTGATTATATGTTGCCTGCAACAATGAAAATGAATTTCTTCGGTGAAGGAATTAAAGATATTTCATCGATGCGTGTATTTTATGCAACAATCGTTGGATTGGTTGTAGGAGGTGTTATTTCATCTGTAACAGAATACTACACAGGATTAGGTACTAAACCAGTTTTGAAAATCGTTCAAAAATCTTCAACAGGTGCAGGTACTAACGTAATTGCAGGTTTAGCGACTGGGATGATTTCAACATTCCCAACAGTCTTATTATTTGCTGCTGCGATTTGGGCATCTTATGGTTTAGCAGGTTTCTATGGTGTTGCTTTAGCAGCTTCTGCCATGATGGCTACAACAGCTATGCAATTAGCAATTGATGCTTTCGGACCTATTTCTGATAACGCAGGTGGTATCGCTGAAATGAGTGAGTTACCTAAAGAAGTTCGTACACGTACAGATATTTTGGATTCAGTTGGTAACACAACAGCTGCAACAGGGAAAGGATTTGCGATTGCATCTGCAGCGTTAACATCTTTGGCTTTATTTGCTGCTTACGTTACTTTTACTGGTATTGATGGGATTAACATCTTCAAAGCACCTGTATTAGCGATGTTATTTGTTGGTGGTATGATTCCAGTTGTATTCTCTGCATTAGCAATGAATTCAGTTGGTAAAGCAGCCATGGATATGGTATACGAAGTTCGTCGTCAGTTCAAAGAAATTCCAGGAATTATGGAAGGAACTGGTAAACCAGAATACGGTAAATGTGTTGAAATTTCTACGAAAGCTGCATTACGTGAAATGATGTTGCCAGGAATCTTAACGATTGGTTTCCCTATTGCAATTGTATTATTAGGTAAATTAGTATACGGAGATAATAACCAATTGATCGCAGAAATGTTAGGTGGTTATATGGCTGGAGTTACTGTATCAGGAGTTTTATGGGCTGTGTTCCAAAACAATGCAGGTGGTGCTTGGGATAACGCTAAAAAATCTTTTGAAGCAGGTGTAGAAATTAATGGTGAAATGACGTACAAAGGTTCTGATGCTCACAAAGCGGCAGTAACTGGAGATACAGTTGGTGATCCATTTAAAGATACTTCTGGACCTTCAATGAACATCTTAATTAAATTAACATGTTTAATTGGTTTAGTTATCGCTCCAATCTTAGGAAATGGTCATTCAGCTGACAAAAAAGAATGTCCAGCTAAAATGGAATGTTCTGCTGATATGAAAGTATGTCACCCACATGCTGCTGGTCAAACAATGATTGGTAAATGTGACATGACAGAGTGTGCTAAAATGACAAAAGATGAGTGCGCTAAAATGTGTGACGATAAAGGTTGTACAAAAGAAGAAAAAGAAATGTGTTTAGCACATTTTGGAGCTGATGGTAAATTCATTGGTAAATCAGAATGTAAAGGAGAGAAAAAAGAATGTTGCTCTGAAAAAGGGAAACACTAAATTTTCCACTGTTATAAAATTAAAAGGACACTTAACGTGTCCTTTTTTTTGCTTAATACTTTTCATTCTATTTTGTATTGAATCATTCTCAATAAAATAGAAATCAACTATTTTGAAATTGAATAACAACATTCTTAGTATATTTACCTAAAAATTAGTAGATATGTTAGCACCTTTTAATTTGCAGAAATGGATTGATGAAAACCGTGATATATTAAAACCTCCGGTTGGAAATAAAAATCTTTACAAAGAAGCTGGTGATTTTATTGTTATGGTTGTTGGTGGCCCAAATGCGCGTAAAGATTACCATTACAATGAAAGTGAAGAATTATTTTACCAGTTAGAAGGTCAAGTAACAGTTCGAATTCAACACGAAGGAAAAGCTAAAGACATAGTAGTTAAAGAAGGAGAAATGTTCTTATTACCAGGAAACACACCCCATTCTCCAATGCGTGGTCCAAATACAGTTGGATTAGTTATTGAAAAAGTAAGAAAAGGAACAGATTTAATCGATGGATTGATGTGGTTTTGTGAAAAGTGCAACCATAAATTGCATGAATACCGTTTTCCATTATCGAATATAGAAAATGATTTTTTACCACGTTTCAAAGAATATTATAATTCTGAAGCTTTAAGAACATGTAAATCTTGTGGACATGTTATGGAAGCAGATGAAAAATTTATCTAACTAAATTTACATGTCCGTTTTGTTCGGTTATGTAATTCTTTAAATCTTTATAAGTTAATTTCCAAATATAAGTGCCGTCTTGGCATTTATAACCTTTATACGTTCCGTCCCAGAAGTCTGAAGTTGATGTCATTTGGTACAACTCTTCTCCCCAGCGATTATATATAATTAATTCAAACCATTGAACGTTATATGCTGTTACTGAAAATGTTTGGTTGTGTTCATCGTCATTAGGTGTAAATGTATTTGGTATGTATACCAAAGGCTGAAAGTAAATAGTTACATTATCTTTTGCTTTACACCCATTTTGATCTGTATACTCAACTGTATAGGTGATTTCTTGTTCCGTAACAGTGAATGGATTTTGGCAATTAACACAACTTAAATAGGAACTAGGTGACCAGGTATAATTTCCGGGTGTCGTTGAGGTTGCATTCAATTGAATCTCATCTCCAGGAATGGCATAAACATCTGGATTAGTTTGAACAAAGGCAGTTGGAAATAACGTAACAGTCGCATATGCTGTATCAATACAACCAATTGCGTCTGTTCCAATTACTGTATAGGTAGTCGTTTGTGTAGGACTGGCTATCACAGAACTTGAAGTTGGAAAATTAACGCTAGCGGCAGGTAACCATTGATAACTTACGGCACCTGTTGCCCAAAGATTTGCGCCATCTCCTAAACAAATTATTGTGTCATTTCCAGCGACAATTGCAGGGAAAATAACATCAATATAAACACTATCTGTTAATGTTCCACATGCATTTGTAAAGTCACAATAGTAGAATTGATCAATTAAAGGATTAACCATTACTGTTGGGCCATTCACTGTGTTTATAGTGTTATTCGGATACCAAAAATAAGAATCTGCTCCAGATGCAGTTAATGTACCCATTGCATTTTTACAGATTTTTAAAGTGTCTATTAAATTTGGTGTGGGGCTATCAAAAAAGACTACAACTACAACAGAATCAGTATAAATACAACCATTTGGAGAAGAAATTGTGACGTTATAAGTTGTCGTATTAGTTGGTGTTGCTATTGGATTTGAAATAATGCTGTTAGACAATGTATTGGCTGGTGACCAACTATATGAACCTCCGCCACTAGCGAAGATTGGAACTGAATTGCCGATGCATAAGGAAGTATCATTCGCAATACTAAAGACATCATTAAATACAAAAACGGTTGTTTGTAATGTGTCAATTCCGCAACTATCAGAAATAATGACTGTAAAAGTGGTAGTTTGATTAATGGTTGTTATTGGATTTGAAATAAATGCGTCACTAACAAGATTAGCTGGTGACCATTCATAGTTTGCTCCTCCATAGGCCTCTAATTGATACGTTTCCCCGGGACAAATTGATCCATTTGGTTGAACAACTCCTCCTTGAAATGAACCAATCGAAATGTCAAAACTAGTTGTATCTGACGTAAAGCAACCATTTGAATCAGCAACAATCAGTGTGATGGTATAATCCCCAGCAACAGTATAATTGTGGGAAGGATTTAGTTGTGTAGATGTTGAACCATCACCAAAATCCCATAAGAATGAATTTCCATTGGTGCTATTATTAGAGAAAATAACAGGAGCAGGAATACAAATTAAAGGAGCGGGATTATTTACAACGGCATCTATTACGTTTAATTCAAATTTAAACGCCGCCAAATTGCAGTTTGTACTCGGGTTTTGAGGCGACCAAGCGCTTGGTGTTGTTGTAAAACCAAAATTGTTTCCGCCACACGCTGCACATACTGCATGGTAAATTCTTCCCGTTTTATCAAATCGACTAGTTCCTCCATCTACGTGATTATCACTTGAAGTAGCACCACCAAAGTATGTCCCGTATTTCAATGAAGTTGCATTAGGGCCTAAGACAGCAATGTAAAAGTTAGATCCATTCGTTGTTAGTTGATATCCATCTGGCGTAGTAGGAAAGTTGTTTGTAGAACTAAATTGTGCTTGATTACTATAATTTGTATTGATATTACCTCCCCAACCAGAAATGTAAATCTCATAACAATTAGATACTAAAAAAGCGGTTGGAGAAATTTCAGGATGACCTGTACCTGCACCAATCATTGTTGTCCAAAGAACTGTTTGAAGATTATTGTTGTATTTTCGAATAAATTGCCCCGCATTTGTATTGCCATATTTTCCAGGAGATATCGGCCATGCGGTTTCTGTTTGTCCGTATACATACACATTGTCATCTAAGTCTAATTGAACAAAGTAGGATTGATCATATTCTCCTTGGCCAATATAAGTTCCTGCTAATTGTGTAGAAGTTGTGCCATTCAATTTCACTAAAAAACCATCTGATATACCTCCATTAAATGTTAGGTCATTCCCAGCAATAACTGGTAAATTAGAAGAATTCGTCCCACCTGTAACAAAAATATTTCCATTACTAGCAATTTGAATGGAATTACCTGATTCTAATTGACTACCACCAAAATACGTAGACCAAATTAAGTTGCTTAAACCTGTATTCATTTTTAAAATAACAGCGTCTTGACTTCCATTTAGCGTCGATTGGCTAGCTCCAACGGTTGGAAAATCAGACGATTGAGAACTACTTGAGACATAGATAAAATTATCTTTTACTATAATTTCACCTCTAAATGGATCACCGTAATTGTAATTCAACGCACCTATATTCACGCCATCAGTTCCAGTTCCTCCGATATAAGTTGATGCAATTAATGCAGATCCAGCAGCATTGAATCGTGTAATAAATAAGTCAGTTCCGTTATAGCCCAATTCATTTTCAGCAATTGCTGGCCCACCATTAAAGGTATTGTCATAACACCCATTGTTTGTTGGAAAATTGTTGGAACCCGTTACCCCAAATACATACAAATTATTGAGTGAATCAACCACCAAACTATGTGGTGCTTCATTACCTGCTCCGCCTAAATAAGTGGAATACATTAAATTAGTACCATTTGCATTAAATTTTGAGATAGAAACATCAAAACCAGTCATTGAAAAAACACCACCACTGAACGTATAATTATAGTTGTAACCGCCATTTATTGTTAAATCAAATGCACCTGTAGTTGTTGGGTAACTTCCAACCCCTGTAAAAACGATACCACCTGCATACAGATTCCCAGCTGCGTCAGGTGTTGCTGTCATTCCCCAATTATCCGCTGTAGCGCCTGTAAACGAGGAGAAAACCAAAAATGGATCTATGGTTAATGTTGCTGAATGGTCATAATCTGCTGGAAAAACAAAAGAAAGTTGATTATTTACAAGTTTAAATTCAATTGCTACATCCTTTTTTATACCATTTTTTTCTGTCCAAGCAATCGGTTTTGACTCAGTTATCGTTCCAAAACGATGAGCAATGATTACATCACCATTCTGGGATATATTGATGGAATTGGCTCCATTGATTTGAGCCACTAGTAAAGTGGGATCTGCATTTGGTTCTAATTGAAAAATATATTGTAGCTGATTGTTTTTCCCATTTAATACAGCGTCAATTCCAGGGTAAATGTTTTTATAACGAGTAGATTCATAGCTGAAAACTTTTGATTTCCATTTTGTTGAGTCAGATCCTAAGAAATAATTTTTATACCAACTCGATGGGTTTTCATAACTTATTTCAGAGGACCAATTTGAGTTTAAAAAATGTTGTTGAATAGTCTGTAGTTTGAAAAGAGAGTCTTCATCCTCTTTTTTATTGGTTTTATGGTGCTTGTGTTTTGTTTTGGCTTCATGAAGAAAAAAAGCAAATCCATTGTTGCCAACTAAAAAGTCGCCTTGATTCAAATCAACTTTACTTAGGATAGAATTGTCCCATTGACCTTTGTTAGGATGGATCCAATTTATATCTTGTGCGTTCCCTATTAAAGAAACGATCAAGCATAAAAGAAACCAACCTATTTTTTTCATATCAGTAACGAATTTAATGAATTTCCATTGAATCAACACCATATAATCTATTTAACCTAAACTATAACCTATTTCTAATCAAAAAGGTTGCTTAAAGTATTGAAAAGTTTCTTTATTTTTTCTTAATTTCAGTAAATAAAACCTTAAATTTGCACTTAAAATTATCCAAGGTTAGGCATGAGCGATGCAATAAAACACGAGTGCGGGATTGCACTTATTCGATTAAAAAAACCTCTTCAGTATTACTTCGACAAGTATGGAACGGCATTTTACGGACTAAGTAAACTTCATTTATTGATGGAAAAACAACACAATCGTGGCCAAGATGGAGCGGGTGTTGCCAACATTAAATTCAACATGGATGCTGGGGAACGTTATATTTCTCGTTTGCGTTCGATTGACAGTAAACCAATTCAGGATATTTTTGATCAAATCAACAATCGTTTTAAACAAGTTGGGGAAGAAAATCCAGCGCATTTAAAAGATGTTGACTATTTAAAAAAGAACGTTGGATTTACAGGAGAATTATTTTTAGGGCATTTGCGTTACGGAACATTCGGAAGAAATTCAATCGAAAGTTGCCACCCATTCTTGCGTCAAAACAATTGGATAACTAGAAATTTGGTCGTTGCAGG
>JAGNZC010000041.1 GCA_017984635.1 Crocinitomicaceae bacterium
AGGAGAAGATGGCTCAGCTGATTTGTCGTATATTTTAGGTGTTGCAGATCATCTAGGAAAAATCATTACGGATTATAAAGTTATTGTAGATAAAAGTACTGTGCCAGTTGGTACAGCTGAAAAAGTATACGCAGCAGTCAAAGCAAATGCAAAAGTTGATTTTGCTGTTGTTTCAAATCCAGAATTTTTACGTGAAGGTTTTGCTGTTGACGATTTCATGAAGCCAGATCGTGTTGTTATTGGAACATCTGATGATCGCGCTAAAAAAATAATGGAGACATTATACAAGCCTTTTGTCCGTCAGGGAAATCCAATTTTGTTTATGGATGAAAAATCTGCGGAATTGACAAAATATGCAGCGAATGCGTTTCTTGCAACAAAAATTACATTCATGAACGAAATCGCCAATTTTTGCGAATTGGTAGGTGCAGACGTTGACAAAGTGAGAATTGGAATCGGTTCTGATGAACGTATCGGAAAACGTTTTTTATTTCCTGGAATAGGGTACGGTGGATCTTGTTTCCCAAAAGATGTGCAAGCATTGCATAAATCTGGAATCGAAGCAAATTTCAATTTTGAGATTTTACAAGCAGTCATGCAGGTGAACGAAAACCAAAAAACGGTATTGTTTCCAAAAATCAAAAATTACTTCAAAGGTGATTTGAACGGAAAAAAAATCGCATTGTGGGGATTGGCTTTTAAACCAGATACAGACGATATTCGCGAAGCACCAGCATTGTATATGATCGATGAATTAGTTGCGGCAGGAGCATCAATCACAGCTTTTGATCCAGAAGCTATGCCAAACGTTCAGCGTTTAATTGGTGATAAAATCGTTTATGGAACGGATGAGTATTCTATCTTGGAAAACGCAGATGCTTTGTTAATTTGTACAGAATGGGGAATTTTTAGAAATCCTGATTTTGATCGAATCAAGACCTTATTGAAAGATGCGGTTGTGTTTGATGGAAGAAATTTATTTGACATGGATGAAATGTCTGAAAAAGGATTTTTCTACAGCAGTATCGGAAGAAAATTAATAAATAAATAAGATGAAACGAATATTAATAACTGGAGCAGCTGGATTTTTAGGTTCACATTTGTGTGATCGTTTCATCAAAGATGGTTACCACGTAATTGGAATGGATAATTTAATTACGGGTCGACTTAAAAATATTGAACACTTATTCAAATTGGAACATTTTGAATTTTACAACCATGATGTTTCGAAATTCATACATGTTGCTGGAGAATTAGATTACATTTTACATTTTGCTTCTCCTGCAAGCCCTATAGATTATTTGAAAATTCCTATTCAAACTTTAAAAGTTGGATCTTTGGGAATACATAATTGTTTGGGTTTAGCAAAAGCGAAAGGGGCAAGAGTATTGATTGCTTCTACATCAGAAGTGTATGGTGATCCAACGGTACATCCGCAAACAGAAGAGTATTGGGGAAATGTGAATCCAGTTGGGCCACGTGGTGTGTACGATGAAGCGAAACGTTTTCAGGAAGCAATAACAATGGCTTACCATAATTTTCACGGAGTTGAAACGCGCATCATTCGAATTTTTAATACGTATGGACCAAGAATGCGCTTGAACGATGGTCGTGTTTTGCCAGCTTTTATTGGTCAAGCTTTGCGAGGTGAAGATCTAACAATTTTTGGAGATGGCTCTCAAACACGTTCGTTTTGTTACGTAGATGACTTAGTGGAAGGAATTGTTCGTTTATTGCATTCAGATTACGCTGAACCAGTAAATGTTGGGAATCCTTCTGAAATATCGATTGCTGATTTTGCGGAAGAAATTATCAAATTAACGGGTACAGATCAAAAAGTAATTTACAAAGATTTACCTGTTGATGATCCGAAACAACGTCAGCCTGACATTACTAAAGCGCGAAAAATACTAAATTGGGAGCCGAAAGTTGGTCGTGAAGAAGGATTAAAAATCACGTACGACTACTTTTTAAGTTTAACAAAAGAAGAATTGATGCAAACGGAGCACAATGATTTCGATAAATACATCATTCGTTAATGGATTTTTTCGCACACGAATCAGCTATAATTGACGATGGATGTTCTATTGGAAATGGCACAAAAATTTGGCATTTCTCACACATTATGTCCAATTGCACAATTGGTGAAAAATGTAATATTGGACAAAATGTTGTCGTTTCACCAAATGTTATTTTAGGGAATAATGTTAAAATTCAAAACAATGTTTCGTTATACACTGGAGTTGAATGTGAAGATGATGTTTTCTTAGGACCTTCAATGGTTTTTACCAACGTAATCAATCCAAGAAGTGGTGTAAATCGACGTGATCAATATTCCAAAACAATTGTGCGTAAAGGAGCAAGTATTGGTGCAAATGCAACGATCGTTTGTGGTCACGATATTGGTGAATATGCTTTTATTGGTGCTGGAGCTGTTGTAACCAAAACTGTTTTACCCTTCGCTTTAGTCGTTGGTAATCCAGCGCGACAAATTGGATGGATGAGTGAATTTGGTCACCGTTTAGAATTTAATGCTGACGGCATGGCAATTTGTCCTGAAAGTAAACAAGAATATAAATTGGATAACGGTCACGTTGTTCGAATAAAATAAACATGAGTAATAAAATAAAATTCGCTGTAATCGGAGCTGGTCATATCGGCAAACGTCATGCTGAAATGATTCGTAGAGAACAAGAAGCGGAATTAGTTGCCATGGTAGATGTACGTTCCAAAGAAGCATGCGATGCTGTAGACTTTGAAGTGCCATTTTTCGCAACGGTTGAAGATTTAATCGCTTCAGGAATTGAGTTCGATGTAATGAATGTGTGTACACCAAACGGATTTCATGCAGTACAAAGCATTGCTGGTTTAACCGCTAAAAAACACATTGTGTGTGAAAAGCCAATGGGTTTAACCAAAGAAAGCTGTGAAAAAGTAATCTTTAAATCGTTACAAGTGAATAAGCAAGTGTTTTGTGTGATGCAAAACCGTTATTCACCGCCTTCAGTTTGGATTAAAGAGTTGATTGAGTCGGGTAAAATGGGCGAAATTTTCATGGTACAATTGAATTGTTATTGGAACCGTGATGAACGTTATTACAAACAAGGTGGGTGGAAAGGAACCAAAGATTTAGATGGTGGAACTTTGTTTACGCAATTTTCTCACTTCATTGATATCATGTATTGGTTATTTGGCGACATCGATAATATCCAAGGAAAATTTGCTGATTTCACGCACCAAGATTCAACCGATTTTGAAGATTCAGGATTTGTAAGTTTTGACTTTGTTGATGGTGGAATGGGTTCTATTAACTATTCTACAGCTGTTGCAAACCAAAATTTGGAAAGTTCTATTACGATCATTGGGAAAAACGGAAGTGTAAAAATTGGAGGTCAATACATGAATGAAGTAGAAGTTTGTAATATTAAAGATTACGAAATGCCTGAATTGGCTCCTACAAATCCAGGTAACGATTATGGCGCATACAAAGGTTCGGCAGCGAATCATAATTACGTCATAAAAAACGTAATTGATACCTTAAAAGAAAGAACATCTGCAACAACAAATGCCTTAGAAGGAATGAAAGTTGTTGAGATAATTGAAAGAATTTATAAAGTAAGAAATGAACAACTCAATTTTTAATCGTTTAGTAGCGAAAGATGCTACATTAGCAGTAATCGGGCTAGGTTATGTAGGTTTACCAATTGCATTAGAATTTGCACGTAAAATCAAAGTAATTGGTTTTGACATCAATCAAGATCGCATCAATTTAATGCAACAAAACATCGATCCAAGTAATGAATTAGTAGCTGCTGATTTTGAAGGTTGCGATATTAAATTTTCAGCGAATGTTAATGATTTAAAAGATGTTCAGTTTTTTATTGTAGCTGTACCAACTCCAATTGACGATGCGAATTTACCGAATTTAAAACCTTTAATTGGAGCGAGTTCAACAGTAGCTAAAGTATTGAAAAAAGGTGATTATGTCGTTTTTGAATCAACAGTTTATCCAGGTTGTACGGAAGAAGATTGCATTCCTGTTTTAGAGGAAATATCAGGGTTGAAGTTTAAAGAAGACTTTATGGTTGGCTATTCTCCTGAACGTATTAATCCAGGAGACAAAGAACATACACTTCAAAATGTCATCAAAGTTGTATCTGGATGTGATGATCATTCTTTAAATGAAATCGCACAAACCTATGAGTTAGTAGTGAAAGCAGGAGTTCACAGAGCTACTTCAATCAAAGTTGCTGAAGCTGCTAAAATTATTGAGAACACACAACGTGATTTGAATATCGCTTTGATGAATGAATTGTCAATCATCTTTAATAAGTTAAAAATCAATACGTTTGACGTGCTTGAGGCAGCTGGAACGAAATGGAATTTCTTAAAATTCTCTCCAGGTTTGGTTGGTGGACATTGTATTGGTGTTGATCCATATTATTTAACACACAAGGCACAACAAGCAGGTTATCATTCAAAAGTGATTACTAGTGGTCGCTTTGTCAATGATTCTATGGGTGGATACATTGCTAAACAAACAGTGAAAAAGATAATTGCACAAGGAAAAGTAATTCAAGACTCTAAAGTATTAGTTTTAGGAGCAACGTTTAAGGAAGACGTGAGTGATATTCGTAATTCTAAAGTTATAGATGTTGTTAATGAATTGAAATCATTTTCAGTACACGTAGATTTAGTTGATCCACATGCAGATTCAGATGAAATGATCCACGAATATGGAATTGGTTTAACTGAAAATCCAGGAAAAGATTACGATGCAATTATTGTAGCTGTTAATCACAACGAATACAAAACAATGAATGAAACAGATTTTAAAAAATACTTAAAAAATGAAACAGGTGTGTTCATTGATGTTAAAGGTATCTTTAAAAATAAAATCAACGACTTAGAATATTGGTCTTTATAATTTTCAAACATGGAATTTAAAAAAAGAATATTAGTTACTGGTGGTGCTGGATTTATCGGCTCACATGTTGTCCGTCTTTTAACCGATAAATACCCTGATTATTTGGTGGTTAACTTTGATAAATTAACCTATGCAGGAAATTTAGAAAATTTATCAGACGTTGAAAACAAAGAAAACTATGTTTTTTTTAAAGGTGATATTACATCAATCACTGATGTGAAAAATGCGTTTGAAGAATTTGCTATTTCAGATGTTATTCATTTAGCGGCAGAATCTCATGTGGATCGATCAATTGAAGGTCCAATGGAGTTTGTATTAACGAATGTTGTTGGTACGGTCAATTTATTGCAAACAGCAAAAGATAAATGGAAAGATGGTGAACATGTTTTTCATCATGTTTCTACCGATGAGGTATATGGTAGTTTAGGAGAAGAAGGATTGTTTGAAGAAACTACTTCGTATGATCCAAGAAGTCCATATTCTGCTTCCAAAGCATCTTCGGATCATTTTGTATCAGCATTTTACCATACCTACAATTTACCAATAAAAATGTCTAATTGTTCAAACAATTACGGGAGTCACCATTTTCCTGAAAAATTGATTCCGTTAATGATATTGAACATTCAAAATAAAAAGCCATTACCTGTTTATGGCAAAGGTGAAAACATTCGAGATTGGTTGTGGGTAGAAGATCATGCACGAGCGATTGATACTATTTTTCACAACGGTAGAATAGGAGAATCTTACAATGTTGGTGGCTTAAACGAATGGACAAATATTGAATTAGTAAAATATTTATGCCGATTAATGGATGATAAATTAGGTAGAAATCCCGGTGAATCAGAACAGTTAATTACATATGTAACGGATCGTAAGGGGCATGATATGCGCTATGCAATCGATGCTTCTAAATTAGAAAACGAATTGGGATGGACACCTTCCATTCAATTTGAAGAAGGTTTAGAAAAAACGGTTGATTGGTACTTAAACAATCAATCATGGGTGGAAAAAGTGACGAGTGGAGCTTACCAATCGTATTACAACGAAATGTATACAAATCGATAAATGAGCTTGTTCAAATCGCTTTTCTCAAAAAAAGAACAAGCTGTTCCTTTTGATTTATCATGCTTAATTGCAGATATGCACAGCCATTTAATTCCAGGAATTGATGATGGCTCAAAAACTATGGACGAAACATTGGCGATGCTAGCTAAATTTGAAACGTTGGGTTACTCTAAAATTATAACGACGCCACATATAATGGCTGAAGTTTATCCCAATACACCTGAAATTATTTTAGCTGGTTTAGAAAATGTGAGAAAAGCAGCAAAAGAAATAGGGATTTCTCTAGAAATTCAAGCAGCAGCTGAATATTATTTTGATCAATCGCTCATCGAGAAAATTCAACAAAAAAACGTGCTCAGTTTTGGAAAGAACTATGTGTTGGTTGAATTTTCTTTTCACGCACAACCTGACAATGAGCATCGTCTATTTTTTGAAATGCAATTAGCTGATTACAGACCAATTCTTGCTCATTTTGAACGGTATCCATATTTCCATGGATCCTCAGAAAAAGCAATAGAATACAAAGAAAAAGGGGCCCTAATTCAAGTGAACTTAAATTCATTAACTGGACATTATGGGCCGGGTGTAAAGAAACAAGCAGAACGATTAATCGATGAGGGATTGGTTGATTTTGTAGGTTCTGATTGCCACAGAATTCAACATTTAATGCATTTGGAAGAACACCTTACGCTACCTTATTTTCACAAATTAGGAAAACTATCATTAAAAAATAGTACGCTCTAAAAATAAAGGCCATACGTAACAATCCTTCCATTTTTTAAGCTCAAAGTTGGAAAGGGGATTTTGATGTAATTCAATTGTTTAATGATTGAATTGAACCATTTTTTTGATGTTTTCACTTGGCTGAAATCAACATCTAAAGAAAATAAAAATTCGCGTTTTGCTTGAAATCCCATATAGTTTTCTTCATCTCCAACTAGTTTTTGATCTACACTGTATCCAAAAGATAAACAGAACCATTTTGGGATAAAATTTAAAGATTGAAAATGCCCAGGACTAAAACTCAACCAATAACTTTGGCCATTGTAATCTTTTAACAATCGCTCTTGGAAATTTGCGCCTAATACATTTGGCCGATAAGCAGCATATGGTGAAGGATAATAAGAAAATTTAGGAATCAATCGCTGCTCTTTCCAAAGTATATCTTGAACTAAAAACGCACCTGCACCCATTGTGTTTGCAGCCATGTCAGCCCAAGAAAAACCCCAATCTGTTGCAAATCCATCCAAAATTTCAATAGTAGTTTGATAACCTAAACCAATTGCAGCTCCAATAATAGCCGCTTTTTTAGGTTGCATTCCTGTCCATTTATACCAATCACTTGTCAACAAACTTAATTTTGATGTTGTGTAAAAATGACCTGCTTTATCCATTTGTAACCAGTTGGATGCATCATTGTATATATGAAAAGAATTCGTTTGCATATTTTTATACCACGTAGATTGAAGTCCTACAATGGAGCTAGCCCATAAACCAAGAGTAATTGTGTTTACAGTTATAGTTCGTTTTTTATCAAATGTTAGGTGTTCATTGAATTGTGACAACCCAATAAAATTTACTCCAAAGAGGAGTAGGAATGTAAGTGATTTCATTACAGCTAATTTAACGTATTTTTAGTTACATTGAATCGAATAAAATATTATTTCTTACATTTAGAGTATGAATACAGCAAGAAAAGATTGGAACGACATAAAAATCAACGATAGTTGGGCTATTTTTAAAATTATGTCAGAATTTGTTGAAGGGTATGAACGAATGGCCAAAATTGGTCCTTGTATTTCTCTTTTTGGTTCTGCACGGACAAAACCAGAAAATAAATACTATCAAATTGGTTTGGAGATTGCTGAAAAATTAGCAAAAGCAGGTTATGGAGTGATTACAGGCGGAGGACCTGGAGTTATGGAAGCGGCCAATAAAGGTGCTCAAAAAGGTGGAGGACCTTCCGTTGGATTAAACATTGATCTACCTTTCGAACAAAATCACAATACTTACATTGATCGAGAACATAATTTAGAATTCGATTACTTTTTTGTTAGAAAGGTCATTTTTGTAAAATACTCACAAGGTTTTGTAATTCTCCCAGGTGGTTTTGGAACATTGGACGAACTATTTGAGGCATTAACGTTAATTCAAACAAAAAAAATTAATAAACGTCCAATTGTATTGGTTGGAAAGGATTATTGGGGAGGATTGCTTGAATGGATTAAAACAACGATGTTAGAAAAAGAGCAAAATATTCACCAAGATGACTTAGATCAATTTGCGTTGGTTGATACTTCAGATGATGCGATTTCCTATATTGAAGAATTTTATAAATCACATGAATTATCACTTAATTTTTAGTCGAAAAAAAAAGTTCACGCTAAGCGCATATTTTTTATATTTGTGCATTGAAAAATACTATGGAATTTATTAAAAATCTTAGAGCTTTTGTTTGGTCAAAGCACTTTTTGAAGCATTTAGGGCTAGTTGTTTTAGCTTACCTCTTAATTGTTTCAATTATGGTGTTTTATTTAGACGCCTACACCAATCACGGAGATTATATTGCTGTACCTAATTTTACGGGTAAAAACATTAATACTGTTGGGGCTCAAATTGAAGAACTAGACTTACAATATGAAGTAGTTGAAACGATTTACGACCCTACAAAACCGGAAGGAACAATCATCAGTCAAGATCCAAGAGCAACAGCTTTTTCAAAATTATTCGTTAAAGAAGATAGAATTATTCGTTTCAAAGTTTCAAAACGTTCTCAATTAGTTGAAATGCCAAGTTTAATTGATAAATCACAACGTTTTGCTGAAAGCATTTTGAATAATAGAGGTTTGAAATTCAGAATTCAATACCAGCCAACAAATGAAGCAAATGGTGCGGTTTTGAAACAACTTTACAAAGGAAGTGAAATTCGTGAAGGTCAAAAAGTACCTGTTGGTGCAACAATTACGTTGATTGTAGGGAAAAATGATGCCGGTGAGCCGACAGAAATTCCAAATTTATACGGTTTAACAATTTTTGAAGCTAAAGTACGTTTAACTGAATTAGGAGCATTTGGTTTTTTACCTGTTTGTAATGAATGTGTTACTTATGAAGATTCTCTTGCAGCAAAAATTGAATCTCAGTCACCTGAATTTGTGGAGGGAATGTTAATTCCAGCAGGTACAACAATTACAGTTTATGCTACAAAGAATTTTGTAGACGGAAATCAAGTACCTTAAATTTAATTACGACCATTAAATGAAAGGATTTTTTTTATTTTTTATAGTTGGAATAATAGCTTTTCCAGCAATGGCTCAATATGAATCTGTTGGGGCCCTTACTATTAATCCAGAACTTATTGCTCCAAATTCTTCAAATGAATACAAAGCTTCCACTTCATTTGATAGTACTTTTATTTATCATCTAGACACATTGTCACTTCCATTTTTTGATGAATTCTCTAAAAATCATTTTCAACAATACGCTCCTGATTATTCTAACCCAACCGTTACTTTTGATAAAAAATTCCGACTTTTAGATGGTGTTACTAACCTTCCCTTGAGTACAAGCACGTATTTTACAAGTCAAGTTACGTTTAAAAGGACCTATAATATTGCTACGGATACCTATACAGATGCTAATTTCACACCTGTAACCAACAAATTAGGAGATCTAACAAATTATCCTGTTGTATATGTATCAACTCCAATGTATCCTGCTTATTATATTTACGACACGATTGGCGGAACAACAACTGATCTTTCGGACACGTTATTTTTAACGAATCCAGATTATTACCAAGATTCAGCTACTCAGTTTTTTATGAATATTAATGATCCAAATGCCTATTGGCTTGATGATTTTGCTTACCATAATTATCGTTTTGCAAACAATCCAAGAACACTTGGAGTTGTAACGTTCGACGGACTTAATAATAAAGGGTATCCATATGCAATTGGCACAACAAATTCAAATTATGCAGATTTTTTAACTTCAAAGCCAATTGATTTATCAACTAGTTCAGCATCTGATTCTGTTTATTTAAGCTTCTTATACCAGCCTAAAGGCTTTGGTGATATGCCTGAAATGAGTGATTCTTTAGTGCTTGAATTTTATGCGAAAGAATTAAATCAATGGAAACGAGTTTGGAGTACAAATGGTGCGCCTTCAGACGTGTTTAAAGTAGGTCATATTCGTCTTGAGAACCCAATTTATTTTAAGAAAGGTTTTCAATTCCGATTTAAAAATTATGGAGGATTGTCTGGTGCTTTAGATATGTTTCATATTGATTATGTTAATCTAAGAAAGCAATCAGGTAAACAAGATACTTTATTTAAAGATTTTGCATTTTCTTATCCAATTGGAAGTCTTTTAAAAAACTATACAGCCGTGCCTTGGGATCATTACAAAAATAACCCATTAGGTAAAATGAATAATGAGGTCGCAGTTACAGTTCATAATGGAAGTAATTTGACTGAAAACAATCAAAATGGTCAAGTAAAAGTTAGCTATAATAATAGTGTTGAAGCAACATTTACATTAAATGCACAAACATTATCTGGTGGGAATATTAATTATGGCCCAAGAACAACTTATACTTCTTTACACGATTTTTCAACAGGATATAATTTCGATCCTTTAAAGCCGGGTAATTCTCAAGAATTTGATGTAGCCGCAATAGCAGGAGCTCCTTTTCCAAACCTTGCACAAAATGATTCAACATTCAGCAAACAATTGTTTTACAATTATTACAGTTATGATGATGGTTCAGCAGAATTAGCATATGGTCCAACTGCAGCACAAGCTAGATTAGCACTTAGGTTCGATACTTATGAGCCAGATTCTTTATTAGGAATATCCTTACATTTTGTTCCTTCAGTAAATGATGTTTCTAATAAGCTGTTTTTATTAACCGTTTGGGAAAATAATGGTGGTGAACCTGGATCCGTTTTGTTTCAAGATAATATTTTCTTCCCTCGTCAACCAGTTTACGAAAATGAACGCAATAAATTCACAACCTATTATTTTCCAGATTCAATCAAAGTAGGAGTAGGAACAAGTTTCTTTATTGGGTGGAGACAATTCGACGCAGATAGATTAAATATTGGTTTTGACAAAAACACGAATAGTTCTGACAGAGCTTATTATAGTATTGATGGTGGAATCAACTGGATCAACTCTTCTATTGAAGGATCAATTATGATGCGTCCGGTATTTTCAACTGCTTTAGACGAAGAATTAACAGTGTCAGAAATCAATATTGAACCGGTTAATGTATATCCAAATCCATTTGATGATGTTGTCACGTTTAATGCGCCAAATTATTCCGGCGTAAAAATATATACCGCAACAGGTCAACTAATAATTGATGCAATAGAATCGAGTTTGAATACAGCTGAATTAATTTCAGGAATTTATTTCGCGAAATTAAATGGATCAAATACAATGCTTAAACTAATAAAAAATTAATGAACGAAGAGATTGATGAAGTTGACAATGGGGAAGATGAATTATTTGAACATTACAGATTCATAGCAGATCCAGGTCAAGAAATTGTTCGAATTGATAAATTTTTATTAGATCGTTTACCTAACACTTCTCGTAATAAAATTCAAGTTGCAGCAAAAAACGGCAATGTACTCGTCAATTCTATTGTTGTAAAACAAAACTATAAAATCAAACCAAAAGATGAGGTATCAATTGTTATGCCTTATCCTGTTAGAGAAATTGAATTAATAGCACAAGACATTCCACTTGAAATTCCATTTGAAGACGAAACTTTATTAATTGTTAATAAACCATCAAATATGGTTGTGCATCCGGGTTATGGAAATTATTCTGGAACACTTGTCAATGCATTAATTTTCCATTTTGAAAATTTACCACAACGCATTCACGATTATTTTGGTCGACCAGGTTTGGTTCATCGATTGGATAAAAACACTACTGGATTAATGGTTATTGCTAAAACAGAATATGCATTAACACATTTAGCCAAACAATTTTTTGATAGAACAACAGAGCGAAGATACCATGCTTTGGTATGGGGCGATGTAAAAGAAGACGGAACGGTAATCGGAAATATTGGAAGATCACTAAAAAACAGAAAAGTGATGGCTATATTTCCAGATGGTGATTTAGGAAAACATGCTGTTACGCATTATAAAGTAATTGAACGTTTTGGATTAGTAACGCTGATAGAATGTAAATTGGAAACAGGAAGAACCCATCAAATCCGTGCCCATATGAAACATATTGGACATCCTTTATTTAATGATAATGAATATGGTGGTGATACCATTGCTAGAGGAACGCCAACTGCAAAATATAAAAAGTTCATTGAAAATTGTTTTCAATTAATCCCAGGACAAGCTTTACATGCAAAAACATTAGGTTTTGAGCATCCTATTTCTGGAGAATATATGCGTTTTGATTCCGTTTTAGCAGAAGGTTTCGAAGCTGTTTTAGAAAAATGGAGGTCATATGTGATCAATGAAAACGAATAATTGTTAATTTTTAAACACCTTAAAAGATTAATATTTCAGTTTTTTATAGCTTTTTATTATTTTTTATTTATTTTTACAACTCGATGAAAATAAACTACGCATACTATTTTTTACAAAATTATCGTTTTATTTATTCTTTATCAGTGTTTTATATGTTATTTATTAGTTGAATTATATGAAATCTAATTTTATTTTATCCCTATTATTTTCTTGTGTAGCCTTGATTTCTATGGCCCAAAACAAAGCTGTTGTTGAGGCAGAAAATTATTTTAACATGGGACGTTATTGTGAAGCTGCTGAAAAATGTGCAGATGCCTATTCTAAATTAGGTAGAAAAGGTGAGAAAGCAATGATCTTAAAAGGATCTATGGCTTTCAAAACAGCAGAATGTTACAGAAACGTTGATAAATTTAAAGAAGCAAATGAGTGGTATGATCGTGCTTTGTTGTTAGAATACCAAACTGTTGAACCAAAAATTTATTATTATAATGGTGAAATGTTGCGTTTAATGGGGAAATTTGACAAAGCATTAGAAAGTTATAAGTTATATAAAAAAGCAGTTCCTTCTGATAAATTAGCAGAAGTTGGAATTACATCTTGCAACGAAACAAAAAATTTCGCTGCTAATAAAACACGTCACGTTATTGTTAACCAAGCTGCAATTAACAAAAAAGAATACGATATGGCTCCCATGTTTGCAGATCGTAAAGAAACAAAGTTGTATTTTTCATCAAGTAGAGCAGGTGGAACGGGTAACAATTTAGACCCAATCTCTTGTGAAAATTATATGGATATTTGGGTAAGTGAAATAGATAAAAAAGGAAACTGGGGTGAGCCAAAATTAGCAGATAAATCAGGAGTTGTAAATACGGATCAACATGAAGGAAGTATGTGTTTCGATGCCCGTGGTAAAATGATGTTTTTCACACGTTGTCCAAATGAGAAAAAACAAAATCTAGGATGTGAAATTTGGACTGCTGAATTAAAAGGGAAAGACGAATGGACTGACGCTGTGAAATTGGATTTAAAATCTAACGATAGTGTTTCAATCGGTCATCCTTGTGTTTCTGATGACGGTAAATTTTTAATCTTTGTTGCTGATATGGCAGGAACTTTAGGAGGGAAAGATTTATGGTACACAACATTTGACAAGAAAAAAGGTTGGGCAACGCCTAAAAATTTAGGGCCAGAAATCAATACTCCTGGAAATGAATTGTTTCCAACTTTTGGAAAAGATGGAAGTCTTTATTACGCAACAGATGGAATGATTGGTTTAGGTGGTTTAGATGTTTTTAGAGCAGCTAAAGTTGGGAATGAGTACAAATGGGAAAACCCTACAAACCTTGGTTCTCCAATTAACTCTGAAAGCCATGATTATGCATTGTACGAATTATCAGATAAAAAAGGTTACTTCACTTCCGAAAGAAAAGACCCAAATGGTAAATACAATACTGATATTTACTCATACGAAATGCCACCAAACTTATTTGATTTAAAAATCATTGTTAATGAATTAGGCGAGAAATCTGCTCGTATTGCTGATGTTAAAGTAGTAGTAAAAGGTTCTGATGGAGCAACTTGGGAAGGTTTTACAAACAAACAAGGTTCTGTTTTCTGGGATAAGAAAAAAGACAGTCGTTACATTAACGAAAACACAACGTATTCAATTGCAATTTCGAAAGCAGGTTACCATGAAGATAAAAAAGGTCAACAGTTTACAACGATTGATTTAAATGAAGGTCAAAATTTCATTATTGAAATGGCTTTATTACCAATCAAGCCAATTCGTTTACCTGAAGTTAGGTATCCTTTGAATCAATGGTCATTGTTGGTGGATTCAACAATTAATTCTCAAGATTCATTATTGTTTGTTTACAACTTACTACAAGAATATCCTGAAATGGTGTTGGAATTGAGTTCTCATACAGATGCTCGAGGTAAAGATGTTGCTAACCAAAAATTAGCTGAAAATCGTGCTAAAGCATGTTACAAGTATTTAGTTGAAGAAAAAGGCTTAGATGCACGTAGAATTATTCCAGTTGGTAAAGGTGAAAGTGAGCCAAGAACAATTTGGAAAAAAGGAGAAGAATATTTATCTGCAAAACCTGGCGATATGGATGGCGTAGAAACTGTACTTTTAAAAGAAGAATACATTAATCAATTTAAAGCATCTAATCCAAAATTATACGAAGTATTACATCAATACAATCGTAGAACAGAAGGTAGAGTTGTAAATATGACATTCGATCCTGCAACAGCTCCAGCTGCTAATCCTTCCTATAAGATTTATGTAAAATATCCTTAATTGGAAACAAAATAATTTAAAAAGCGTCAAGTTTACTTGGCGCTTTTTTTGTATCTTTAATTGTGAACCACAAAATCAT
Organism: Crocinitomicaceae bacterium; assembly: GCA_017984635.1. Lineage (GTDB taxonomy): Bacteria > Bacteroidota > Bacteroidia > Flavobacteriales_D > Crocinitomicaceae > M0103. The sequence continues at coordinate 14,880 of JAGNZC010000041.1, forward strand.
GATTGAAAAATACTTACATTATCTTTGGGAATACAAAATCATTCCGTTCCATCAGCTTTCATTTAGTAAAAAACATCAATTCAAAGTATTGAATTATGGAAAGTACAATAGCTTTGAAAGTGGACCAGATTTTCAAAATGCTTTAATCGAGTTAGATAACATGATTTGGTGCGGAAATGTAGAGATGCACGTTCGGTCTTCAGATTGGAATAAACATAAACATCATTTAGATCATACTTATGATACTGTTATTTTACATGTTGTATACGAACACGACCTCGAAATTCAACAAAATGGATTTGTAATTCCCACAATTGAATTAAAAAGTTGCATTGATTGGAAACATTACACCTCTTTTCAATCATTACTAAAGCAGAAAAACACGATTTTATGTGGTTCACAATTTACAGCCATCTCATCGTTTCAAAGGACGGATTTTTTAGAACGATCATTATTCATGCGTTTAAGTCGAAAATCTAAAATAAATGTGCATGTTGAAGATAATTCTCCGCAACAATATCTATTTCATTTTCTTTCAATCGCTTTTGGCACAAAAACTAATCGATTATCTTTTGAGGAATTAGCATTGAGATTAACCATTAAAAAGTTAAAGAAATTAGATAAAAAATCGATACGTGCAATCTTGTTAACAGCAAGTAATATCAATTTAAATCGTAAAGAATCATCTTCTTTTCAAATGAATAAATCAAGCTGGAGATTTGGGGGAGTTAGACCTCAAAACTCACCGGTCAAAAGGTTGAATCAATTCGCGGAATTAATTGCTTTTTTTGATTTTAAGCTAGATTTTCTTTCACTTGATTCAAAAGAGATCATTTCTTTTTTTAAAGAAATTAGTGATAATAGTAGTGCAAATAATAAGCTTAAGTTTTCTCTTTCTTTTCAGAAATTACTGCTAATAAATGGAATTGTACCTTTTTTATTTTGGTATGGTAATTATATAGAAAATGAAGTTTATATTGAAAAAGCATTTGATATTTTAAATGAAATACCACCTGAAAGTAATAGAATAATAAAAAAATGGAAACATTTTAACATTATGCCAAAAAACGCAGCGGAATCACAAGCATACTTGGAAATTTTTAACGAGTTTTGTATGAATAAAAAATGTTTAACATGTTCAATAGGTAAACAATTATTAGGAAAATGAAATTGATACAAAAAACCTTGCTATTTTTTGAATTACGATCTTTTGGTGTTTGCTCGTGGTGGGCCAAAAAATTAGGAATTGAATCTTCAAAAGTAAGACTAGGATTTATATATACATCTTTTGTTACACTTGGTTCTCCTTTAGTGCTTTACATTGCTATGGCATGGATTTTAGAACACAAACATTATTTTAAATTACAGAAAAAAAGTAAAAATTCTATTTGGGAATTGTAAAAAATACATTGATGAGAATATTAATAACAGGATCAAATGGTTTGTTGGGCCAGAAAATTGTGAACCAATTAAACCATTCAAAAGTTGATTTTTTAGCGACTTCAAAAGGTGAAAACCGTAATTCAAATTGCCACGCATTGAATTATGTTGAAATGGACATTGCAAATCAACAGGAAGTAGAAACGGTTTTTGAAAAATTTAAACCAACACACGTTATTCATACAGCAGCAATGACAAATGTTGATCAATGTGAACAAAACCCGATTGAGTGTAATCGTGTAAATTTTGAAGCTGTTCAATTATTAATGGATGCTTCACTTAAAGTAAATGCACATTTTCAATTATTATCAACTGATTTTGTTTTTGATGGTGAGAAAGGAAATTATTCAGAAAATGACACCGTCAATCCCTTGAGCGTTTATGCACATTCGAAAGTGAATGCTGAAAATTATTTGCTTCAATCTGATTTTACTAATTGGTCTATCGTAAGAACGATAATTGTTTATGGTACCGCAGAGAATTTATCCCGAAATAATATCGTTTATTGGGCCAAAGAAGCGTTAGAAAATGGTCAGAAATTAGCAATCATTGATGATCAATTTAGAGCACCAACATGGGCGGATGATTTAGCATGGGCTTGCATTCGAATTTGTTCATTAAATAAAAAGGGTATTTATCATATTTCAGGACCAGAAACATTTTCAATTTTTGAAATCGTACAAAAAATCGCTGATTTCTTTCAACTTTCAACTGAAAACCTTACAAAGTCAAGTAGTTTGAATTTAAATCAACCTGCGAAAAGACCGCCAAAAACGGGCTTCGATATTTCAAAAGCTACTATTGATTTAGGCTACAAACCAAAAACATTGGAAGAAACATTTTCAATTTTGTAAATTGAATACATAATTATTGGAGATTATTTTTATCTTTATCCCTTAACCAAAACTAAAAAAAACGATGGCAAGAAGTCCTTGGCGTAAAAAACCGATGGCCCTATTTGAGGCTGAGATGAAAAAAAGTAGTTTAAACCGAATCTTAGGTAGATGGGGTTTAACTTCACTTGGAATCGGAGCAATTATCGGAGGAGGAATTTTTACTCTTACAGGAATTGCAGCACACGATCATGCTGGCCCTGCTCTTGCATTGGCTTTTGTTATCGCCGGTATTGGATGTTTGTTCGCATCTTTGTGTTATGCTGAATTTTCAGCTGTACTTCCTGTTGAAGGTTCTGCATATGCTTATTCTTATGGAACTGTTGGTGAAATTTTTGCATGGATCATCGGTTGGAATTTAATTTTAGAGTACATGATGGGGGCAACAACAGTTGCAGTAAGCTGGAGTGGATACTTTGGTAAATTACTCGATTTATTTCATGTTCATCTTCCCATCTGGTTAATGATGGATGCCACTACTGCTAAAGCTACAATTACAGATGCAATGGGGGTTACTCAAATTCAAGAATATTTAGCTTCAATCAATCCAAAACTTGATTTGAACATTTTAAAAAACGCCTTAGTAGAAAAGAAAGAAGCATTAAGAACGTTAGGCTTGCACAATAGTAAAGAAGTTATAAAACATATTCAGTCTACTTTGCCTGATATGGAAACAATTAAAGCTGGTTTAAAAGGATCTAAAGAAGCTTTTGGGTTAGTAAAAGAAGCAAAAAGCCCAGTTACCGTCATAGACTTAGCAAATGGTTCTAATATGGCTGAATTGAATAAACATTATTCAAATACAAATTTTTCAGGTTTCGCAATTAATCTTCCAGCCTTTTTAATTACGTGGGTTGTTACATCAATTTTAGTAAAAGGAATTAAAGAAGCAGCAAAAACAAATAATATAATAGTAATCCTTAAAGTTGCTGTTGTTTTATTTGTGATCATTGCAGGTGCTTTTTACATTAATACAGCAAACTGGACACCATTTATTCCAAATGAATATACAGATTATAAAGGAGATAGTCATTTTGGTTTCGGAGGTGTATTAACAGCCGCGACAATTGTTTTCTTTGCATACATTGGTTTTGATGCGGTTTCTACACAGGCAGGTGAAGCTAAAAATCCTAAAAAAGACATTCCATTTGCCATTATGGCTTCTTTGATTATTTGTACAGTACTCTATATCCTAGTTTCGCTTGTTTTAACAGGAATGGTGAAATACAATGAATTAGATATGAGAGCACCTGTTGCCTCTGCTTTTGCAGGAGTTGGTTTAACTTGGGCTGTTTATATTATTGTAATCGCTGCAACGGCAGGTTTAATGTCAGTTATGTTAGTAATGATGTTGGGGCAAACAAGAATTTTCTTAGGTATGGCTAAAGATGGTTTATTGCCAAAGAAGATGTTTGGATTTATTCATCCTAAATTCAAAACACCTTCTAGAAGTACCTTTTTAGTGGGCGGTATTATCTCAATTGTAGCAGCTGTAACACCGATAAATAGTGTTTCTGAAATGTGTTCAATGGGAACTTTGTTAGCCTTCTCCATGATTTCTTTAGCTGTCGTAGTGTTAAGGGTGAAACAACCTCATTTGGATCGACCTTTTAAAACTCCTGGATTATTTATTGTAGGTCCTTTGGGTGTTTTATTTAATGTGGCGTTGATGTATTTTGTTCGACCTGAAACATGGGTTGCTTTTTTAGTTTGGACAGCATTAGGAGTAATCGTTTATTTCCTTTATTCAAGAAAACACAGTCATTTGAATGAATGGGAATTTGAGCAATCATTAAAAGGGCATGATGCAATTGTAAATGCATCTGAAGATAAAGAAGATTAAAGCAGTTGTAAAATGGAGTTGAAAAGAACCCTTGGTTTAGCAGATGCAACAAGTATAGTTGCTGGATCAATGATTGGTTCTGGGATCTTTATTGTTACAACGCTCATGATGCGTGACATCGGTTCTGTCGGATGGATGTTGGTTCTATGGTTAATTACAGGTTTAATTACTGTATTTGCAGCATTAAGCTACGGTGAATTAGCAGGAATGATGCCTAATGCAGGCGGACAGTATGTGTATATTCAAAGGGCTTACGGCAGGTTGATTTCCTTTTTATATGGATGGACCGTATTCACGGTGATTCAAACAGGTGTAATTGCAGCTGTTGCAGTTGCGTTTGCCAAATATACTGCTGTATTTTTCCCAGAACTAAATATCGTATTTTTAACGCTTGGTAATTATCTAGAAATATCTTTTTCACAACTGTTGGCAATAGCAATGATTGTTTTTCTTACGTTTATCAATGCAAGAGGTGTTGAAAATGGTAAATTAATTCAACTTATTTTTACATCAGCTAAGATAATTGCTCTTTTTGCACTCATTGTCCTTGGTATTGCATACGCATTTAAAACAGATACTTTGGTGCATAATTTCCAACATATTTGGGATGCTTCTCGAACAATGCTTGATGAAAATGGTCAATTTGTTTCTGCAAAACCTTTAGTTGGATTTGCGCTTTTGGGAGCGATGGGTTCAACAATAATAAATTCATTGTTTTCATCTGATGCATGGAACAATGTTACTTTTATTGCAGGAGAGATAAAAGAACCAAAAAAGAATATACCTAGAAGTTTGTTCTTAGGCACATTGATTGTAACAATGATTTATATCCTTGCTAATTTAGCTTATTTAGCTATTTTACCTGTAGGGTCTCCTGACAGTTCAACAGTTATCGATCAAGGAATCAAATTTGCTCAGAATGATCGAGTTGGAGCAGCAGCAGCATCTGTAATTTTCGGTGGAATTGGAGCCTCCATTATGGCGCTTTTAATTATGGTATCAACTTTTGGTTGTAACAATGGTTTAATATTAGCAGGTTCACGATTGTTCTATGCGATGTCGAAAGATGGATTATTTTTCAAAAAAGCGAAAAATATAAATTCATTCAATGTTCCAGGTGTTGCTTTATGGATCCAATGTATATGGGCTTCTGCGTTGTGTTTAACAGGGACGTATAAAGATTTAATTGTTTTTTCAACGTTTGCATCTTTATTGTTTTACATTCTAACTATCGCAGGACTTTTTATATTGAGAAAAAAAGAGCCTGAAACAGAAAGGCCTTACAAAGCTTTTGGTTATCCATTTATTCCAATTATCTATTGTCTACTAACGACTTTTATTTGTATCGATTTGTTACTTTATGACACAAAAAATTCAGGAATAAGTTTAATTATCATTGCATTAGGATTACCCGTATACTATTTTA
>JAGNZC010000042.1 GCA_017984635.1 Crocinitomicaceae bacterium
CTTTTAATCGGTCGTGTAGCTTCCCCATTAATTCAGCTGCTTTCACATTTACAGGGTCTTCCTCCCGATAGACTTTCTTCTGATAGCCAGCAATGAAACCAAACAGTTCAACATGGTTGACAAATTCATTCAATTTAAATTCAACGTATTCTTCTTCGCCTGTTTCTTCCAAATCATATAGGCGGAACGTATCAAAATCACATACCAACACGTATTTTGGGATATCCAATTTTTGTAACCCATGAATGTATCCTTTGGCTTGACCATAAGCTTTTGTCAGGTCTTTCCCTTTGCTTTTCATTTCAACCAGCAACCAACCTTTCCACAACATATCGATGTATCCATCATTGTTTCCAAGTTTTTTCACTTTGTGTTCAAAAGCAGCAACTTTACGTTGATTCAAGCCGAAAACATTGAAAAATTCGACCAGAAAGGGTTTCGCATCCGCTTCTTCGCTATGCGTACCTTCCCATTCTTTAGAAAATGCGAATGCTCTGTCTTTGATTTCGTTCCAGGATAATGCCATTGTTGATTTTTTATGTAGACTAAAACTAAGTATTTTTCAGAGTTTTAATGTGGTTTCAAGAAATAAGTTATCGTATTTTATTCACATTTTAAGTGTTTTATTCAAAACAAAAATTTGCACACAATTTGCACACATTTTGCCATTTCAACCCATTTTTACCCTTTTTTTAGTCAAAATGAGACTTTTTCAAAAAAAGTTAAAGACAACAAAAAACCCAGTAAAATCAAGACTTTACTGGGTTAATTTTGCTCTTCCTCTTGGGCTCGAACCAAGGACCCTCTGATTAACAGTCAGATGCTCTAACCAACTGAGCTAAGGAAGAATGTTTTCATTGCTGAAAAGCGAATGCAAATATAAAGAAAGAATTTATTTTAGAAAGCGAAAACACAAATTTTTTTTAAACTTTTTTATAAGTCCTTAAAAATCATCTTCATCCAACGTAAAATCTTCGATACTCGCGTCAAATGTGTCTTCACAATCTTCACGATCGATTAAATCTTCGCAATTTTCATCCTCACATTTAGCAGGACGTAAAATGTTTGTTTTTGATATGTTTAAACGGATTTCCGTGCGAATAAAACCATCTTCTTGCGCATATGCTTTTGCAAACGGCGTGCCTTCCAAATCCACTAAAGCTCCTTTTTTTAAGAAATCTAAGATGCGTAAATTGGCACCTTCTTTTTTCCAAATGGTACAATTAACCCACGTAGTTTTTGTTTTTGTTTCTCCGTTGCGTTTGTCTTTCCAATTTTTGTTGTGTGCAACTGGAAAATTAATAGCAATGACACCGCGTTCCATGTTTTTAACGACAGCATCTTTACCAATGTTTCCAATTAATCTTGTTTCGAATACAGTAGCCATTTTGTTTGATTTATAGTGTGAAAGTAAAAAAACTAATGGAATTTTACTAAAAATCAACTGCGATTTTTTGAATACGCTACGTTTTCTAATCTTTTGAATGAAAAAATTGAAAGATTAAATCACCTTTTGCTTTGCCAATGCAACTAATGAGTGATTCTTTAGTGGCTTTTTTAATACTTGAAATTGTTTTGAATTGCAGCATCAATTGTTCTTTTGTCTTGGGACCAATTCCTTCGATAGTATCTAGTTCTGATGTAATCGCACTTTTGCTGCGTTGGTTGCGGTGATGTGTTATCCCAAATCGATGGGCTTCATTTCTTAAAAATTGAACCACTTTCAAACTTTCTGAACGCTTATCTAAATACAAAGGCAAGGAATCACCTGGAAAGAAAATTTCTTCTAATCGTTTTGCAATTCCTACAATGGCAACTTGTCCGCGCAACTCTAAACGTTCCAACGACTTCAATGCAGCGCCTAGCTGTCCTTTTCCTCCATCTATTATGATTAACTGAGGCAAAGATTCGTTTTCTTCTTTTAAACGTTTGTAGCGACGGAACACAACTTCCTCCATCGAGGCAAAATCATCGGGTCCAACTACCGTTTTAATATTAAAATGACGGTAATCTTTTTTGCTTGGTTTTGCATCTTTAAAGACAACGCATGCGGATACTGGATTGGTTCCTTGAATGTTTGAATTATCAAAACATTCGATGTGTATCGGTAATTCTTTTAAACGAAAATCTGCTTTCAATTGCTCTAAAATGCGTTGTGTGTGTCGCTCTGGATCTACGATTTTAACTTGCTTCAATTTTTCAAGTTTGTAGTATTTCGCATTGCGAATCGATAAGTCGACCAATTGTTTTTTATCGCCTTTTTGAGGAACAGTAAAAGTAATACCTGGTACACTTTGTTGAATGGCACAATCTGTTAAGACTTCTTTCGACTGACTATTAAAGCGTTCTCGGAAGTCCATTAAAGCAAAAATTAATAACTCCTCACGACTTTCATCTAATTTTTTCTTGATTTCAAGCGTATAGGTGTGAATAATGGCACCATTATTAATGCTGAGGTAATTTACAAAACAAGCATCATTATCGTCAATCAACGTGCATACTTCCACTTCATGTATGGTAGGTGAAACCACTGTTGAACGCGCTTGGTAATTTTGAAGGGTGTCAATTTTTAGTTTAATCTTTTGTGCCGCTTCAAAATCTAATTGATTTGAAAAATCAAGCATTTTTGCTTTCAATTGCTGTATGGCTGTACTAATATTTCCTTTCAGTAAATGTTCAATTTGTTGAATGTTGTCCGAATAAACTTCGTTGGATTGCAAGCCAACACAGGGAGCCAAACAGTTTCCAATGTGGTATTCTAAGCAAACTTTGTGTTTTTGTTCAGCGATCTTTTTTTCAGATAAATCCAAGGAACACGTTCGCAACGGATACACGTCTTTTATTAAGTCAAGAATCGTATGCATGACTTTACCGCTAGGGTAGGGGCCATAGTATTTTGAACCATCTTTAATGCAATTTCGCGTCGAAAAAATACGTGGGAAAGGTTCATTTTTGACACAAATCCAAGGATAGGTTTTATCGTCTTTTAATTGGATATTGTATTTTGGTCGGTATTTTTTGATGAGGTTGTTTTCAAGCAGATAGGCGTCTATTTCTGAATCAACAACCATGTATTGAATGTCAACAATTTGTTTAACTAAAACAGTTGTTTTGCCATTGTCGTGTGTTTTTGTAAAATAAGAAGAAACTCTTTTTTTAAGATTTTTCGCTTTGCCGACATATAAAATCTTCCCCTTTTCATCAAAATATTGATAAATACCTGGAAGCTCAGGGAGCGTTTTAAGTTTTAATTGAATTTCTTCTTTTACTGAAGGCATTCAACAAAAATACGAATAAGCAGATTATATAATCGTTTATTTGTTCGTTATAATTTCAAACAATTCACTCAAATTTGGCGAAATAATAATTTCAATTCTTCGGTTTTTCGCTTTGTCTGCTGGATCCAAAGGATGAAATTCAGAACGTCCAGCAGCCATTAATTGTGCAGGATTTAAATCTGATTCTGTTAGCATGATATTAACAACTGATGTCGCTCTTAAAACAGACAATTCCCAGTTTGATTTTGGATGTGTTGGACTTACTAATTTATCAGTATCTGTATGACCTTCAACGATGATTTCAACTTCTTTTTCGCGCTCCAAAACTTTCGCTAAATCAATCAACGCTTTCTTACCATTAGGTTCAACAATTGTACTTCCAGATGCAAATAATAATTTTGCGTCCAAACTCACATAGATTTTACCATTTTTCTGTTGAACGCTTAATCCTTGATTAATGAAGCCTTTCAATGCATTCGCTACTTTTTGACGCAATAATTTTGTTGCTTCATCTTTACGCTGAATCATTTCTTCTAGTTCATTGACACGTTGTTCTCTGTCAGCTAATAATTGTTGTTTTGTTTTTAAATCGTTTTCCAATACGGTAAGCACATCTTCTTTACGTTGCAATTCTAGGTTTTTAGATTCTAATTCAGCTTGTAAATTTGCGGTCTCTTTCGCTCCAGCTAAACGTAATTTATCAAATGCTTTTTCTAATGACTCATTTTGTTGCGCCATTTTATCGTATTGCGTTTGTAAAACACGGTAAGTATTTCCTAAATTATTTGTGTCCGCTTTTAACGTCTTTATTTCTTTGGTTAACAAATTATATTGCTCTTGTAATTCTTTTGATTTACCTTCAAAATCCAACGAACTATTTTTGTACATCGCTAAATCTTCACTGCATTTTTTTTCTTTTTCGACTAATTCATTGTATTTTTTTGCTGGTACACATGCTGCCAACAATGCCAAACTCAATAGGGAAATGATTAATTTCATACAGTTAGTTTATTATATTTATCTTACAAAGATGATTTAATTTTAAGCGTAAAAATTGCAATTCGGTAAGATTTATAAACAATGATTATTGAATAACCTTCAATTCATTTTAAAGCATTAAAAGCAATAAGGATTTTTCTTGTATTTCGAACGTTATATTAGAACTTGTAAACCCTTCACCATCCATTTCACCAAAGTTATTTTCACTTTGAATACGTACTTTTTTTGTTTTGAAATAGTTCACTTCAGGATGAAGAATGGGCGTTCCTTTTTTCAATTTAGGCAATTCTCGTATGTAATCCAATAAACTTACTTTTTGAAAGCAAGTAATATGAATATATCCATCATTTATTGAAGCGTAAGGATTAATAGTTAAACCATGTGCAAAGAATTTTCCATTACAGATGGCAACTAACAACATGTTAGATTTTATTGTTTTTTCATTGAAATGTACAACCATTTCTTTTTTCTTGTAAGCAAGAAATCCTCTTATTATTGCAATGTTGTAACTAAGCTTACCGCCAAATAGTTGTCTTTGCTGTTCTAGTATAGAAATTACTTTCCCTCCAAGTCCGACGTCTGCAATGTTACAGCAATATTTTACTTGCTCATTGAATGTTGCTTTTATGGTGTCTATTGGAAAACTTTTTTTAGCAAGGAATGCTGCTATCATCGTTTCTTGAGAACTTGTTTTTTTGATATTTCTATAAAAATCATTACCCGTTCCATTGGGTAAAAGTGCTAAAATTGGTTTTATTTCAGAAAGCATGATGCCATTCACAACTTCATTGATTGTTCCATCTCCACCAACGGCAACGATAATTTCATTTTTTTTGTCGCAACAATTCTTTGCTAGTTGAATTGCTTCTTGCGTATACGAAGTTTTTTCAATTGTCACATCCAAATTTGGATGATCCAATGCCATTTGCATTATTTCATCGTTTAGTTTATTAACCTTCCGATTTCCATTGACAATGAAAGCAACTTTTATCATAGTTTGTAGTTCTTCTTTCAAAGATACAAATTGTATACAAAACAAAAAGACACCCATATGGATGTCTTTAAGTTACGATATGCAGTTAGTCTTGCAACATTGGGACTTCAATCCCAGGTGTTCCAAGAGCATCTTTAATTTTTGCTTCTAGTTCATCCATTAATTCAGGATTGTCTTTTAAGATTGCTTTTACGGCATCTCGACCTTGTCCTAGTTTCGTTTCTCCGTAAGAGAACCAAGAACCACTTTTCTTAATGATATTTAAGTCAACACCCAAATCAATGATTTCACCTAATTTAGATATTCCTTCACCGTACATGATGTCAAATTCTGCTCTTCTGAATGGTGGAGCAACTTTGTTTTTAACTACTTTTACTTTAACTCGGTTCCCCATGATTTCTTCACCGTCTTTTATTTGTGCTGCTCTACGAATGTCAATTCGAATGGAAGAATAAAATTTCAATGCATTTCCACCAGTCGTCGTTTCTGGATTACCAAACATAACCCCAATTTTGTCACGTAATTGATTGATGAAAATACAACAACATCCAGCTTTGTTAATTGAACCTGTCAATTTACGTAATGCTTTCGACATTAAACGTGCTTGTAATCCCATTTGAGAATCACCCATTTCACCTTCAATTTCAGCTTTTGGAGTCAATGCGGCAACAGAATCGATTACGATTAAATCAATTGCTCCTGAACGAATTAAATTATCAGCGATTTCCAATGCTTGTTCTCCATTGTCTGGTTGAGATATCAATAGATTATCTACGTCACAACCAAGTTTTTTAGCATAAAATTGATCAAAAGCATGCTCTGCATCAATGAATGCAGCAATTCCACCTTGTTTTTGCACTTCAGCAATCGCATGAATCGCCAAGGTTGTTTTTCCAGACGATTCTGGACCGTAGATTTCAACAACTCTTCCTTTTGGATACCCGTTGATACCTAAAGCCAAATCTAATGTGATCGAACCTGTTGGAATCACTTCCACTTTTTCAACAGGAGAATCTCCTAATTTCATTACGGAACCTTTTCCATAAGCTTTGTCTAATTTCTCCATTGTTAATTGGAGCGCTTTTAATTTTTCTGCATTTACTTCTTTAACTGCCATATCGTTTTTTTTAAATGAATGCTCGTAACACACTCACATTGTTTTTAATGATGGTACAAATTTATTGTGTCAGATCGTAAACTATTTACGATCTAAAAAATTACTTTAAAAGTGCTAAAATTTCTTCAGCATGTTCTTTTGTTTTTGGTTTTTCAATGATGCCAATAATCGTTTTATTTTCATCTATTATAAATGTAGTTCTATGAATGCCATCGTATTCTTTACCCATGAATTTTTTTGGTCCCCACACGCCAAACTGTTGGATAATGGTTTTGTCTTCATCGGCAATTAATGGAAACGGCAACGAAAATTTGTCAATGAATTTTACATGTGATGCACTTGAATCTGCACTTACACCTATAATTTGAACGCCAGCTTTTTGAAGTTCAGCATCATTATCTCTTAAATTACAAGCTTGTACAGTACAACCTGGCGTGTTATCTTTTGGATAAAAATAGATGGCTATTTTCTTTCCACTATAATCTGAAAGTTGAATCGTTTTTCCATTTTGATCTTTCCCTGAAAAATCTGGTGCTTTGTCTCCTATTTTTAATTGCATAATTTTGACCATTAATTAAACATTGTTTTGACGAAATATTAATCAAATATAAATTGAAATTTCATATAAACAACAACAAAAGGTAAAAAAATGTTTCTAAAAATTAAAAATAGCCTTTAAAAAAACTTCTAAAGGCTATTAAAACAAAGGGTTTTAGTAAATGATTATTTTTTTGTCAAACCACTATATTTTTCTTTTAAAGCAGTGTATTTTTTTATTTCTTGACGTGTTTGATCCGCGTAAAGTGCATCTTTATTTTGTTCAAATGCTGCAACTTGATCTGTTAATTTTGCAATTTTATCATCAATAAATGAGCTAATATAAGTACAATTTTGACCTATGAATTGTTTGGTTATTGCTGTTCCATTGACTTGTAAATAGGTATACATTTCAAATGCTGTTTCTAATTCCACTAATGTTTGTCTTGTTAAATAGTACGTCATAGAATTAAGCACAATTAATTGATCGTAGCCGTGTAAGAAATTACTCTTTAATACTTTATTGAAAAATGAATAGCAATTTTTATCGCCGTTTTGTGCATAAACTTGAGCAACGATAACAAGTGTTTTTGAACTTGTTTCATTTTCCCATTGTTTTACTTTACTTACTGCCAATTCAGGATTGATTTCTGCTAAAGCGCGCATGCTTGTTCCTAAAACTTTGTAGGATTGATCCTTTTCTAATGATTGAATAAAGAGTGCTTCACTATCGTTACTATTGTTAGCTATAAATGTTAACGCACTTGATCGCACAGATGAATTTGGGTCATTGAGGGCTAATTCTTTAATTTTTACTAGTGCTTTTTCCGCATTTTCATTGGTCAACTTTCCTGCTTTATCGATTGCTATACTGCGTATGTGCCAAAATGGATCATTTAATGCGTCTAAAATAAGTTGTTGTGCGACTGCGCTTTTGTCTTTTGTACCATAAATCAAGGCATTTTTTCGTGCATTGTAGCGTTTTGAATGGTAATATTGATAGTGATACTGTTGACTCGCTTTTTCTTCTCTTACTTTTGCTAGTAATTGTTGTTGGTGGTCGAATTCACAGTTTTTTAATGTTCCTGTAAATGGGAACGTAAATTGTTGATTGACACTATCGATGCTAATTTTATGAATATGTTCTCCTAAATCATCATAAATTGCTACTTCAAGAGGGAGTTTGAATAAAGGAGAGATTTCTAAATTTTGATTTTGTTGAATGGAAAGTGTTACGGAATTATTCGTTTGCGTTTGTTTAACATCTAAAACAGGATGTCCTGCTGCTAAAAACCATTGATTAAAAAACCAATTCAAGTCTTCACCACAAACTTCTTCAAATGCTAAACGAAGTTGATTGAATTCAGCTGCTTTAAATTTATTAGCAGTTAAATATAGATTCAACGCCTTGAAAAACGCTTCATCTCCAACATAAGAACGAAGCATATGTAAAATCCGTCCGCCTTTGTTGTACGAATGTCCATCAAACATTTGTTCTCTGTTCTCGAAATCAAACCAAATTAAATTGTGGTAACCAGAGGATTGTGCGGATTGATAATAACCGTCTGCTTCGATAGAAGCTTGATAATCGGCTTCGTCTTTTCCATACCTGTATTCATCCCATAAATATTGAGAATAATTAGCAAAGGATTCATTTAATGGAAGATTTGACCACGATTCGCAGGTTACTAAATCTCCAAACCAATGGTGGAATAATTCATGTGCAATCGTTGATTGATCATTTTCATCTAATAACTCGCGTTCATTTTTGTAGACGTAATCACCAAAAACTACTGCGCCTGTATTTTCCATCGCACCTGAAACATATTCTCTTACCACAATCTGATGGTATTTATCCCACGGATATTCAACGCCTAATAGTTTGGAGAAATATCCAATCATTGCAGGTGTTTCTCCAAAAATTGCTTTAGCGTTTTTCTCATAAGCTGGCTCAACGTAATAATTGACATCCATTTTACTGCCATCTTTTCGCGTGTACGTATCTTTTACAATTTTGAACTCACCAACAGCTAACATAAACAAATAGGGAGAGTGGGGTAAATCTTGTTTCCAATAATCGGTGCGTGTACCATTGTTATTTTTTGAACTAGAGACTAATTTACCATTTGAAAGTGTTACATATTTATCAGCAACGGTAATGTATGTTTCTTGCGTTGTTTTGGTATTGGGCGAATCAATCGTAGGAAACCAAACTGAACTAGCTTCTGTTTCTCCTTGTGTCCAAATTTGAGGCATTTTATTAGGATCGCTTCCTGTTGGATTGATAAAGTATAAGCCTTTATCAGAAGTAATAGCTGAACTTCCACCTAATAAACGGTCATTTGGTTTTGACGTGTATTGTATGACTACCGTATATTTTTCATCCTTCGTATAAGTTTTGCCCAACTTGATTCTCAAATAGGAACTGTCATAAGAATAGATAAGCGTTTTTTTGTCTAATTCTACAGATTGAATATCCATTCCTTTTGCATCTAAAATCAAGCTATCTGTTGCATAAAAATAAGGTTTAGCTGTGATTGTAGCAATACCATTCATTTGTGCTTTATCCCAATTAAAGTTCACTTCTAGTTTGGTGTGAATGATATCCGTTAAAACAGTTTCACTCGCATTGTATACTTTTCTACTATTTTTTTCTGCTGTTTTAATAGTGATTGTTTCGTCTACTTTTCTCGGAGCAGTTTTTTCTACTATTGGTAAGTTGATTGTCGGTTTTGAATTTTGACACGATAGCACAGAAATGCTTGTAAAAATGAAAAGAATGGCTTTGATTCTCATTGTAATTTGCTTTAATTTTTAACAAAAATGTCGATTATTTTTTGATTTCTTTTCTAAAAATCGAAGTTAGAGCTATAGTTTCTGTTATTTTTGTAAGAAATAAAAGTGAAATGACAAATCGTACATGGAATTTTGATGGTTCAGATACAGTAGGAACTGATGGTGCTGTTGTAAAATGGGATGACCATCAATTTTTTACTTTGACATATAAAGGTGAAAAGTTCTTCGGTGAATTATTGGAAGATCATTCAGAATCGAATGCTTTGGTAATTAAAATTAACCACCGTATTTTTTCAATTAAGAAAAAAGGTCCGTTGGATGATTTAATTGCTGCAATGGGATTGGATGTTCCAAAAATTAAAAAATTAAAAGAATTACATGCGCCAATGCCAGGTAGAATTGTTCAAATTGCTGTTTCCGTTGGACAAGAATTAGCAGTTGGTGATGAAATTCTATCGTTGGAAGCTATGAAAATGGAAAATGTATTGAAAGCAGATGGAATTGGAACTGTAAAAGCGATTTTAATTGAAGCAAATCAAGTGGTAGACAAAGGAGATGTATTGATCGAGTTTGAATAATTAGTAAAGTAAAATTCATAAAAAAAGCCCCAAATTTTTGGGGCTTTTTTGTTTTTATTCAATCCTTTAAGGAATTATTTTCTTTTTAATTACTTGATAAATTTCCAACGTTGTTTTGTCATACACATATATTAAAACATGCATGTTTTCAGCATTGTGGGTAGATGTTTGACCTTGTGGAGCTAATTGATTTGGAAGGATGTAACTGTAATTTAAATAGTATTTTCCATTCGTTAGCATTGAGCTTGTTAAGGTTTGTCCCCAAGCTTGATTGTCTAATGTTCCTCGAAAAATATCTCTGTGAACATAATTCGGAGTAAAAACGCTATTGACATTTTGTGGCCCAACTAAAGAATCTTCGATGATATACACAACCATTGCTAGATCGTTGCTGAGCGAATTGTCTAGTTTTTCAACTTCTGTATGTAAAAAGAAACCATGCTTTGGTGTTTCATAATAATTCAATTTTGCTTTGATTGCAACTTTTGGGGATGTTGACAATTGTGAAGCAGTTTTTGAAGCCCAAATACCTGCACCTGTAAAATACTCTCCTGCTTCATTTATACGATTTACAGCTCCAGAAGGATTCCCATAAAATCCGGATCCAGCTAAAGTTGTACCAAAATAATTGCCCAATTCCAACACATTTGAATTCGTAAAATCAATGGTATATCCTAAGGTTAAATTAATTGCTTGAAAAGAAGTCATTCCAGAAGTTCCAGAATGCAAACTAGCTACAAAAATGCGAGAAGGATTCCCTTCATGTAGACCATGAGCAACAGCTGCTGCAGAAGGACAACTCGAACAATTGTGACCAGTAAAATCCTCGATTAATACATTCCGATTGGGATTTTCATTTGGTAAAGCAGAGAAGTCTGGCCATTCGTTCGTGATATAATCGCTCCAATTACCTGGGTATATTGTCGTATCTAAATCTACATTTACTGCAGGAGGATATGGATTATCAACTTTGTCGCACGATTGATTCAACAAGCTGAAGACACTTAAAAGGCTAAATAAAAGTATTTTTCTCATTTGGAAATTTTAAAAACTATGCGTTAATGAAAAAGTTAAACCATTGGAAGCAGGAACAGGTCGGCAGATTCCACCAACACAAAATAAACCTGCTCGTTGACGACCATAGGAAAAGGTGATTCGCGTTGCTTCACGAATATAACCTAAAGAAACATATGGATGGTGTTCACGGTGACTTGCATCAGGATTTCCAAAATTGTACTGATCCATTACACTGACAAACCAATTTGAATTAAAAGTATATTCAATCAAATAAGTCATCCAATCACCTTTGTCAACTGCTTTTCCACTTTCCCAAAAGGCAAGATTTTTGTTATTTGCATCACGACGATTTACAAATAAGGTTTGAAATTCAGCTCTTACAGATTGAGAAGGCGTTAATTTGTATCCAGCTTCAATAACAAAAACCGATGTATTGATGAATCCAGTTTCTTTTGTTACTGTTGCAACGTCATTGTTTAATTTTTGATTGTAATAGTTCAAAATTAAATTAAACTTTTTGCCGAATTTTTTAGTAATACTGATATTAAAATCACTCCAATACAAACTATCACTCATATCAAATAATCCACTTGTGTATGTTACACCCGTTGAATCCATTGGGTTGATACCACTTGTGTGACGCATAGGACGATAAGCTGTTGAAAAATTAGCATTGATGGATGTTCCATATTTCCCGCCTAATAACGTTCCTTTTTTAATCGTATACATCACTTCAGCTTGAAATGCAATTTCTCCAACCGGCTGTGTCGCATATGGATACAATGAAGAAACCAAGTTATACGTATGTGTTTTTGTTAAAGCAGGTAAAAAATTGATCAATCCATTTTGTAATTGTTTTGTTCGATCTGATCGATAACTCATATTATCAACTGATTTTGCAGAAACTAATATTCCCAATCCTTTTTGATTGTATCCTAAATTAAAAACTGCAGCATGACCTATATTGTAATTGTATGCATTATCTTCAGACGGATCTTGACCTTTTGTTACATATTCACCTTCAAATGTGAATTTTTGGTAACGCAATTTCAACCTTCCACCATAAACGCCTACATTTTCTGGTAATATCAACGCTGAATTATCATCGCGTTGGTATTTACTAACAAATGAACCTCCAAGCGTGATGTCTAATTTTGAATTTTTAAATTTGCTAACGACTTCATTGACATGTATTTCACCGTCAATTCCTCTAACAATTCCTTCACCATGTTGAATTGAACCTTCAATAAAACCTAAACGCTGGTATCCATAAACACCTTTTAATGTCATTCCTTTTTTAGGCTTTACAATTAATCGAATACCATCTAACATGTTATCAAAACCTAAAGCTCTGTCTTCATATGCTCTTAAAGATAATCCTGAACCAAATTGTTCATAGATTGAGCCAACTGTTATATCAATAAAATCATTGTTGTATCCGACATAACGCATTCCTAAACCTGTTCCGTCAAAATTAGATGGATATCCTTGGATTCTTGGCAAATAAGATTCAAAACGAACACCAGCTCTAATTTTACCATTCGTATAAAAAATATTCATGTAAGAATTTAGCAAACCTTTAGATGCAGGTTGGGTAGCGCCAATGATTGAATCTTCATTTAAATATTGAAAAGTTGTTTCTAAATTTCCTGTAATAGAGCCTTTGTCTAATTGAGAAAATGATTGAAAAGCGCTAAACGCTATCAGCGCTGAAAGTGTAAATTTTTTCATTTAAAAAGTAAACTAGTTATTTTCCTAATTTTTTTAATTCTTCGTACAATTTTAGCTCGTCACCTGGTGCGTAATTATTGTGAGAATAAACGATATTTCCTTCTTTATCAACTAAAAATGTGTGCGGAACATTATTTACGCCCATTGCACGTTTGAAATCGCCATTAGGGTCCATCAAAACTAAGTATTCCCAACTTTTTCCATTCACATAAACAGGAACTGAACTTTTTGTTTTTTCATCATCAACAGATACAGCAACCAAATGAACACCTGTTTCTGCTTGCCAATCATCGTATAAATCTTGAATCGTATTTAATTCTCGTTTACAAGGAGAACACCAAGTTGCCCAAAAACTAATAATTACAGGTCCATCAAAACCTAATTTTCCCGTATTCACTGATTTTCCCTCCATGTCTTTTAATTCAACCGCAGGAAGTTTTTTCAAAGATGTTGAATGATCCGTAGATTCTTGTGCCCAAGAAAGTGTTAAACTGCAAAAAGCAACGATTAATAAAAAGATTTTTTTCATATTTTTTTGTTTTTAATTTCTTAATTTTCAAAGAGTTGAAAGTACCTGTGAATAATTATTTTTTATAATAGGTTTGTTTATCAATTTCCTTGCCGAATCCAAAGATACATTTTTTCTGAAACAGATAATGGCAAGTTAATTTTTTTTAAAAAAGTTAAAATTATGTTAGGAGATGATTTTGTAGATTAAATTTTATATCTTTGATTTTCAACATGCATTAAATTGCTTCTAAAGCATCAAAATATGAATAAAAATATACTTACACTTTCCATGTTTTCATTGTTGACTTTTGCAACTGTAAAAGCTCAATCAAGTGGAATTGAAATACAATTAGATGGCACAGGATCTAATTTAGCAGGTACTGTTCATTCTGTTTCATTGAATTCTAATTCACCTGAAATTGCTGGTAATACGCCATTTGAAATTCATTTTGATGTAACAAATAATACAGGACAAGACCAACAATTACGCATTACTCGTAAGAAAATAAATGTTCCAACAACTTGGGTTGATCAATTGTGCTGGCCACCATCTTGTTTTCCTACTGGTTCAGGTTTGTCTTACATTACACCAAATACGGCAGGAAATCCAGCGCCAATTATTGTAAATGGAACTCATTTGACAACAAATGGAGAAACAGCTGAATTAAAACCACGTATTACAATAGATCAAAGTACAGCAACATCTGCTTTGTATAGATTTTATGTTACAACAACAACTGGTGCATTTTTAGATTCAATTGATTTAAGCATTAATTTTACATTAGGAATTCAATCAATTAAACAAGCTCCTGTAATTACTTTAGCTCCCAATCCTGCGAGTGAAAACATTACTGTTTCAACTGGAATAATTGATAATGCTACAGTTCAAATCATGGATGTATTAGGAAATATAGTTTACAAGGATGTTATTACGAATGGTTCAAAACAAATCGATGTTTCAGATTTTAAAAATGGGGTTTATTTTGTTGTAATTGATCCAGTTGGAATGAAGCCAACAAATCGAAAATTGATTATTAAGCACTAACTAATTATAATTTAAAACCGCTTTTTAAAGCGGTTTTTTTATGGAATAAATTTAAATTGATAGCAAGGTCAGAATATAAAATAGCATTACAGGCAGCTATTGCAGCTTCCAAAGAGATCATGCGTTTTTATATTGCAGGTTTTGAAACTGAAATTAAACAAGATGGTTCACCTGTAACCCAAGCAGATTTAGCAGCTTCAGAAGTAATAGATTTTTTTTTGAAACCAACAAATATTCCTATTACTGGAGAAGAAACGCATAAAATTGACTATGAATTCCGTCAACATTGGGATGAATCTTGGTGTGTAGATCCATTAGATGGCACCAAAGAATTTGTTAAAAAAAATGGTGAATTTGCGGTTAACATTGCATTGATTCGCTCAGGTCAACCAATCTTTGGAATCATTGCATCACCGGTTCATGAAACAATATTATTTGGTGGAAAAGAAACAGGAGTTTTTCATTCAACGTTTGAAGAAATCGAGTTTCCTATGCATTGGCAGGAATTAAAAAAACCAATTAGCATGCAATTGCCTTTTGTCTTAACCTGTTCAAGAAGTCATCATTCGGGCCCAATGATTCAATTGATAACTGAGCTTAGTCATTCTTATGACCCAATTGACTTTCTCAAAAAAGGGTCGTCTCTAAAATTTTTCGATTTAGCTTTTGGAAGAGCAGCAATTTATCCGCGTTTTGCTCCAACCATGGAATGGGATATTGCTGCAGGACAAGCAATTTTAGAGGGACTTGGAGGTGCAGTAATTGATGCATCGACCCAACAACCATTAATTTATAATAAAGAAAATTTATTGAATCCAAGTTTTATCGCTAAAATTGCACCGTTAATGGAATAAAAAATGCTTACGAAACCACTCTTCTTTTTTTGCTTGTTTACTTCTTGTTTGATGTATGCACAGCAAACGCCACTTTCTTTACATTCCTATTTCTCTGATCATTTATTTGCTAAGGCAATACCTGAAAATTACAGAGGAGGATCATTTTTTCCTGCTATTTTAGTTGAAAAGCATGTATTTACTAGTTCGTATGATTCAACTTTTTTCAAAAATAAAGTTTCGAAAAAAATATATCTTCAACATTTGGTTGAAGTCAAAGGAGAGAATTACCAACTTTCACTTTCACCAATTTTCAATTTTTCAATGGGCAAAGACTATACCGACAGTATTCAAAACAATCTATTTCAAAATACCCGTGGATTTTACATTGAAGCAAATTTGATGAAAAAAGTTTCTCTTGTTTCTACATTTTCAGAAACTCAAGCACGTTATTCATCGTATGAATCAAATTATTATGCTGAGCATGGAGAGTTGTACCCAATCGATTCTATCAATTTTCAAGCTCAAAATGCAGTTATTCCCGGAGCGTCTCGGACAAAATCATTTAAAGAAAATGCCGTTGATTACAGTTTTTCGACAGGCTTAATTGTTTATCAGCCTTTTAAAAAATTGACTTTACTAGCAGGAAATTCTCCTCAATTTATTGGTGATGGTTATCGGTCAATGCTTTTATCTGATAATGCTTTTGCCGCTCCTTTTTTTAAAGTTTGTTACCATCTTCATCCAAAATGGGAAATTAATTACATGCGTTTAAGAGCTTTGAATCTAGTTAGAAAAAGTGCAAGCTCTTCTGTTGAAGCATATTACGAGCCAAAAGCTTTTTCTGTCAATTATTACACTTATCATATTTACCCTAAAATTGCGCTAAGTTTGTTTGAAGGTATTCTTTGGAATATGGGAGATTCACTTCAAACTAATCGAGTAAATCCACTATTTTATAGTCCCATTCCATTTTTAGCAGAACTCACTCAGAATAAAAATGAAATTAGTTCAATTATAGGAATGAACCTTTCTGTTTCCTCGCTAAAAAATGTTAGATTATATGGGCAATTTGCGCTAGGAAGTTATAAAAATGCTTTTGCATATCAGTTAGGATTGCGTGTTTATACTCCATTTGGATGGAAGAATTCGATGCTACAATTTGAATACAACCAAGCCAGTGAAAATATGTATATGGCTTCATCTGCGCGCATAAATTATAGTCATGGAAACTTACCAATGGCGCATCCAGCCGGATCAGCATTTAATGAATTACTTGTTCGTTTTAACACTGAATATAAAAAATGCTATCTTGCTTTTAAAACAAATGTTTACCAATTAAATAATTACTCATCGATTAGTTTGTTGCCAATTCAAAAAACAAAATCTCTTGTAACCACTACTTTTTTAATACAAACCATTGAAATGGGTTATCGTTTTAATATAAAAATGAATGCTTCTATTTTTTTAGCATGGCTGTATCGTTCAGATTCAAATACTCATTTGATACCAACCAATCAATTGACAATTGGTATAAAAACAGCAATTACAAACCATTACAACGATTTTTGATGTATAAAATTCTCTTTCTATTTTTAATAAACTCTTTTTTTTCAATAGGTCAAGCCAAATTGGAGCATTTATTCGAAGAGTTGCCATACGATACGATAACATCACTTTCTTTAACGAATCATACAGCCATTTTGCCTAAACTTTCGATTTCTAATGAATCCAATCATGTAAACGTAAATGCGATATTTGATTTATTGTCATCAGTTCATATAAGTAATCAATTTAGAGTTGGTGGTGGTCTACTATTGGATGCATATTATAATAAGAAATGGCATTTAAAATTTGGAAATAGTGTTTCATATATTACTAATGAAGGCATATTTCGTCCAAAATCTTTTGTTAACCAAACTTTTTCAAAGGGATTAATTACAAATGATTTTAGAGGTCGTTTATCATTCACTCCTAATTCAATGTTCAATTTTCAAATTGGACTGGATCATAATTTTATTGGAGAAGGTAATCGATCGCTTTTTATAAGTGATTATGGCATAGCCTATCCATTTGGTCAAATTAGATTAAAATTTTGGAGAATAGAATATTCAGTTTTGTATCAATTTTTCAGAGAAAAAACAGGCACACATCAATGGTTACAAAAAAATGGAGCAAGTCATTATTTGAGCTTTAACGCCACAAAATGGTTGAATTTTGGTTTGTTTGAAACAGTAGTATTTCAGCCTAAAGATACCTTGTTGAATAGGGGATATGAGTTAGAATACCTTAATCCAGTAATTTTTTATCGGCCACAAGAATATGCGTTGGGTTCCTCAGACAATGTATTGATGGGCATAAGTTTTGCAGCAAAAACAAAAAAACATACTTTTTATGGTCAACTGATTATGGATGAATTTCTTTTGAAAGAAATTACTTCGTCTAATGGTTGGTGGGGAAATAAATATGGATTCCAAATTGGAATTAAAGGAAGATTTGCAAAAAAATCTACTCGTTTTTTCTATAGAACTGAGTTTAATCTTGTTCGTCCTTACACTTATGCACATATTGGAATCGGTCAAAATTATGGAAATCAAGGAAATGTTTTGGCGCATCCATATGGTGCTAACTTTCAAGAATTAGTTCTGGAATTAAAATGTCAAAAAAAGCGTTTTTTGGTAAAAACTTTTATTAATTACAGTATAAAAGGGTTGGATTCGAATGCTCAAGTAAGTTATGGAGGTAATATTTACGCGTCGTATATTAATCGTCCCTATGAATATGGTAACTTTGTAGGTCAAGGCTCACAAAATGAACAAATGAAAGTAATGTTAACGGTTGCTTATAGTATTCATAAACAAAGTAATTTGCAGCTGTTTTCTGAAACAAGTTATACGCAGTCATTTCAATCTCCACAATACAATCAATTTTATATGTTAGTTGGTTTTAGAAGTCAATTGTGGAACGATTACCGAAATTATTAAAAAAGGCTGCTCAAAAATTGAAACAGCCTTTTAACTACACATCGAAACTCATTCAATTAAAGGCCAATAATGTTTCGAAGTTCTACTTCGGTAACGGTTTGTTTTTTGCCTGTTTGGGTTAAAAATGTACGTGTTACTAAACGACCATGTATGGCTACTTTTTTACCTTTTTCAGCATACATTTCGATGAATTGCGCCATATTACCCCATGCAAAAATTTTATGCCATTCAGTATTAATTTTCATTTTTCCATTGTTAGCTCTGAACTCTTTGTCACTGGCCAAACTAAAGCGGGCAACTTTATTTCCGTTTTCAAACGTTGTAACCTTTGTTGAAGATCCAATGTTTCCGATTAATGTTACGTGGTTTCTTAAAGATAACATAATTGACATGTTTAAATGATTATAAAATAATTAAATCGTTGATTTCGATTTCCGAAATAAATTTTTTCGTTCCAGCACTATTGTAAAATTTATTATTGATTCTACCTTCAATGGCCAAGCTCATCCCTTCAGTGCAACATTCTTGTAATACAGCTACCCATTTTCCCCAAGCTGTTAATCGATGCCATTGACTTTTAGATTTGGATTTTCCATCAGCATCTAAATACATTTCTTTTGTGGTGAGTGTAAATTGAGCAATTTTACGGCCATTTTCACTTTCTACTATTCTTGGAGTAGAAGACACTTTTCCAATTAAATTTACGTGATTCATGATTCTCTTATTTAAGATATTATTACTTTTCGCTTGAATCTTTGTTTGGCATTATCACCAAAAAAGCATTTGCTTCAATTATGGTCGTGAATTTTTTTTCACCTGTTTTGGATTCATATGATTGGTGAACAAGTCTACCTTCTAAAATGATTTCCATTCCTTTATCTAGTGTTTTGGCACGTTCTGCTTGTGGACCCCAAGCATTGATTGTATGCCATTGAGTATTGTCTTGCCACTTACCTGATTTGTCTTTGTATCGTTCATTGGTTGCCACTGTAAAGCGAGCCAAGGTACTTCCTTTTTCAAATGTTGTGACTTCTGGTGTAGCTCCTAATCGTCCGATCAAACTAACTTTGTTTCTTAATGTGTTCATACTGTAAATTTTTAAAAAGTTTGAATAAATTGTTTTTGTCGCTCCTCACAAATCGTTTGTTGATTTCGACAGTGCAAAGTTGAGGCAGTAACAAAATTTCATTCGGTTTTTAACTATTTACATTCGATTGTTATTCGTTTATAACTGATTAAATTCATTTAAACCCTTGATTTTATTAAGGGTTACATCATTTAGTAGTTTTATAAAAAACAGTAAATATTTTGATTATATTTGTTTGTGAAACCATAAAACGCAGCAATGAATATTTTCAAAGCACCCAGTCATTCTTACACAGAATTTTTAGATATTTCAAATTATAATAATACTTGGTCTATGTCAATATATATTATGATTACTCTATTTTTTTTATCAATTTTTTATTATCCAATTGATTTTCAAAGTTTTATTTTATATTCTTTTGGTTTTTTAATTTCTTTGTTAGGTTTATTCGTAATTTATTTAACCAGAAATTATATTAAAGCAACAATCATTCTCGTATTATTTGGTTTGGTTTTGGTTTATTATTCAATATTTTTTTTAAATGTAAAAAGTGATGTTTTAGAAGTTGAGTGGTTGTTGGTATTGTTAGTTTTTACTTTTTTCAAATTGGGTAAATTAGCAGGTATTCTTCTGATAGGTATAGAAA
>JAGNZC010000066.1 GCA_017984635.1 Crocinitomicaceae bacterium
TAAGACCGGATATGATTTTAGTGGAGTACAAAAACCCCAGAATGCCAACGATACGTATGCTGTACGTTATGCCGAATTTGTAGTTCCATTGGTGAAAGCAGTACAAGAACTTGCGAATGAAAACGAAAAACTCATGGTACGCAATCAAGAACTTGAAGCCATGTTGAATTCAGTTATTGATCGAATTAAGCATATCGAAACGACGCAAATGGAGATGTTGCAAACCACTTCTTCAATACGATAGATTCACTTCGTAATTTAGTTCTGATGAAACAAACTTTCTTTTTTGCTAAACTTCAACTACAGGCAACTCGATTATGGATGGATATTATTTCCCTTATGGAAGGGAATCATACACAAAAGCATCTTGTTAATGTAATCGGTGAAGCTGTTCCTGATTATTCAACGATATTAAATTCATTGTCGAATGAATTAGAGGATGTTTTTAGCGTATAGAGTTATGAATTTGTTTTTATTAAAAAGGACTTTTCTGTTATATTGTTTTAGAAAAGCTTGATCGCTTTTATTGCGTTTGATTGAAAATGGTAGGATGTCACGTAAAATTTCTGCTAACTAATTGCTATCGTTTTGTTGAACGAAACGCAATTTCGTTGTTTGTACATTTAAATCAGTTGTTTACCATTGTTGGAATCGTATACCAACTTGCTTATCTCCAATCGCAAATTCTTTGGCACCCCAAGGTCTGGTCGTTACTTTATTGAGATTTGGGTGTAGTAGGTGAGGATGAGAAGCCGATACCTTTGCATACACTTCTTCAATATTATCCGTTTCAATTCTTAGCTCTGGATAATGTTCCTTGGCCAATTTCTCGTCTTGAAAAACCATAATTCGTATTCCGTCTTTTATTAAAACACAATAAGGTTGAGAAGATTTTAAATCTTCGTGTTCAATCGAAAATTGAAGACAATCAACAAATAACTTTAGTCCGTCGGAAATGTCGATGTAAAACACACTGGGTACTAGTTTTGAAAAATTCATACTTACATTATTTGATTGTTTAATTTTTTTATTTTGTTTCTCTTCAATAACAACTCACTAATTTCTATCCGATACGAACAAGCTTGCTGAAGTCAGGTTCATGTTTCTTAGCATTTGCAACTTTGCAGTGAACAGAATAATCATCGTATAATTTAATTCGAAGATACAAAATTTCAAACCATGAATAATTATTTCTAAGGAGGTTGAAATACTTCCCACTTCAAACCTGCCTTGCAACCACTGTTGTGCGTTCGACTTTCTATTTTAATGACAGAGGATAAAAAATTTATTTAGGAACAATTCCTGCAGGTGTTCCTGATAGGGATTGAGAATACCAGGTTGGACTCCCACCACTAGCACGCGTAAAACCATAAGAGTTAGAAGAGGTGTAAATAACGATGAATTGGCCACTAGCCGACCCGCCGATGGGTGTGCCTGATAACGATTGAGCATACCAAGATGGATTACCTCCACTTGAAGTCATAAACCCGTATGCATTTGAAGAGGTATAGACAACGATACAATCTTTGCCATTAACGGTTGTTCCAATAGGAGTGCCCGATAGAGATTGAGCATACCACGTTGGATTGCCTCCACTTGAATTTGTAAAACCATATGAGTTTGATGATGTATAAACGACAATGGTGTTCCCACTTGAGGTGATACCCGTTGGAGTTCCCGAAAGCGATTGAGCATACCAAGTGGGATTCCCTCCACTTGAACTTGTAAATCCATAAGCATTCGAATTTGTATATACTACAATGGAACTGTCGGTAGCGATTGCCCCAATAGGTGTACCCGATAGCGATTGTGAATACCAAGTTGGATTGCCTCCACTGGAGACGGTAAAACCATAAGCATTAGAACTTGTGTAAACAACAAGCATAGTTCCGTTCTTTGTGCTTGATAGATTTGATAAACCTGAAATATTGCCTGAATTAGTATTCTCCGAATACAAAGCATAAGGTACACTCATTAGTTGATTGGTTCCTACGGTAACATAATTTGTTCCTCCACTTGGGTCAATTTCTACTTTTAAAAACTTAGTATTTGTCGCCCAGTTAATGGTAGAAAAAGTTCCTGTTGTTGGGCTACCTTGTCCAATATTGAGGTTAAAAAGTCCTTGTGCATTGGTTGGTTTATTATGAGTTTCAGAATAGACAACGGTACCACTGATTGAATTGTCAAGGATGCTGATTTTTACACCCACATTTCCATTTACAACAGGAGCACCGCCTGCATTAAAAGCGATTGCCTGATAGCTAATTCCTTGCGGAACTTGTGCGGTTGCAGTTGAAATAACAAGTGTGGATGTAAGTAATAATGAGAGAAAGAATTTCATTTTATTGTTTTATTATTTTGAATGATTTGATTTTTGTGTTGTCTGTGAGAATGGTGTACATGCCGACTGAAAGATTGGTCAAGTCAATGGATGCCGTTGGTGTATTCTGATGTAAAACTAAACGTCCTGTGTTGTCATAAATAAAAATTTGTTGAAACGAGTTCTTGTTTGATGTTTTGAAATAAATAGAACTATTAGTTGGATTTGGAAATACGCTCAAATCGTTTGATAGGATACTTTCATTGAGTCCCGTTGTAAAAACCTCTATTCGTGATAACACGCCGATTAAACCGGAGTTAGCATCGTTTGAATTTGTTGTAGGGATTACGAAAATTTCACCAACGGAGTAAACTAAATTATTGTTGGATACGGCACCTGAGTTTACAGCACTAATAACACTTTGTCCATTCGAATTTGTCGACAGCCAAAGTAGAAGGGGTAAAATTAAATTTTTCATATCACAAATGTAAGAGTTAAGACAGAACGGTCAAATAATCGTGATACATTGCTAATCGCAATCCGATTTTTGCCTGCCTGCTGCAGGCAGATTCATTGCTTGCGAAGACGAATGTAACACTTTCTACTCGTTCAGTCAATACGTACCACAAACAATGCGGCTAGTGGTAGTATACTGTTACTGTCAATTACTTTCCATCGCATAGCCTATAGCTACATTTCTGCTGATAAATTCAATTGGATTAGTATGAGCGTCAATTCAGCTTAAAATAAACAGAGTAACATTTTAAAAGCAACAAAACACCGTTTAATCTTCCGTCTTTCTGCAATGTCAGTTGTCTGGAGTAAATTGGTTTTTAAGATCTTCTAGTAATATCTTCTGGAATTTTTTATAATTCCAAGTTGATTTAATTTTCCGTACGATAGGCTTACAAATAAAGTTGAAGTTTCTAAAATTTTTAACTTATATTTGATACTTAAATACTGCATTGTTTGATTTTATAAAGGATTATCATAGCCGTGAAAAAATATTTAATAGTATCATTTTTAATATTTTTTTGGTGCGTTAACATGCCAGTTGCAAAAGCTCAAAATTTTGTAGAAAATGGAACTTTTGAAGCGCATGATAGTTGCCCCTATAGTTTAGATCAGGTTGAATTTTGTACAGGATGGTATCCAATAAGGCACTCACCAGACTATTATAATTGTGGCTTTAATAATGGCAATAATTTTCAGTTTCCAAATAATGGAAGTGGTTTCGTTTGCATGTTGGGTGGACTCCTTTCAGATACCGCTGTATACTATTACAGTGAATTGATAAAATCAAAGTTAAAATTCCCATTAATTGCAGGTAAAAGATACTTAATAAAATTTTCGGTAGGGCTTAATGTATTTACCCAGCCTCATAATCAAAACGATTTCGGATTGTATTTTTATGATAGCAACTCGCCACTAAGTTTTTCCTATTATTCTAAAGGCTGCATTAATGAGCGCCCGCAAATAAGTATAAGCCCAATGGATCTGTTTCAGGGTGATTATGTCGATTTTTCTTTTTGTTTTACACCCACTCAGAACTATGATAGTGTTTTGGTGGGCCCTTTTTGCAATAGCAATTCTTTTACAGGACCCATAATCATGAATTACTATTTATTTGATGATTTTGAAATAACAGAGTTTCAGGAAACTGATTTTGTTGGCACACCTCAAATTATTTGCGATAGTGGCTATGTAAATTTTAATGCTACAAACTGGACCCAACCCACTCATGTAGACTGGCAATTTGATGGAGGCAATCCTCCTTCAAGCATTGACCTATATCCTCAACCAGTATTTTACAACCAGCCCGGAAACTATGACGTTACTTTTGTAATGGATGATGTTTGCAACGACACAATAATAAAGCAAGATTACATCAAAGTAATGAGTCGGCTAACCGATGTATTACCGGATGAAATTATAACAAAATGTGATGAAACAGAAGTAGAGATAAAAACCACCAACGGTGTTGAAGGTTTATGGTCAACTGGAGTAACGGCTCAGAGCATCAATGTAAAACAACCTGGAAAATATTATTTCACACAAACAAATCAATGCGATACATTAATAGATTCTGTTTTAGTTGAGAATGAAGTATGTCCATGCGGTTTTTTTATTCCCAATTCATTTTCACCTAATAATGATCTTATAAATGACACCTTTATGGTTTACGGTGATGGTGAAAAAATTGAATTGATAATTTACAACCGATGGGGTAAAAAAGTGTTTAGCACAGACAATAAATATTTTAGTTGGAATGGATATTATAACAACCAAAAAGTGATGCAAGGTGTTTACTATTTTGTGGCAAATTACAAAGATTGCAAAGGTGATGATAAAAGTACATCTGGTAGTTTAACCATTCTGTATTGAATCAAAATATAAATTGTTCAAATTTCGCCAGCAAAATCGTATAAACCATCAAACAGATAATGATGTATTTCTTTGAGACCTTTGGTCGTGCCGATTTCTATTTTATTTATGTCACTCGATTCGAATAATCGAAATGCTTTTTCTAAGCTGCTTTTTCCAATATTTTTCATCAGATTTCTTCAACTTACTAGCTATAAAACATCTCCCTTGCGAAGCTTCGCGCACCCATCTCCCTCGCGAAGCTTCGCGATCCCAACTCCCAACTCCCTCGCGAAGCTTCGCGATCCCAACTCCCAACTCCCAACTCCCTCGCGAAGCTTCGCGATCCCAACTCCCAACTATATATTCCCCTGCCCCAACATCACTATCGGATTTTCTAATAGCGCTTTAAATGTGTTTAGGAATTTAGATCCCACAACGCCATCTACAACACGATGATCGCAACTCAACGTTACTTTCATGACGTTGCCGGGTTGTACCATTCCATTTTTTACCACTGGAATTTGTT
>JAGNZC010000043.1 GCA_017984635.1 Crocinitomicaceae bacterium
TTGGATTTACAGGAGAATTATTTTTAGGGCATTTGCGTTACGGAACATTCGGAAGAAATTCAATCGAAAGTTGCCACCCATTCTTGCGTCAAAACAATTGGATAACTAGAAATTTGGTCGTTGCAGGTAATTTTAACTTGACAAACGTAGATGAGTTATTTGATGTATTGGTTGAAATTGGCCAACATCCAAAAGAAAAATCGGATACCGTTACTGTTTTAGAAAAAATAGGTCACTTTTTAGACCAAGAAAACGAAGCGCTTTACAATGAATTAAAGCCTCAAGGCTATACAAATCCTGAAATTTACGCGAAAATTGAAGAACGCATTGATATTGAAAAAATATTGAAACGTGCTTCATCCGATTGGGATGGTGGTTATGCCATGGCTGGTTTATTTGGTCACGGAGATGCTTTTGTAATGAGAGATCCATCAGGTATTCGTCCAGCTTACTGGTATGAAGACGAAGAAGTTTGTGTTGTTGCTTCTGAACGTCCTGTGATTCAAACAGCTTTCAACTTAAAAAGTGAACAAATTCAAGAATTAACGCCTGGTCACGCTTTGATCATTCGTAAAAACGGAAGCGTAAAAGAAACATTAATTAACGAACCTGAAGAAGCATTAAAATGTTCGTTTGAACGCATTTATTTCTCCAGAGGTAATGACATTGAAATCTACAATGAACGTAAATTGTTGGGAAAAAATGTTGTCCCTCAAGTATTAGATGCTATTGGACACGATCTAGATAATTCTGTTTTTTCATTTATACCAAATACAGCTGAAGTTTCATTTTATGGAATGATCAAAGGCTTAGAAGATTACTTAAATGACCGTAAATTCAATGCAATTAAAGCTTTAGGATCAAACATTACAGAAGAGAAATTACACGAAATTATTTACCAACGTGCGCGCATTGAAAAAATCGCTATCAAGGATGCTAAATTGAGAACGTTTATCACGCAAGACGATTCTCGAGATGATTTAGTGGCTCATGTTTACGACATCACTTACGGTAGTGTGAAACGCAACCAAGATAATTTAGTGATTATTGATGATTCGATTGTACGAGGAACAACCTTAAAGCAAAGTATTTTAAGAATATTGGACCGTTTAGATCCAAAAACGATTGTTGTTGTTTCTTCAGCTCCCCAAATTCGTTTCCCAGATTGTTATGGTATTGACATGGCAAAAATGGGTGATTTTATCGCATTTGAAGCAGCAATTAGTTTATTAAAAGACCAAGGTAAAACAGCCATCATTGACGAAGTTTATCAAAAATGTAAAGCTCAAATTGATTTACCGAAAGAACAAATTAAAAATTACGTAAAAGAAATATACGCTCCATTTTCGGATCAAGAAGTATCGGATAAAATTGCTCAATTATTGACTCCTCCAACGATTAAAGCATCTGTAAAAATTATCTACCAAACGGTTGAAAATTTACACCAAGCTTGCCCAAAAAACTTAGGAGACTGGTATTTCACAGGAAATTACCCAACTCCAGGTGGAAACAAAGTGGTGAATAAAGCATTTGTCAATTGGATGGAAGGAAAAAACGAACGCGCTTATTGATTTAAAGTTCAACTACCATGAAAAAACAAACAGCTCTTATATTTTATTTATTAGGTGCTTATGTTGTTCTTCAATTTGCATGGTGGGGTTTTCATTTAATTGAATTAACAGCTTCTACTCACAAAGACGCTCAATTTGTTTCTAAACGAATTTTAATGGTTATTGGTGAAGGATTTGTCTTTTTCACCATTCTATTGGTTGGATTATCCAAAATTCGTTCTTCCATTAGAAAAGAGTTGCAACTTTCAAAGCGTCAAAATAACTTTATGTTATCGGTTACACATGAACTGAAAACTCCACTTTCTGCGAATAAATTGTACCTTCAAACGTTGCAAAAACATGGTTTAGATGAAACGAAACGTTCAAAATTCATTGATAAGGCAATCCAAGAAAATGACCGTTTAGAAACGATGATCAACAACATCTTAAGTGCAGCTCAATTAGAAAACAACGGAATTGTTGTTTCAAAAAGTAGGATTGATTTGGGAGGCATGTTTCATCAGATAATCGAGAAAATTCACAAAAGAAATCAACGTGAATTTATTCAAGCGACGATTGAACCTGGTTTATTTGCTTCAGTAGATACTTTTATACTTGAAACAATTTGCAATAATTTAGTTGAAAATGCTTTGAAATATGCCGGTGAAGATGCGATTATTGAAATTTATCTAAAAAGGAAAGAGCAACAGCTCGTTTTTGGTATTAAAGACAATGGTCCAGGAGTGGATGTAGAAACCCAAAAATCTATGTTCCAGAAATTTTACCGTGCAGGAAATGAAGAAACACGGCAGCAAAAGGGGAGTGGTTTAGGTTTGTTTATTGTGGACCAATTGGTTAAAATCCATGAGAGTAAAATTATGTATCATTCGAATTCACCAACCGGTGCAATTTTTGAAATAACTTTATAAGATGACGAAGAATGTAGGATTAATCATTTTAGATGGTTGGGGCATTGGAAATGGCTCTGAATCAGATGCGATTGCTCAGGCTCAAACACCTTTTATGGATCATTTATTGGATAGCTATCCGCATGCTCAATTGCTAACTAGCGGTGAAAATGTTGGATTACCAGACGGTCAAATGGGAAATTCTGAAGTAGGTCATCTAAATATTGGAGCAGGAAGAATTGTCTACCAAGAATTGACACGTATCAATAAATCTATTCGCGAAGGTGATTTTTTCCAACACCCTGTTTTAGTGCAAGCGATGCAAAAAGCCAAAGAAAAAGGAAAATTGCATTTAATGGGCTTGGTTTCTAAGGGCGGTGTTCATAGCTCCCAAGCGCATGTTGTAGCCTTGTGTAAAATGGCTAAAGACGCAGGAATTCAGGATGTTTTTGTTCATGCATTTACTGATGGGAGAGATTGCGACCCAAAAAGTGGCTTAGCTTTTTTAAAAGAATTAGAAGCGGACATGCAACAAACAACAGGTAAAATTGCTACTGTAATTGGCCGTTATTTTGCAATGGATCGCGACAATAGATGGGAACGAATCCAAAAAGCGTATGATTTAATGGTTCATGGCAAAGGTGTTGCTTTTTCAAATGTATCAGAAGCGATCGAGGCTTCTTATTCAGCTGGTGTAACGGATGAATTTATTGAACCAATCGTATTAACCGAAAATGAGCATCCGTTAGCCTTGATTGCAGAAGGAGATGTGGTCATCAATTTTAATTTTAGAACGGATCGACCGCGCGAAATTTCGTTGGCTTTGACTCAAAAAGATTTTCCTGAATATGAAATGAAGGCGTTGGAGTTGAACTATTACACTATGACTAGTTACGATGCAACATTTAAGAATGTGCATGTAATTTTTGAAAAAGATAACCTTAAAAATACCCTTGGCGAAGTGTTGTCTAAATTAGACCGTACACAAGTAAGAATCGCTGAAACAGAAAAATACCCACACGTTACGTTCTTTTTCAGTGGAGGAAGGGAAACAGTATTCCCTTTGGAAGAGCGCATTTTAGTTGATTCACCTAAGGTTGCAACGTATGATTTACAGCCAGAAATGAGTGCTTTTTCAGTACGCGATAAAATCATTGCAAGTATTGAAAAAGATCAGCCAAATTTCATTTGTTTAAACTTCGCTAATCCAGATATGGTTGGGCACACAGGAGTGTATTCAGCGATCCAAAAAGCAGTTGAAACCGTAGATTCTTGTTTAAAAGATGTGGTAACGGCTGGATTAAAACAAGGATATGAATTTTTGGTGATTGCAGATCATGGAAATGCAGATTATGCGATCAATCCTGATGGTTCACCAAATACAGCACATTCATTGAATCCTGTTCCAGTTGTTTTGGTAACAAATGATAAAAATTGTCAATTGAAAGATGGAATATTAGCTGATGTAGCACCAACAATTTTAAGAAGATTGGGAATAGCAGCTCCAATAGAAATGACAGGTCATTCATTGGTGTAAATCGCGCTAAGGATTGTCGTGAAAAGCCCGCAGACCGACTCCGATAGCTATCGGAATTATCGGCGAGGACTTGTAGCAAAAGCCTGCTCGAGCGCCCTAAATCTTATTGATTAATTTTTTCGATGGTTGCTGTCGTTGAAAAACCTTCTTCTAATTCAATTGCATGAACCGTTCCACCACTTTTTAATACAACATCAGAACCAACGATGTATTTTTTAGAAGTTGTGTCTTTTTCTAACGGGTCGTAATCTGCCCCTTTCGCTATGGCATTTGGTTGTAATGCTTCAATAATTGCCAATGGTGTGTTTTCATCGAATAAAAGAACTAGATCAACAAAACCTAAGCCAGCTAAAACAAATGCGCGTGCATCTTCAGAATTGATCGGTCGATTAGCACCTTTCTCTAATTGACGTACAGATGAATCGGTATTAATTGCAACAACTAAACGATCACCTAAGGCCGCTGCTTTTGCAAGATATGCAACGTGACCTTTGTGTAAAATATCAAAACAGCCATTGGTAAAAACAACTTTTTGCCCTTTCATTTGCCAAATTCCAACAAGGCGTTTCGCTTGTTCAAGTTCAGTTATTTTATGTGTTAATGCCGCTAGTCTGCTCATTTGTGTTGTAAATTAATTGATTCTATTGTTTGTTTCATCTGGAAAAACTAGCGATGGTTTGAAGTTTTTCGCTTCTTCAAAATCCATTAAAGCATAACCAATAATGATGATGATGTCACCCGTTGCAACGCGTCGTGCAGCAGGGCCATTCAAACAAATTGTTCCTGAATCTTTATCGCCTTTAATGACGTATGTTTCAAAGCGTTCACCGTTGTTGATGTTTACAATTTGAACGCGTTCACCTTCAATTAGGTTGGAAGCATTCATTAAAGTTTCATCAATGGTAATACTACCAATATAATTAAGATCAGCTTGTGTAACTTTTACACGGTGAATTTTTGATTTTACTACTTGTATCAACATATGCTCTATATTCGGCGCAAATGTAATTGAAATTTAATTAGTGCTAAAACAAAAGCAGTGTAAAAATCAATATTTTCTTAACAAAACTTATAATTGCATGTTGTCGATCAAGCGAACTTCTCCACAAAATGCAGCGATGCAACACGTTGCTTCTTTAGGCCAAACATCTGTTAATTCTTGAAGTGTATAACTATCCACGATTGCTAAATACTCCAATTTTAGCTGGCTTTTAGTAAAGTAATCTATTCCAGCCTGTTTCGCATCTGCAGGTGATTTTGAGGTTTTAAGCCCTTGAATAAAGCGTAACGTTTGAAAAATAATCAAAGCGTCCTCTTTTTCAGATGTAGACAAGCGTAAGTTTCTACTACTCAAGGCTAATCCATCTTTTGAACGAGTTGTTTCGCATGGAATGATTTCAACAACTAAAGCAAGTACTTCGACCATTTTTTGAATAATGGCAACTTGTTGAAAGTCTTTTCTACCAAAAAAGGCTTTATCTGGCTCAACGATTTTAAATAAATTGTACACAACATGCACCACGCCTTTGAAATGTCCTGGTCTAAATTCTCCTTCCAAAACGGTATCCATTCCTGATAAATCAATGTCTTTGAAGTGGTCATTTTCAGGATAAATTTCTTGCGTTGAAGGAGCGAAAATAAGTACGTTTCCTAATGCATTTAACAGGCTCATA
The DNA here is from genome assembly GCA_017984635.1 of Crocinitomicaceae bacterium. GTDB lineage: Bacteria > Bacteroidota > Bacteroidia > Flavobacteriales_D > Crocinitomicaceae > M0103. The sequence continues at coordinate 5,669 of JAGNZC010000043.1, forward strand.
TCTTTATCCAACATGCGTGGATAGTGCTCTAAATCAGCCGCATTGTTGAATTGAGTTGGGTTCACAAAAATACTAACTACAACGGTGTCTGTTTGTCCAAAAGCTTGTCGAACTAAGGATAAATGACCCTCGTGTAAAGCGCCCATTGTAGGAACAAAACCAATCGTTTCACCACTTAATTTGGCTTCACGGATTGCCGTTTGTAAACTATTTTTAGTGTAATGGACATTCATTTCAGTTATTCTTTAAACCGTTAAGGGGACAAAACTATTTCTTTTTGATGAAGTTTCGCTTTTTTTTCTATATTTTTGTACTGATTTTACGAATATTATAATTCATGGGGAAAAAGAAAATACTTTTTGTGTCGCAAGAAATCTCACCATTTCTACCTAAATCTGAAGTAGCAACAATTGCTCGAAGATTGCCACAGGGAATACAAGAGGCAGGAAAAGAAATTCGCGTATTTACGCCGCGTTTCGGCAGTATTAATGAGCGCAGACATCAACTTCATGAAGTGATTCGATTGTCAGGAATGAATTTAGTCATTGATGACAATGATCATCCGTTAATTATAAAAGTTGCTTCCATTTCTGCTGCAAGAATGCAGGTTTATTTCATTGATAACGATGAGTTTTTCAAACGTAAAAACACAGTTACTGACGAAGATGGTAACGATTACGCAGATAATGATGAACGTTCAATGTTCTTTTGTAGAGGCGTTTTAGAAACGGTTAAAAAATTAGGTTGGCAGCCAGACGTGATTCACTGTCATGGTTGGATGACTTCATTAATGGCTTTGTACATTAAAAAATTATACAATAAAGACCCTCATTTTGCGGATACAAAAGTTGTTTACAGTATTTACAACGATGGCTTTAACAAAAATTGGGACCCACGTTTTGCAGATAAACTTAAATTTGATGGATTCGACGATGAAGTTGTGAGTCAATTGCAAGATACAAGCTATGAAAACATTACACGTGTAATTGCTCAATATGCTGATGGATTAAACATTGCAAGTGAAACAATTTCTCCTGAATTACAAAAGATTTTTGATGAAGCAACTTGTTTGAAACAAGAATACGTTGCAGAAGAAAATCAAACGAAAGTGATGTCTGAATTTTTTAACAAAGTAATTGAAGAAACTGTTCTCATATAACATGATTTTAGGAATTAATCGCTTGTGGCGGAATGGTGTAATGCTTTCCGCTACTTTTTTGTCTGGTATTTTTTTATTTAGCGCTTGTAACAAAGCAGATTCAACCTTAGGATTGAATGCTTTAGATCCTTCGGATTTATTAAATGCAACTCAGGTAGATACGTTTATGTTAGAAACGTATACAGTTGTTGAAGATTCAGTGATTACAGATAATCCAGCTTTTTCATTATTAGGTTCTTACAATGATCCTCAATTTGGTACGTTTGATGCTAGTTTTTATACTCAATTACGTTTATCAGGTATCAATCCAAATTTTGGAGATATTTCAACTATTACAGTTGATTCAATTGTATTAGGATTAGAATATGCTGGTTATTATGGGAAATTTAACCAACAGACAGTAGAAGTTTACCAATTAACGGAAAGCATCGATTTGGATTCAACTTATTATGCTTTTTCTTCTAAAACTGTAAACAATATAAATTTAGTGGAACCTGGTTTCGAGCAATTTATACCAAAACCAACTGGAGGAACTGTAATCGGAAGTGATACTGTTGATACACAATTACGCATTCGTTTAAGAAATACATTAGCACAACAATTAATCAATGAAGCGGCTTCATCAGGTACTAATTTTGCTTCAAACGAGAATTTTTTATCTTATTTTAAAGGCTTACACATTAAAGTAAATAATCCTCCTCAGTCAAGTGGAACGGGTGGAGTATTTTATTTCAACATCAATGATCCTTTGTCTAAAATGACAATTTACTACACTCAGGATTCCAACAAAAAACGATTTGATTTTTTAATTAATTCTGAATGTGCAGATTTCAACCATGTTGATGTAGACAATGCGGGTAAACCCGTTGCAAGTGTAATTGCAAATCATGTCGTTGGGCAAAAAGAGTTTTATGCGCAAGCATTCAAAACAAGAGCTGTTGTGAAAATGAAAGGAGTAAAAAACTTACCGAATAATATCGTAATTCACAAAGCACTATTGCAATTGCCTATTCAATACCAAATGGGTGCAACGTATACGATTCCAAACGAACTTTCGGCCTCCATCCGAATAAATAATCAACTTTCAGGAATTGGAGTATTTGGTATTTATGACCCAAGTTATAAACGTTATAACATTGATGCTAGAAATTACATTCAAGCACTGATAAAAGGTGAAATAACAACAGATGAATTGTTGGTTTCGCCACGTTATTTTATTACTGGAGCGGAACGTGTTATATTTAATGGTCAACAGACGATTAATAAAAGTAAACCTAAACTAATTGTTACCTATACTGAATTTTAAAGATTATGTGTGGAATAGTTGCTTACATTGGAAAAAAAGAAGCTTACCCAATTGTGGTTAAGGGCTTGAAAAGATTAGAATACAGAGGATATGATAGTGCTGGAGTTGCTGTTTTGAACAGTGATTCATTGCGTGTATTTAAACGTTCTGGTAAAGTGGCTAATTTGGAAGCATTTGCTGAAGGAAAAGATCATTCAGGTTTTGCCGGAATAGGACATACACGTTGGGCAACCCATGGTTTACCAAATGATGTCAATGCACATCCGCATTCATCTGAAGATGGAAGAATTGCATTGATCCATAATGGAATCATAGAAAATTACAACTCACTTCGTGAAGAATTAACGAAAAGAGGATATGTTTTTCAAAGTCAAACAGATACAGAAGTATTGGTGCATTTGATTGTTGAAATTCAAAAGAATGAAAAAGTATCGTTGGCAGAAGCAGTTCGTTTAGCCTTGTTAAATGTGATTGGAGCATATGCTATTGTTGTTTTGTCACAAGATAATCCAACCCAATTAATTGCAGCGCGTAAAAGTTCTCCATTGGTTGTTGGAATTGGGAATGACAATGATTTTTACCTTGCTTCAGATGCAACTCCGATTATAGAATATACCAATCGTGTGGTTTATTTGGAAGATGAGGAAATTGCGGTTGTTGATATCAACGATGGATTGAAAATCACTAACTTACGTAACCAAGAAATTCCACCATACGTTCAAGCGTTAGAATTGCAATTAGAAGCCTTAGAAAAAGGGGGATACGAGCATTTCATGTTGAAAGAAATCCACGAACAACCTCGTTCTATTCAAGATTGTTTTAGAGGCCGTTTGAATGCAGAAGAAGGATGGGTTTCTCTTGGAGGAGTGAAAGATTTTGAACAAAAAATGGTCAATGCACAACGCATCATTATGATTGCTTGTGGAACTTCCTGGCACGCTTGTTTGGTTGGAGAATATTTATTCGAAGATTTAGCCCGTATTAATGTTGAAGTTGAATATGCTTCAGAGTTCAGATATAGAAATCCGATCATTAACGAAAATGATGTAGTTATTGCAGTTTCTCAATCAGGTGAAACAGCAGATACTTTAGCTGCATTAGAATTAGCAAAATCTAAAGGGGCTACCATTTTAGGAATTTGTAATGTAGTTGGTTCTTCGATCTCAAGAATTACAGATGCTGGTTCGTATACCCATGCAGGACCAGAAATTGGTGTTGCATCAACAAAAGCATTTACAGCTCAAGTGACCGTTTTAACATTAATGGCTTTGTCATTAGCACACAAAAAAGGAACATTGAGTGAAACAAAATTCAGAACAATGTTATCTGAATTGGAAGCGATTCCAGAGAAAGTGAAACGTGTATTAGAGCGCAACGATGAAATTGAGGCGATTGCAGCGGTTTACAAAGATGCTACAAACGCTTTATATTTAGGACGTGGAAGTTCATTCCCTGTAGCATTGGAAGGAGCTTTAAAATTAAAAGAGATTTCATACATTCATGCAGAAGGATACCCAGCAGCAGAAATGAAACACGGACCAATTGCCTTAATTGACGAAGAAATGCCAGTTTTTGTAATTGCTACAAAAGGTACTTCTTACGAGAAAGTGGTAAGTAACATCCAAGAAGTAAAAGCACGTAAAGGTAAAATCATTGCGATTGTAACCGAAGGTGATGTCGATGTAAAAGAGATGGCGGATCATGTGATTGAAATTCCAGATACAGACGAACATTTAGTTCCATTATTAGCAACTATTCCATTACAATTATTAAGTTATCACATTGCAGTTATGAGAGGTTGTAATGTTGATCAACCAAGAAATTTAGCGAAATCGGTAACGGTAGAGTAAAACGCAATAAAACTAAAAAAACCAGCAATTATTAATTGCTGGTTTTTTTTGATTGTTTTATACTAAATCCAATGCTTTTGCTAGTTCTCGGTCTTTATGAGTGACTGTATATCCCTTATCATGGGTTGTTAAAACCACATGGACTTTAGTATATTCATTGGTCCATTTGGGATGGTGATTCATTTTTTCAATCTGAATACTTGCTTTTAACATCCATTCCATTGCATCAGAAAATGTAGTAAACTCAAATGTTTTCTGCAAGCTGTTTTCTAGTTCTATCCATTCTTTCATCCTGTAAAGATAAATCGATTAATGTAATTTTCTGATTTAGAAATTAATAACTGCTTTCACATTGAATGAACGTCCCATATTAAAAACACCAACTCTTCCTGTTGCTGGATTTTCAGGTGCATATTTCAAGCGACTCAAATGGTTTTGAAAGGCTGTGTCCATCAAATTATCTACTTGAATAGCTAGAAACAAAAAGTCGTTCTTTTTAAATAGATTCAACATGGTATGAACACCAACGTTTAATAAACTATACGCTGAAGTAGCTGTTTCGTAATTTTCTGCAAATCGATTTTGAGCAAAGTAATGATCTATTGAAAATTGGAAGGTTGTGTTGGTCAATGTTTTTCCCCATTTTTTTCGTGTAGCTTTTATTTCACCTCGGTATTTTGGAGCGGGTGTAAATGGCATATAGGCCACGTTTCCATTCATTTTGGAATTAAACTGCGCGTTTACATATGCAAAAGAATTGGCGATGTGCAACCAATCCAATGGGTGAGGATGAAAATCAATGTAAATTTCTCCACCAACTAAAAGCGCATTTTGTTGCTTAAATTGATAAGCAGGTGTTGGATCACTTGGGTCAGGAATACTATCGCCACCTAAAACACTCACTAATTTTTCGGTGTAAATTGCGTTACTCAATTGATTGACAAACGGCGAAACTTCAAGTGTTAAATGTTCTCTGTTTACCAATAATGAAAGATCGATCTGTTGACTAAACTCTGGTTTTAAATCCTTCGATCCGTATTCATAACGAAATGTTCCTTCGTGTTTTCCATTTGAGGCTAATTCTGCTAAGGTTGGTGCTCGATATCCTCTTGATAGATTTAATTTAATGGTTGTAGTCGGCTTTACCTGGTAACTCACACCCAAACTGCCGGATAATCCATTAAACGATTGACGTATACGATCGAATTTTAATGCTGCATTTTCATCCATCGTTGGCATTTCATTGGTATCTAAACGCAATGCATCTGAAGTAAGTACGCGTGAGTCAAATCGAATTCCACCCGCAATGTTCCAATTTTTTGCAATCGTTTTTTGGGTGTATAGAAATCCACCAATATCAAAGAAACCATATGCTGGAATGATGAATTCAATTCCTTTGTTTTCATTTTGTTGGTACATCCCACTAATCCCAAAAGATGTTTCCCACTTTTTTATTTCTTTTAAATTATAGCGAAAAGCATAGTTTACAGTGGATAAATCAAATAATAAATCAATTGCTTCTGGTGCGGTTACATCTCCAAATTCTTTTCGAATGTTTTTTTGAAATGCAATATCAGAATGGAAAACACCATTTTTCATCTTTACCTGTGTTGCATTTGCTACTCGTATGTGATGAATTTGTTGATGCGGGTAACCAATTTTATAGCCATTTAAATCGCTTGTTGTTGCACTGTTTTCTTCTCCATTTTGATTGACAACTAAAAAATTGCCCAATGAATCGCGCTCTCCTTCCACCATATTGATGGTAGAATTGTACGTGCTAAAAGACAAGCTTGAAGTACCCCATTTTTTCTGCACGCCCAATTGAAAGCTACCATTGTACTCATTAAATCCTGAATTGTAAACAATCCCATCGTATTGATTGCGGTAATTTCCAGCCATTTTAGAACTAAATCGCACATTCCAAAAGAAGTCTTTTTGTCTTCCTTGATTGAAGATCGAGTATCCAAAGAAGTTGTGATTGGATTGATAATTACTTAAAAGTTGCGTTTTGATTCCATCTGCATTCATTGGTTTTGGCGCTAAGAAATTTACTACGCCTGCAATTGCATCAGAACCGTAAAGTAAACTTCCAGGGCCTTTTATAATTTCTACTTGATCTACCGAATATTCATCGATTTCAATACCGTGTTCGTCACCCCATTGTTGTCCTTCCTGACGAATTCCATCATTTAATGTAATCACACGATTGTAACCCAAACCACGAATGATTGGTTTTGAAATAGCCGTTCCCGTTGCGATTTGATCAACCCCAGGAATTATTTTTAAAGCGTCGATAAGGTTGGTAGAACTTTGTTCTATTAATTGTGCTTTTTTTACCTGTAGCACATTCAACGGACTTCTTTTTAGTTCGGTACTTCTCGATACGCCTGTAATTAATACATCATTATATTCGGTGACGTTTGGAGACAATTCAAGTACGATTGTTGTGTCCTTTTGTAATGTTATTTTTTGAATTAATGTTTCATAACCATCTGTAAAGCAAATGATTTGATACGTTCCTTTTGGTAAGTTTGAATAGCTGAAATAGCCATCATTTGAAACCACTTGTACTTTATTTAAGTTATGTATTTCAATTGTAGCACTTAATTTTTCTTTTGTTTCTTTTGATTGAATGGTGCCGTTTAAACTTACTTGTCCGAAACACAAAAGTGAAAAGGACAAAAAAGTGAGCATCAAAAAAGTATCTTTTTTTTGCATGATTTAATTTTTAAATAATTAATTGAAATGAACACTTCAACTAGATCCAATTCTCTAAAAGAAAATGTAATCAGATTCGACTGCTTAACGTACGATCGATCTCAAATGAATATGAAATGTTAAAATGTTGGTGAATCAAAAGCATTGATTCAATTAAAAATTAAATCGTGTAGGGTGGACCTCTGCTAGAAGTTTGACAACTTCTTTTAATTAATTCTCCTGAATAAGAATAAACAAAAGTTGGAAGTGAATTGTAGCTAATTAAATGAAATTCAAAGCTAGATTGTACATGTGAATTAAGTAAATGATGTTCACATATATCACAACTAGGATCTCCTTCATTGATGTGATTTTTATCGGAACAATGATTAGAATCTAAAGAAAAATAAAGAGATTTTTCACAGGCATTTGCATGACTGTGCTGAACAATATGATGTTCGTGGTGGTGAAAAAAAGCTTGAAAAGGGCTGCTTACTAAATAAATTAGTAAAAATAGAATGGATAAATTAATAGAAAGCCATTTTTTCATGTGCGATTCAAAGTTAAGGATTTCTCCAATAAAATCATTTTATTTAAGTTTATTTGTAGTAGATTCATACAAATGGAAATAATAAATATCACAGATTCAATCTCATCAAAGCATGCTGATTTTTTTCAATCGGTATTTGAAATTGTAAAATTAATTCCTGTTGGAAGGGTGACATCATATGGAGCAATAGCCAACTGTTTAGGAATGAAAAAATCGAGTCGAATGGTTGGTTGGGCAATGAATGCATCCCATTCAATTCCTGGGATACCTGCTCACCGTGTTGTTAATAGAAACGGCTTATTAACGGGAAAAGCGCATTTTTCCACGATTGATGAAATGGAAAATCGATTAAAATCAGAAGGTGTTTTCGTTGAAAAAGACCAAGTAGTAAATTTTAAATCGCTTTTTTGGGATCCTATGGATGCTTTTGATTAAATTAGTTTGAAATAGTGTCACTTTGAACTTAAAACATTGTAATTTTGAAGTATGGTATTAGTAACGGGTGGAACAGGACTTTTAGGCAGTCATTTATTGGTTAGATTAGTGCAATCGCATGACAATGTGCGTGTTCTGTATCGTTCAACTGCAAAAAAAGAGTCTGTTCAAAAAGTATTTACTTATTATTTCAAAACTGAAGCAGCACAATTTCTCGAAAAACTAGAATGGGTTGAAGGAGATATTTTAGATTTATATACATTGGGTCAAGCTTTTGAAGGAGTAACGCATGTATATCACTGCGCTGGTTTTGTATCTTTTGCGCAACTTGACTTCACAAAATTGATGAAAATCAATCGGGAAGGAACTGCGAACGTTGTTAATTTCTGTTTAAAATATAACATTCAAAAAATAGTACATGTTAGTTCTACCGCTGCAATTGGGGGAGATGACGAACAAGTAATTTCAGAACAAACAAAGTGGATACAATCGCCTGAAACAAGTGGTTATTCCATTTCTAAATACTCTGCAGAAAAAGAAGTTTGGCGTGGAATTGAAGAAGGATTAAAAGCTGTTATTGTCAATCCTTCCGTCATTTTTGGTGCAGGTAATTGGGAGGAAAGTTCATTGACTATTCTTAGAACGGTTGCAAATGGTTTTCCGTTTTACACGAATGGTTCAAATGCATTTGTTGATGCGCGGGATGTTGCAGAAATCATGGTTCAATTGATGAAAAGTGATGTGGAAAATGAACGTTTTTTATGTTTAGGAGAATCCATCACGTTCAAAGAATTGTTGTCACTGATCGCAAAGAAACTCCATAAAAAACCACCAAGTATCAATACGCCAAAATGGATGATGGGTCTAACTTGGCGAATAACTGCCTTTTTATCACTATTCACAGGCAAATCACCTGCAATCACAAAGCAAAGTGCCAAAACAGCGTTTGGAAATAAAGTATATTCAAATGAGAAAATTAAAAAAACCTTACATTTCCAATTTAGAACGATCGAAGACACGATTGAAAATGCTGTAAAAGGAAGAATTAGTTGAACTATTTTATCGTTTATTTGTTTGAAAAGTATGCAAAGTAAAAAGAATATCATCCGCTACAAAGAATCTGTATTGATTGCTGTAGTTGTGTTATTTTATTCAGTAGGTATAATTGGTATGACTCTTTTGAATGAACGAGCATATTTCGCTTCTTTGTCATTTTTAAATTTGTTATTATCCTTTACACTTGTTTTGTTGGCGCGAAAAACGAATTGGAAAAGATTCATTGGATTTTTAGCTTTTTCTTTTAGTATTGGGATTATTGTTGAACTGATTGGCGTACATACCGGTTTATTATTTGGTTCGTATCAATACGGTGAAAATTTAGGCATTAAATGGTTTGAAGTTCCAATAATAATAGGTTTGAATTGGGGTATATTAGTTGTTATTTCAGCATCACTTGTTTATCGTTTCCCTGTTTCAAATGTGATTAAAATAATACTTGCAACTGTGTTCATGGTTTTATTAGATTTTTTAATGGAACCTGTTGCGAATGATTTAGATTTTTGGAGTTGGAAAAATGATCAAATTCCTGTGTACAATTTTGTATGTTGGTTTGCAATTTCATTAATTCTTCAGTATTTTTACTTTAACTTTAACAAATTAGCCGAATCAAATCGAGTTTTCAATGTACTTTATGTTGTGATGGTAGTTTTTTTTAGTTTACTTAATCTTTTATAATATGTATTGGTGGGGTCCTTTTGTATTAATCGCAAGTTTTTGTATCATGGAATTTATGGCATGGGCAACGCATAAATATGTGATGCATGGCACAATGTGGTTTTTTCACGCGGATCACCATGTCGCAGAGCCAGGTTTTTTTGAGCGTAATGATGTTTTCTTTCTGATTTATGCCATACCATCTTGGTTGTGTATTATGTTGGGAATGATTTACAATAATTATTATTCAGTTTGGATAGGATATGGAATCGCATGTTATGGATTTGCCTATTTTATGATTCACGATGTATACATTCACAGAAGATTTAAATGGTTGAGAGATATTGATACACCTTATTTTATGGCAATTCGTAAAGCGCATAAAATTCACCACAAGTATACAGGAAAAGAAGATGGTGAATGTTTTGGAATGCTTTGGGTCCCACGTAAATATTTTTTAGAAGCTAAAAAAGCATTTGACGCAAAATCTAAAAAAGCATGAGTATTTACGGGTGGATAATAATTGCTACAATTGCAGGGCCTTTCTTTTTAAGTTTCGATAAGAAAGTTCATTTTCACACCAATTGGAAAGCATTATTTCCAGCGTTATTAATTATTGGACTCGCCTTTTTAGTTTGGGATAGCTATTTCACAACAAAAGGAGTTTGGGGATTTACACCAGCTTATTTATCCGGTATTTACATAGCAAATTTGCCGTTAGAAGAAGTGCTTTTTTTCCTTGTTGTTCCTTACGCTTGTGTGTTTATTTATGAAGTTTTGATTGCTTATTTCCCTAATTTAGCATTGACAAAATTAACAACCCTCTTTGCTTTCTTTTTCACTTTTTCAGGTTTTACTTTTGGAATTACGCATCTAGAAAATTGGTACACTGCTAGCGCATGCATTATCAGCGCATTGTTAACACTCGGTTTTTATTTTATTTATCATGTACGTTGGTTCTCAAAGTTTGTGCATGCATTTTTAGTCGCAATCATTCCGTTTATCATTGTCAATGGTATTTTAACAGGTGCAGTTACAGACCAACCAATTGTTTGGTACAGCGAATCACACATTATGGGACCTAGAATTTATACCATTCCGCTAGAAGACTTGTATTATAACTATGCGATGCTTCTTCCAATAATTGGAATTTATGAATTTTTAAAAGTAAAATTCATAGGGTTGAAAACGCAATAAGACGAGCGAATTTGTTGCCACATCTCGCTGTATTAGGTTGACAAGAAAATGAGTTTTAGCGTTGTATAAATAGCTTATCTCAGTCACCATATCGCCATTTTTATAAGTCAATTGTTCGGTCACATTTCCAAATTCATCGTATTGAAATCGAATTTCTTCAGAAGCATTTGCTTGCTCACTGTTTATTTTTTTTATTGCTACTACGTTCCCTTTTTCTGAATATGTATAGTGTGTTGTTATTGCTTGTTGACTAACGGTGAATTCTTCTATTTTTTCAATGGTTCTTCCATTTGAATCTAAAATGGTTGTTTCTGTTAAATACGGTAGTGCGTAGTTATTAAAGTAAATGCGTTGAAGTTTATTTGGTGCTAAATTGATTTTAATTGTTTCTGAATAAAGAATTTCTTTAGTATGAACTCCGTTTTTATCTAATGCTACAAATGTTGTTTCTTCATCACATATTCCTTGTTTAGTATAATGGAATTCTTTCCCAGCTAAACTTTCTTTTTTTCCTTTTTTAATAGCAACTATTTGGTCGCTATCTGAATATGTATAAAACACCCAATTATTGTCTTTTGTCCCGTCATTTTTTCTAGTTTCTTCAGAAGAAACCATTCGACCGGATTCATCAAATTCAATAGCATAGTATTCTTTGCTTGCTTTGATGGGTTCGCCCACTTTTTTGAATGAATATTCTCCAACAATGCGTTTTATTTTGGCTGTTTTTACAAAAATATGATTGAAAAAAGGTTGGTCAGCAAATAAACTTCCTTTTTTGGGATCAAGTAATTGTGCAGAAGAATTAATAACAATTAGTAGACTAAAAATGAAAAGAAATTGAATTTTCAGTTGTTTCATTCTGCTGTATTTTGTTGCATCATTTCTAAAATTTCACCAACGTTGTTTGACGGCATTAAACAGGTGCCATCGTAACATACGTAGCAAATGTTTGCTGATTCATTCGTTTCCCTTTTAGAATGAATGGTATTTGGAGAATAGTGTTTTTTGATCTTACTGCTCAATTTCTTTGCATCTGTACCCGCAAATTCTAAGGTGTAAAACGGGTCTATAAACTTAAAAACAAGTTGTGCCCAATTTGAATAACCTGATCCATAATGCTCCATTCCATCATAGATGTTTGCTAATTGTTGTTCTGCAATTTTAGTGTAAGTTGGTTGATGTAAAATATGCCCTAAAGAAAAAAGTGCATGTGCCATAATAGAATTACTCGCTGGAATTACATTGTCATTGACTTCCATTTTGCGGGCAATTAACTGTGATGATTGTTCGGTAAAATAAAACATTTTACTTTGTTCATCTTGGAAATTCGCTAAAACATATCCACACATTTTTTCAGCATCGTCTAACCAACTTGTATCAAAAGTGAGTTGATAAACGGCAATAAATGCTTCGATAGTATGGGCGTAATCGTCTAAAAATCCGGCAATCTCACTTTTTCCTTGGTGGTACTTACGCCATAATTTTCCAGATTCCATTAGTTGGTGTTGTTGAATCCAGCGCGCATTTTTCAAAGCTAAGTATAAAAATTCTGTCTCTTCAAATTGCGTATAAGCATTGCAAAGTCCTTTCAGTAACAAGGCATTCCAAGATGTTAAGCACTTGTTATCAAGACCTGGTCGAACTTTTTCTGATCGTTTTGTTAGTAGAAATGCATTCAAGGATGCAATGTTCTCTTCTAATTCACTGGAAGACCAATTCATTTTCTTTGCAACTACTTCATCAGATTCCGAACGGAGTAAAATATACTTTCCTTCTTCCCAATACCCTCGTTGGTTTACGGAGTAGAAGTCGAGCGCCCATGAAAAATTTTCTTGTAATAAAGTGGTTAATTCTTCTTTTTCCCAACAATAAAACTTACCTTCTTCACCTTCACTGTCAGCGTCTAATGCCGCATAAAATGCACCTGAATCATCCAATAGTTCTCGTTCTAACCATTCAATTGTTTGGTAAACAATTCGTTTATATAATGGTTTTTTGAAATGAGAATAAGCAGTTGCATATAAATCAATTAATTGTCCATTGTCGTAGAGCATTTTCTCAAAATGTGGAACTTTCCAAAGCATATCTACTGCATAGCGAGAAAATCCGCCACCGATCTGATCATAAATTCCACCTAGCGCCATTTTATCCAACGAAAGTTCAACATGTTTGAGCACATTTTCATGGTCAAAGCGAACGCCATATTGCAATAAAAAGGCATAATTGGATGGGAGTGGAAATTTTGGTGCGCGACTATCACCGCCTTCCATTCTGTCAAAGTTACGTGACCAGCGCACAATCAATTCATGCAAGCGTTCTGCTTCAAAGAGTGGAATACTTTTTGCATCAGCAATCAAATCGCTTTGAATAATTCCTTCATGTAAATTCTTAGCATATTCTACTGCTTTTTCTAAGTCATTCTCAAAAGTATGTCGCAATGATTTTAGAATATGTACCCATTGGTCCTTCGGGAAATAAGTACCACCATAAATTGGTCGTCCATCGGGTAGCGTAAAACAATTTAAAGGCCAACCTCCTTTTTGAGTCATTAGTTGAACCGCAGTCATATAAACATGGTCTACATCAGGTCGTTCTTCTCTGTCTACTTTTACACAAATAAAAAATTCATTCATAATAGCAGCAACAGCTTCATCTTCAAAGCATTCATGTTCCATCACATGGCAC
>JAGNZC010000011.1 GCA_017984635.1 Crocinitomicaceae bacterium
GTAATACAATGGATAATAAATAATCAAAAAAATTGGGAAGCCATTCATTAGTCCCATACAAGGTCGCTTGAAAAGAAAGGATATCATTGAAAACAGAAGCCCAATGAAGTTTTAACATACTTACCCGCACCACAACAACTGCTAGCATTGTGATTAATTTAGCTTGAAATGAATGATGTCGAATTACGCGGTATAAAAACGCAAGGAATGAACAAAAAGAAAACAACAATAAGAACAATAAAATAGCAGATGAAAAAGGAGTTATCTCTTGCGTTGGTGGGGGGGTAATAGAAAATAAAAAGTCCCCATTTTGATTTGTAATGGCATTTTTAGTTGTGTGTCTGCTGTCAATATCTGCTTGAAAACCAACGTTAAATGGCGTACAAAATTCATTTTTTAAATGGGTGTTTTCGTAACTATAATCTCGTTTGATTAGAAAGGAAACACATAATTTTGTGTGATTTCTTGTACTTGTTTTAGCATAATACCAACCATTTTTTAAATGAATCAATCCCTCTTTTGGAAATGATATATCAGACAAAGCAGGAATAGGCAATTCATTGGTGTTCCAGAAAATCAATGAATCATGTTGATAGAGATGTAGATAAAAAGGGGAATTAGTCTGCGCTTTTTGAAGGATCAAATGATCCGCTAACAACTGTTTTTGTTGTCGATGCAGAAAATGCGTTAACTTCTTTTCTTGGTTTAAAAAAGCTTGTTGAAACGCAGCAACTTGTTTAAAATGATGCGTGCTTTTAAGTTCAAAAAAATAGCCTGAAAAAACGAGCGTGGAGAGAATGGATAGTAGTAAAAAACTATATTTCCCTAGCCAATTTTTCATTGCATTGGTTTTTTCGCCATTTGTTGATGTAATTCATACATCAAGCGTTCAAATTCGTCATCTGCTCGCGAGTCGTTGTGAAAACGAAAATCGGCGTCTTGCTCAAAAGGTTGTAAGTAATTTTTATAACACGGTAAAACGTGGTTGTTCCATTGGTATAAAATTGCTTCGCGGGAATAGCCTCTAGTCTCTTGATCTCTGTACAAGCGACGATCTAATTGCGTAGCCAAATCCACTTCCATAAAAATTGTAAAATCTAATTGTGTTCGGATTTCTTCGTAATGAAACAAAAACAACCCTTCTACTATCACTAAATCAGAGGGATGAATCGTAACCAACGTGTTTTTATCAGGTGGCGCATTGAAATGGTATTCTTTCACTTCTATCGAATCTCCTTGCAATAAAGTTGTTAAGTCTGAATGTAATTTAGTGCGATTCAAAGCAGTTGGTAAATCAAAATTTACTTCACCATTTTCATCAATTAGTTGTTTTGTTATAGGCAAATAGTAATTATCCATCGAAAAAATAGATGGTTTTAGGTGCTTCAATTCTGCAGAAATACGTTTTAAAAGTGTTGTTTTTCCTGAACCACTTCCTCCACAAATACCTATAATCATTCTTTTTTACCTTTATAAATACAACTCCTTTCCAATTCTTTTTAAGCGAAAGCCTTGTCCAAATATAGTTCAAATTTTTTGTGTGTTAAAATTAGGACTGATTTTGATGCTGTTTTCAGTGAAAACAATAAAAAATACCTTATTTTCGTAAATTACATTTATTATAAATAACTCTTTATGCGAAGTTTCTTAACATTTACTGTTTTTTTTCTTTTGATTATTCAAGGAGCATGGTCACAACAAGGAGATGGCGGTTTTCCTAAAAGCACTATTTTTACGCAATTACCAACGCTAACTTCTGCTGTTTTTTCTGAACCTTCGATTCCCAATTTACGCGCAGAAGATAGTATTGTAGCGATTGAAAAATCAGGACCATGGCGTTTTGGATTTAACAATTATACCAACCTCAATTTATCAAATAGCGGTACTTGGTCAACTTTACCAAATGGCGACCAAATTTGGCGATTGAAAATTGTATGCGAAACAGCTTTAACCGTCAACCTAACCTTAGAAAATGTTCAACTTCCTGAAGGAAATGAATTGTATGTTTACAACGAAGCAAAATCATTTATTTTAGGAAAATTTACAGAAAATCATTTATATGAAGGACAGCTTGGAACGGAATTAGTTCCGGGAAATACAGCAATTGTAGAATATTTTGTCCCTTTTGAAAATAGTGGATTGGCAAAAAGTTTAACCATTCATACAGTAACACATGGCTATCGTACCGCCAAAGAATATATGACAAAAGCTTTTGGTGGTTCTGGAAATTGCAACATGAACATAAATTGCCCTGACGGAAGCACTTGGGAAAAGCAAAGAAATAGTGTTGTAATGCTTGTTTCTGGTAGCAATGGGTTTTGTACAGGCGCACTAGTAAACAATGTTTTACAAAATCAAAAACCGTATGTGTTAACGGCAAAT
This sequence comes from Crocinitomicaceae bacterium, assembly GCA_017984635.1. Taxonomy (GTDB): domain Bacteria; phylum Bacteroidota; class Bacteroidia; order Flavobacteriales_D; family Crocinitomicaceae; genus M0103. Next base: position 2,383 of record JAGNZC010000011.1, read on the forward strand.
CATTGTTACAGTAATCCTGCAACCTGGATTTTCCGATTTAATTGGCAAGCTCAAAATTGCACGAACCCGACTACATCACCAACATTTGAATCACTTTCAGGAGCTGTATTACGCGCAAAAAGAACACCGTCAGATTTTTGTTTAGTTGAAATTACAGGAGGATTGGTTAACAATACAGTTCCTGCTATTTGTAATCCTTATTTCTCTGGCTGGGACAACACAGGTGCAATTCCACAAAACACCACGTGTATTCATCATCCTTCAGGTGACATCAAAAAAATCTCTTTCGATGATCAATCACCAGCCATTTCTCAAGGGATGAACTCATCGGAAGCCAATTCTACATGGTCTGTTAAATGGGATCGTAACACAACAACTGAAGGTGGTTCTTCAGGTTCGCCACTGTTTGATGAAAATCACCGAATTATTGGTCAATTGTGGGGTGGCGGCGCTTCATGTAATAACTTAACTGCAAGCGATTTTTATGGCCGCTTTTCAAAATCGTGGTTACCAACTGGAAGCGATAGTGCCAATCAGTTAAAATATTGGTTAGACCCAACAAACACTGGCGCGCAATTCATCAACGGTTTAGATCCAATCAATCCAATCAATGCCAATTTTGACGGGCAACTTTCAAATCCAACTGGTGTCAATGGAATTAATTGCACGGACACTATTATAGCAGGATTGCGTTTGTCAAATATTGGCGCGACGACGTTAACAGCTTTACCAATTCAATACAGTTTTGATGGTGGCGCAGTTCAAACCTATAACTGGACAGGTAATTTACCACAATGGCAAAGTACAATCATCAATTTGCCGTTAGCGACATTGTCGAATGGAAATCATACGTTTAACGCAACAATTCAATCGAACTTAGATGTTAATGCAGGAAACAATTACGTGAGTGGAAACTTCTCAACTTTAAACAATGGAAATATCGTTACGTTGAATTTAAATTTAGATTGTTATGCCTCTGAAACTTCTTGGAAGTTATTGAATAATAACAATGTTGTTCTTTACAGCGGTAATGGATACAGCAATAATAATCCAATTGCAATTACACAAGATTTTTGTTTAACATCAACGTGTTATACATTCAGAATTTACGACAAATACGGCGATGGAATGTCTAGCTGTTCAGCACAAAACGGAGGAAATGGCGATTTAAACTTAACCTTTAACGACTCAATTATTGGTGAAGTACTTCCTGCAAATGCTGATTTCGGAGATTCTTTATCCATCCCTTTTTGCTTAGAAGGTAATGTTGGGTTCTCATCCATTAATGAAAATGAAACACGAATTTATCCAAATCCAACAGCTGCTTGGTTCAATGTAGACACAAAATTCTTAGCGGATAAAATAAGTATTACTTCAGTAACAGGTGAGGAATTAATCGTTGTTCATCCTTCAAAATTGAAAACAACTTTTTCAATTGAAGCATTTGCATCTGGTGTTTACTTTGTTGTTATTCATTCCAAAACAGGAAACATAACCAAGCAACTTATTAAAAAATAAAACAAGGAATTATCCTTTTAAATCTAGTGTATGTTATCTAAAGACATCGACAAAAAATTGTTTTTACTAGACGCTTATGCGTTAATCTACAGAGCCTATTTTGCTTTTGCAAAAAACCCGAGAGTCAATTCAAAAGGGCAAAATACGTCTGCTGCATTTGGTTTTACCAATGTATTAATCGATGTCATTAAAAACGAAAAACCAACACATATAGCTGTTGTATTTGATCCGCCCGGAGGTTCAACACATCGTCAGGAAGATTTCGCACTTTACAAAGCACACCGCGAAGAAATGCCGGAAGACATTCGATCGATGATTGAGCCGATAAAAAATATTGTTCGCGCATTTAACATTCCAATGTTGGAAGTTGCAGGCTTCGAAGCAGATGATGTGATCGGAACGCTAGCAAAAGTGGCGGAGAAAAAAGGCTACACTACTTATATGATGACGCCCGATAAAGATTATGCGCAATTGGTTTCTGAACATGTTTTTATGTTTAAACCAGGAAGAGGCGGTAATCCACCAGAAATTTGGGGGGTACCTGAAGTGTGTGCCAAATTTGAAATTCAAGACCCTATTCAAGTCATTGATATTTTAGGATTGTGGGGAGATGCCGCAGATAACATACCTGGGATTCCTGGAATTGGAGAAAAAACGGCTAAACTATTGATCCAGAAATATGGAACAATGGAAAACATCTTCAAAAATGTAGACGATTTAAAAGGAAAACAAAAAGAAAATGTCATCAATTTTGAAGCGCAAGGATTGGTATCTAAAATGTTGGCAACAATTATTATCGATGTTGAAGTGCCTTTTGATGAAGAGCATTTACTTTTATGTGAAGTAGATAAAGAAAAAGTGAAAGACCTTTTTACGGAATTGGAATTTCGGAATTTAGCGCGTCGCGTTATTGGTGAAGATATTGTTGTAACAGCTCAACCTTCCATTAATAACGGCGAAAATGCACAACTTGATTTATTCGGCATGCAAAGTATGTTAGTTGAACTAAATCCGACACCAACTTCAGCATACAAAACCATTGCTACTGAAAAGCCAAGCTATCATTTAATTACAAAGCCGGAAGAACGACAAGAATTGTTAGCGCTTTTATTGGCACAAAAACAAGTTTGTTTTGATACTGAAACGACAAGCATTGATGCCTTACATGCTGATTTAGTTGGGCTTTCGTTCTCCTACAAAGCACGGGAAGCATTTTATGTGGCTGTGCCGGTAAATTTTGAAGCTGCAAAATCAATTGTGGAAGAATTTTTGCCTTTTTTCCAAAATACGGCGATCGAAAAAATAGCGCATAATATTAAGTACGATTTAAAAGTATTAAATCGCTATGGAATAAAAGTCGAAGCGCCTCTTTTTGATACAATGATTGCTCATTATTTGATCAATCCTGAATCGAAGCAAAACATGGATTTCTTAGCTGAATTTTACTTGAACTATCAACCGATTTCTATCGAAACATTGATTGGTAAAAAAGGAAAAGGCCAAGGAAATATGGGTGATTTACAACCAGAAGAAATTTCTGACTATGCGTGTGAAGATGCAGATATTACCTATCAATTAAAGCAGTTATTTGAGCCTGAAATCCAAAAAGAACATTTAAAAGAATTGTTCTACGACATGGAAATGCCACTTGTTGAGGTGTTAAAAGAAATGGAACAAGAAGGAATTGCTATTGATGTTGCTGGATTAAACGAATATTCTAAACAATTGGAAATAACCCTAATTGACTTAGAAAAAGGAATCAAAGCAGAAGCTGGAATGGACTTCAACGTCGATTCACCCAAACAATTAGGAGATGTGTTATTTGATGTCTTGAAAATTTCGTCCAAAGCGAAAAAAACCAAAACTGGACAATACGCCACTTCCGAAGACATTCTTCAAAAACACGAGAAAGATCACTCAATTATACCAATGATTTTGCAGTACCGTCAATTACGCAAATTGAAAAGTACGTATGTAGACCCGTTACCAACAATGACGGATGCTGTTGATGGTCGAATTCATACTAGTTTTATGCAAACGGTAACGGCAACGGGACGTTTAAGTTCCAATAATCCGAACTTGCAGAATATTCCAATTCGTACAGAAAATGGACGTGAGATTCGAAAATCATTCATTCCTAGAAATACTGATTTTACCTTAATGGCAGTCGATTATTCTCAAATTGAATTGCGTATCATCGCTGCGCTTAGTAAAGATGCTGCAATGATTGAGGCGTTTAAAAGTGGGCACGATATTCACAAAGCAACCGCGGCAAAAGTATTTCATGTGCAATTAGATGAGGTAACGCGCGAACAAAGAAGCGCTGCAAAAGCAGTCAATTTTGGAATTATTTATGGCCAATCTGCGTTTGGTTTGTCACAAAATTTAGGTATTTCAAGAACGGAAGCGAAAGGAATCATTGATAGTTATTTTGAACAATATGCAACCATAAAAAACTACATGGATGGCGCCGTTACGCAAGCGCGTGAAAAAGGATACGTCGAAACGATAATGCAACGTCGTCGTTATTTACCAGACATTAATTCATCCAATGCGGTGGTGAGGGGATTTGCGGAACGAAATGCTGTAAATGCGCCCATTCAAGGTTCTGCCGCTGACATCATTAAAATGGCGATGGTCGCCGTTTATCGTGCGATGCAACAACAAGATTTGAAATCTAAAATGATTTTACAAGTACACGATGAGTTGGTATTTGATGTGCATCTTTCAGAAAAAGAAAAGATGAAAATGTTGGTGAAAGAAGCGATGGAAAATGCTATTAACTTAGTTGTACCGATGGAAGTTGAATTACAATTTGGAGATAACTGGTTGGATGCACACTAAATAGTAAGCTTATTTTTTCACGTAAAATGAAGCTGCCAGGATCTGTTGTTTAAGACGCGAACAAATGTGATCATTTCTTCCGCTTGATTCAGCTTGGTATATATTTTGTCAAAATATAAGTTTTGATCTTCAATAATTGGTGATAAATCAAATGGGAAAACTGGTATACTCACGTTAGAATTTACTTCTAATTGAAGGAAAAACAAACGCAATAAACGGATAGCTTCATTATCACTCAACTTGAAGTCTGCTGCATTAACTGAAGAGAAAAAGTGAATCTTTTTTCGTGCTCTCGTTAACAACACATTCAAACGTTTCGTTCCATTTTTAGAATTCATTGGCCCAAATCGCAACGCAAATTCATTCGCTTCGTTTTTTGCATAGCCAAAACTAATAATCAAGCAATCACACTCCTCTCCTTGCACATTTTCCAATGCTTTAAAAAATAAAGTGTTAGAATCAATTCTATCGGCTAATTTTTGTTGGACTACAGGTGATAAATAACGGTAAATAGCAGCCAATTGTGTCTCAGAAAAGGCTACAATTCCAATTGTTTCAGAACTAGCAATCACAGAAGTAATTTGTTGCGCAACAGCTTGCGCTTCAAGATTGTTTTCACGCTCTATAAACCTTCCTTCTGGAAAATAATGCCATTGAATGGGTTGCTTTTCTTGTTGATAGGTTGGAAAAGCAATTAACTGATTGTTGTAAAAATGCTGATTAGAAAACAGAATTAATGTAGGATGTTCACTTCTATAATGGTGATGCAAGCCAACATTTTTCCAATGAAAAGAAGCTTGATGCAACACATTCACCAATTCGTCTGATTGCGCTTTAAAATAGTGATGTGGTCCCATCTGCTGTTGATCGCCCGCTATCAAAATACGTTTGGCACGTTGAATAGAACCAAGCGCATTGGCTAACGGAATTTGACTCGCCTCATCGAAAATGCATACATCAAAAAGTGCTTGTTGAAGCGGAAAACATTTGGCAACTTGAACTGGATTACTCAACCAAATTGGTTTCAATAGTTGAATCCATTCCAACGCATCCGAAGCAAATAATTCACGTAAACTTGGGAAATTTTTCGATCTAGCAAACAATTTTATCAACTGTGATTTTCCATTTTTTAAGCGCTTTTTTTGTGCTTTTTTCTCCACAGATAATTGTGCAGTTGGTGTTTGTAAAAGGGTGTGAAAAGCAGCAAATTTTTGAGCTCTTTTTGCTAAAATTTCTTGGGCGAATTGAACCGATTCTTGTGCTTGAAATGCACAAATTTCAGTGCTTAATTTTACTAAATCTTGTGCTTTAAAATGACTAAAATTTGGAAATTGAAGCGTGAATTTTGTCCACGAACTTTTTAAAATTTCTGCTTTTAATTGATCAAATTCTGAGCGAGATTTTAACGCAGTTAACAACGTTGAACTCCACGTTTGGATCGTTTTTTTGTACGTACAAAGTACTTCAAATTTAACAAGATATTGCGCTAAAAATTGATTGAGCTCAACACCATCATCCAACTTAAAATTCAATTTTAAATCGGTGTACAACGTATTTAACGTGGCGTTGTATGCCGCAAATTTTTCTTGTTCTTCAAGCGATAATTTGACGCGGATATCTGTTTCAAAATCGGAGTAAAAATGAAGTTGGTGGTTTAATTGATCCAATTCTGTTTCTGGAGAATTAATGCCTATTTCGCAAAATTCAATTTTTAATTGCGCTATTTGATTGATTTTTTCATTAATGCGTTGTTGGTAGTTTAACAACTCTTCTGCCTTTTCAATTGGAAAAGCAGCGTAATTTGCCCACATTTTTTTTGCCTTCATTCGTGAAAAGAAGGATGTTTTTTTCAGCTTCGAAAGCAACAAATCACAGGTTGAAAAATTAGGCGTTGTTATCCAATTTGGACTGTTTTTTTCCAAGGCCAAAATTTCCAACTGAAGCTTGTTCCATTTTTTTTGAAGGCGTAAAAAAGATTTTTGAGCTTTCGAATTAGGTGTTAAAATCGCTTCAAATTTTCTGAAAAATGGGTTGCTAAAATTTTGACAAAGTGCTGCTTTTTTTAACGCTAATTTTAAATCATCCCACGTTTGAATTTCAAAAATTTCTTGTACCTTTTTTAAGGTCAAAATCCACGATCTTATTTTGGTGTCTAATTGAAAAAATAGTTCATTTCTGAAAACAGAAATTGATGTTGATCCAACATAAAATGCAAGGTCTTTTTCATACAATTCTTGAACTGTTTTTTCACACAAAATCCATTCGTCTAGAGCAGGCAAATTAGAGTCAAAAATGACATGATCTAACGATTGATGATTGGCAAGGTTTTGAAATTGCTCATACGAAACTCCACCGATTAAAGTAGGTTGATTGAGCATATCCAAAAAGTACGTTAACTGATGCGTTTTGGAAGCAACGCGTTCTTGCCAATTCGAATTCTTTTCAACTTTTTGTTGATCTAAATCTAACCAAGCTCGCTTCAAAGATTGAATAAAAGCTTTACTTACGATTTCTGAACTGGCGATAAAACACAATTGATCTAAATCAAATTGTTGCAATTTTTTTTGAAGTACTTCCAGTGCAACACGTTTTTCGGAAACAACCAATAATTGTTTTTCTTGGTTTGCTAATTTTCCGATTAAATTGGCTAGTACTTGAGATTTTCCTGTTCCTGGCGGACCTTGAACCACACAATTATCTTCGGAGACATGCTCAAAAACAGCCAATTGATCTATATCAGATGGGAACAATAGTGCTGATGGCAAGTTCAATTTTTCAGGCAATTCTTCCATTGATTCACCAAAGATGGATGCAATAGAAGACGAAGGTTCTTGTAATAACAACGCTTCTAATTCTTTGACCATTTCGTAACGATGGTGGTGAAAATTACCAATGGCAAACAAAGGCTGCAATTCAATCGGTAAGTGATGCAATTGAATAAAAGCTTCAATTGCTGGAGGATTGAAAGCGTCCTTTGGTAATTCCAAGTCCCATTCATCTTTCAATACCTGAAATATAAACGGATTGATAAAACGATCGTCTACATCTTGTTGAAAGGTGATTTCTTGCGAAACTTTATTTGTAATCGCTTCTAAAGGCGTTAAAAACAAAGGTGATATTATTTCCGTTGATTTGTAAGTCCACTTAAAAGAAAACTGCGCGAAACACAAGGGGAAAATTCCGCTTTCTTTTTGAACTTTTGTAGCAAAGGAAACAACTTTTTTAACCCTTTCTCTTGGAAATGGCTCCAATAATTCAGTTTCACTTTTCAACGTCAAAATTGAATCAGACAGGCAATTCACTAACACATCATTCGCATTGAATTGACGCGTTTCAAATAGTAAGTTGCGAATAGTATGTTCAAGTTCTGTCTTCACTTTGCTAAAATACAAATTATCGCAATGCTAGAAATTGTATTTGGGATTAAACCTTCGCTAAAAAATCCATTATTAGTATTGAAAATACCTTAAACAAGGTACTGCAAAATAATTTTCTGATCATTAATTTTGCACATGCAAAAATTGCTTTCAACAATTCGTCCAGGTCAACACGTAACCGTAGCTAACATTCAAGATTCAAACTTGAAACCAAAGCTGATGGAAATGGGTTTGGTCATTGGGAGAGAAATTGAAGTGTTATTTTGCGCGCCGTTAGGCGATCCAATTGCAATAGATGTTCAGGGTTATGTGCTTTCTCTTCGCCTAGAAGAAGCAGCTTTAATTCAGGTGAATATTGCTGGGCAATCGAAAGATTTTTCGTAAATTTGAACCAATGAAAATTGCCCTTTTAGGAAATCCAAATACCGGAAAAAGTTCCATTTTTAATTTATTAACGGGAATGCGTCAACACGTAGGAAACTTCCCTGGAGTGACCGTTGATAAAAAAGAGGGAACTGTAAAAATAAAAGGGGAGACTTATTCCATCATTGATTTTCCTGGAACATACAGCGTTTATCCAAGATCAAAAGATGAACAGGTTGTTTACGATGTAGTTTCTAACCCATCGCACGAGGAATATCCTGCTGTTGCGTTAGTTGTTGCAGATGCTACAAATATTGAACGGAATTTGTTTTTATTTTCACAACTATACGATCTCAATATCCCTTGCGTATTGGCTTTAAATATGCGCGATTTAGCAAAAACAAAGGGAATTGGAATAAACATTGAAGCACTTCAAATAGCATTTCCTGCAGCTAGTATTGTGGAAACAAATGCACGAGTAGGATTTGGAAAAGAGCGTTTGTTGAACGCTTTACAAACTGCAGATAGAACTTCGAAACACGCACCTTTTTTACCCAATGCTCGTTTAGCAGCAGTTGATGACTTTAAAGCGCAAGAAGAAGAAGCCGCTAATCGATTTGAATTGATTCAACAATTGGTTCAGAAAATCAAAATTGAAACGGTAAAAAAGAAACAATCGTTTGATACAAAATTAGACCGCATCTTGGTACATCCAATTTTTGGCTATTTAATTTTTGCAGCTATATTGTTAATCGTTTTCCAATTTATTTTCGCAGTTGCTACCATTCCGATGGATTTAATTGATGGATCATTTTCAACATTTAGCTCCTACATCGCTAGTTTAATGCCGAAAGGTATTCTAAGTGATTTAATTGCGCAAGGAATCATTCCTGGCATTGGAGGCGTGGTTGTTTTTGTTCCTCAAATTGCCTTGTTGTTCTTTTTCATCGCATTATTAGAAGAAAGTGGTTACCTAGCGCGAGTTGTGTTCATCATGGATCGAATCATGCGACCACTTGGATTGAATGGGAAAAGTGTTGTACCGCTTTTATCAAGTGTAGCTTGTGCAATTCCTGGTGTTATGGCAACCCGAACTATTTCAGATTGGAAAGAACGCTTAACAACCATTTTAGTTGCACCTTTAATGAGTTGTAGTGCTCGAATTCCTGTATATACCCTATTGATTGCTTTGGTAATTCCAAACAAAACATTGTTCCACTTTTTCAACTTACAAGGATTGGTTTTGTTTGGTTTATATGCATTAGGTTTAATCGCCGCATTGTTCATTGCATTTATTTTAAAACATACAATTAAAACAAAAGAAAAAGGATATTTATTGCTTGAATTACCAAGTTTTAAACCACCGCAATGGAAGAATGTTGGATTGGTAGTTTGGGAAAAATTGCGTGTATTTGTTACTGATGCAGGAAAAGTGATTTTAGCCATCTCAATTATTTTATGGGCAATGGCAACTTTTGGTCCGAGTGAACGCATGCAACTTGCTGAAAAACAAGCGCGAATAAGCGCTCAAAAACAAGCATTAAGCTCAGAAGAAACTGCTCAAAAAGTTGCTGCAGTACGCTTAGAAAATTCATACATTGGTTTACTTGGAAAAACGATTGAACCTGTTATACAGCCACTAGGTTACGACTGGAAAATTGGAATTTCATTGATTACATCTTTTGCCGCACGAGAAGTATTTGTTGGTTCATTGGCTACGATTTATGCTGTGCAAGATGATGGTGGTGAAAACAAACGCTTAATTGATCGATTACGGGAAGATAAACGCGCAGATGGAAGACCAACGTATACGCTCGCATCTGGTGTTTCATTAATGATTTTTTACGTTTTTGCCATGCAATGCATGGCTACGTTAGCAGTGGTGAAACGTGAAACGAAATCCTGGAAATGGCCACTGATTCAAATTGGATTCATGGCTGCACTTGCCTATATTGGTGCTTGGATTGCCTACACTTTATTAGCGTAATATGTTAGAAACAATCATTGTAACGATAATCATCGCTAGTGCATTGTTTTACATTGGCAGAAAGTTTTACCGACAGTTTTTCGCTAAAAAACAAGGTTGTGATGGATGCGGATTTTCGTAAATTACCCTACGTTTTGAATTTCTTCCGTAACAAGCGGTTTTAACTGAAGTAATGTTTGAACTTCTTTAACAATCGAAACAACATCAAAGCCACAATCAGCCCACAATTCTTCTTGCGTACCATGGTGAACGTATTCATCAGGTATTCCTAATCGAACAACTTCTGCTTGGTATTTTTGATCCACCATAAACTCAATAACTGCAGAACCAAATCCGCCCATTAAACAGCCATCTTCTACTGTAATTACTTTCTTGAATTTAGAAAACACTTCGTGTAACATCACCTCATCTATCGGCTTCACAAATCGCATGTCGTAATGTGCAACTGATGCGCCCATTTCTTTCAATTGTTCGATCGCTTTTTGCGCAAAATTCCCTGGATGTCCAATGGTTAAAATAGCTAAATCTTCTCCATTTGTGACTTTTCTACCCGTTCCGATTTTTACAGCTTTTAATGGAGTTTTCCATTCCAACATAACTCCGTTTCCACGTGGATATCGAATGGAGAAAGGCCCAACATTTTCTTGCTGTGCCGTGAACATTAAATTACGTAATTCTTGTTCATTCATCGGTGCTGAAACAATCATATTTGGAATGCTTCTCATGTAAGCAAGATCATATGCACCATGGTGTGTTGCACCGTCAGCACCTACTAATCCACCTCTGTCTAAACAAAATACAACGTTTAATTTTTGCAAGGCAACATCGTGCAATACTTGATCATACGCACGTTGCATAAACGACGAATAAATGTTACAAAAAGGAACCAAACCTTGAGTTGCCAAACCTGCTGAAAAAGTCACTGCGTGTTGCTCTGCAATACCAACATCAAAAGCACGATCCGGCATTGCTTGCATCATAATGTTCAATGAACAACCTGATGGCATAGCTGGTGTAACTCCCATGATTTTTGGGTTTTGCTCCGCTAATTCAACAATCGTATGACCAAAAACATCTTGGTATTTAGGTGGTTCGGGAGATTTAGGAACAATTTTTACAATTTCACCTGTTTCTTTATTGAAAACACCTGGCGCATGCCATTTCGTTGGATTTCCTTCTTCAGAATATTTATACCCTGCTCCTTTACGCGTAATGCAATGTAAAATTTTTGGACCTGGAATTGATTTTAAATCTTCTAATACTTTTGCTAATCCGATTGCGTCATGACCATCAACAGGACCAAAATATCTAAAATTCAACGCTTCAAATAAATTGCTTTGTTTCAACAAAGAACCTTTTAAAGCATGGGTTATTTTAGAAGCAACTGTTTGTGCATCCGGACCAAACTTGGAAATTTTTCCTAATAATTTCCAAACTTCATCTTTTACTTTATTGTAAGTATGAGAAGTTGTAATGTCTGTTAAATATTCTTTTAAAGCGCCAACATTTGGGTCAATAGACATGCAATTGTCGTTTAAAACGACCAATAAATTAGCGTCTTTTTCAAATCCTGCATGGTTCATTCCTTCGAAGGCTAAACCTGCCGTCATAGCACCATCTCCAATTACAGCAATGTGGTGACGATTTTTTTCTCCTTTATACTTATTGGCAACAGCCATTCCTAATGCTGCTGAAATAGAAGTTGATGAGTGGCCAACACCAAACGTATCAAATTCACTTTCAGAACGTTTTGGAAAACCAGATATACCCCCTTTTAATCGATTGGTATGAAAAACATCTCTTCTTCCAGTTAATATTTTGTGGCCATATGCTTGATGCCCAACATCCCACACCAATTGATCATCAGGCGTATTGAAAACATAATGTAAAGCAACGGTCAATTCCACAACACCTAAACTCGCTCCAAAATGACTGTTTCCAATTTCAGAAATCACGTCTACAATGTAATTTCTTACATCGTCAGATACATGTTGTAAATCATCTACGGCAAATTTTGCGCGCAAATCAGCTGGAATGTCGATTTGTTCTAGATAAGGTCCTGCTTTATAATGTGCCATAGAATTCAGTGTGAATTATCAAATTTAATGCTTATACTCAATAGTAACAAACAATCAAGTGTTTTATTTTGTTCTGAAAAAATTAATTTACACTAAATCTTCGAAAAAATCATTCCCTTTATCATCCGTAATTATAAACGCAGGGAAATCTTTTATGGTGATTTTTCGCACTGCTTCCATGCCCATTTCTTCAAAATCAACGATTTCAACAGATGTAATACTGTCTTTCGCTAAAATTGCAGCTGGACCACCAACTGAACCAAGGTAAAAGCCTCCGTATTTTTGACACGCATTTTTAACATCTGCTGAGCGATTTCCTTTTGCTAACATAATCATACTTCCGCCCAACGCTTGGAATTGATCAACGTATGCATCCATTCTTCCTGCTGTTGTTGGACCGAAACTACCAGAAGCCATTCCTTCTGGAGTTTTTGCTGGACCTGCATAATAAATTGGATGATTTTTGAAATAGCCTGGCATTGGTTTGCCAGCATCAATTAATTCTTTGATTTTCGCATGCGCCATATCGCGGGCAACAATTAATGTTCCGTTTAATTTCAAGCGCGTTTTAATAGGATATTGACTTAAATCAGCCAAAACCTCTGCCATTGGACGGTCTAAATTAATCTCAACGGGTGCTTGCAAATGTGGTGGGAATTCAGGCAAAAATTTGCGTGGGTTTTTTTCTAACTGTTCTACAAACAAGCCTTCTTTCGTGATTTTTGCTTTGATGTTACGATCTGCAGAACAAGAAACGCCAAGTCCAACTGGACAAGAGGCTGCATGTCTAGGCAAACGAATCACACGTACATCATGGGTAAAATATTTTCCTCCAAATTGAGCCCCAATTTGACTTTCTTGACAAATCAATTGTACTCTTTTTTCCCATTCTAAATCGCGAAATGCTTGACCACCCATATTCCCTTCGGTCGGCAATTCATCAAAATAACCTGCGGATGCTTTTTTGACTGCCGCTAAATTTGCTTCTGCTGATGTACCACCAATTACGAGAGCCAAGTGATACGGAGGACAAGCTGCAGTTCCTAAATCCATTATTTTTTCACGGATAAACGTTTCTAATGAAGCATCGTTTAACAATGATTTTGTTTTTTGATATAAGAAAGTTTTGTTGGCAGAACCTCCCCCTTTTGCTAAGAATAAGAATTCAAAGGAATTCCCTTTTTTAGCGTAAATATCTATTTGAGCAGGTAAATTTGAACCAGAATTTTTTTCGTCGAACATCAACAACGCTACAACTTGAGAATAGCGCAAATTGCGTTCTTGATACGTGTTGAAAATTCCTTTCGAAATAGGAATAGCATCATCCACACCTGTAAATACATTCTCCCCTTTTTTGGCCATGACAATTGCAGTACCCGTGTCTTGACAAGAAGGCAACTGACCTTCAGCCGCAACCACCGCATTTTGCAATAAATTATACGCTACAAATCGATCGTTATCCGTTGCTTCAGGATCTTCTAATATATTGTTTAAAAGTTGTAAATGCGAAGGACGTAAGTAAAAAGAAACGTCACTCATCGCTTCTTGTGTCAATACTTCCAAGGCTTTTGGATCAATTGTAAGAATTTCACGATCTCCTAATTGTTCAACTTTTACAAAGTCAGAAGAAATTTTGCGGTATTCCGTTTTATCTTTTAAGATTGGATACGGATCTTGGTAAAAAAAGTCTGCCATTTTACTCTAAATTTTTCACAAAGATACACAGAATTTTAGGCTTCAGTTCAAGGATTTTTGGAAAATTATAAACCTTTTTTAAACGAAAAAAGGCTTGAATGAATCAAGCCTTTATAATGGGAATTTAGTTTTTATTAAAACGTATATCTCAATCCTCCCGTTGAAACTAAACCAACTGTTGTAAACGTTTTAATCTCTGGAATTGCAACAAAATTAATCGATGGTTTTAATTCATACGTTAAATGAAGGTGTTTCCAGAATTCACGTTTTTTACCAATTCTAAAATCTATTCCTAGTGGCGCATAAATAGTTGATGTCAAATAGTTTTTGTTTTCAAAAATTTCTGTTTGACGTGAAGCTATCGTGTTTTCTTTGTTTTTAGGGCGATCTATGCTTTCAACCGTATAATCAACGCGCGTTGTAGATTCAATTGTATAGCCTAAACTTGCTCCAACCCCAGCATACAAAGACCAACGAGCCGCTTCATTGGTTCTAAAAATTAATGCTGCATCTAAACGTAATTGTTTAGACATGTTATTCATCGAATAACGATATAATGTATCATGTGTTAAAACTGTTTGTGTTCCTGTTTGTGAGGATGTCAATGTGTCATATGCATACTTCAATACTTTTTCATACGCCATGTTTAAATTATTATTGGTTATATAACCAATCCCTAAACGTAAAGTAGGATTACTTTTCTTAAATTTAATTCCAAGAGATAAAGCGTGGAAAGACCCGCCAACTCCAGGACGATTCACCAATGAATAAGAAGAAAAATCGGTTGCTAATAAAGATGAATTAGGTGCTAATGCTTGAAAATCAAGTAAATTAGTATGTGGCATTGGATTTAGTTGAAATCCATTTTGCAATTGCACTTCAGTAATGTGAAACGAACATTTTTTTTCTGTTTTCGTTGGTTGTGTTTCTTGAGCAAAAAGAGCGGTTAAATTAAATGCACTAAGGGCAAATAAGACAATGGTTTGTTTTTTCATGATTTTTTATTTTTTTACTTGAACGTTTAAATTCAAAATGTGTTGCATTAAAAGTAAAAAGAATTGTTAAAAGTTGTTTTTATTTATTGCTTTTTAAAAGTGTTGCTGTAGAAATCAGTTTATTAATTGCTTATTTTCTATCTTTACAAGCTCAAATTGATCAATAGCATGACAAATAAATATCCAGAATACAAAGGTTTAAATTTGCCAAATGTGGCGAATATGGTGTTAGAAAAATGGCAAAACGAAGCTATTTTTGAACAATCTATCGCTACACGTGAAGGAAAAACTCCTTTTATTTTCTTTGAAGGTCCGCCATCAGCAAATGGATTACCAGGTATTCATCACGTAATGGGTCGTGCAATTAAAGATATTTTTTGTCGCTACAAAACATTAAAAGGATTTCAAGTAAAACGAAAAGCAGGTTGGGACACGCATGGTTTACCAGTTGAATTAGGCGTAGAAAAAGAACTTGGCATCACCAAAGAAGATATTGGAACAAAAATTTCAGTAGAAGATTATAACAAAGCCTGTAAAGAAGCAGTCATGCGCTACACTGACATTTGGAATGATCTAACACTAAAAATGGGTTATTGGGTCGATATGGAAGATCCTTACATTACCTATGATTCAAAATACATGGAATCTGTTTGGTGGATAATTGGTCAATTGTTTGAAAAGAATTTATTGTACAAAGGTTATACCATTCAACCCTATTCTCCTGCTGCTGGAACTGGCTTGTCGTCGCATGAACTAAACCAGCCTGGTTGCTATCGTGACGTTACAGACACAACTGTTGTGGCTCAGTTTAAAATTAAAAATGAAAATAAATACTTTTTAGCCTGGACAACAACTCCATGGACATTGCCATCTAATACAGCTTTGTGTGTTGGTCCTAAAATTGATTACGTAACTGTTCAATCTTTCAACCAATATACCTTTGAACCAATTACTGTTATTTTAGCTAAAAACTTAGTAAATTATCAGTTCGGAAAAGGATTTGTTGCTTGCGAAACACGGGAAGACTTATCTTCTTATACGGCTGGCGACAAAACAATTCCTTATTGTATCATCGATGAATGCCAAGGTAAAGATTTAATTGGAATCGAATACGAACAATTGTTACCCTTTACCGTTCCAGCTGAACACCCTGAACAAGCATTTCGTGTCATCGGAGGCGATTTTGTGACAACGGAAGATGGAACCGGTATCGTTCACATTGCCCCTACTTTTGGGGCAGATGATGCGCGCGTTGCCGCTGAAGCTGGTGTACCTGGAATGTTAGTGAAAGACGATAAAGGAAACCTCGTTCCTTTGGTTGATTTACAAGGAAAATTCAGACCAGAAATGGGTGAATTTGCCGGTAAATTTGTAAAAAATGAATACTATGCTGATCAAGAAAAACCAGAGAAATCGGTGGATGTTGAGTTGGCTATTTTATTGAAAACAGAAAACAAAGCTTTTAAAGTTGAAAAATACGTTCACAGCTACCCACACTGCTGGAGAACTGATAAACCCGTTTTATATTATCCGTTAGATTCTTGGTTCATTCGCGTAACAGATGTGAAGGACCGAATGATGGACTTAAACACAACAATCAACTGGAAACCTGAATCAACAGGTTCTGGTAGATTTGGAAAATGGCTGGAAAATGTAAATGATTGGAACTTGTCTCGTTCCCGTTATTGGGGGATTCCAATTCCAATTTGGTCAACGGAAGAAGGGGATGAACGCATGTGTATTTCATCTGCTGAACAACTGAAAAATGAATGCACGAAAGCTGTAAATGCAGGTTTCATGTCTAGTAACCCATTCGAACATTTTACAGTGGGTGATTTTTCAAAAGAAAATTACGGTAGCATCGATTTCCATAAAAATTACATGGATAAAATTACGTTGGTATCGCCAACTGGGAAACCAATGAAACGTGAAAGTGATTTAATTGATGTTTGGTTTGACTCAGGCTCAATGCCTTATGCACAATGGCATTATCCGTTTGAAAACAAAGAATTGATTGACAATCAAACTTCATATCCTGCTGATTTTATTGCTGAAGGAGTTGACCAAACAAGAGGTTGGTTTTATACGTTACACGCGATTGCAACCATGGTCTTTGATTCTGTTGCTTATAAAAACGTCATTTCGAACGGACTTGTTTTGGATAAAAACGGTCAAAAAATGTCGAAACGCCTTGGTAATGCAATTGATCCGTTTTCAACGCTAGATAAATATGGCGCTGATGCTACTCGTTGGTATATGATTACAAATGCGCAACCGTGGGATAATTTAAAATTTGATTTAGATGGAATAACGGAGATTCAACGTAAATTCTTTGGTACGCTTTACAACACCTATTCTTTCTTTTCATTGTATGCCAATATTGATAGATTTGACTATTCTGAAAAAGAAATTGAATTGGAAAATCGTCCGGAAATTGACCGTTGGATTCTCTCTAAATTGCACTCATTGATTCAAGACGTAGACCATTCATTTGATGAATTTGAACCTACAAAAGCGGGAAGATTAATTCAAGATTTCGTTACTGATCAATTGTCAAATTGGTACGTTCGTTTATGTAGAAGACGTTTTTGGAAAAGCGACGATGCGCAAGATAAATTGTCAGCATACCAAACTTTGTATACGTGTTTGGAAACCATTTCAATTTTAGGTTCTCCAATAGCACCTTTCTTTATGGATCAATTGTTCAACGATTTGAATTTGGTGACCAAACGTTTTGCTGTTTCATCGGTTCATTTAGCTGATTTTCCACAAGTCAATAAAGCGTTTATTAACGAAGCGCTTGAAGCACAAATGGACATTGCACAACGGACCTCATCTTTAATTTTAGGATTGCGTAAAAAAGAGAAAATTAGAGTGCGTCAACCCTTGCAAAAAATAATGGTGCCTATTTTAGACAAAGCATTTGCAAATAATATTTTACATGTTAAGGATTTAATTCTATCTGAAGTAAATGTTAAAGAACTAGAATTGTTGGAAGAAGGCAATAGCATGTTGGTGAAAAGTATCAAGCCAAATTTTAAAACAATTGGCCCGAAATACGGCAAACAAATGAAAGCAATTTCAGAATTGGTGAAAGACTTTACCAACGATACCATTGCAGCTATTGAAAGTAATAAAGGCTGGAATGGATTTATTGATGGTGTTGAAATTAGTTTAGATTTAGCAGATTTTGAAATCGTTGCGCAAGACATTCCAGGTTGGTTAGTTGCTTCTGAAGGAAGTTTAACTGTTGCTTTGGATAGCACGATTTCTGAAAGTTTAAAAGCGGAAGGAATTGCACGAGAATTAGTCAACAGAGTTCAAAATTTACGAAAAGATTCAGGTTTAGACGTAACAGATCGCATTGCGTTAAAAATTGATACTTCCGAAGCAATCCAAACAGCAATTTCTGAAAATCAAGTGTACGTTTGTGCTGAAGTTTTAGCCGATAGCATCTCATTTGAATCTTTGACAAACGGATTAATAACCGATCTTGAAGCACCAGAAGATGCCCGTATTGAACTAGTTAAAATTTAAAAGAAGATCAATTTAACGCTTTCCTTTTAAAGCATCTGCTCGTTGACGAGACAATTCAAATGACGGGTCGTATTTCAATGCTTTCGCATATGATTGTAAGGCATGTGTGATGTCTTTTTGACTTTCATAACATTCGCCTAAATTATGCCATGCTTCAACAAAACGTGGTTCAACTTCCAATGCAGAGTTGTAATAATACATAGCGCTATCAAGTTGTTTTAAATTGTATTGCTGTATCACCCCAATTTGATTCAATGCTTGATGGTAATCTGGTTTTAACTGAAGCATTCGTTTGTAATGTGCTAAAGCTTTATAAGTTTGACCAAAAACTTGTTCTGCATAGGCTAAAGAATAAATCACATCGACATTTTTTGGCTGTAATTCAGCGGCTGTTTTGTAATATTCTAAGCAAATTTTGTCGTTTTCTGCTTGATATAAAGAACCTAACATCAAATACGCTTCAAAAAATTTAGGATCTTGTTGAACTGCTGTTTCATAAGAAGATTTTGCTAAATCTATTTTATTTAAAAACAAATAATTAGACCCTTTCATCACATACGCATCACGGTAACGAGGATTTATTTTCAATGCTTGATTGATGTATAAAAATGACTTGTCAAAATCCATTTGTTGACTGTAAGTAGATGCTAAACTCACATAAATCTTTGGGTCTTTTGGCATTTTCTTCAATAAATACGCATAGAATTTTTGAGCGCGTGCTACATCACTTGGAGTTCTGTTTGGTCGATTATTCAACGCATCAGCATATAATAACCGCGCATCATTATTCATACTGTCTAAACGAAAGGCCTTTGCCCCATCTGATAATGCTAATTCTAAACGGTAATTTTTTATCATTTTTTTACCATGTAAAATCAATAATTCAACGCTATCAGGATATACTTTTATTAAGCTATCCAAATTTTGAACAGTTGAAGAGACCGCATCTTCTTTCTTTCCACATGAAAAAAGTAAAAATGGCACTAAAAAAATTAAATACTTCATACGGTTAAACGTTTCAATGAATTTTCACAAAGTTAATTGAAAATCCAAATTAACAGCCTATCAACATTTAAACCGAACTATTTATTGAGTAACATGAAAATCCTAACTCATTTTTCCAATGGCACAAGAAACATATGATTTTGCTTGTTTTAAAAATGAATTATGTCCTGTTTCAGGATAACCCATGTGTGCTAATTGAGCAATGATTGATGCTCGATCATACAAACCAGTTAATGTAATTGTCTCTGTTGCTTGATCAATTTCAACGGATGCTACTCCTTTTATTTTCAATAAAGCAGATGTAATTCCTTTTACACAACCTGCACATTTTATGTTTTCAACGGTGATTTTTTCTGTGTCCATCTTTTTTATTGAAAGATATATATCTTCTCGCGCTTTAAGTGTAATCTATGTTACGTTCAACTAATTTGTGCTTAATTCAACCTACAACCCAACCTTTTGAATCAAATTTACATCTATCTTTATGAGGGAAAATAATCCTTGAATAGTGCATCGTCAAGAAAACGAAATAGATTTAATTGCAAAATGTATACAACGCGACCGAAAGGCTTGTGCAGAATTATATGCATTATACAGCGGTTGGTTGTATGCGGTTTGTTTGCGCTATGTCACAGACAAAGATGAAGCGAAAGATATTTTACAAGATGCGTTTGTATTAATATTTAACAATTTAAAGCAATATTCAGGCACGCATTCCTTTAAAGGTTGGATGAAAAAAATTACGGTCAATACAGCATTAGGAAGTTTTCGGAAAAAAAATGCAGCCGTATTAAAAGAAGCAAAAAACATGGACGATGTAGTAATGATTGACACAACATTAATAGATGCATTAAACGTTGAAGAAATCACGTATTTTTTGTCCAAATTATCTCCAGGAAGAAAACAGATTTTCTCTGCCTATTACATTGAAGGCTTTTCACACAAAGAAATAGCAGAACAATTAGGAATCAGTGAAGGCACTTCTAAATCGCAATTACACGATGCGAAAAAAGAATTAAAAAAATTATTAGAATTAGCAAATAAAGCATAAGATGGAACCAAACGAACCACACAAAAACGATGCAGATTTAAGAGCGCTTTTTCAATCAAAATTTGAAAATGTGGAACAAGTAGCGCCCGAACAAGCATGGCCAGCGCTTGAAAAAAAATTATTTCAGAAAAATCGCTTTCGCTTTTATTTATTCAGTACTACTGGACTTATATTACTATCCACTTTTATTGGCATGAATTGGCAAAATACTAATAAGAATAGCGTTAATACAAATGCAGTAAAAAAATCAATTATCCATTCAGAAAATACTAAATACACACATCAGAATCAACTTAAGAAGACACCTTCAAAAAATAAGTTGAACACATCAGATGAAACCGAAAATCAGCAAAGAACAACTATTAATAAGTTAATGATAAACCGAAAAATTGAAAAAACAATTCAGTCAGATAAAACAATCGTAAATTCAGGAATGAATCCGGGATCCAACCAATTTGTAAATACTTCGATTGATTCAAATTTGCCAATTAAAGATATATCGAACAAACAAGAGGTTGAAACATCTTCATTGCTCTACTTAAAAACTTTTCCATTAATGCAAATTACATGTTCTCCAGCTTACAGTGAACAAGCACAAAGAAAAGTACTAAATACAAAGAAAAAACAGCTGTATTATGCTGGTGTAATTATTGGTGCAGGAATTAGATTACAAGAAATCAATGGGAATTTTAATAGCAATCATCCCAATACAAAAGATTTAGTAGATAGAACAATACCGATGCGTAACAAACAAATTGGCATTGAAACAGGATATCAGTTTAATCAACACTTTGCGCTTGAAACGGGAATTACCTTTAATCGATATACATTTGAAAGCAATTGGTTTAAAAAAGAAATAGAAGATAAAACGGACAGTGAGTCATACGAATTTTCTACCAATGATGGAAACTTAAAAATTGCAGCGGTAGAATTCAATGATTATTTTCAAACAACTAATTACACTTTATTAAATGTTAAAGTCAATCACACCTCAAGTTCTTGGTTGCTTCCTTTAACTATTCGATATGACTTTAGTGCAAATCGTTTTCATCCCTTTTTCAAATTAGGTGTTTCATTGGAACGTATCTTCAGTAATACAAGTATTTTAGAAGTTGAAAAAGATGGTGACGCACGCAATTTTACTTTTAAAGGAAATGAAATTATTCGCAAAAATACCTTTAGCACACAAATTGGAATTGGAGGCGCTTATGTGATTAATTCTTCTTGGCGATTCAATGCTGAATTGAATTATTACCGGGCATTTACAAAAATTGTTGAAACATCAAAAATGTCAATTAATACAAATAACTTACAATTAAAAATAGGGTTTCATTATATTTTTTAATTTTAACCCAACCTTTTTTTAAGAATTTACATCTTTAGAAGAGATAAACACTTAAATTATAAATTATGAAAAAACAGTGGATGAAAAAAACGTTGGCAGGTATGATGCTTTTAACGTTGCTGCTTGGAGTACAAGCTTGTAAAAAGAAAGACAATGAATATGACAATAGTAATACACCATCAATTAATAGAACAGTTGATAATGCGTATGATGAAATGTCTACTATTGCAGACCAAGCAATTACAGGGTCGTTAGATTTCTACAAACATGGTGAGGTAATCGTTTTATCTGGAACAGATAAGCCTGTTGATATGGAAAAAACAGCATGTAATGTTGTCATTACAATTGATACAGTTGGAGTTGGACATACAGTAACAGTTGACTGGGGAACAGTTAATTGCGATTGTAATGATGGAAAACAACGCCGTGGAAAGTTAGTAATTACATTTACTGGATCTTTCCATACAGTTGGAACAGTTAAAACAATAACACCAGTTGGTTACTATGTAAATGACAATCATATTGAAGGAACAAAAACAGTTACTAATATGGGGTTAAATAGTTCAAATCAACCTTATTTCAATGTTCAAGTTAACGGTTTAGTGACTTTGACTTCTGGTGAAGTGGTAACATACACTGCAACACGCGTTCGAACAGTAATTGCTGGATACTTAACACCAACACATTGGGATAATGAGTATTTAATCACTGGTTCTGCAAATGCTTCAATAACAAATGGAAATGGTTGGACATCAGTAATTACAAATCCATTACACAAAATCTTTGGCTGTGGAAAATTTGTAAGTGGAACAATCAACTTTACACCAATAAACAAACCATTACGTGTCATTGATTATGGAACTGGTACGTGTGATGATACATTTACTGTAACAGTAAACGGAGTTACATACACAATCAATTAATAAATAAGAATAAATTTTTAAAGCCTGAGTAAAAATACTCGGGCTTTTTTTATACCTTAGAATAAAAATTAACCATTATGAAACTATCAAGTACTTTTATTTTTCTATTATTTTTCAGTGCCTCATTTTCACAAACATGGAGTAATGATGTAGCTAGTATTGTTTACGATAAATGTACAAAATGTCATCACCAAGGTGGAATTGGCGGTTTTTCATTAATGAACCATGCTGAGGTAACACCAATGGCTTCAGCAGTATATGATGCAATCAATGATGGACATATGCCGCCGTGGCCTCCAAATAATAATTACCAATCTTATATTCATAACCGAGCCTTATCCACAACTGAAAAAACGACTATTTCTAGTTGGATTTTAAATGGTATGCCAGTGGGCAATGCAAATGCAATACCACCTGCTCCTGTTTATTCTTCAGCTGCCATTTTTGGTGCCGGCGATTTAACCGTTCAAATTCCAACGTATACGAGTAAAGCAACGAGTACTCACGATGATTACGCTTGTTTTGCTGTGCCATCGGGTTTATTGCAAAATAGAATAATAAAAGCAGTTGAAATTATTCCAGGAAACCGTGAAATTGTTCACCATGCATTAATTTATTTGGATCCAAATAGCATAGAATCTACAGATTCAATTGGAGGGAATTGTGCTAGTCCAAGCAATGCAAATACAAAACTAATAGCTGGATATACACCAGGAGCTACTCCAATGCTTTTACCTTCCATTGCACCCTTAAAATTGGGCATCAACATTAGTGCAGGTTCTCAAATCTATTTTGCCATGCATTATCCGGCTGGAAGTTTAGGTCAGAAAGATAGTACAAAAGTGATTTTTCACTTTTATCCTGTTGGAACAACTGGTGTCCGCCAAGTAATGGCTAATCCAATTATAGAAAATTGGGGGTTTTCATTGCCACCAAATCAAGAAACTACGGTTTCGGCTCATTATCCGAATACTGGTGGGTTAACCAATAATGTGTCGATATTAAGCGTATTTCCACATATGCATTTACTAGGGAAAACAATTAAATCATACGGTATCAAACCAAATGGTGACACGTTAAAATTGATAGATGTACCCCATTGGGACTTTCATTGGCAAGATTTTTATTTCTTCCAATCCATACAAAAAGCACCAATTGGTACAACCATTTATGGAACTGGCGTTTATGATAACACCAATAATAATATACATAACCCTAACAACCCTCCGATTAATGTTACGGCTGGGCTTAATACATCAGATGAAATGTTCCTAGTTTATTTTCATTACATGTTGTATCAAAATGGAGACGAAAATTACAATATAGAAGATTACATGAATTTAAGTGCTGGAGAATTGCTTTCCCAAAATTCTACTACTGCGACTATTTTCCCAAATCCATTTGAAAAAGAGGTTTCTATAGACTTAAAATCACTGAAAGCTGGAGATATTTTATCGGCATATATTTATGACAGTCAGGGTAAATTAATTAAAAAACTGAGCGATAATTACGAGTTAAAACAAGACGAATATACTATCAATTGGAATGGTAACACTGAAGAAAATGTACTTGTTAAAAAAGGTGTTTATTATATTTCCCTTCGGATAAATGGCATTGAAAGTTCAAAACAATTGGTGAAGTTTTAACTAGAGCAAAGATAAAGCCACGAAAGCACAAATGAACACGAAGAGATTAGTGTAAATTCGTGAATTAGTGGTTAAAAACATATTAAAGAAATGCCACGAATGAACGAATGAACACGAATAGATTAGTGACAATTCGTGTATTGGTGGCTAAATAATTAATATACTATTCTTTTATATTCCAGTTTTCCACGACCGAAATTTACTAGCAATGCAAGTCTATTATCAGATACTTTTAAATAATTAATACACTGAGCAATGTGTTCGTCAGTAACATATGAAACACACTTTACTTCTAAAATAATTTTATCGAGAATTACAAAGTCAGCATAAAAAAAATGTTTTAACACTTCATTTCTAAACTCAACGATATATTTCTTTTCCCGTTCAAAAAAAATCCCATCTTCTGCAAATACTTTTTCGAGCGCATCTTTATAAACAATTTCCAAAAAACCATGGCCTAGTTCTGAATGAACTTCCATACATTTTCCAATAATTTCATAGGCTTCATGACTGTAAATCAAATCTTTCATAATTAACGTTTTACTGAAGATAATAAAAAGATATTTATAGCATACTTGAAAACTAATAAATAAAGAAATCTCAATCAATTAATTAGTTCCCATTCGTGGTTTAGTGGCAAGAAAGTCACGAAAGTACAAATGAACACGAAGTGATTAGTGACAATTCGTGGTTTAGTGGCAAGAAAAATTCAACTTATTGAACTATCTTCAACGCTTTCTGCACTTCATTATCGGTGGAATTTGTAATGTTAAAATACCCATTTTCCAACCATATTTGACGTGCAATTTCTGCTTTCAACGTACGTTTAATTAAATTTTTACTTGTTTTTAAGCCAACTTTATCCACTTTAATTTTTAATTCTTTTTCAGCAAATTGTGTGAATAGATTAAATAATTGATCGTCTACTTGAAAGGCATTTACAAAAACTTCCAACGATTTCCATTTTTGACGCTTGTCTTGAATGTAATCAAACGCAAAACCATTAAATGCTTGAGAAAAATGTAGTTCAGTAAAATACATACTTGTTCCTATCGTATCAAGGGCAACAAAAACATCTGGCATAATTCCGCTTGAACCATAAACTATTCGGCCTTTTACTGTTTTATACTTCAATGAATCCACACAATATTTTTTGTCGATGTGAAATAATTCTTCATCATTATAACGGTTCATTTGATCTTGCATGTAAGCATCAAAGCCCTCTGTGTATGGTTTTTGAATGCATCTTCCTGAAGCCATGTAGTAGCGAGCAATAGTCATTCTTAAATTACTACCATCTCTTAAACGACGATCTTCTTGCACCAATCCTTTTCCAAATGAACGACGCCCAACAATTGTACCACGGTCATTATCTTGTATTGCACCCGCTAAAATTTCACTTGCTGAAGCTGAATTCGAATTAATCAAAACTGCTAACTGCACGTCTTGTAATAATCCATCAGATGTTGCTTTGTATGTTTGTTCTCCAGAATGAACTCCTTTCACACGCACAATAATTGCATCTTTAGGTAAAAATTGGTCCGCTATTTCGATTGCTGATTGCATAACGCCCCCTGGATTACCTCTTAAATCAAGCACCATCTTTTGCATTCCAGCTTGTTTAAGCTTTAATGCTGCTAATTTAAACTCTGTTGCTGTTGTAACAGAAAATTCATCTATTTTTAAATAACCAACCGTTGGTGTCAGCATATAAGAGGCAGCAACAGATTGAATTTGAATAATACCACGTGTTAACGTTTTTGTCAATCGTTTACCTTTTCTAAGTAACGTTAATTCAACGGTTGTGTTCTCTTTCCCTTTTAACAATTTCATCACTTTTTCATTCGTGATTTTCTTGTTGGCTACTTTTTTACCATCCACTGCAACAATTTTATCACCAGCTTTCAAGCCAACAGCTTCAGAAGGGGATCCTGGAATAACATTCGTTACACAAATAGTATCGCGTATAATAAAAAACCGAACGCCAATTCCTCCAAACTGTCCTTCAATGGATTCATTTACTGCTTTTAAATCTTTGGCAGGAATGTAATTACTGTGAGGATCTAGCTTATGAAGCATGTCTGAAATGGCAGCTTCAAATAGTTCATCGCCGTTTAAAGAATCAACATAATTCTCATTCAATAATTCAATAATATCTTGGAATTTTTGATATTTACCACGAATTGGAACATTGGAAAATGTGAAATCTCCAGAAGTAAACAAGGTGCCTAACCACAAGCCAAAAATGACACATGCAGCCATTAACATTGGCAATAAATACGCTTTATTTTTTGTTGGATTATCCATGAATATTCGATTCAAAATGAACTACTTCTACACCTGCATTCGCTAAAAAATCAATTCCTTCTGTGTCTTTGTATTTATCCATAAAAACAACACGGTTGATTCCTGCTTGCAATACTAATTTACTACAATCTTTACATGGAGATAATGTTAAGTATAACGTAGCTCCTTTGCAATTATTTGTTGATTTCGCTACTTTTAAAATAGCATTTGCTTCCGCATGTAAAACATACCAATGTGTATTTCCTTCAGCGTCTTCGCAACAATTATCAAATCCAGCAGGAGAACCATTGTATCCATCAGAAATAATCATTTCATCTTTTACAATAATAGCGCCTACTTGTTTACGGGAACAATGTGATAATTTTGCCCAAGATTCTGCCAATCTTAAATAAGCAGCGTCATAACGGGTTGTTTTATTTGAAATCATACTGGAAATTAATGTGGAACAAATTTAATAATTTGAAATTGTTATACCATCTTTTATCAATAAACCGGTGTAAATTTATATCCAACTCCTCGAATGGAATGAAAGTAGAGCGGGTTTTTTGGGTCCTGTTCAAATAATTTTCGAAAAGCTAAAATGTAATTGTCAATTGTACGAGCAGTTGGAAATTGATCCTTCCCCCAAAGTCTATCTAATATTTCGTCACGGGAAACAACTTTGTTTTCATTTTCAATGAATAATTTCAACAAGTCAATTTCTTTTTTTGAAAGCATCAATACTTGATGATGTTGATTGTTGATCACTTCATAGGTTTCAAAATTAATGGTTTGTTCCGCTATGGTGTATTCAATCAATGAAATTGATTTGTCTGATTTCTTTGTTAAGATACTTACCCTTAAAAGTAATTCTTCTAAATCAAATGGTTTAGGCAAATAATCATTCGCTCCTAATTTCAAACCTTGAATTCGATCTTCCGTTGTTCCTTTAGCGGATAAAAACAAAATGGGAACATCCGATGTTCTGCGAAGTTGCGTACAAATTTCAAAACCACTTTTTCCAGGCAACATGACATCTAAAATAACTAAATCAGCTGTAGCAAGTTGAGAAGTAGCGTTGAAAGCTGTCAAACCATTCTCGAAGACGTGAACAGAATATTCCTCCATTTCTAAATTAAAGCGAATTAAATCTGCTAAACTTTTTTCATCTTCAACTAAGTAAATCGTATTCATTTTAACTTGTTTTTTTTTTAAAGTTATATATTTGTGCGCATAGGATTAATTAAAAAGTAAAAATTCGCGATGAATAAAAAATTTACTATCAGCTTTTTTGTGGTGTTCTTAACACTTTTTTCAGGGTTTTCTCAAAAAAATTCAACTGATTTTGATCAACAAAAATCAACACCTGTTATTGAATTATTAGCACCTAATATGGCTTCAATACACGACGAGGACTTATTAAGAGATAAACAAGGAAAATTATACCGTATAGGTGTTGCTTTGTTTACTAATATTTCAACACAAAATGCAGGAGTTTGGACAAAAGACGAACAAGGTTCAAAAACGTGGACATTAACAATTAAATCATCAGGTGCAGAAGCTTTAAGTTTTTTATTTGATCATTTTGTTTTATTTGGTAAAAGCAATTTAAAAGTAAGTAATCAAAAAGGTGAATTAGTACATGCAATTGTTACCAAAGATGATGAATTAGAAGATTTACAACAACATTTAGCCCTATGCTTTGGGGATGAATTGACATTAACGTTAACCGAGCCAAAAGGAACACAAGCTAGTGAAATTCATTTAGATAGAGTTATTTATAACTACAGAAGCACAGGAAACCCAGCTGCTACAAAAATTAATGAATCTGATCCATGCGAAATTAATGTAAACTGTTCACCAGTGGGAGATAATTGGCAAGATGAAAAAAGAGGAGTTGCTCGTATTTATGTTGTTGAACCTGCAGGTGCAGGATGGTGCTCAGGTTCTTTGATTAACAACACGGCGCAAGATTGCAAACCATACATGTTAACAGCTTTACATTGTGGTGTGAATTCAACTACTGCAAATTTCAATGTTTGGAAATTCTACTTTAAATACGAAGTAACGGGCTGTACAAATCCAACATCTGCTGGAACACTCGCGAGTAATGTAATAACTGGAAGTGTAAAAAAAGCAGATGCTAATGACAATGGAGGAGATAGTGGATCTGATTTCTTACTCGTTCAAATGGGAACTACTGCCAACGAAACAGTTACAATAAATAAATTAAAAACTACTGGTTTCAATGCGTATTGGAATGGTTGGGACGCTAACAATACTGCAACAACAGGTGGAGTTGGGATTCATCATCCAGCAGGAGATATTAAAAAAATATCAACCTTCAATGGTACAACTGCAAGTTCTACATATGGAGGTCAGGTTTCAGGAACGCATTGGCGATTAACTTGGAGCTCAAATTCAAACGGACATGGTGTAACGGAAGGTGGTTCTTCTGGTTCACCAATTTTTAATAATTCAAATGGTAGAATTATTGGAACATTGACAGGAGGTTCATCTTATTGTAATGCGTTAACCTCACCAGACTTGTATGGTAAAATGTCGTACCATTGGACTTCAAATGGAACACAATCAATCTATCAATTAAAACCGTTTCTTGACCCAACGAATAGTGGTTTGATGGTGTTAAATGGAGCTGTTAACCCATGCTCACCAGCTGGAATTGAGGAAAATGAGGTGTCTAAATTTTCATATGTTTCAATTTTTCCAAATCCATTTACCGCAGAATTCACAGTTGATTTAACTTCTTTAGAAGTTGAAGATGTTTTGGTGAGTATTTATGATTTTTCTGGAAAATTAATAGAAACAATAAACAGTAAAACAGGGCAAAAAATAAACGTAAACTTAATGAATTACGCCGAAGGCGTATACCAAGTTAAATTAGCAACAAAAGGTGCTCAAATCACTAAATTAGTGGTGAAAAAATAAACGTACGTTCAATTCTTTTGAAAGGCTGCAATAAATATTGCAGCCTTTTTTATTTTTCTCCTTGATGGTGCGAAAAATTAGACTAATTTTGCACTTTCTAACTATTTCTGGAGTCGATGAACACCTCAAAAAAAATTAAATCTGCCCTTATTTCAGTTTATGATAAAACTGGATTAGAAGACATTGTAAAAACTTTACATGCCAACAACGTAACTATCTATTCCACAGGCGGAACACAAGCCTTTATTGAAGGAATGAATATTCCCGTAGAACGTGTAGAAGATTTAACAGATTTTCCAGAAATTTTAGGCGGACGTGTAAAAACATTACATCCAAAGATTTTTGGTGGAATTTTAAACAGACGAAATTTAGCGGAAGACCAAGCACAAATTGCACAATTTAACATTCCTGAAATTGATTTAGTGATTGTTGATTTGTATCCGTTTGAAGCAACTGTGGCTTCTGGAGCTACCCATCAAGATATCATAGAAAAAATTGATATAGGTGGTATTTCATTGATTCGTGCCGCTGCTAAAAATTATGCAGATGTGGTGATTGTTCCTTCTCAAGCGCAATACGCCTCTTTATTAGAATTACTGATAGCTCAAAATGGGGCAACCACATTGGAACAACGTGAAACTTTTTCAGGAGATGCATTCCATGTTTCTTCGCATTATGACTCGCAAATCTTTCATTATTTCAACAAAGGCCAACGATCAATTTTCAAAGAAAGTGTTGAAACGGCATACGTGTTGAGATATGGAGAAAACCCGCATCAAAATGGAGTTTTTTACGGCGATTTAGATGCCATGTTTGATAAATTACACGGTAAAGAATTATCGTACAACAACTTATTAGATGTAGATGCAGCGGTAAATTTAATGGCAGATTTCCAACAAGATGAACCAACGTTTGCTATTTTAAAACATAACAATGCTTGTGGCTTGGCTTCTCGACCAACTTTAAAAGAAGCTTATGCAGCTGCACTTGCAGGAGATCCAGTTAGTGCGTTTGGTGGTATTTTAATTGCCAACAAAACAATTGATTTGGCAACAGCAGAATTGGTGAATGATTTATTTTGTGAAGTAATTATTGCTCCAGGATATCATAACGATGCCTTTGAATTATTGCAATCGAAAAAAAATCGTGTGATTTTAGTTCAAAAACAACCAACACTTCCTGAAAAACAATTCCGAACAATATTAAATGGTGTTTTGGTTCAAGATAAAGATTTAATTACTGAAAATGCTACACATTTAACACCAGTTACCACTAAGACAGCAACCGAAAAAGAGATTGAAGATTTATTGTTTGCAAACAAATTGGTGAAACACACTAAATCTAATACCATAGTATTGGCAAAAAACAAACAATTACTAGCTAGTGGAACTGGACAAACATCACGAGTAGATGCGTTAAGTCAAGCAATACACAAAGCGAAATCTTTTAATTTTGATTTAAAGGGTGCGGTAATGGCATCCGATGCATTCTTCCCATTCCCTGATTGTGTTGAAATTGCCCACAATGAAGGAATTAATACGGTAATTCAACCAGGGGGATCGATCAAAGACACCTTATCAATCGATTATTGTAACGAAAATAATATGGCGATGGTCTTCACTGGAAACCGCCATTTTAAACATTAAAAAAAATAATTTCGTAAAAAATGTAACAAAATTTCAATTTTTACGAAGAAACTACGTAATATTAAGCTTATTAAAAAAAGCGCACACAAGAAAATGGGATTATTTAGCTTTTTAACACAAGAAATTGCAATCGACTTAGGTACGGCAAATACACTAATTATCATGAATGATAAAGTAGTTGTAGATGAGCCTTCGATTGTTGCAAAAGATATTTCTACTGGTAAAATTGTTGCAATTGGTAAAAAAGCGCAACAAATGCACGGTAAAACGCACAAATTAATTGAAACAGTTCGACCATTGAAAGATGGTGTAATTGCAGATTTTCAAAGTGCTGAACAAATGATACGAGGAATGATTAAGATGATCAATCCAGGTAGAAGTTTATTCAATCCAACCTTAAGAATGGTAATTTGTATTCCTTCTGGTATTACAGAAGTAGAAAAACGTGCCGTTCGAGATTCAGCAGAACATGCAGGAGCGAAAGAAGTATATTTGATTCACGAACCGATGGCTGCTGCAATTGGTATCGGAATAGACGTTGAAGAACCAATGGGAAATATGATCATCGATATCGGTGGTGGTACTTCAGAAATTGCTGTCATTGCTTTAGGAGGAATCGTTTGTGATAAATCTATTCGAATTGCAGGTGACGATTTCACAAATGATATTGAAGAATACATGCGTCGTCAACACAATATTTTAGTTGGTGAACGTACCGCTGAATTAATTAAAATTGAAGTTGGTGCTGCAATTCCAGAATTAGACAATCCCCCAGCAGATTTTGCCGTTCGTGGACGAGATTTAATGACTGGTATTCCGAAAGAAATTATTATTACTTATTCCGAAGTAGCACATGCATTAGATAAAACAATTTCTAAAATTGAAGAAGCTATTTTAAGTGCTTTGGAGATGACGCCACCAGAACTTTCTGCTGATATTTACAAAACTGGTATTTATTTAGCAGGTGGAGGTTCAATGTTGCGTGGTTTAGATAAACGTATTTCAGCAAAAACAAAACTTCCAGTTCACATTGCAGAAGATCCGCTTAGAGCGGTTGCAAGAGGGACAAGTATTGCTTTGAAAAATATCGATCGCTTCCAATTCTTAATTCGAGATTAATTTTAAGAGTCCTGGTAATTATTTATCAGGACTTTTTTATCTTTGCCTATGCGCAATTTAATAGCTTTTTTTCAGCGTTTTCGTGTTTTTGTTGTTTTTGTTGTCTTGCAAATCATTGCAATGTCAACCTATTTCTCTTTTTTAAACTTTCCAAGAACACAATACCTAACAAGTGCTTCCTCTCTTAACGCTTCATTTTTAGAGACAAAACACAGTTTTACTAAACATTTTAATTTAGTTCATAATAATTATCTTTTGCAATTAGAGAACATTGCATTGCGTAAAAAGTTACCTCAAAGTTATCATCAATTGCAACATGGATATGTAAAAATCGACGATACTTTATACAAGCAACAATATACTTATACTCCTGCTTTAGTTATTAATTCGACTTGTACAAAAGAAAATAATTATTTCACCTTAGATATAGGAAAAGATCATGGTATTCACCGAGGAATGGGTGTGTTTTCAGACAAAGGAATTGTTGGGGTAATTCATAAAACAAGTGATCATTACAGTATTGTGAAATCCGTATTAACTGAAAACATTAATGTGGATGTAATGATTGAACCAATCGGATTGTTTGGATTATTGAAATGGGATGGTAAAGATCCGAGAAGAGGAACCATTGCTGGGATTTCCAATGACATGAAAATTAAACGTTGGTCAAAAGTAGTAACAAGAGGCGGATCAGGAATTTTTCCTAGAGGTTTAAATGTAGGGAAAATTGAAGCACTTAAAAGTGTTGAAGGGAAACCAATTTGGGATGTTGTTCTCCGTTTTTCTGAAGATTACCGTAAAATTCAACGTGTATACGTTATCAAAAATTTATTGCAAGAAGAACAATTTAAATTAGAAGAATCCATCCCGCAAGACAAAGAGAATGATTGATATAGTAAAACAAGCAATCCGATTTTTTGTGCTTGTCATTTTGCAAGCATTAGTGTTGAATCAGTTAGAAATTGGGTTCAGCATTCAATTTATGGTAACACCTATATTTTTAATGCTGTTGCCTTTTGAAACAAGTACTATTTTATTAATGGTGTTGGGGTTCGTTATGGGCTTCTTGATTGATTCGATTTCAAACACATTCGGACTACATGCCTCTTCACTCGTTTTTGTCGCATTTATTCGTCCATTTATTTTCAAAAGCTTTGCGCCACGTGAAGGTTATGACGTACTTAAGACACCAAGTATATATGATATGGGAACGAATTGGTTTATTTCTGTTTTCGGAATACTGTTATTTTTACATCATTTATGGTTTTTCACTTTTGAAATATTCAAATTTGATGAAACACTTTTTATCTTAAGAAAATCAATTGTTAGTTTACCTTTTTCCTTTTTAATTGCAATGTTAATGCAAGCAATGTTTGTTACAAACAAAAAAAATAAATGAATACTGATAACCGAAAATATGTATTAATTGCATTTATTATCATTGTTGGTATTATCTATTCTGTTCGTTTATTTTACATGCAAGTAGTTGATGAAACTTGGACGTTACGCGCACAAGAAATTGCTGAAAAAAGAAAAGAAGTTACACCGCCAAGAGGTGTTTTATTTGATCGTAAAGGAAAAAAAATGGTTTCTAACAGAACCTATTATAACTTAATGTTCGTTGAAGCAAAAATGAAACATTTTGACACCTTAGCTTTTGCTAATTTAATCGGATGGTCAAAAGAACGTGTTCGTTTTCGATTTTATGAAATAAAAAAAGGAGAAGGAAAATACCACAATAAAAACACGGGAAAAACCACTTCAAATTATCAAAAAATTAGACCATACGCTTTTCTTAAAGAAATAACCTTAGATGAAATCGCCGTTATAGCGCCTCATCTAGAAAATTTTCCTGGGTTTTATGAAGAAGTAACAAGTATGCGAAGTTACCCTTATGCGAATGGAGCAAATATTGTTGGGTATTTATCTGAAGTGAACGGCGAAGAAATTGACGAAGACCATTTCTATAAACCCGGAAATAACATTGGCCGCGCTGGTTTAGAACGTTTTTACGAAAAAGAACTAAGAGGGCAAAAGGGAATACGTTACATTGTTACATCAGCCTTGAATAATGCGATTGAATCATACGCGAATGGAAAATACGATACGATTGCCAAACAAGGCCCTTATTTAAAGCTAGGAATTGACATCAATCTTCAAGCTTATGGGGAACGTTTGTTAAAAAATAAACGCGGATGTGTTGTAGCTATTGAACCAAATACTGGTGAAATTTTGGCGTTAGTCTCTGCTCCATCTTACGATCCTAACTTGTTTATTGGTAAACGGAATATTTCAGCAAATTATGGAAGATTACTCAACGATCCAAGTAAACCTTTATATCCTCGCCCGCTAGCAGCTGAGTACCCACCTGGTTCAACGTTTAAATTATTAAATTCTTTAATTGGTTTGCAAGAAGGTGTAATTACACCACAATCAGGGTTTCCATGCAATAAGTCAGTAGTTGGGTGCCACAATCATGCCAGTGCTGGAAATCTTCCAGATGCTATTAAACATTCGTGTAATCCATACTATTACGCTGTTACAAAACGGATTATACAACAAAACAAAAAGAAAAGTGTATTTGAAGATGCAGAACTTGGTTTAAATAAATGGGCGCGATACATGCGAAGCTTTGGTTTAGGTTCAAAATTAGAAACGGACATAACAGGCTTGAGCGGTGGTTCAATCCCTGACGCATTATACTATGACAAATGGTATGGCAATCATAGATGGGTGTTTTCAACCATCCGCTCTATTTCAATTGGACAGGGTGAAGTAATGTTGACACCCTTACAAATGGCCAATGTTGCCGCTACGATTGCAAACCGTGGATGGTACATAATACCTCATTTTGTAAAATCAATTGGTGGTAAAGGTCCAAAAGCAATTTACAAAAAGAAACATTACACCTTAATTGATCGTTCTCATTTTTCAGTAATTATAGAGGGAATGCGACGTGTGGTTCATGAGCCAGGAGGAACAGGAAAACGAGCAAAATTAAAAGATATCATTGTTTGTGGAAAAACTGGAACCGTTCAAAATCCACATGGTGAAGACCATTCCACTTTTGTTGCATTTGCTCCAATGTATAAACCAAAAATTGCTATTGCTGTATTTATCGAAAATGCAAAAGGTGGTGGAGGTTTATGGGCTGCACCGACTGCAGGGTTAATGATTGAAAAATATTTAACCAAAAAAATCATGGAAAAAGATCGGGAAAAAACTATATTAGAAGCTAATTTTTCATACAGATAATGCGGAAACAAGAATCACTCGTTGCCTATTTTGATTGGCCACTTTTCATTGTCTATATGTTGTTGCTGTTGATGGGAATTGCGACAGTGTATTCTACAGCATATAATGCTGACTATCCGAACTTGTTTGATTTTTCTCAAAAGTATGGTAAACAAATTATGTGGTTAGGGATTTCCTTATTTTTAGGGCTAATCGTGTTTTTAATTGATTCTGATATTTACCGTAAATTTTGTGTGCCCATATACTTATTTACTTTAGTTCTATTAATTATCGTATTATTTATGCCTGCTGTAAATGGGGCAAGAGCTTGGTTGGGAATTGGTAGTATGGGAATTCAACCTGCAGAATTTGCAAAAATTGGTACAGCTTTGTTATTGGCGCGTTTTATTAGTTCTATCAATGTAAAACAGCAAACGATACAAACAGTTATGTATGCTAATGCTATCATATTAATTCCAATGGTTTTAATCTTATTGCAGCCAGATGCCGGTACTTTTGTTGTTTTTACTTCTTTTTTATTCGTGATGTACCGCGAAGGAATCACATACGACCCTTTAATCTTGAGAATTGTAAACTCTATACCAGGAGTTTTATTTAAGAAAACTTGGGTGGGAAGCCATTTTATTCCAATTTTATTTGTTGTGGTGTTCCTTAGTATCATTACTCTTTTTATGAGCAATGAAACCATAACTTTCGAATCTTTTCCTGGAATTGAAATCCCTGGCTTTTGGGGCGTTGTATTTACGTTAGGGATATTAGGAATCGTAGCCATGATTTTCTTGCGTTTTGTCTCCGCAAAAAGAGAGCAAAACAAAGCATCTTTAGTAATTGTAATCGGATTTGTGTTATCATCTATCTTAGCTTCTATTGTTAATTTTGGTTTTCAAGGACTAGCATCACATCAAAAAGTGCGCATTGAGCTGTTCTTAGGTTTAAAAGAAGATCCAAATGGTGAAGATTACAACAGAAACAGAGCAATGGCGGCAGTTGGTTCAGGCGGATTTTTAGGAAAAGGATATAACAATGCATCTGTATCAAGTGTTGAAAGTAATCACGTACCGGAAAGTGAAACAGACTTTATCTTTTGTCCTTTTGCAGAAGAATGGGGATTCTTAGGAACCATCCTGTTAATCGGAATGTATTTGTTTTTATTACTACGCATTGTATTTATCGCCGAACGACAACGATCAACATTCAATCGGGTTTATGCCTATGCAGTTGCCATGATTTTATTTTACCATTTTGCCATTAACTTAGGCATGAATATTGGCTTTGCACCAGTAATTGGAATTCCTTTACCCTTCTTTAGTTATGGCGGTTCATCCATGATGTCATTTTCTGTTATGATGTTTGTATTATTAAAACTCGATAGCCAACGAAGAGATGTCTTACAATAATTTTAGAAAGCGATAGTTGAATCAAAGAAATCTTTATTTTTACATTAAAAAACAAGCATGAACAACAAATTAACACCTTCAAATGCCTTTTCAACTGAAAAATTGAAAAAATGGACGCGCTTATTTTGGGTCTTAGCAATGATGCCTTTTGTTTTAGTGACTTCGTTGCTTCTTTTTCAATCTGAAGACGATTTACCTCCTGTTGAAATGTTAGACAATCCACCTGAATTATTGGCTTCTGTTGTGTTAGCTGATGACGGTGAAACTGAATTAGGACGTTATTGGAAAATAAACCGAACAAGTGTTCAATACAAAGACATCTCTCCATACGTTACCGATGCATTAATTGCAACTGAAGACGAACGATTTATCGATCATTCTGGAGTAGATTTTAGAGCAATCGGAAGAGCAGTAGTTAATGTTGGTGGTGCAGGTGGAGCTTCTACAATTACCCAACAATTAGCCAAATTATTGTTTACATTACAACAACGCGATCGTCAAGAATTGGCAAGATCTATGGGTGAATCTGTTTCATCTGGAGCAACAACGCGCATCGGAAGAATCTTTCAACGAATCAATGAGAAAGCACGAGAAAACATCATTGCGACACGTTTAGAAAAACGATTCACCAAAGAAGAAATCATTACGATGTATTTAAATCAATTCGATTTTTTATACAACGCAGTTGGAATTGAAAATGCAGCGAAAGTTTATTTTAATAAAAAGCCAATCAATTTAACAAAAGATGAAGCTGCGCTCTTAGTAGGTTTATGTAAAAACCCTTCTTTATTTAATCCTTACACCTATAAAATCAAAGATTATCGTTCTAAAATTGCTAAAGCTAAAGACATTCCTGTAAGTGCCGTTCAATTTTCTGACATTGCTCCATTAAGAGCAGAGGATTCATTAAGAGCAGTTTCAAGAAGAAATCAAGTATTGATGCAATGGCTTAAAAATAGTAAAAGCAACAACAAAGCCCTGCGTATAAAAATAACTAAAGAGGAATACGATATTCTTAAAATGAAACCAATCGTTGTTGACTATCAAATTGTTGACCACAAACAAGGAATGGCACCGTATTTCAGAGAAGCAGTGCGCAAAGAATTAACAGAATTATTCAAAGAAAAAAATGCAGATGGTTCTTGGAAATATGCACGACAAGATGGAACTCCGTATGACATTTACAGAGATGGTTTAAAAATTTATACTTCTATCAATGCGAGCTTACAAGAATACGCAGAAGCAGCTGTAGAACGTCATTTGAAAGAATCATTACAACCAGCATTTGACGAAAATAATCGCTATTTGAAAAATTATCCCTTTTCAAGTGATATCAATAAAGACGAAGTAGAATCTATTATGCTTACTGCGCGTCACAATTCAGCTCGTTATGCAAATATGGTGAGCAGTGGACTTACTGAAAGTGAAATCAATAAAAATTTCAATACTCCAGTTGCTATGAAAGTATTCACGTGGAAAGGTGATAATGAAATTGATACAACACTTACTCCAAATGATTCTATTCGTTATTACAAAGCGTTTTTACATGCTGGATTAATTTCCATTGAACCTCAAACTGGCTTTGTGAAAGCATGGGTTGGTGGGGCAAACTTTGAGAATTTTGCTTATGATCACGTTCGACAAGGAAAGCGACAAGTTGGTTCAACCATTAAACCATTCGTATATGGAACTGCAATGGCAATGGGTGTTGTGAAACCATGTACACAATTCGCCAACACAACCTATTGCGTTGATTTACAAAATGCAGATGGAGATGTTGATGGAAGATGGTGTCCTAAAAATGCAGGAGGTTCAGATGCAGGAGTTGTTTCTGCTTCAACTGGATTAGCACAATCAATGAATAACATTACGGTTGCTGTAATGTCAAAAATGGGCGGTTATGCTGGTCCAAAAACCGTTTCTAAATTACTGCGCATGATGGATATCGATCTGCCTGCTAGTCAAGAAGTTCCTGCAATGTGCCTTGGAATTATGGATTTATCACTCTTCCAATTGGTAGGTGCTCAGTGTATCTTTGTTAATAATGGGATATATAACCGTCCAACAACTATCTTAAGAATTGAAGACCGAAATGGAAATGTAATTTTCAATGCAAAATCGTATTCGAAAGAAGTACTCAACGAAAATGTAGCATATGAAACTTTGAAAATGATGAAACAAGTTGTGACGAGCGGAACAGCCGGAAGTCTTCGAGGAGGAAACAGTTGGGGAAATGTTTTAGCTCCTACTGCAGGTAAAACAGGAACAACGCAAAGTAACTCCGATGGATGGTTTGTTGGCTTAACGCCAGAATTAGCAACAGGTGTTTGGGTTGGTGCAGAAGACCGATCTGTTCGCTTTAGATCCATGCAATGGGGACAAGGTGCGCGATTAGCATTACCAATTTATGGATATTACATGCAAAAAGTATACAAAGATCCTAAAATTGCCCTTTCCACCACAGATTTTAAAGAACCGAGGTCCTACGATCCAAAAGCTTTTTCATGTTCAGGTGGCGATATTCTCCCTACCCCAGCACAAGAAGAAGTGATTCCAGAAGTAATTGATTTTCAATAAATACAGACATGAATAAAGTTGTAAAAAACGTAGAAGAAGCATTAGTAGGCATTCAAGATGGAATGACTTTAATGATTGGTGGGTTTGGTTTATGTGGTATTCCTGAAAATTCAATTGCGGAATTGGTCCAACTAAATGTGCGTAATTTAACCTGTATTTCTAACAATGCTGGTGTAGATGATTTTGGGTTAGGCTTGTTGTTACAACAAAAACAAATCAAAAAAATGATTAGTTCATACGTTGGCGAAAATGCAGAATTTGAACGCCAAATGTTGTCTGGAGAATTGATTGTAGATTTAATCCCTCAAGGAAGTTTAGCCGAACGCTGTAGAGCTGGAGGCGCTGGAATTCCAGCCTTTTTTACACCTGCAGGTTACGGAACTGAAGTAGCAGAAGGAAAAGAGGTGCGCGTTTTTAACGGAAAGCCACACATCTTAGAAGAAGCACTTACTGCAGAT
This sequence comes from Crocinitomicaceae bacterium, assembly GCA_017984635.1. Classification (GTDB taxonomy): domain Bacteria; phylum Bacteroidota; class Bacteroidia; order Flavobacteriales_D; family Crocinitomicaceae; genus M0103. The sequence goes on from JAGNZC010000011.1 coordinate 42,434, forward strand.
TACGCGATTGTAAAAGCATGGAAAGGTGATACAGAAGGGAATCTTGTCTTTAAAGCTACAGCAAGAAATTTCAACCCTATGATGGCAATGGCAGGTAAAATTACGGTTGCAGAAGTAGAAGAGTTAGTTCCTGCTGGAACGCTTGATCCTAATTTTATTCATACACCTGGAATTTTTGTACAACGTATCTTCCAAGGTGAGAAATTTGAAAAACGAATCGAACAAAGAACCACAAGATAATGAATTAATGGAACAATTATTCAATGTGGAAATGGAACAATGTAAAAATGAATTGATACATTAGTTAATTGATACATTAGTACAGTGGAAGTTAAACAAAATATTATTCTAGCTAAGACGATTGCGTTTTCAATAGAGATAATTGCATATTGTGAGCTTCTAGAATCCAATAAGAAATTTGTAATAGCGCGGCAATTATTAAAATCAGGAACATCTATTGGAGCAAATGTTCATGAAGCACAAAATGCAGAATCAAGAAATGATTTTATTCATAAAATAAAAATTGCTGCAAAAGAAATTGAAGAAACAAAATATTGGCTAATCTTATGTAATCATTCAGAATCTTACCCTTCAAATGAAAAATTATTTGATACGGTGAATGAAATTGGATTGATAATTTATAAGATAATAGCTAGCTCAAAAAACAATAAATAAATTAATCAATGTGAAATGATACTTTATACCATTAATAAATTGGTACATTATTAAATTGATACATTAGTACATTATTAAATTGATACATTAAAAATATGGCACTAGATAAAACAGGCATTGCTAAAAGAATAGCACAAGAACTTCAAAATGGTTGGTATGTTAATTTAGGAATTGGAATTCCAACCTTGGTTGCCAATTATATTCCTGAAGGAATAGATGTTGAATTTCAATCGGAAAATGGCGTATTAGGAATGGGACAATTTCCATTGGAAGAAGAAGTAGATGCTGATTTAATCAATGCGGGGAAGCAAACCATTACCGTGAAAGAAGGAGCCTCTTTTTTTGATTCTGCAATGTCTTTTGCTATGATTCGAGGACAACACGTTCAATTGACTGTTTTAGGCGCTATGGAAGTTTCTCAAAATGGAGATATTGCCAATTGGAAAATTCCGGGTAAAATGGTAAAAGGAATGGGAGGCGCAATGGACTTAGTGGCATCTGCTGATAATATCATCGTTGCAATGATGCATTCCAACAAAGCGGGTGAATCCAAGATTCTTAAAGAATGTACATTACCATTAACAGGAGTTGGATGCGTGAAAAAAGTAGTCACTGAATTGGCCGTATTAGAAATAAAAGACGGTGCTTTTCACCTTATTGAACGTGCGCCAGGTGTTAGTGTAGAAGAAATAATCTCTAAAACAGAAGGTAAATTAATTGTGCCTGAGTATGTGCCTGAGATGAAGATTTGAGAAAAGAACTTAGGAGGCAAGACTTCAAGAATGAAGGAGTGAAGGAATGAAACGAGATCGTAATTCTGTTGAAATCTAAATCTAATGCCTAATTAACTAGCCTACTTTCTCCGAGCTGTCAAATAAACGCCAAAAAAGATAAGTAACATGTACCCAATTTTTTGGGTAGTAATGGTGTGTGTGAAATCTTCTGACCAACCAAGGTAAGCCAAGAAAAACGCGAAAAACAAGACCAAAACAGGCTGTAAATAAATGTAAACACTGGAAACAGATGCCGTTACGTATTTTAAGGCAAACACCGTTAATAGATAAGTTAAAAACGTAACACCTACTACCACATACGTAATTTTATACCAAACTTCTGTAGGAATTACTTGAAAATTTGTAGTTGTAAACTCCTGCAATGTAGGTGGATAAAGGAGAATAAAACCTGTTCCAAACGTAAAAACGTATGTGATAACCGTTAATGGACTGTATTTTTGCATCAGTGGTTTTACAAGTACCATATACACGGCATAACTTGCCGCGTTGATCACTAAAAACAAATCACCTAGCATTGAATCGCCTTTTCCAGTTCCAGCGGTTAAGGTTAATAAAATAGCGCCTAAAGCACCAATTACAATTCCAGTGATTTTCCGAGGAGTTACATGCTCTTTCAATAGAAAATAAGACAATAGTACTACCAACAACGGATTGGAAGCCATGATAATGCCTGAATTAATCGAAGAAGATAAATTTAAACCGTGAAAAAAAAACAATTGATTGACTGCAACACCAAAAACCCCACAGACTGCTAATAATAACCAATCTTTCCGTGCAATTTTTTCTTTAGGTAAAAATAATTTGACAAACCAAAATAGCAAGGTAGCACCAACCGCTCGAAACAAAATAAATACACTAGGGCTTAAATAAGTAGGCATTACGCCTTTTGCTAAAACATGACTCGCGCCATACAAGGCATTCACAGCAAACAATGAAAGATGTGCCCAAAAGGCTTTTGTTTGTTTGAAAAGAATCATGTGTTTTTAGCAAACGATTTTTGAGCTGCTTCGACATCTTTCTTCGCATTACCAATAAAAATTTCATCTCCATTGATCATGAATGGACGTTTCAAAAACGTATATTCCGATAAAAGATACGACCGGTAATCGTTTTCAGTTAAATCCATTTTGTCTAAACCCAATCCTCGGTATTTCATTGCCCGTTTCGAAAATAATGCTTCATAAGAACCCACTTTCTCTTTGATCCAGTCCAATGTTTCTGCAGAAATATTTTGCTCTTTAATGTCTTGAAGTATTACTGTTGCATCCGGCGCAAGTTCTTTCAAGATTTTTTGACATGTAGAACACGTGCTTAAATGGTATATTTTTTTCATTAGTTAGTCGTTAAGTTTAATCCGCTTTGTAAACGGCTGGACATCCTTTTTGCACTTTTTTAAACAAGTAAATCCACTTCACTTGTGCTTGAATTGGAACATAATTGGAATGGTACCATTTCAAAGCTGAGCATCCACTGCGCCAATCATGAAGTCCAACGATTGGAAGTGCTACACTTGGAATAAGAAAACTTCTGCGTGATAGTTTAATGCCAAAACCTAAACTATAATTCAACTGCAAAACGAATGGTGAATGATTGTCCGTTAGTTCAAATGTTGCTGTATTTGCATCATTTGAACTTGATGAAAAGAAACGAAAATCTGCATTGATACCTATTCCGTTGTCAATAAAGTACTTTTTACCTAAATAAAAATTACGGTGCGCTGAAAAACGTCCGTACAAATAAGCGTTTGAAAAATCACTCGTTTCATTCAAGGTTGAAATTACTTGTCCGCCTAAATTGTAATAGTTAGCTGTTACATTTTCAGCGCCATTGATCATTTTCAAGCCCAAACCCCAATCGTAATAAGAAACTAAAATTGTTTTGAGTCGTTTAGAAAGTTGGGACTGCTTTTTAGGAAAATGAGCCATCCCTGCTTCGATGAAAAACCCTACTTGACCTGAAGGATCAAACGTATAATCAATTGGTCGATCGGCAGCATCAACAATCGTTTGTGAAACGTTGTTTACATCCGAGCGTGTTTTAGTGTAAATCAAACCACCTGTTATCTGAATCCCTGAGTACTTATAATTATTAAAATCTACTTCGCCAAATGCTGAACCTCGTTTTTTTCCGGGTGTTAAATCACGTTGTGCGATTGCATTGCTCATCACGAACAACAAGATGAATGTATAAGTAATCTGTTTCATTTTAAAGAGAAAAGTCAGCCGTTAATGCCAATAATTGTTCCATTACCTCATCTTCTTCCCATCTTGTTTCAATATTTGGAATTTCCATAATTTGATCCATGATTTTGCTTTGAACTTGGCCTTGCTTGTAGGCTACACTGTATCGAATTTCACTAAATGTAACCTGTGAATACAAAGGAATCCATTTATCTGGATGTAATGAGCTAAATTTTGCTTCTATCTTTTTACGCAATAAAAATGCTGGATCACCCACATAATCGCGCATTACATAGTAATTGTCTAGCGATAAATCTTGCAATGCATCGCCATCTGGTTTGCGTTCTCTACTATATTCATCAAAAATTGCATCCCAATCATGATTGTGTTTCAGCATTAAACCATTTAAGACCGTACAATCTTCAAATCCTGCATTCATTCCTTGTCCATAAAACGGAACAGTAGCATGCGCTGCATCGCCCATTAACGCAACTTTTCCACTTGTCCATGGATAACAACGTATAATTGCTAAAGAAGACAAGGGATGATCTTCCCATGCATCAGCAATGTTTGGCATCATTTCATAGAAATCTGGAAACACCGTTTTAAAGAAATTATCTACAGCAGCTTTATTTGTTAATTTATCAAATGCGTGTTCACCACCTGTATGAGGCATAAATAACGTACATGTAAACGATCCGTCTTCATTCGCAAGAGCAATTACCATAAAACGTCCACGTGGCCATATGTGCAATGCATTTTTATCCATTCGGTAGGAGCCGTCTGGATTCGGTGGCAATAAAATTTCACGGTAACCATCCGCAATGTAATTCTGACTGTAATTAAAACGATCTAATTTCTGCATAGAATTATAACGAACCGCCGAAAAAGCACCATCTGCAGCGAAAATCAAATCTGCATGCGCCTCGATGTCTTCACCTGTTTGGGTATTTTTCAAATAAACAATGCCATTTTTCAAGTCCACTCGCTTACAATCGTGGTTGTAATGAATCGTTGCATTGCCATGTTTTTCAGCAATATCCATCATGGTTGCATTCACTTTTCCTCGAGAGACAGAATAAATCGCTTCATCTTCTTTCCCGTACTGTTGGAACGTTAGATTTCCAGCCATATCATGCATCATTCTTCCAAACATTGGAATTGCAATTTTTCGAATTTCATCGCCTACACCAACTGCATCTAGTGCTTTCCAACCTCTATTCGATAACGATAAATTAATGGATTTCCCAGCTGAAATTTCTGCTTTTCTAATATCCGATCTACGCTCATATATTGTAACAGAATACCCAGCTTTCGATAAATAAACGGCCCACAAAGAACCCACTAAACCAGCACCGACAATGATTACTTTTTTATTATTTTCCATATTTTTATTTTTTGACTAAAAGATATTAAGACTGAAAGAAGTTATAACTAAATCTTTATTCTCCTAAAAATCTAACTAATTCCTAACTCAAAACTTTCAATTCAACACTTTTAATGATTAAAGGATATAAAGATTAAAGGACTTTAAGACGAAATCGTTATTCTGTTGAAATCTCAACTCAACACTCAAAACTTTCAACCCAACACCTAATACTTATTTAACCCAACACTTTGTTACTGTATCGCTTTTTCCAACAACTGACCAAACCAATAACAATCCTCAAAGGAATTGTACAAAGGTGCAGGTGCTATTCGAATCACATTTGGTTCTCTCCAATCGGCCACTACGCCTTCTGCAGATAATGCATCAAACAATGCTTTGCCTTGACCCTTTGCCATAATAGACAATTGGGCGCCTCGTTTTGTTTTATCTCTAGGTGTAATAATTTCAAATTGAACGCGGTCACTATTTTTTGCAGAAATTGTATCAATGACAAATTCCATATAAGCAGTCATTAAATCTCTTTTTGCACCAATTTGTTCCATTCCAGCTTCTTCAAAAATTTCTAACGAAGCTAAATGTGCTGCCATTCCCAATACAGGTGCGTTACTCAATTGCCAACCTTCAGCACCTTTCATCGGATTAAATCCAGGCTGCATTAAGAAGCGTGTTTCTTTATCATATCCCCACCAACCAGCAAAACGTGGCAATTCAGGTTTGTATGCATGACGTTCGTGAACAAACATACCACTTACACCTCCTGGTGAAGAATTCAAATATTTATACCCGCACCACGCTGCGAAATCTACACCCCAATCGTGCAGTTTTAAATTAATATTTCCTGCCGCATGTGCTAAATCAAAGCCAACCATTGCACCGATTTTATGTCCTGCTTTGGTGATCGTCTCCATGTCAAATAATTGTCCCGTGTAATAATTAACACCGCCAATCATAATCAATGCAATTTCATCTGCATGCGTTTCAATTGCTGCCAAAATATCTTCTTCATGAATCAATTGTTCGCCTGTTCTTGGTGCAATTTCAATCAAATGTTCTGCAGGATCTAAACCATGAAATTTAACTTGTGATTCTAAAGCATATTGATCAGATGGAAAGGCTTTCGCTTCGCACAAAATTTTAGTTCGTTTCCCTTTCGGCTGATAAAACGAAACCATTAATAAATGTAAGTTAGTCGTCAATGAATGCGTAACAACCACCTCAATCGGTTTCGCTCCAACTATTTTAGCTGCCATTTCCGTTAAATTCTCGTGGTAAGCAAACCAAGGGCGTTTTGCTAAAAAATGTCCTTCAACACCATACTCAGCCCACGCATCTAATTCTTCTAAAATATAATTTTTAGCCGTCTTCGGTTGTAAACCCAAAGAGTTACCTGTAAAATAGCGAATTTCTTTTTCATGGAAAGTTGGAAAACAAAAACGCTCTCTAAATTGTTTTAAATTATCTTTTTGATCTAACTGTTGCGCAAAGGCCAATGTGTTTTCAAAATGCATCATTAATTAATATTTTAATTGCTAGCTTTGTACTTTCTTGGCAAATATACACATTATGGAAACGAAAAAAGACATCAAACGGACAACTTCTGAAGCATTATTTGAAAAATCGAAAACCTATTTTCCAGGTGGTGTAAACTCTCCTGTTCGTGCTTTTAAATCTGTTGAAGGATCACCACTTTTTATTAAAAAAGGTGATGGATGTATTATTTGGGACGAAGACGATAACCAATTCATTGATTTTTGTTGTTCTTGGGGGCCATTAATTTTAGGCCATAATCATCCTAATGTGTATGCTAAAATTGTTGGAGCTTTGCAAAATGGAGCCAGCTTTGGAGCGCCAACACGCTTAGAAAATGAATTGGCGGAATTAATTTTAACGCGCAATCCTTATATCGATAAAATTCGTTTTGTCTCTTCAGGTACTGAAGCCGTAATGTCGGCTTTAAGAATGGCAAGGGGTTATACAGGAAAAAATAAAGTCATCAAATTTGAAGGATGCTACCACGGACATTCGGATTCTCTTTTAGTGAAAGCTGGAAGTGGATTAGTTACACTTGGTTCATCTTCGAGTGCAGGTGTGCCAGAAAGTTTCGCCAATGAAACGTTGGTGCTGCCTTTAAATGATGTAGATGCTTTGAAAAAATGCATTGCTGAACACAAAGCAGACATTGCTTGTGCGATTATTGAACCAATTCCTGCTAATAATGGTTTGTTATTACAAGAACAAACCTTTTTATTGGCATTACGCGAATTATGCACAGAACATGGAATTTTATTGTTCTTTGATGAAGTAATTTCTGGATTTAGAGTTGCCTTTGCAGGTGCCGCTGAATATTATGGAATCACACCAGACATTGTTACCTATGGAAAAATTATAGGTGGCGGATTACCTGTTGGTGCTTATGGTGCTCGTGCGGAAATTATGGCTACTATTTCTCCAGACGGACCAGTTTACCAAGCGGGAACTTTATCAGGAAATCCAGTGGCAATGGCAGCTGGAATTGCACAATTAACCGAATGTGCTAAGCCTGGTTTTTACGAAGAACAAGAGGAACGAACACGCTTTTTTGTTGATGCAATCAATGCACACGCAAAACAACACAACTATAATTTTGAATTGGTAACGATTGGATCTATTTTCTGGTTATCATTTGATGGTAAAAAACGCATTCACGCATCAGAAGAAATCAATCCTGACATGACTGGTTTTAAAAACATCCACCGTGAATTATTAAAAAGAGGTGTTTATTTAGGACCTAGCGGATACGAAGTTGGATTCATTTCAGCTGCGCACTCAAAAGAAGTATTAACGGAAGCGATCCAAGCATTTTGTGACGCGTTAGATGCTATTTTTTAACAGATAAACACGCTTTTTTACGCTCTAGCATTGCTTGGCCGTCCATGTGAACGTATTCTAAGCATTGTTCTTTTTTTAGTTTTTTTAAGCGTACCAATTTTTTTGCTTTGGCTTCTGTGATAGTAGTCGTTAATAAATCGTTGCTCAGTTCATTCAATTGTTCACTGGTATTTAAACAGGTACAAAATTGTGTGTCTTTTGAAGAACATGCCGAAAGTACACTCAGCGAAAATGATAAAATAACTAATTGTTTCAAACGAATCATTGCATTGGAATTATAAACGTGTTTCCAAAACTACAAATTAATCAACTTATAACGCGTATCTCCAACAACAATAAAGTACAAGCCTGGTAAATGAATAACTGGGATTCGTTTGCCACTAGCATCTTCAATCACATAATCTACTTCTTTTGATAAAGTGAAAAATCCGTTGCTGGTTGGGTTGGGAATGATGGTTAAGTTAGTAGAGCTAGCTTCATCTATTCCGCCAGTTTCGCAGTTCCAGTTCCAAATAATAACATTAATTTGAAAGTAAGCCGAATCTATTGTTCCACAAACACTATCTTGAACCACATACGTATATACATATTGACCTGGAATATTACTTGAAATTATATTAGCATTAATGATGGCATTTCCTGCAGGATTGAACCAATTCCCATTCAATGAAGCGCTATCAGATAACAAAGAGTCTAAATTAAAAGGTTTGTTTCTGCAAATTTGAAAAATACTATCCTCACCTGCAGAAGCACATTGTGAAAACGATAATTGTACAAAAGAAATTACACTATAAAAAACAATTAAATACTTCATGATTAGCCTTTTTTAATCGTTTTTATTTTTCGTTCTTCGATGATTTTTAACTCACGCTTTTCGCCTTTTCCTTCCATTGGATGTAAACGATCTGCTTTTTCCGCTAATTTTTTTTCGGCGGCTTCACCTGTCAACACTTCGACTTTTTGTTGCCCGTTTAGCGTTGTTGCAACCGTCACTATTTTCTCGCCATTTTCTTCTTTTATAGAGATTTCTTCCCGCACATCTTTATCTTCTTGAACGCTTTCAAATTCTTTTAGTTTCTCGTCAATCGCTTCGCCTTTGTAGGTTTCGATGGTTTCAACTCCATTATTATTCGTTTTAATCGTTAAAACACGTTCGCCATTGTTTTCCTCTAAAAAAACTTCTTTCTGGATAGATTGCTTCAGTTCTTTGCGTTGTTCTTGTGCAAACAACGAACTCGTTAATGATAAAAAAGAGAGGATAAGAATAAATTTGTTTTTCATGGTTGAATATTTTGTGTTACAATAATACTTTATTTTTTAGATAATTACACTTGAAAAAATCGATTTTTTATGCTTTTTTAAGCATTATCACTACTTTTAAAGACCAAATTTTATTCAATGTCCAAATTACCGCACATCGGAACAACAATTTTTAGCGTAATGTCACAATTAGCTGCTGACTACAACGCCATTAACCTATCACAAGGATTTCCAAATTTTCCAGTTGATTCACACTTAACGGATCTAGTAACGCAAAGTGCTACTGAAAATGTTCATCAATACATGCCAATGGCTGGTTATCCTCAATTATTGTCAAATATTGGAAAATTGATTGAAGCAAATTACGGAAGAAAAAATGAGCCTGAAAAAGAATTATTGATTACAGCTGGAGCGACGCAAGGGATTTTTACCTGTATACAAGCCTTGGTAAACGCTGGTGAAGAAGTGATCATTTTAGACCCAAGCTACGATTGTTATGAACCCCCGATAATTTTAACTGGAGCAGTTCCCATTCGTGTTCCATTAAATGATGATTTTTCTCCAAATTGGGAAAAAATTGAAAGCCATTTTAATGCAAACACACGCATGATTATTATCAATAATCCGCACAATCCTTCTGGTAAAATTTTAACACAAAAAGACTTTGAACAATTGGAAAAAATCTTAGAAAAATTTCCAAACGTTGTTTTACTTTCCGATGAAGTGTATGAATACATCACCTTTGAAAAAAAGCATATATCCGTAAATTCTATTCAAAATTTGCGAAATAAAAGTATAATTATCTCTTCTTTTGGAAAAACCTTTCACATTACGGGTTGGAAAGTAGGGTATTTAATTGCGCCAGAAAAGTTTTTAATTGAGCTGAAAAAAGTGCATCAATTTTTAGTTTTTTCGGTGAACAGTGTCGCACAATTTACCTTAAGTAAATACTTAGAAAAAGTAGATGTAAAAAGCTTAGGGGCATTTTACCAAGAAAAAAGAGATTTGTTTAGAACGCTTTTAGCGAAGAGTCGTTTTCAACTTTTACCTTCTGAAGGTTCGTATTTTCAAGTAGTCGATTACAGTGGTATTTCTTCAGAAAAAGATACAGATTTTTGCATTCGCTTAGTGAAAGAACATGGCGTAGCTGCCATTCCATTATCCGTATTCAATAAAGATGAAAAAGACCAACACCTCATCCGTTTTTGTTTTGCAAAAGATGATGAAACATTAATTAAAGCCTGTGAACGATTATGCAAGATTTAAGAATAACAACAGTTCAAGCCAATCAAATTTGGGAGGATAAACAAGCTAATTTAGCACATTACGATACATTGATCGCGTCAATTGAACCAACAGATATTCTAATTTTCCCGGAAATGTTTCATACTGGTTTTAGCATGAATGTTGAATCGTTAGCTGAAACTATGGAAAAATCTATCGGACTCGATTGGTTGAAAAATTGTGCTAAAACAAAAAATTGTGCTGTTTACACCTCTTTAATCATCGAAGAAAATGGTTTGTTTTTTAACCGTGGGGTTTTTATCGAGCCATCAGGTAAGCTAACTATTTACAATAAAAGAAAGTGTTTTAGCTTAGCCCACGAAGATGACTTTTTTTCAGCTGGACAAAACGAAGTAATTGTCCCATACAAATCATGGAAACTGCAACTTCAAATTTGTTACGACCTACGTTTTCCGGAAATTGTACGCAATCGAATAGAGGAAAATATTCCAGCATATGATGTCATTTTATACGTTGCCAATTGGCCAAAAAAAAGAGCCGAACATTGGAAAGCCTTATTGCAAGCGAGAGCTATTGAAAATCAATGTTATGTTGTTGGTGTCAATCGTGTTGGAATGGATGGAAAAGGATTGGAATATTCAGGTGACTCTTCTTGTTACAATGCATTGGGTAAACAAGAATATACAATTGATGGAATAGAAAGAGTAGAACAAACCACCTTTTCATATAAAGAGCTTTCTGAAATCAGAAATTCAATACCATTTTTAAAAGATCGTTAATATTTATTCTGTAGAGATTATTTATTCTATTGACATTTACTTTTGTTTTAATAACTTATATTTGCTAAAAATAAAATAAGAACTATGAAAAAAGTATACTTAAGTATGGTTGTTTTAGGTTTAGGCGCATCGATTTCTTTTGGTCAATACGCTCCTAAAGCTTTAACAGCAAATGACATGAGTCGTGTTGCGCCAAAAGCAACTGAAAATCATGCAACGCCAAAAGCAGTTGGAACAACATTCTACACGAATGACTTTTCAAATGCAGCTTCTTGGACAATCAACAATAGCGGTCAAACTGGCGCTCAATTTGGTTGGACAATCGACGCAACAAAAGATGGTTGGTGGGCACCTGCTACAGCAATTGCATCTACTTCTGAAGGAAACTTTGCTGAGTTATCAAATGGTAACCCAACAGCAACGCCAGCTTCACAAGCTTTAGACGTAACGTACACTATGACTACTACTCAACCAATTAGTTTAGCGACTTCAGGAACACAAGTTTCTTTAGAGTTTTTACAATTTGGTGCACGTTTTAATGATTTACAAGAAATTCAGATTTCAACAAATGGTACTACATTCATTCCTGTTGGAGACAACAGTGATTTCTCTGTATTGTCATCAACTGGAGGCGCTGCATATGCAAATCCATCAACAAAAACAATCAACTTAGCGCCATACTTATCTGGAGCTACGCAAGTTTGGATCCGTTTTTCATGGACAACTAATTTCCCAACACAAGCAACGAATGCAAATGTTTGGATTACTTACGGATGGTACATCGACGATGTGAAATTAATGACAAATGCTGATTACGATTTATCTGTTGATGGAACATATTGGGGAACTGCTGGATTGAACTATTACCAAATTCCAACATCTCAAATTGCACCAATTGATTTTACTGCGAATGTTTCTAACATTGGAACACAATCAATGTCAAATGTGAAATTAAACATTGACATTAATAGTGGAGCTACTATCGGTTCAAGCGCACCTGTCACGATTGCTTCTCAAGCTGAAGATAGTTTAGCAATTGCAACAGCATTTACTCCTGCTGGAATTGGAACTTACACTATTACACGAACATTAACAGCTACAAATACTGATGATGTTCCAACAAACAATACATTTGCTCCTATTTCTTTCTCTGTAAACAACTACATTTATGCTAGAGATAATGGTGTTTATGCTGGAACTACTTCTAACGGTACTGACGGTTTTGAAGTGGGTAACTTTTTTGACATTTGGGCAGATCAATATGTACAAGGTATCAATACACGTATAGCTACTGGAACTCCTGTTGGAACTGAAGTTTACGGAAAAATTTATTACGTAGATACAGCGACTGGAGATTTTACATATTTAACAGAATCTGAGCCTATTACTGTAACAACTGCAATGTTGAATACTGACAAATTAATTATTTTACCAGATCCAGTTCAATTATTAGAAGGTACTACTTATGTAGTTGTTGTTGGTACATTGAGTCCAAACTTGAAAATTGCAAATGCTGGAACATCATACAAACAAACTTCTTTCATATTTGACAGAGGTGTTATTGATGCACAAAATCCAGATGGAACTTGGTTCTACCAAACAGGAACACCAGTTGTTCGTTTAAACTTTGACCCATCATTGTCTATTAACGAAAACAGTGCTTTTGCAACGGTTGGAAATGTATTCCCAAATCCAACTTCAGGAGAAGCAACAATCAACTATTCTTTAGTAAATGCAGCGAAAGTAGCGGTAAATGTAGTAGACATTACAGGTAAAACTATTTACTCAACTACAGTTGCTCAAAATGCCGGGACTAACACAATAACATTTGATGCTTCCACTTTTACAAGTGGTGTATATTATGTTACTGTTGCAACTGAAGGTTCAACAGTAACTAAAAAAATGATCAAAAAATAAGCAACTTATTTTTATATCTTTGAAGGGTCGGCATTGTCGGCCCTTTTTTTATGGTGTTTTCTGCAGGATATATTGGGCTTTTAATAAGTAGCTTTTTAAGCGCTACTATTCTTCCATTTAGTTCGGAAGGTGTATTGATGCTCTTATTAAAATCCGGTTTTAATCCAACACTCTGCTTACTATTCGCAACCATTGGAAATAGTTTAGGTGGCTTAACCAATTACACCATTGGCTACTTTGGAAACCCTTTATGGTTGAAAAAAATAGGGATATCCGAAGTTAAAATCCGCTCCTTTGAATTAAAAATTCAAAAATACGGCGTTTGGTTAGCCTTCTTTTCATGGATTCCATTCATCGGAGATCCTTTATCCATAGCACTGGGGTTCTTTAAAACAGGGTTTTGGAAATTTACTTTTTTAATGATTTTAGGTAAATTCATTCGCTACTTTTTTATTTGCTATTGGTTTTTCTAAACCTTTCAGCGATGAAATTTATTTCACTGATTCAAGCATTATTACGATATTTGTAAAAAATTAAAGCATGTCAAAAGTTACAACATTAAACGAATTCATTTTAGAAGGTCAAGCTGCGCATAGTTTTGCAACAGGAGAATTAACGCGCTTACTCAATGATATTGCCGTAGCTTCTAAAATTGTGAGTCGTGATGTTCGTCGCGCTGGTTTAGTTGATCACATTCTTGGTGCTCAAGGAAACACAAATGTACAAGGTGAAGAACAACAAAAATTAGATGTAGTTGCAGACGAACAATTCATCAAAGCTTTTGAATATGGCGGTGAAGTGTGTGGAATTGCTTCTGAAGAAAACGACGAATTTGTTGCTTTTCAATCTGAAACTTCTAAAAACGGAAAATATGTTGTTTTGTTTGATCCTTTAGATGGCTCTTCTAATATTGATGTGAATGTTTCAATCGGAACAATCTTTTCAATTTACAAGCGCGTTTCTAACGTTGGTGAAGAAGCAACCTTTGAAGACATGATTCAAATGGGTAACCAACAAGTAGCGGCTGGATACGTTTTATACGGTTCTTCTACCATGTTGGTTTATACAACTGGTGACGGTGTCAACGGCTTTACCTTAGACCCTTCCATTGGTGAATTTTGTTTGTCGCATCCGAATATGAAAATGCCCGAAAAAGGACGTTTGTATGCTATGAACGAAGGAAATATCAACATCTGTGAAGAAGGATTAAGAGATTACATCGCTTATTGTCAGAGTTCAGAAAATGATTACCAAGCACCTTACTCTGGAAGATACATTGGCTCACTTGTAGCTGATTTTCACCGCAACATGATCAAAGGTGGTATTTATATTTATCCGGAAACAACAACTGCTCCAGAAGGAAGATTACGCTTGTTATACGAATGCAATCCGTTGGCGTTTATCGCTGAACAAGCTGGTGGATTAGCAACAACTGGTAGAAAACGTATATTAGACATTCAACCTCAACAATTGCATGAACGCGTTCCTTTTTACATCGGTTCAAAAAACATGGTTGAAAAAGCAATGAGTTGTATCGCTGCTAAAAATTAATTTAGGGTGCTTTTTTATCCAAATAACTAATAAAATCAACGTAATTTTGCACCTTGAAAAAAAGGAATGGATTTAAAAACACTCAAGCAATCTTTCTCGCAACTTCCTCAAATTGATGCTACAGCTACTCAATTACAAAACAGTGGCACTCACATTCAATGGAAAGGATTAGTTGGCTCTTCAAAAAGCATCTGTGCTGCTGTTTTAGCAGAACAAACACCTGGTCACCATTTATTTATTCTTCCAGATAAAGAACAAGCTGCTTATTTTTTAAATGATTTAGAAGAATTGTATCCAGAGGATAAACGCATTCTTTTTTATCCAGCATCATACCGTGTACCCTATCAGTTGGAAGAAACAGATAATGCCAATGTAGTGGCACGCGCTGAAGTATTAGAAAAAATAAACACCGGTAAAAACGGATGGATTGTCACCTATCCCGAAGCACTTTTTGAAAAAGTACCAACCAAAAAAAACTTATCTAAAAACACCCTGCGCGTTGACGTTGGTAAAACATATTCCATTGATTTCATAAATGAATTGTTATTAGAATATCATTTCGAACGCGTTGATTTTGTCTATGAACCAGGACAGTTTTCAATTAGAGGCGGTATTGTAGATGTTTATTCTTATTCGAATGAACACCCGTACAGAATTGAATTTTTTGGTGATGAGGTAGAATCCATTCGAACGTTTGAAGCAAGTACGCAATTATCGATTGCTAACTTTACGTTTTTTAACGTCATTCCAAACGTGCAAGGCCAACTTAACTTAGAAGGCAATGGAACCTTTTTTGAGTTTTTGGGACAACAAGCCGTTCTTTGGGTTTCTTCTTTTGATCAATTGACAACTGTTTTAGAAAAAGAATACGACAAAGCCGTTCAAATTTATACCGACTTATCAGATACTGTAAAACGAACACTTCCAAGTGATTTGTTTTTACATCCAACAGAAGCTAAAAGCACATTGGAAGCATATTCCTGCATTGAATGGGGAGCGGATTACCATTTTAAATCGGCAGCTATTCACCAATTTGACTTTTTACCGCAACCAAGTTTCAATAAAAATTTTGATTTACTTAGAACGGATTTATTGGCGCGAACAGAATTAAAATTTACGAATTTACTATTCTCCAATCAACCCAAACAAATTGATCGCCTTTTTCAGATTTTTGAGGATATCGGTGGCGGTGTTGAATTTAAACCGATGCATTTAGCATTGACTGAAGGATTTATTGCTCCTGCATTAAAATTAGTGTGTTATACAGATCATCAACTGTTTGAACGCTATCATCGTTTTCGCTTAAAGGAAGGTTTCCGACAAACCAAACAAGCCTTAACATTAAAAGAAATTTACAACCTCCAAAAAGGGGATTATGTAACACACATTGATCACGGCGTTGGACAATTTTCTGGCTTAGAAACCATTGATGTAAATGGAAAACAACAAGAAGCAATTCGACTCGTTTACAAAGATGGAGATGTATTGTATGTGGGAATTCACTCCTTACATCGAATTTCAAAATTTACAGGAAAAGATGGCTCTGTTCCTAAAATGAATAAACTGGGTACGCAAGCATGGGCAACCCTTAAAAATAAAACAAAGAAAAAAATCAAGGAACTAGCTTTTGATTTGATTCAACTATATGCAAAACGCAAAAGTCAACCAGGTTTTGCGTTTTCTCCTGATTCTTACCTACAAAATGAATTGGAAGTTTCTTTTATGTACGAAGATACACCCGATCAATTTAAGGCAACACAAGCCATTAAAGAAGATATGGAAACACCTACTCCAATGGATCGTTTGATTTGTGGAGATGTAGGTTTTGGCAAAACAGAAGTCGCAATCCGAGCGGCGTTTAAAGCAGTGGCGGACAGCAAACAAGTGGCGGTTCTTGTTCCAACTACGATTTTGTCGATGCAACATTACCGAAGTTTTAAAGAGCGTTTAAAAGATTTCCCCTGTATAGTGGATTACATCAATCGATTTAAATCAGCCAAAGAAACAACAGCAACATTAAAAAAATTAGCAGAAGGAAAGATTGACATATTAATCGGAACACATGCAGTAGTGGCTGAACGAGTAAAGTTCAAGGAACTAGGTTTAATGATCATCGACGAAGAACAAAAATTTGGTGTTGCCGTGAAAGACAAGTTAAAAACCTTACGCGCAACAGTTGATACATTAACATTGACAGCTACACCGATTCCAAGAACCTTACAGTTTTCGTTGATGGGCGCACGTGATTTAAGTATTATCAATACTCCGCCACCCAATCGTCAGCCCGTACTTACTGAAATCATTCAATTCAACGAAGAAACCATTCGCGATGCAATTGCTTACGAAGTAAGTCGTGGTGGGCAAGTTTTCTTTGTACACAATCGCTTGGCAAATATCCGAGAAGTGTCAGGTATGATCAGTCGTTTATGTCCCGGCGTGCGTGTTGGAATTGGTCACGGACAAATGGATGGAAAAGCTTTAGAAAAAATCATGTTCGACTTTATCAATGGCGAATACGATGTTTTGTTGGCAACAACAATTATAGAATCAGGAATCGATATTTCAAATGCCAATACGATTATTATCAACGATGCACATAATTTTGGCTTAAGTGATTTACATCAATTAAGAGGGCGCGTTGGGCGAAGTAATAAAAAAGGATTCTGTTATTTGGTTGCACCGAAATTTAGCATTTTAACATCCGATTCTCGAAAACGATTGGAAGCATTAGTTCAGTTTTCAGACTTAGGTTCTGGATTCAACATTGCTATGAAAGATTTAGATATTCGTGGAGCAGGAAATATGTTGGGCGGCGAACAAAGTGGTTTCATTTCTGAAATTGGTTTTGAGATGTATCAAAAAATACTAAATGAAGCCATCGATGAATTAAGAGAAAGTGATTTTAAAGAACTGTTCGAAGAACGCAATTCAGATTCTTTATTGCATTATGTGAAAGATTGCATCTTAGAAACAGATTTAGAAGTTCGTATACCGGATGATTACGTAAACAACGTCAATGAGCGACTTAGTTTATACCAAGAAATGGACAATTTAAAAAACGAAGAAGAATTGATTGCATTTGGCAACAAATTAATTGATCGTTTTGGTCCGTTGCCAAGACAAGTAAACGAATTAATCGTTTCGTTCAAATTGCGTTGGCTGGCTCAAAAATTAGGTTTAGAAAGATTGGTCATCAAAGGCGGTAAAATGGTAGGTTATTTTATTCAAAATCCACAATCGCCCTTTTATGAAACAGCTACCTTTACACAATTACTAAATCATATACAACGCAATAGTCAAAATTGTAAAATGAGTGAACAAAACGATCGATTAAGAATCATCTTTTCAGACGTGAAACATATCAAACACGCGTTTGAATTATTAGAAAATTGCATCGCCTGAATGAAATAATTGTTAAAAAATTACATGATTTGTGTATAACTTTAAATAAAATGTGTATATTTGCACTGTATTTATGCAAAAAAGACGAGAATGAGGGGACGAAAGTCCCCTCTTTTTATACCATATGATTAGTAAAAAAACAGTAGAAGCATTAATAAACGAACGAATCGCTGAATTAGCGAATGGTTTGTTTGTGGTTGAACTTTCCATTTCAGCAAACAATGTTATTCATGTTGAATTAGATAAAAATCCAGGAAATGTTTCCGTAATGGATTGTATGTCTGTTTCAAGAAATGTAGAGCATAACTTAGACCGTGAAGAAGAAGATTTTGAATTGCACGTTTCATCTGCTGGGTTAGATAAACCGTTTCGCGTTTTAGCTCAATTTGAAAAAAACATTGGTCGCTCTGTAAAAGTAGTCTTCAACAATGGAAAAAAATTAGAAGGCGTTTTAATAGCAGCATCAACATCAGAAATAACACTTGAAACTACCCGTCAAGAAAAACCAGAGGGTAAAAAGAAAAAAGAAACAATTGTAGAGCAACATGTTTTGCAATTAGAGGAAGTAAAGGAAACAAAAATTATAATTACATTTAAATAGGTAAACATGAACAGCCTTGAATTAGTTGAGTCATTTTCGGAATTCAAAGAATTGAAAAGCATTGACAAACAAACAATGCAACATGTGTTGGAAGACGTATTCCGAGCAATGTTAAAAAAGAAATTCAATACAGATGAGCACATTGATGTTATCGTTAATATCGATAAAGGAGATGTTCAAATTTTCTTGAATAAAGAAATCGTAGATGACGGTGAAGTAGAAGATCCTAATACAGAGATTGCGTATTCTGATGCTATTAAAATCGAACCTGATTTTGAGATTGGTGAAGAAGTAACGGAAGAGTTTAAATTCGGAGATTTTGGTCGTCGTAATATTTTGTCTTTGCGTCAAAACTTGATTTCTCGCATCATGGAATTAGAGAAAGATAATATCTACAAAGTTTACAAAGAACGTATTGGAGAAATTATCACAGGTGAAGTTTACCAAGTTTGGAAAAAAGAAATCATGGTATTGGATGATGAAGGAAATGAATTAATCCTTCCTAAATCAGAACAAATTCCATCTGATTATTTCAAAAAAGGAGAAACTGTTCGTGCCGTTGTTGCGAAAGTAGACATGCGTAACAGTAGTCCTGTCATTATTCTTTCTAGAACTGCTCCTGAATTTTTAGAGCGTTTATTCGAACTAGAAGTTCCAGAAGTATTTGATGGTTTAATTACGATTAAACGTATTGTACGCGAACCAGGAGAAAGAGCAAAAGTAGCTGTTGAATCTTACGATGACCGTGTTGATCCAGTTGGAGCATGTGTTGGAATGAAAGGTTCAAGAATTCATGGAATCGTTCGTGAATTACGCAACGAAAATATTGACGTTATTAATTTTACTAATAATTCTCAATTGTTGATTCAACGTTCATTGTCTCCTGCTAAAATTTCATCGATAGAAATCAACGAAGAAGATAAAAGAGCAAAAGTTTTCTTAAAACCAGACCAAGTTTCATTGGCAATTGGAAAAGGCGGAAACAACATTAAATTAGCTGGTAAATTGTGTGGGTACGAGTTAGACGTATACAGAGAAGGTGAAGTTGATGTAGAAGATGTTGATTTAGAAGAATTTGCTGATGAAATCGATAGCTGGATTATCGATGAATTAAAAGCAATTGGTTGTGATACTGCAAAATCTGTGCTTCAAATTGGGGTGAACGACTTAGTTCAACGAACTGATTTAGAGCAAGAAACAATCGAAGAAGTATTTAAAATTCTTCGCGCTGAGTTTGAATAATTTTCAAATTCATTGTAATAAATAAATAACTACTGAAAAGTAAAAACGAAGGACACATCATTATATGGCCGGAAAACCAATAAGATTAGGAAAAGCAGCAGGGGAACTCAACGTGGGTATCCCAACGCTGGTTAGTTTCCTAGAATCAAAAGGAGTAAAAATCGACACGAACCCCAACACTAAGTTGGAAGGAGAACAATTCGAATTACTTAGACAAGCATTCGCCGCAGATCAGTCAATGAAAGAGCAATCTAAATTCTCTGGTGTAAAACGCGAAAAACGTGAAACAATTTCAATCCGCGATACAAAAACGGAAGAAAACCCACAAACAAATTCAGATGATGAAGATGATTCTGAACCAATGAATGTGGAAGAAATCAAACGTAGTGTTCTAGAAGAGCCAGTAGCGAAAGTAGTTGAAAAACCAACTGCTGTTGAAACTACTGCTGTTCAAGAAGAGCCAATTGCTGAAAAAGAAACACCAACAGATGCCAAAACAATTGGTGAAGGTGATGTTCAAGTTCAAGTAATAGGAAAAATTGATTTAGATAAAATCAACTCAAAAACACGCCCAGACAAGAAAAAAGGCGGGAAATATGAGGCTCCAAAACAACCTGTAGTTTATACGCCTAAAGAAGAGGTTAAAGTTCCTGTAGTGGAGGAAACTCCTGAAGAAATTGTTCCTAAAGAAATTGAGACAATTCGTGTTGAACGAAGAGTATTAACAGGACCAACAGTTTTAGGAAGAATTGAATTACCAGTTGATAAACCAAAAACACCAACACAACGTCCTGGACAAAGCAATGCAGACCGTAAAAAACGTAAACGCATTAAAAAAGTAGAAAGTGGAGCACCAACTACAGGTGCGCCAGGACAGGGTGCAAATACTGGTAACAGACCAGCTGGTCAAGGACAAGGACAAGGAAATCGTAACTTTAAAAAAGGAGCGCCAAATACTAAATTTGAAAAGCCTGAAATTAAAGAACAAGATATTCAAAAAGAAATTAAAGAAACATTAGCAAGACTTTCTAACCAAGGTGGTAAATCCAAAGCTTCTAAAAACCGTAGAGCAAAACGTGATGTTGTTGCGATGCGTCGTCAAGAAGAAATGGCTGCTGCAGAAATGGATGAGAAAGTATTGAAATTGACAGAATTCGTTACAGTATCTGAATTAGCATCGATGATGAGCGTTCAACCAACGGCTGTCATTTCTGCTTGTATGTCTTTAGGGATTTTCGCATCAATCAACCAACGTTTAGATGCAGAAACGATTCAAATCGTTGCAGAAGAATTTGGTTACGAAGCTGAATTTGTTAGTGCTGAAGTACAAGATGCGATTCCACAACAAGAAGATAAAGAAGAAGATTTAGAAGATCGTCCGCCAATTATTACTGTAATGGGTCACGTAGATCATGGTAAAACTTCCTTATTGGATAAAATTCGTAATGCCAACGTAACAGAAGGTGAAGCAGGAGGAATTACTCAGCACATTGGTGCTTACTCAGTAACATTGAAAGATGGTCGTAAAATGACATTCTTAGATACTCCTGGTCACGAAGCCTTTACAGCAATGCGTGCACGTGGTGCTCAAGTAACTGACGTTGCAATTATTATTGTAGCTGCGGATGATGATGTAATGCCTCAAACAAAAGAAGCAATTTCTCATGCGCAAGCAGCGGGAGTACCAATGGTTTTTGCCATCAATAAAATTGACAAACCAGGTGCAAATCCAGATAAAATTAGAGAACAACTTTCTCAAATGAATATTTTAGTAGAAGACTGGGGTGGTAAATTCCAAGTTCAAGAAATTTCTGCTAAACAAAACTTAAACATCGATGCCCTATTAGAAAAAGTTCTTTTAGAAGCTGAAATGTTAACGTTGAAAGCAAACCCTAACAAAAATGCTTTAGGTACTGTGGTAGAATCTTCTTTGGATAAAGGAAAAGGATACGTAACAAATATGCTTGTTGAAGCGGGTACTTTAAAAGTTGGAGACATTGTTTTAGTAGGAAGAAATTATGGTCGTGTGCGTGCAATGCACGATGAACATGGTAAAAATCTACCATTAGCAGGTCCGTCACAACCCGTTTCTATCTTAGGGATTAACGGCGCGCCAAGTGCAGGAGATAAATTCCACGTAATGAATGACGAACGTGAAGCAAAAGCGATCGCAACGAAACGTGAGCAATTATACCGTGAGCAAGGATTGAGAACAACGAAACATATTACATTGGATGAAATTGGTCGTCGTTTAGCAATTGGAGACTTTAAAGAATTAAACATCATTGTAAAAGGTGACGTTGATGGTTCGATTGAAGCACTTTCTGATTCATTATTACGTCTATCAACAGATGAAATCCAAGTAAACATTGTACACAAAGGTGTTGGTGCGATTTCTGAAGCTGATGTTAACTTAGCTTCTGCGTCTGACGCAATTATTATTGGTTTCCAAGTTCGACCATCACTTGCAGCGCGTAAGTTGGCAGAAAATGAACAAATTGATATTCGCCTTTACTCTGTAATTTACAAAGCAATTGACGAGATTAAAGCGGCAATGGAAGGAATGTTATCTCCAGATATTGAAGAAAAAATAATTGGTTCTGCTGAAATACGTGAAACATTTGAAATTACTAAAGTGGGTACAATTGCAGGATGTTATGTCTTAGATGGTATCATCAAACGTACTTCTAAAATACGTGTAATCCGTGATGGAATTGTTATTCATACTGGCGTTTTAGGATCTTTAAAACGATTCAAAGACGATGTGAAAGAAGTGAAAAACAATTACGAATGTGGTTTGAACATTGACAAATTCAACGATATCAAAATCAATGATGTTGTAGAAGCATTTGAAGAAGTAGAAGTTGCACGTAAATTGTAATTAAACTTAAAAATATCAAAAGCCCTTTTAAATCTAAAAGGGCTTTTTTGTTTAATTTAACAGATTAAAAAAAATAACAATTCTTAGTTTAAGAGAAATCAGTAACTTTGTACTAACTATAAAAATTAAAACCATGATTTTAGGAGCAATGCTTAGTCCAGGCCATATCATTTTAATATTGGCTGTCGTTTTATTATTATTTGGAGGTAAAAAAATTCCAGAATTAATGAAAGGTTTAGGCCAAGGTGTGAAAGAGTTTAAAAATGCATCTAAAGGTGAGGATGATTCAAAAGAATCAAAACCAACAGAAGAGAAAAACTAGTAAACACTTTTTTCATGTATAAATCATTTGCTGAAGTAAAATCTGCCCTTGCTTCGGGTAGTTCTGTTTTGGAAATCGTTGAAAATTATTTAACGAATATTCAACAACATGCGCATTTAAATGCTTTTTTAGAAGTGTTTGAAAATTCGGCAAAAGAAAATGCCCAAAAAGTTGATGCAAAAATAAAAGCAGGTACTGCAGGTCGTTTAGCTGGTATGGTTATCGGATTGAAAGATAATTTGGCATACCAAAATCACAAAGTATCTGCCGCTTCAAAAATATTAGAAGGGTTTGAATCTATTTATACTGCCACTGCTGTTCAACGTTTAATTGACGAAGATGCTATCATTATTGGTCGTTTAAATTGCGACGAATTTGCTATGGGTAGTTCAAATGAAAACTCTGCTTTCGGACCGGTAAAAAATCACTTAAACACTAATTGTGTACCAGGTGGTTCTTCTGGAGGTTCAGCCGTTGCAACTGGGGCAAATCTATGTACCGCTTCTCTTGGTAGCGATACAGGAGGTTCTATTCGTCAACCTGCATCATTTACTGGAACCTATGGTTTAAAACCAACCTACGGTAGAATTAGTCGTTATGGACTTATTGCTTATGCCTCTTCATTTGATCAAATTGGTCCAATCACCAATACGCTAGAAGATGCTGCTTTATTGTTAGAAATAATGGCTGGCGATGATGATTACGATGCAACCGTTTCTTCAAAACCGATCAACAACTATGCAACATTTGACGCAATAAAACCG
>JAGNZC010000044.1 GCA_017984635.1 Crocinitomicaceae bacterium
TTTTTAATTGATGCGAAAGCGGCATTACGATTGCGCCACACGCAACTACTGCAAAAATGGCACTTATGAAGTTACGCCCATTTCACGCCATTACTCCAACACCCATTCCTGGTTGAATTCCAACTTGAATTAATTGATCTTTAATAGCATTAACCTCTTCTACTAATTCTGAAAATGACATGGAACCATACTCATCATGAATGGCAGGATTATTAGGCCATTGTGCTGCTGCATTTAATAAAGTACTATAAACAGGTAGTGCATTCATACTACAAATTTAATCATTTATTTGCATTTTTTTAATATTGGAAACACTCTCCACTAACGTTATGCCATTGTATTGATCGACAGCGATTTTTCCTGCAGCGTAACCTGTTTGCATACAAGTACCCATTACTCTTGCACTAGCGATTGCTTTGTCAGTGGCAGAAATGGATCTTCCCGCAAAAAATAAATTTGATAGATGTTCAGAAAGTAAACAGTCTACTGGTATATGATAAAAATCATTTTCATTAAAATAATGCATTTCGAGTGGTTTTAATGGATGCCAAATCTCTATTGGCCAAGCTCCGATTGCTATTGCAGAATCAAATTTACGTGCTGATAAAACATCTTCTTCTGTTAACACATATTTCCCTTTAGGTCGTTCTAAAACTCTAATCCCAACTTCATCTGCTAAAGAATCCAATTGTATATTTTTAAAAATCTCACTTTTAGTTTGTTGAATGTGATGAAATTTCAAGGTCATCTCTCTCCCTTTTGCTTCTATTTTTTGGAGAGTGATTTCATCCGATTTCACCTCTAAAGGAATGGTTAACTTCAGTTTAACAGAATGGTTTGTTTTAGAACCTTGAACAAGTGAAAAATGCTTGTATTCCGTTGTAAGTTCATTTGAAAAAATTGCCGCTTGAATATTTTTAATAAATATAAAGTTCAATTGTTTTTCATCAATATCGGGCAAGTTTGAAAGTGTAAATATTTGAGAACAAGCTTGATAAGAAGTAGATTGTAGCGTTGGTAAGTTTAATAATTTAGAAATCTCGGCACTTCCTGATGCATCAATTACTGACTCAACTTCAATTTCTTCTGTTGTTCCATTAGAGATTAATTCAAGTGATTTAATTTTACCATTTGAAGACTTTACATTTTTCACCTCCGATTTTAATCGAACATCTACCCCTTTATCTAGTAAGGCTGTTAGTGCTAATTGTTTAAAATCATCGATTTTATAGGGCAAAAAATGAAGCCCATATTGATTACTAAGTACCGTTGTATTTGATATAGTAGCTAATTTTTCTGTGAAATCTTTTGCGAAACCTTTTACTACAAAATCCGAAATTGATTTTTTTGTATAGTGATAAACTCCACAAATAGTTCCTACTTCAGCTGCCGTTGCTTTCCCTCCTAAGTATGCTGATTTTTCAATTAGAAGAACGTTTGAATTATTCTCAGCAGCAGCAACTCCTGCAGCTATACCAGCAGCACCACCTCCAATTACAACTATTTTTTTACTCATTCCTTTAACCGTTTTCAAACAATTTCTTTCTTAAAGCTACATTTAATTCTGTAAAATCAAACTCATTTATACAGTTTTCATTGTAAACCAAATTCAAACTAAGTTGACCGTTGTATAAAATATAAGAAATAGTGATACCTGGTGGTGCAGAAAAGGGTGGAATGACAAACATGTTTTTAGGACTTAGACTAAATTTATCTTTTAAATCTCTTTGTTGTTCAATGGATGCAGAATATAAAAAACTTGCCAAACTTCCTTTTGAAGCTCTATTCACAAGAAAAGACATTAATTTCGAAGGTATATAGTGTGTCATTTCCAAGAAAACGCCATAATTCAATGGTACTTCTTTCCGTATTTGTTGCATCATTTGATCGTGAATTTCTTGCATAATCTCACTTATTGATTTTTTTGATGCTGCTTGAATTGCGTAAAATAAAAAAGAAATTTCATTTGAAATTACCGGTCCTTTCGCTCCTCTTTTTCTACCATCATATGGAATTGGTAGCCAAATATCGCCAGGAATATTTTTGTTTTTAAACAATTCACTCATTGTTTGAATAGAAACAGCTAATAAAAATTGATTTAAACCAAATTTAGCACCTTTTACCGTTGCATTTTGTAAAATCAAATTGGTTTCTTCGGAAGTAAATTTCAACACATTTATTTTAAAACCTTTAGGATCAACCAATTCAAAATTAGCGCGTTGCACTTGTTGCTGCTCCCTCATGAAATATTTAATAAATAATATGTTTTGAAGGTGTTTTTTGAAAGTTATGTTCTTTTTTGGTCGTTTAAAATAATGGCTTGTATCATTTTCTGTCGGTGAAGTAGAAGCATGTAATTCTTCTAAGAAAAGACTCGCACCTCTACCGTCGACCAAAATATGGTGAAACGATAAGATTACGTTGGTTACTTTACCGTTTTCAGTAACACAATCACATTTAAATAATGGTGTTCTATTCACGCGCATTGTTTCTTGAAACAAGGGTAAATCGTATAGTGATACATTATTTAATTCATGGTAATTTACTGAAAAGTGATTGCCTGAGTTGGAATATTTCCAATATGCTTTATTAAAAAAAAACGGCTTTTTCAATTGTACATTTAGTATCCAATGTACGAGCGGATGCAAACTTAATCGTTCAATGATTGTATTTGAATACGTTTCATCCTCCACTTCTAATACAATGCGAATGATATTTTGATCGAAGCGGTTTTTTTTAGATGTATTTTCTAAAACATGTAAAAACCAATCTGCACCAGATAAAAAAACTTTAGTTGGAAAATGACTAACAGAGGGTTCCATGTTTATTGATTCAAATAGTCTTTAACTAAAATTGCAATTTTTTGAATCGATTGAAAATGATCTGGTAAAAGCTGTTCGTCAGGAATAACAAAACCAAACTTTCGTTCAATAAAAAGTATGATTTCCACTATTGAAAAAGAATCTAATCCTACCAACTTCAATTCATCTGTTGCTTGAATTGTCAACTCTTCAGCTAAAATATTATTTTGTACAAATGCAATTAAATGCTTTTCTATTTCTTCAATTTCCATTACTTTCTATTAACTTTTACTCCTGATATGATTGATCAAACTTGACAAAAATACAGTAATTATAAAAAAGACAAATAAGAGCGTACAATTGAATAGTATACCTTCTAATCCAGCTCCTCTCAATATTATTTTATAAAACCCACTCAACGACCAGTTTAATGGTGACATCATACTTATTTTTCGCATGATTTCAGGCATCACATAGGTTGGTACTAAAATACCACCAATAGCTGATAAAAGTAAAACCAAAAGAGATCCTAAAATAGCACCTTGTTGTTCACTATTTGCCAACGTTCCTATCAAAACACCAAAGCCAGTTGCCGCCAATGCTGTGAAAAAAGCCAACAAAAGTATCGCTTCTAAATGATGACCCAGATTCAATGGTGGCAAACCAAATAAAGGTAAAACAAATACACCAACCGCTATCATTATAAAAAACTGAATCAAGCAAACAATGACATAAACGATGATTTTTCCATTCATCATTGTTAAATAAGAAGTGGGCAAAGTTTTCAATCTAAATGCGCTTCCTTCTTTCTTTTCTTTTATGATATTTCCAACCACCAAAATCACAATGAAAAACATACCGAAAATAGTCCAAGCAGGAACATTATGTTGCGTAGAAGTTGGCACATCTTTACCAATCAATGCTGATCCATAAATTTCTTTATATTGAATAATATCTGTTTTCTCATATGCTTTTGTCGGTTTTTTTGATCCTTCAGGTAAAATTTCAGCAATTTGATCAGAAAAGGATTGAAACATCATTTGTGTTTTCACCGCTGCAATGTATTCGTGTAAATTACTTGTAATCGTTGTAACAAAAGAATTTTTTGCTACTGGATCAATAATTAATGTGATATCAACAATATCTTTTCCTGAAGATTTGATTTCATCTAATGCCATCGTTTCAGAAACTAATTGCTTTACATTGTTTCTTATTTTTGTTGATGCCCCTTCAGGAATTACAATGCCGATTAAAAATTCACCATTTGCTACCGCTTGTTGCGCACCATCTAACGTATAAGGCTTTCCAGCTTTAGAAGTTGAAACTTCACAAAAATTAGATGTTTTCAATCCATTTAAAATAGTGTTTCCTAATGTATCGTGATCATTATTAACAAAAACAATTGGAATTCCTTTTTCATTGATTGTTTTGAATGCTGAATCTTGAATCAAAGTCATTACCAAAATCAAGGTGATTGGCATGGCAAATAGAATCAATAAACCAATTTTATCGCGTATAAGAATTAAGAATTCTTTTTTTATTATTGCTAGAAGTTTGTGTAACATTAGTCTCTTAATTTTCGCTTTGTAAGGTGTAAAAAGACATCCTCTAAATTGGTTGCTTTCTCTACATTATGAATTAATTCTTGCGGCGTACCTTGGGCTAAAATTTTTCCGTAATCAATGATTGCTATTTGAGTACACAAATCCTGTGCTTCCTCTAAATGATGTGAAGTATAAATGATGGTTGTACCACTTTGATTAATTTCTTTTAATAAATCTACAATCACATTTCTTGATTGAACATCTACGCCTACTGTAGGTTCATCTAAAAATAATATTTTAGGTTCGTGTAATAAACTAGCGATTAGGTTGACTCTTCGTTTCATCCCTCCAGAAAAAGATTCTACTTTTTTATTGGCCGCTTTTGTTAAGCCTAGCTTTTCAAGCCATCTATCTGCTCGTTCATTGATCGTTTTTGTATCAATCCCATACATTGCTCCATAAAAAGCTAAATTTTCTTTTGCTGTTAATGAAGGATACAATGCAATATCTTGAGGAACTACTCCAATTATTTTTTTAATCGATTCATTCCCTTTCTCTAAATCAATTCCATTTAAATGTACTTTGCCTTGGTCCGATTTTACAATACCACATAAAATTGAAATGATGGTTGTTTTTCCTGCTCCATTTGGTCCTAATAAACCAAAGATTTCATTCTCTTTTACGGTCAACGAAACATCATCCACCGAAGGATCAATATTTCCTTTGAATGTTTTCGATAAATGATGAATTTCAATGCTATTTTGAAAGGACATTTTAATTTTTTAGTTAATAAAACAACTGAATAATTATTTTGTTTGATCTACTTTTCGAACCATGGTTAAAATGGTTGCTAGAGCAACCGTTTCACCTGTTTCATCGTAAACATCCACTAAAAACTTCACGATTCCTTTAGCGATATCATCATCTGAACGTTTCTCTTGGTCTATTTTTTCTTTCACCGTAAAACGAACGCCCAACGTTGCACCTGGATAAACAGGTTTCGTAAAACGCGCTTCATCTAAGCCGTAATTCAATAAAACAGGTCCTTTTTTAGGGTCAACAAATAAACCTGCCGCTTTTGACAAGACAAAATAACCATGTGCTACTCTCCCTTCGAAGATTGTTCCCTCCAAAGAAGTTGCATCCATGTGTGCGTAAAAATTATCACCTGAAACATTTGCAAAATTGACAATGTCTGCTTCTGTCACAGTATGTTTATGCGTAAAGACTGTATCACCAATCATTAATTCTTCAAAATGTTGACGGAATACATGTGGGTTCGCTTCTGGCATTTCTGCTCCAACTTGAAACTGTTGCGTAATTTTTGTAATGGTAGTTGGATGTCCTTGAATAGCAGTTCGTTGTAAATAATGTAATACACCTCGTTTACCACCCATTTCTTCTCCCCCTCCAGCTCTACCTGGACCACCGTGCGTTAACAAAGGCATTGGCGAACCGTGTCCTGTACTCTCTTTCGCACAGTCTTTGTTCAAAACCAAAATTCTACCATGCATGGAAGCGGCTCCAATCACATAATCGGTTGCTTCTTTATCATTTGGTGTTACGATGGAAGAAACCAACGAACCTTTTCCTAATTTCGCTAAAGCGATGGCATCGTCTAATTCTTTGTATGGCATTATCGTAGAAACCGGACCAAATGCTTCAATATCATGACAAGCTGTATTGACAAATGGTTGGTTATTTCTGAATAATATGGGTGGGAAAAATGCTCCTTTTTCTTTACTTGCGCCAGTCAATTCAAATTGATCCATGTCACCGTAAACAATCGCTTGAGATTCCGCTAATTGTTTAACACTTGACGTAACTCGTTCTACTTGAGTCTTGGTAGCCAATGCACCCATTCTTACACCTTCAACAGAAGGATCTCCCATTTTTGTAGAAGCTAAACGTGCTGAAATGGCTTTTTCAACCTCATCGATTAACTCTTCAGGCACAATGATTCTTCGAACAGCCGTACATTTTTGTCCAGCTTTAATGGTAATTTCTTTAACCGTTTCTTTAATGAATAAATCAAATTCAGGTGTGTCAGGAGTTGCATGTTTCCCTAAAATGGTTGCATTCAATGAATCCGCTTCCAAATTAAATGAAACACTTTCTTGTGCAATTCGAGGAGATGCTTTTAATAGTTTACCCGTATGAGCAGACCCCGTAAAGGTAACCATGTCTTCAGAAGAAACATGATCCAAAATTCCTCTTCCTAAACCTACCACTAATTGCAAGGCTCCCTCAGGTAATATCTTAGAAGCGATGATGTCGCGCACCACCACTTCTGTTAAGTAACTTGTATATTCAGACGGTTTCACCAATGCAGGAACTCCCGCCATTAAATTAACGGCAATTTTCTCCAACATTCCCCAAATAGGAAAATTGAAGGCATTGATATGAACTGCAACTCCTTCTTTTGGAACCATGATGTGATGACCAATAAACGTTCCGTTTTTAGATAAAGGAGCGGCAACACCATCAACATAATACGGTAAATCTGGAAATTGACGACGCAACGAAGCATTCGCAAATAAATTTCCGATTCCTCCTTCAATGTCTATCCATGAATCTATTTTTGTTGCACCGGTCCATGCACTCACTTGATAGTATTTTTCTTTCAAGGATAATAAGTGCATCGCTAAAGCTTTCAACATACGTCCACGCTCTTGAAACGTCATTTTTCGCAATGCGTGACCTCCGGTTTTTTTACCATAATCTAAAATTGCTTCAAAGTCTAAACCAGCGCTTGAAACTTCGCCGATTTTTTCGCCTGATATTGCGTGAAATAAGTTCGTTTCAACTCCGTCTCCATCGACCCATTGACCTTGAACATAATTTTGAAATCGTTGCATTTTTTTTTTAATTTTTACTAAAATAACTAAAATTCGTAAGAAGCGGTTGAAAACCTTTCACTACGCGTATAAAGTGAAGATTATTGTTATACAAATAAGAATTCTTGTTCATGTTCTTCGATGAATTGAAGCGTATCTAAGATTTCATTTAAATCAAATGAAGTCACTAATTTCATGCGTAATTCTTTGAAATGTGCAATCCCTTTAAAATAATTGGTGTAGTGACGTTTCATTTCGGCAATTCCTAATGTTTGGCCTTTCCAATCGATGCTCATTTGCAAATGTTGGCGTGCAGCAGCTACGCGATCTTTTAAATTAGGGGGCGCTAAATGTTCGCCCGTATTCATAAAATGTTTTACTTCATTAAAAATCCAAGGATAACCAATGCTTGCTCTACCGATCATGATGCCATCAACACCATACCGATTGCGGTATTCCAAAGCTTTTTCTGGTGTATCGATATCGCCATTTCCAAAGATTGGAATGTGCATTCTCGGGTTGTTTTTCACTTCGCCAATTAAGGTCCAATCAGCATCGCCTTTGTACAATTGTACACGTGTTCTTCCGTGAATAGAAATCGCTTCAACGCCTACATCTTGGAGTTTTTCAGCCGTACTTACCACAAATTTCGAATCATTATCCCACCCTAAACGTGTTTTAACAGTGACTGGTAAATTCGTTGTTTTCACAATTTCATCGGTCATTCGCACTAACTTTGGAATGTCTTGCAACATACCCGCTCCAGCGCCTTTACAGGTTACTTTTTTAACGGGACAACCAAAATTAATATCAATGATATCTGGATTTGTTTTTTCAATGATTTTGGTAGCTTCGCGCATACTTTCGATGTCGTAACCAAAAATCTGGATTCCAACAGGGCGTTCGTATTCGTAAATATCCATTTTCTGAACACTTTTAGCTGCATCGCGAATCAAGCCTTCCGAAGAAATAAATTCTGTATACATCAAATCGGCACCATGCTTTTTACACAATGCACGAAAGGGAGGATCACTCACGTCTTCCATTGGTGCTAATAACAATGGGAATTCACCCAATTCTATGTCACGAATTTTAACCATGGTGCAAAGATAATTAAACTACTTAATTATTCCACAGGAATGTATACTAGAACTTTTGAGCAATAAAAAAGACGGATACAATCCGTCTTTTTTGCTTCACAACTATTAAGTAATTGAATGAATTATTTAACTATGTACATTCCAGAAAATCCAACAACAACATTTTCTGACATCCAATTATCTGGTAATGATGGTCTATTATTATCAATATAAATTCTCAATTTATCATCAACATGATTTGCTTCAATATTTCCTGATAGAGTAGAAACATATTCAGCGCCACTGAAATTAGTGTATGTACCAGAAGCACTTCCACTTGCATCACTTTCTGAAGTGAAATTACTTAAGACGGGTAAAGTTGTTTCGAAATATTCTGAACCAAATCCTGAATTGAATTTTACTGTACCAGAAAATGAAACAATGTTACCAACTCTTTGATAAAATCCAGCAACTGAAGAACTACCTGTAACAACTGGCGTCCAAGTTCCAGAAGTAATACCACTATTAACAGGGTTCCAAGCACCATTTACATAACAATACAAGCCAGGTGTGTTATCTGTTTGGTAAACCACTAAGCCGTCTGCTGGTGTGCTAATTGCAACACGTTGAGCAGAAGTCATTCTTGGTGCTAATAAGCCTTGCGTTGTTGAAGTTATATCCAAAGCTGCAGATGCGTTTGGTGTATTCGTTCCAACGCCTACTTGTGCATTGATAGTTGTAATTGATATAATCACTAAAAGTGTAAAAAGAATTTTCATGAAGTCTGTTTAAAAAATAATCTATTAATTGATTTTTACTGCATAAAAACGGTTGCTTTTCCATGTTGAACCTCCTAAAGCTGCGTATGCTGGTTCAAAACCATCATAATTTTGATTAGCAGCAATTCCACTTTCATGAAAAAACAAATAGTACGTTTTATTACTAGAAGTTGCATTATTTATAAAAAATGACCCATTGTGCTCACTTCCTAATCCACCAACACCACCAATTGGTTTCGTAAACATGGCTGCGCCTGAAAACATGGCATCAGAGGTAATATTTGCAGGATTCATTGGGTAAGAATAATCAAATTGATCGCCTGTTTGATTTGTTTGTAACCAATATGACATTGATAATTGCATTGGAAGTCCCCACTGAGTATCATAAGCTGTCATCATACACGTAACATTTAAAACAACTTCCCATTTTCCTGGAGGTAAAGTAATTGAAGCTCCAAAATTTTTGGATGAAGCACCAGGCACAATCCATTGATCATATCCCATAAAAGGTGAACCCAAATTCCCATTTACAAATGTGTTACTGGGTGATGCAATTGGCGCCCAAGCACCATTGATGTAGCCATAAAAATTTGGTGTATTATCTGTTTGATATACTACTAAGCCATTTGCAGGGCTAGCTATTGCTACACGTTGAGCTGAAGTCATTCTTGGTGCAAGAATTCCTTTTGTTGTTGAAGTTACATCTAATGCTGCAGATGCATTTGGTGTATTCGTTCCAACGCCTACTTGTGCAGATACTGTTGAAGAAAATAAAATTGCAATTCCTAAGAATAATTGTTTTGTTTGATTTTTCATGTTTAATTGTGTGATAAATAATAAAGTGTGTAGTTAAACGATTTATTGTATGATTAATTTTTCAATGTTTGTTTGTCCATTTAAAGTAATACTTACCAAGTAAACTCCTGATTTGTTTCCTTCTAAATTGAAAGGAAGAGCCGTTGTACCTGATTCAATCATAGCAGAAGAATGTGCAATTAATTTACCATCCATTGCATGAATGTTTAATTCAACCATACCAGCTGTTGGTGTTTGAACAGCAATTGTTACATTCGAAGAAGCAGGATTTGGAAATACAGTTACAGCCATTTCATTGAATGAACAAGATGAAGAAATAGGACCATATACTACAGATGCACCATTTTTATCCACTTGATTCAAACGATAGTAGCGTGTTCCAGCCATTCTATCTTCGTCAACAATTGAATAATTCAACAATGTTGTGCTGTTTCCAGCAGCAGTTTTCACTGCAATTTCATTCCAATTTTGACCATCTAAACTTCTTTCAACCGCATAATAATCACTATTATTCTCAGAAGCTGTTTGCCATTTCACCTCAACTCCATTATCAGAACAATCCGCATTTAAGTAGGTTAGTGTTACAGGTAAAGGATTTGCTGCGGTACTTCCAATAGCAAATTGACTAAAACCAGACATTGCTGATCGTTTCACGATAGGTGTTGCGTTTGTTCCAGCACCCGCCACATGAGTTCCATTTAACGACCATGGATCCGAAGATGTTGCACGTTTTACGATTCGTAATTCTGTTACATCTGATATTCCATAAACTAAATTTGATGTAAGTTCCATTGCGTAATCCCCACCTGTCAAACCATTTGCAGCGTCAAATTGCCAAATGTTCATTTCTGATACTTTATCAACAGTTGAAGAACCATCAACCAATGATGATGCTATCAAAGGATTCGCAGTATTCATTGTATGTTTTCCAAGTAATGTTCCCCCAACTGAAGGTGCAGTTGTATAGGAAATTTTAGCTGGTACTAAGTGTGTACTCGCTCCTAAAGGAAATAACACATTTGATACTGTTGCTGCACCAAACCATCTTTTCATGTTTCCATTAATGTAACCTGAAGTATGAACCAATAATCCAACATTTGTTGGCGAAGAACCTAATTCTACAGCATTTGCATTGGTTTTAATGATTCCATTTAAGGTTAATGAATCTGTCGCTTTCAAATCTCCAGTCCCGTTTAAATTCAATGCAGAACTTGCCGTCATGTAAATGGCTTTGGATTGTACACTTCCTGAAATGTTTTTTTCAGCGGCATTTGTAAATGTGAATGCACCAGCAATAACAACAGGATTTGTTGTAACCGCAACATTTCCTTTCGCTAAAATTTTAGCCGTTGCATCGGATGTAAATTTTTGTCCATCCGCAATGGTTGCATTTCCATGTAAGGAAACAATTCCTTTTGCATAAAAATCGGTTGAAGCACCCACATATAAATCTGTTGTTTGTGCAATAGATTCAATAGCGAACAATGCTAAAAAAACAGGTAAGATTGTAATTTTTTTCATGTAAAAAAAGGTTAATTTTTAAATTTTTAATGGTTTGACTTTTATAACATCTATACCACAAAACTTAAAACGATGATATTTAGCGGTTTAATTATTTACAAAATTAGGAAAAAATCCCAACATGGGAAAGGATTCCCAAATAAAAACTTCAAAAAAAAATGTCAATAGTAAAATAAATTAGTTGTATTTGATAAATTCGTACTTTTAAAGTGTCATGTTTATAGATGCAACTAAATATCTTATTCTAATCGTTGTTTTTTTGTTCGCAAATCAACAAGTTGATGCCCAAGATATTCATTGGTCTCAAATCAATAACAACCCACTTTTTCAAAACCCATCCAATGCAGGGAATTTTGATGGCGATTATCGTTTTGTTGGGAATTACAAAGACCAATGGCGAAGTGTAACCATTCCTTATAGTACACTTTCTGTATCAGTAGATAAAAAAAGTGAAAAGCGTCCTGCATTGGGATACGGATTGCTCTTTTTTCATGATGTGGCCGGTGATGGTTTCTTCAGAACAATTGAATTGCAATTCAACGGTTCTTATGCATTATCTTTCAAAGACAAACGTCATTCCTTACGATTTGGAATCAATTTAGGATTAAACAATCGACAAGTAAATTGGGATGTATTGCATTTCGATAATCAATTCAATGGAATTACGTTTGATCCATCTTTAGCAACCAATGAAAATTTCCAAACAGGACAAAATACAAATTTGTCTCTTGGATTGGGGAGTATATACACCTTTCAACTTTCAGAAAATAAAAAAATAAACATAGGTTACGGAGCCTATAATATCAATCAACCCAACCAAGGTTTTTATTCAGCCATTGTCAAAAGAGATGTGCGACATGCTATTTTTATCACAGGTCAATATCCTCTAAACATTGATTGGGATTTATTACCAAGTATCAATAGTTCTTTTCAAGGTGTTTATTCAGAATTATTGGTAGGAAGCGCTGCAAAATATACCTTAGAAAAAACAGTTTATGCTTACAAAGCCATTTATGCAGGAATCTATTTACGCAACAAGGATGCCTTTATTTTGCATGCAGGTATGGATTATCAAAATTGGTTTGTTGGCTTAAGTTACGACCTTAACTTTTCTAAATTAGTTCCAGCAAGCAATGCCCGTGGTGGTTTCGAAATTGCAGTAAAATACATTTTAAACAAAATCAAGAAGAACAATTTAATCCATCGTGTATGTCCAGACTATATCTAATTGGAATCGTTTTCTTGATCAACTTCTCCGTATTTGGGCAAAACAAAGTGCTTCAATATTTGAATTTTGGAGATGAAAAATTTCAAAAAGGAGACTTTGTCAATGCATTAGATTATTACAAACAGGCACTAGAATTAGATTCAAATGCTGTTGCGATCAATTGGAAATATGCAGAAACTTTAAAAGCATACAAAGATTATGAAAAAGCAGCCAAGTATTATGAAATCGTCTATCAAAAAGAAGGAACTAAAATTTATCTTGCTTCCCTGATAAATTGGGCATTGATGGTGAAACAAAATGGCGATTACGAACAAGCAATTGACTTATTTAAAAAGGCTAAAAACACCTATTCTAAAGATAAAAAAAGTTATTTCTATACCAAAGCAAAACGCGAATTAGAATCTTGTCTGTGGGCAAAATCATATGTTCAACCTTCCATAGATCTGATTACGAATCCTCTTCCAGGAACTGTAAATACAGAAAACTCAGAGTTTGGACACAGTATTTCAAACGGAATACTTTATTTTTCTTCTTTAAGAGCAGATTCTATTAATTCCAGAGAAGAAGTACTTTCACCTACTTACACTACTTCACTCTATTCTTCAAAGATTACATTGGATGGGCAATTTGAAGAGAATCAAAAAGTTGCAAATCTTGTTTCAGAAAAAACGAACAGTGGAAATGGTTCGTTTTCAATAGATCACAAACGCTTTTACTTTAGTATTTGTTCCAACGATAATTTTAATTATACCTGCAAAATAGCAGTTGCACAGGTTGCTGACGGAAAATTGATTTCAGTGGATACATTAGGTGAAATCATCAATGAAAAAGGAGCGAATACAACAATGCCACACATTGCAAATTGGAAAGGGAAAGAAACCCTTTTCTTTTCTTCTGATCGAACTGGTTCAGAAGGAGGCATGGATATTTGGTACAGTCAAATCACCAATGGCAATCAATTTTCAAAAGTTAAAAATTTAAAAGAAATCAATACAATTGAAAATGACATCTGTCCATGGTGGGATGATGCAAGTAATTCACTGTATTTTTCTTCTTCCTGGTTCAATGGTTTTGGAGGATTAGATATCTACAGAGCTTCATACAACAATCAATTCAGCATGCCTGAAAACATTGGAAAACCTTTTAATTCATCTGCGAACGATTTGTACTATTTCCAGCAACAAGACACTGCCTATTTTAGCAGTAATCGTAAAGGTGTTAAGTATAGTAAAAATCCAACCTGTTGTAGTGATATTTTTACCGTAATACCTTTTAAAAAGGAGAAAGATTCAACGGAATTAATCACTACTATTGAAACGTTTGAAACATTATCAAAGCGTTTACCTGTTACTTTGTATTTTCACAATGATGTTCCAAATCCAAAATCAACCGATACAATTACTGCTTTAAACTATCGAACAACCTATGAAGAATACACAAAACTACTTCCCCTTTACCAAGAGGAATATGCGAGTGGTTTAAATCCGGAAAATGCGAGCATTGCAAAAGAAGAAATCGAAAATTTCTTTCTTGAAAAAGTAGATCAAGGAATGAACGATTTAGAACTCTTCAAAGATTTATTATACAAAGAATTACAAAAAGGAACGAAGATTAAATTGGCAATCAAAGGTTTTGCGAGTCCATTGGCCAAATCCGATTACAATGTAAAACTCACTAAGCGACGCATTTCATCCCTTAAAAATTACTTTCTAGCAATTGACAATGAAGCTTTTAGACCATTTTTAATATCAAATGCTTTACAATTAATAGAAATTCCCTACGGCGAAAATAAAGCCAATAAATTAACAAGCGACAATTTCCACGACCAAAAAAACTCAGTTTATTCGAAAGCAGCTGCATTGGAACGTAAAATTGAAATTGTTTCTGTTGAAAAACAGTGATAAAAATCATTTTTTAATAAATCAGTAACTTTTTTGCTAATTTAATAACAAGTTTTAGCAGAATAGTAGCTTAAAATAGCCGTACTTTGTAATTGGGTAATCATAAGAGTAAAGTATGGGTAGTTTTGAGAAGTTTTTAAATCTGATCATGCTCTTGTCAGGGTTTTTAGGTTTAATAAGTTCGGTTGTCGTTTTAATCTATAACAATTCTAAAAAGTTTGTGAACAGCTTTTTGGTTTTGATATTTTTATTGACAGCATTTCAGTTGATTACAAAAAGTACCTATAATTTAAATTTACACCATTCTGATTTTGAATTCTCAAAATCGTTCAAATTGATTTTAATCATCAAGCTCCCACTTTTTTATCTTTACTTAAAGACATTAACCTTAAATTTAAAAAAGTTAAGAGCTTTCGATTATGCTCAATTAATTTTTCCATTTCTGTTTTTTGCAATTCATGTTATTTTAAATAATAATGAAATTAGCACAATTTCAATTCGGTATCTGTTTGTTTGTCTTATGCTACTTTATTTTGGTTATTATCTTTTCAAGATGATCAAACTTTTAAGAAACTATTCTAAAAACAAAGAAATTGAAAATTCAATCCATTATAAAACATTGAATAATTGGATAAAAATCATTTTTTCATTTTTCATATTACTTATCATTCGCTTGCTTATTGGTTTCATTTATGAATTTAGTACTGATCGAGAAATCAATGGTGATTCATCTAACTACATTTCAAGTATTTTATGGTTTGCTCTATTCATTAAATTATTTTTAACGCCAGAAATATTATACGGGTTTACATTTCAAGAACAAGAAAAACCATCAAAAATCAATGAAAAGAAAATGGTAACACCGAATTTCTGGTTACCAAAATCACATGAAATCATAAATCCAATTGATTTAAAATTACATCAAGTGTTAACTGATTCAGTGCTAAATATTATGGAAGAAATTGATAGAAAAGCTATTACGAACGATTTATTTCAAGATCCAAATTCCTCATTAAAAACCTTAGCCAAAGCAATCAACAAACCATCTAGTCATGTTGTTTTTGTATTTAAATACTATTCCTCTGTTGGTTTTTCAGAATACAGAAACAGAATGAGAATCGAACATGCTAAGCGCTTGATTAATGACGAATTCTTAGTTAATAACACCTTAGAATCACTTTCATTCCAAGTAGGATTTTCATCTTACAATCCTTTTTATTCTGCCTTTAAAAAACAAGTTGGTAGTTCACCAAATGAATATGCGAAAAAGAATACCTAAAAAAAGCGATACCTTTATTTAGTATCGCTTCTCAAAATGATCTAGTATGTTTTATTGAATAACCAACTTAATCGTTTCTAATTTATTATTTCCTGTTAATTTCAATGTATAAACACCTGCTTTCAATGTTTCAACTGAAAGTGGAATTTGTGTTACACCTTCTCCCAATGTATGAGTTGTTTGCATAATTGCTTTCCCATCTGTTCCACAAATTTGAATCGATACTGTTTGTGTAATTGGGTTATTCATTTCAATCGTCACCATTCCAGCTGTTGGATTTGGAAATACTGTTGCTGTAAAATCTTTTGTTTCAACACAATTTGTGCTAATTGGTCCATAGATTTTACGTTCTCCATCAAGGTCAATTTGATTCAATCGGTAGTATACTACATCCGTTGCTATTTCAGAATCAACTACTGCATAATCTACTAATGTTGTTGAATTCCCAGCTGCTTGAATTGACTCTAAAAGTGACCAATTATTTCCATCTCTACTTTTCTCAACTTCGAAAGTTGCTGAATTGTGTTCAGATGCTGTTTGC
This sequence comes from Crocinitomicaceae bacterium, assembly GCA_017984635.1. Lineage (GTDB taxonomy): Bacteria > Bacteroidota > Bacteroidia > Flavobacteriales_D > Crocinitomicaceae > M0103. The sequence continues at coordinate 16,327 of JAGNZC010000044.1, forward strand.
CAGTTGATGGTTGTTGCTGATTCTGTACAATTTGTATTGAAAGCGGTTAATTCCACTGGTAAAGCGCTTGTTCCTTCAGAAATGGCAAACGGTGAAAATGTACCTAAATATCCTACAATGGTTAACATATTTGACCCAAAGGTAGTTGAAGTCACGGTTGGTACTTCCCAAACTGAACCTGTAAAATGATTCATTTTTGGAGAAACTAAAGACCCATTCACTACTTCGTTTGCATTCCAATTAAAGACAAAATCAACACCTGAACCAGCATTTGCATTTGCTTTGGAAATATCCCATGCTCTGTTAACAACGGGTGTTGTAACCGTTGTTCCGCTTGCACCATTTAAATATACGGCATCAACCACTCGTGCTGAAAAAACATCACTTGCACCTGATTTATTAGAAATTGTAATTGGATTGTAAGCTGAGTTTCCAATTGGATAAGCCAAAGAAGAATTAGTTGAAACAGTCATAATAAGTTTTCCTGTTCCAGCAGTTTTAACATAATTAGTTGAATTGGCACCCGTAATTGAACTAACCGTTAAATTGTAATTACCGATTTCGATTTTCTTATTACTTCCATTAAAATTTATTGCACCATATGTGCGATTTGCATCTAACACCAAATTATTCGAAGCAGTTGGGGAAAAAGTAATATTAGAGCCATTGGGAGGTAATGAACCTGAATTCCAATTAGATGTATTCGTAATGGCATTACTAACTGTACCTGTCCAAACATATGGATCCACTTTCACTAATCCTGAAATAGCAGAATTAACACTACAACCGTTAGAATTGCCAATTTTACAATAGTAATATGTGGAACCTAATGTAGAAGTTGGAATTGTGAAGGTTGATGAAGTTGCACCACTTATCAATGTACTTCCCGAGTATGAAGCCACACTATTTGCATACCATTGGTAACTATTGATGCTGCCAAAAGTTGTAGTAGCACCAACAGAAAGTGTATTTCCAGTTGTATTTTGAAGCAAATTTAAAGCTGAAGAATTTGGTTGAGGACTTATATTGATTTCTGTGCAAGCATCTACCAATATGTATAATTTACGGTTAGTATAATTAGCTGCATTATTCATAAATGTCCAATCTGGATGAGATTGACCATTAGAAGCATTTGAAGTATTATTTCCAATTCCTAGATCAATTGCTATTCCTGAGGAGACAAAATTATTGAACGCAAAGAGAGTTTGACTCGCATTGTAATTATGTACTTGAAAAGAACCATAACATTGATTTAGACCTACATCTATTAAATCATTGAAATCATATGTAGTACTGCTTCCTCCAATTCCGGACAGTCCCGTATTAATTCCATAACAATATGGGAAAATTTCAATATTACCATTTATATTAGTAGCTGTAGTTACCCCTGCATTACCACTTGCCAATACATTCATTCCGGTTACAATCTGCTGAAATGAAATACCAGAATTATAAACTGGAATGGCCAATTGTGAAAGTGTTAAATTCGCATTAAATTTATCCATACTCACCCAAACCCATTTCGAATCTAATTGCATGAAATAAGCAACTCTATTGAAAGTGACTCCTGAAGAACTTGAGTTATTTTGAACATATGTAACGGATCCTCCAGCAGTTGGAATAGTTAAATCATATACTACTTTGTATTGACTTGCCTCAGGAACGTTTGAAGTAATCAAAGAAGGTGGTAAAGTCAATTGTCCAAATGTGTTGGTTACAACTAAAAAGCAAACAACTACAACTTTTAATACATAATTACTTTTCATATAATCTTGATTTAAACTTCATTTTAGTTAAATGAAATCATTAATAAATCTATTAAAGTAACAAGAAGCGGTTTAACTCCAATTAGGCATACAAATTTACGACTAATTATTTCAAATAACATATATTCAAAACAAAAAAGTGGCACTAAAAAGTGCCACTTTCTTTTCATTTTTATAGCATTACTTATTGAACAATTAATTTAATTGTTTTCATTGTATTTTCACCAGATACTTTTACAGTATATACACCTGCTTTTAATGATTCTATTGAAAGTGGAATTTGTGTTGTTCCAAGTTCTAGCGTATTATTTCTTTGCATAATTGCTTTTCCATCTGTTCCACAAATTTGAATGGATACTGTTTGTGCAATTGGGGTATTCATTTCAATCGTCACCATTCCAGAAGCTGGATTTGGGAAAACAGTTGCTTTTAAATCAATTATTTCAACACAATTCGCGCTAATTGGTCCATAGATTTTACGTTCTCCATCAAGGTCAATTTGATTCAAACGGTAGTAAACGACATCCGTTGCTTTTTCAGAATCAACTACTGTATAATCTACTAATGTTGTTGAATTCCCTGCTGCTTGAACTGTTTCAATTAGGTTCCAATTACTACCATCTCTACTTTTCTCAACTTCGAAAGTTGCTGAATTGTGTTCGGATGCTGTTTGCCAGTTGATTGTTGTTCCGATCTC
>JAGNZC010000012.1 GCA_017984635.1 Crocinitomicaceae bacterium
AAGGTGTTCCAGGTTTATGGGGTGTTTTTGACGATATTTTTTGTTCGAAAGAAGAAAGCATTCATTTTTTACAAGATATTTTAGATGAAGTATTGGTTTTATTTCCTTCTCAATACATTCATGTAGGAGGTGACGAAGCTCCAAAAGCTCGTTGGACAAAATGCAAAAAATGCCAAGCAGTGATGCGTGAAAATGGAATAAAGGATGAACACCATTTACAAAGTTATTTTATCCAACAAATGGATCAATATTTAACGAAAAAAGGCAGAAAATTAATTGGATGGGATGAAATATTAGAAGGAGGATTATCTGAAAATGCCGCTGTTATGTCTTGGCGTGGATTTGAAGGAGGAATTGATGCAGCAAAACAACAACATTTTGTAGTCATGTCGCCCGGTTCTCATTGCTATTTTGATCATTATCAAAGTACAAATCCAGGCGAACCGATAGCGATTGGTGGATACACGCCTATTGAAAAAGTATATGATTTCAACCCGATCCCTGAGAAATTACCAGCAAGTTACCATGCCTATATTTTAGGAGGACAAGCTAATTTGTGGACGGAGTACATTTCGTCTATGGAAAAATTAGAATACATGGCGTATCCGCGTGCTATTGCTTTGTCACAAGCGTTGTGGTGTCAAGAAAAACCAGTATTCGATGAGTTCAAACAAGCGTTTCAAGGGTTTCATATTGCTTATTTACAACATAAAAATGTCAATTTTTCAAGAGCTTTATTTTACCCAAGTTCAAAATTAGTTCCAACAGAAAACGGAATGAAATTGTATGTGAAAGACGAAGATAAAACACAAGATTTTCAATTAAACTACAAAATCGGCGATGCTGGAGATTATACGTCGAAAACAATTCATGATTTTGATTCACTGTCTTTTGTCCGAACAACAGGTTCTGTTATGGAAAAAATCACCGTTGAACTTTCATCACCCTTATTAAAAGATCCTGCCAAACAAGTAATTTATCGTCATCCTGCATTAGGCTTGCCAATTAATATGTTGACTAAGCCAAGTCCTCAATACAGCTCAAATGGTAGTTTAACCCTTGTGGATGGAGTGTATGGGAAATTGCCTTGGAAAGGATATGAATGGCTTGGTTTTGATACTTCTACAATTGAATTCATTGTTGATTTGCAAAAGAAATCGGTGTTGGATGAAGCTAGAATCCATTTTTTAAACGACAATAATTCGTGGATTTATGTACCTGAAAAAGTAGTAATTTCTGTTTCTAAAAATGGGAAAAAATGGTCAAAACCGATTGCATTAAAAAAAGAGGCTATAACGCCTGAATTTATTGTAAAACAACAATTGAAAGGGCGTTTTGTAAAATATTCGATTCAAAGTATTTCAAAAATCCCTGTAGGATCGAATGGGGAAGGGAATACGCCTTGGACATTTATTGACGAACTCATTTTATTTTTTAAGTAATGAAAATTGAATTGTGTGCAGCGTCTTTGTCTGCTATTCATCTAGCTAAAGAATTCAATTTTGATCGCATTGAATTGTGTCAAAATTTAGAACATGGTGGACTTACACCATCTTATGGAATGATAGAGTATGCAATCGCATATGGCATTGAAACACATGTCTTAATTCGTCCACGACCAGGAGGTTTTTGTTATTCTGAAGATGAGCAAGAAATCATGTTACGTGAAATCATCAATTGCAAAACAATGGGAGCAAAAGGAATTGTTATTGGTGCTTTGACGGAAGTAGGTGCAATAGACGCATCTTTTTTATCTAAGGTAATGCAAAAAGCAGTAGGTATGGAAGTTACGTTTCACCGAGCTTTTGATGATTGTTACGATTGGAAAAAAGCAATGACTGTTTTAATCAATCATGGCGTGAATCGTGTCTTGACATCCGGTTTAGCTCGAAATGTTGATCTAGGAATGTCAGTTTTAAAAGAAATGAAAGCTTTTAGCGCAGGCAAGCTGCAAATTATGATTGGAGGAGGAGTAAGTGCAGCAAATGTTGCTAAATTAAATAAGGAGATTCATCCGGATGCTATTCATTTTTCAGGAACGATAAAAATGCAATTAGATGAAGAGTCTTTGTTCTCTGAAAATGTATTGAAAGTAGATGAAGCGCGTGTAAAACGTATTTTAACTGCCTTAGAATCGTTCTAAAACATAAACTATTAATTGATTCATTTCTTCTTCAAAACCTTGAGAGAATTCAAAGTTAGGACGATTGGCGACACCCAAACAAATAGTTGTTGCTTGGTGATTTAAAGCTTTGCTTAATGCAAAAATAGCCGAACTTTCCATTTCAAAATTCACTATTTTTTCACCTTCAATTTCTGTTTTTTCAATATGCTCGTTCATGTGTTGCACTCTTCTTTTTGCGCGCAATTCTCTTCCTTGTGGTGCATAAAAGCCACTACTTGTGATAGTAATTCCTTGATAAGTTTGTTCAGATGAAAAACGATGTACTAATTCAGGAGAAGCATCTACAAAATACGGTATAACTGATGATGGTAATCCTAATTGTTGATTTAAGTTAGTACCTTTTTTTAGTTCTATTTCAGAATATGGAATTTGATAAAAATGCGCAATGTTATCTAATCCAATGGCGTGTTCCGATAAAATATACGAATGAAGAGGAATGTTGGATTGAAGAATTCCACATGTTCCAATGCGAACAAATTCAAGTGCTTTTTTAGCCGTTTTTTCTCTTCGTGTATGTAAGTCGATATTAAACAATGCATCAATTTCATTGATAACAATGTCAATATTGTCTGTACCAATTCCTGTTGATATAACAGAAAGCTCTTTTCCTTTATAAGATCCTGTATGCACTACAAACTCACGATGTTGAGACGTATGTCTAATTGTATCAAAAAAATTGGAAACCAGTTGTACGCGATCCTGGTCTCCAACTAAAATAATTTTTTCAGCTATATCTTCAGGTGAAATTCCTAAATGATAAACTTGATTATTAGCATTTAAAACTAATTCAGAAGCAGGATAAAACATGGTTTAATTTAATTTGATACTTCCGAAAACTTTCTGAAGAATATCGTTAACTCGAGCTGCAGGATCTTTTCTTATTTTATTTTCTTCTATTTCTACTAATTTAAAAAGTCCATCAATTGCTTTCTGAGTAACATATGCATTCAAATCTGGATTTACTTTTTGTCCACCAGTAAAGGTCATTGCAGTATTGTATTTTGACATGATCGGATTCCAAACTTCCGTTAATTTGACTTGAGAAATGGCTTCTTTTACTTTTGGAGCAAAAGCAGTTGTTAATTCTGCTGTTGTTTGTTTTTTTAAAAAGTTAGTTGCAGCTCCATTTCCACCATTTAAAATAGCAAAGCCATCACTTACACTCATCGATGTAATAGCTTTAGTGAATATTGGCAAAGCTTCTTTTGTTGCTGATTCTGCGGCACGATTTAAAGTTGTCTCGAAATTGTCAACTTGCGTTTTCATTCCAAGATCGATGGCTTTTTGCTTAACTTTTACAGCATCTTCAGGAAAAGGCAAACGAATCATTGGGTTGCCTAAAAAACCATCTGTTACTGAACTTAATTTCACTGAATTCTGAATCCCAACTGTTAATGCATTTTTTAAACCTGAAATTACATCCGCATTCGATAATTTTGGTTGTGTTGCAGTAGGTTGATTCATTGAAGTTGGAATGTTATTAGCCATTGAACTTAATTCACTAGCCACTTCACAAGAAATGAATAATAAACTTCCTACAGATATAATTAAAAGTGTTTTCATAATTAGAGATTTTTTAGACACTAAAGTTCATAAAAAAAGGGAAGCAAAAACTTCCCTTTTGAAAAATTTATTAAAAATTAACGTAACACGTTAATTGAACCTGAGAATTCATGTTTCCCATCGTTCATAATATCTTTTGCACTAGCTCGCCAAAAGTAAGATCCTGCCTGTACGATTTTTCCATTATAAGTTCCATCCCAAGAAGAATTTACGTCATTTGTCTCCCAAATGATTTCGCCCCACTTGTTGAATAACATTAAATTAAAGGAATAAATATCAATTCCTTGAATAGCAAATTTCCAATCTTGATTGTGTTCATCTCCATCTGGTGTAAATGAGTTTGGTGCATACATAATAATATCTTGAATCACATTCATGTTATAGGATACAGTATCCATACATCCGTAATTAGAAGTAACAATTAATGTTGTTGGATAGATGCCAACTTCTCCTAATGGATAAGTGAAAACTGGATTTTCCATTTGACTGTATGTTGGAGAAGCATAAGGATTGATCCAATTCCACGTTACAACATCTGAAGATGATCTATTTTGCATGAAAATAGTAGTTTCAAAGAAAGTAGCTGGATTTGACGAAAAAGTAAAATCCGCTTTAGGAACGTCTCTAACATTAACGATATTTTCAAACGTATCTGTGTAGATACAACCAAAAACTGATGTTACAGTCATTATAACAGTATATTGATTTGGTATTTCAAATGTATTTGATGTTGAATCAATTCCAGTTTCTAAGACATTGAATCCATCTGAAAATTCAAAATAAGTAGATGCTATTTCTGATGCATTTGAAGAATTGTTTGTGAATTCAAATTTAGCTGGGATACATCTTTCAGGCACGTCTGGACTTACCGCTGGAATAATATCTAGCGGAAATGTAATAATTGTACATGAATCTGTAAATGGAGAACCACATACTTCTTCCATTTTCACACAATAATTTGTGTTAGAATTTAAAGGGTTTACTGTAATAGAATTACCTGTTCCAATTACATTCCCATTTTCTGACCAAGTAAAAATATAGGGTGAAGATCCACCTGTTCCATTTACTGATAAAGTAATTGAAGCCTCTGGGCAAATTTGTGTAGGTGGTGTTAAAACAGATATTGCTAAAGGTAATGGTTCGTCAAGTGTGTCTGAAATGGTAATAACACAACCATTTGCATCTGTGATTGAAACAGCTTGGTATCCAACATATAAATCACTAGCCGTGTCGTTTACAGATGTTGAATTCAACCAATCATAGGTGAATGGAGCTGTTCCTTGTGTGACAGATACCGCCATTAATCCATTATTTGCTGAGTTACAAGTTACGTCGTTAATTGCAGAAAAAGTTCCAATCATTCCTGGAATCGTTCCAATGGTAACTGTTTTTGTACCAACGCATCCAATATCTGAAGTGATAGTACACGTGTGTGTTCCGGCAGGTAATCCAGTTGCTGTTTGAGTTGTTTGTTGCAATGGATCATTCCATAAGTAAGTAAGGTTTCCTATTACTGGACTCATAGACACTGTTGCTGTTCCATTTGAACCTCCAGGACAAGAAACTAAAGTTGAAGTACCTGAATAGCTTACAGAACTTGCTCCAACTGTTACAGTAGCAGTACCGACACATCCGTTAGATAATGTTACTGTACATGTATAAGTACCAGGCAATAATCCTGTCGCAATTTTTGTTGTTTGTCCATTATTCCATAAATAAGTTGCTGTGATACCAGCATTCCCACCAGCCATCGCAAAATTAGCCGTTGCAGTACCATTTGCTCCTCCAATACAAGATGCTTGTGTAGATGTGGCGCTGTAGGTTGCAACTTTATTTAATACGGTAACGGTTCCTGTAGTTGGATTAACCGCTTGGTTATTTGTAGGGTTAGGTGAGGAAGTAACAGTTACAGTGTATGTTCCAGGTGCTAAATTGTTTACAGTTTGTGTTGTTGGGTTTCCAGGTAAATTCCATGTATATGTATATGGTGGATATCCACCAGCAGCTGTTACCGTAGCAGAACCTGTTGCTTGACCACAAGTTGCTGCAACTTGAGTCGTTGTTGCCGTAAAGTTTGTGTTACAATTGATTGCACCAGTAGAAGGTAAGCCAGAATTCTGAGCCAAACTAATTGTTCCTGCAGAACCATTAAAATTTGTTACCAATAAAATATATACTTGTCCTACAACTGCACCAATAATATCAACATACTCTGTAGCAGATGCTGAATAGGAACAATCAACAGTTGGTGTAGTAGGTCCAATTGGACAACCTGCCGCCACACTTGTGTATGGTCCATACAAAGCAAAATCAACATCAATTGGATTACCAGTGTTAGAAACTTGAGTTAGTGTTAAATGCACATCACCATTATTAGCAATTCCTAAGGCTAACCAATTCGCATTTGGTGTAGAACCTAAGCATGAATAAGAACCCATACTTGCTGTTCCAGAAAGATTAGTATAAGAACCACCCAATGAACAACCTGCTTGGTCACAACTTGCACCAGGATTAACTTGTGCATTTAATAGTGAAGTGATCAACAAAATGACAACAAAAAATATTTTTTTAAGCATGATTTCTAGTTTAATTTTTTTCAATGAATAGTTCATAACTTACTGAATATCCTGTTATTATGACATTGAATTGATCTAATGCTTCTTTCAATGTTTCTTTTGTGAATTTTGGTGTTGAAACAATTTTCATCAAATTATTATCATCATTTATTTTGATTGTTTGAATTTCATTGTACTTTGAAAGAATTGCTTTGAAAGCATCTTTTTGGGAAGAATTTAAGCCAGACAAACCAATAGTTTGATGACTCCAAATACCTGTTAATATTTCTATTCCAGCAACCTTATTTTGATCGATTTTTGATTGAATTTCATTATTAGAATTCATGTAAATCACTTCATAGGACTGAGAATAGCCTTTAAAACTAAAAAGAAATAGCGCCAAAAGTGTTAAGAAAATAGTATTTTTCATTGTATAGTATTTGTAATTCAGTAATCTTAGTACGGCCAAATATATTAATAGTTGCCTTCAAAAACAAATTAATTATTCATTCAAATTTTATTATTTAATAACAATTTTTTAATTAATCAACAATTTAAGTTGCCTTTGTTATTTTTTCATTTTTAGTAATTAATTTTTTTTACATTTGCTTCGTTAATTTAAAACACATTTATAATGTCAAATAAATACCAAGCACAGATCGATGCTTTCATGGAAAAAGTGAAAGCTACAAATGGTCATGAAAAAGAATTTATTCAAGCAGTTCATGAAGTAGCTGAAGCAGTTATTCCTGTTATTGAAGAGACTCCTAAATACAAAGCGTCTAAAATTTTAGATCGTATTGTTGAGCCAGAACGTACTATTATTTTCAGAGTTCCTTGGTTGGATGACAAAGGTGAAATTCAAGTGAACAGAGGTTATCGTGTAGAGTTTAACTCTGCAATCGGACCATACAAAGGTGGTTTACGTTTCCACCCTTCTGTAAATCTTTCAATTTTGAAATTTTTAGGATTCGAACAAATTTTCAAAAATTCATTAACAACATTGCCAATGGGTGGTGGAAAAGGTGGTTCTGATTTTGATCCAAAAGGAAAATCAGACAACGAAGTAATGAAGTTTTGTCAATCGTTTATGACTGAATTATGTCGCCATATTGGTGCTGATACAGATGTTCCAGCTGGTGACATCGGTGTTGGTGGACGTGAAATTGGCTACATGTTTGGTCAATACAAAAGAATTCGTAACGAGTTTACAGGTGTTTTAACTGGTAAAGCGCGTAACTGGGGTGGTTCATTGATCCGTCCTGAAGCAACTGGTTACGGTACTGTATATTTCGCTCAAGAAATGTTAGCTACTAAAAATGATTCTTTCAACGGTAAAATTGTTGCTGTTTCTGGATCTGGAAATGTTGCGCAATACGCTTGTGAAAAAGCCACTCAATTAGGTGCAAAAGTTGTTACGTTATCTGATTCTTCAGGTTACATTTACGATGCTGATGGTATCAATGCTGATAAATTGGCTTTCGTAATGGAATTGAAAAATGTGAAAAGAGGTCGTATCGAAGAATACGTTGCAAAATATCCTTCAGCTAAATTTGTTGCTGGAAAACGTCCTTGGGAAGTGAAAGCTGACATCGCGTTACCTTGTGCTACTCAAAACGAATTAAACGGTGAAGAAGCTGCTGTTTTGATTGCAAATGGTGTAATGTGTGTTGCTGAAGGTGCTAATATGCCTTCAACTCCTGAAGCAATTGCTGCATTTGATGCTGCTAGAATTTTATTCTCTCCAGGAAAAGCGTCTAACGCTGGAGGAGTTGCAACTTCTGGTTTAGAAATGTCACAAAATTCATTGCGTTTATCTTGGCCTGCTGAAGAAGTAGATCAACGTTTACACGGTATCATGGTTTCAATCCACGAAGCTTGTGTGAAATACGGTAAAAGAGAAGACGGAACAATTGATTACGTAAAAGGAGCAAACATTGCTGGTTTCGTAAAAGTTGCTGATTCAATGATTGACCAAGGTTTGGTTTAATTCATTCATATCTTATAACAAAAGGCTGGTTCAATTGAATCAGCCTTTTTTATTTCCAACCTTTTTCACTTTCTACGCTTGTTCTCCGACAATTTGCATTAATTTTGTAAATTATTCGATCGATTTCAACGTATGGAAAAATTAGATAAATTATACACCACTTTCAACCGTGATGGGTTTGATGATCAAGAATTAATAACAATCTATAAAACGCTGTTAAAACCGCGTATGATTGAAGAAAAAATGTTGATTTTATTGCGTCAGGGGAAAATCACGAAATGGTTTTCTGGCTGGGGACAAGAAGGAATCTCTGTAGGTTGTGCGTATGCAATGAACCAGGATGAGTATATTTTGCCGATGCATCGAAATTTAGGTGTTTTTACAACACGTGATATTCCACTAAAACGATTATTTGCTCAATTTCAAGGGAAAGAAGCTGGTTTTACAAAAGGACGCGATCGTTCGTTTCACTTTGGAACACAAGACTATAAAATAGTTGGTATGATTTCGCATTTGGGACCTCAATTAGGCATCGCAGATGGAATCGCATTAGCAGCAAAATTAAAGAATGAACAGAAATCTACAATCGTTTTTACTGGCGATGGTGGTGCTTCAGAAGGTGATTTTCACGAGTCATTAAATGTGGCAAGTGTGTGGGATTTACCTGTGATTTTTGCAGTTGAAAATAATCGTTGGGGATTATCAACGCCTTCAGAAGAACAATTTAGATGCAAACAATTCATAGATAAAGGTATTGGATACGGTATGGAAGCTGTTCAAGTGGATGGAAACAACATTTTGGAAGTGATTCGAACAGTTCGTAAAATTAACGAAGAAATTCGTGTGGAACCGAAACCATTTTTATTGGAGTTAATGACTTTCAGAATGCGTGGTCACGAAGAGGCTTCAGGTACAAAATATTATCCTGAAGGTTTACAAGACCACTGGGAGAAATTTGATCCTGTAGCGAATTACGAATTGTACTTGAAAGAAATTGGTGTTCTGAATGAATCGATGGAAAGTGACATCAAAAATGCATTTAAAACGGAAATTCAAGTTGGATTTGACGAAGCAAATGCTGAACCAGCAATTGTCGCTTCGTTAGCAACTGAAATGACAGATGTATATGCTCCATTTGATCAAGCTGTTCAAAGTGCAAGCGGTATTAAAGAAGAAAAGCGTTTTATTGATGCGATACAAGATGCCATGCGTCAATCGATGGAAAAATACCCAGAATTAGTAATTATGGGACAAGACATTGCGGAATATGGTGGTGCATTTAAAGTGACAGAAGGATTTGTTGAGCAGTTTGGAAAAGGACGCGTGCGCAATACACCAATTTGTGAATCGGCGATAGTTGGAGCAGGTTTAGGCTTGTCGATTGCAGGAATGAAAGCGATTGTAGAAATGCAATTTGCTGATTTTGTAACGTGTGGATTTAATCAAATTGTCAATAATTTAGCAAAAATGCATTGGCGTTGGGGTCAAAATGCAGACGTTGTGGTGCGCATGCCTACGGGTGCAGGTACAGCAGCTGGACCTTTTCACTCACAAAGTAACGAAGCTTGGTTTTTTCATACGCCAGGATTGAAAATAGTTTACGCATCCACTCCATACGATGCAAAAGGATTATTGAATGCTGCTATTGAAGATCCAAATCCAGTCATGGTATTTGAACACAAATATTTATACAGAAGTTTGAAGGAAGAAATTCCATCTGATTATTATACGGTTGAAATTGGTAAGGCTAGAACGGTTCAAACGGGTAACGATTTAACGATTGTAACCTATGGTTTGGGAGTTCATTGGGCGACTGAAATTTTAGCTGAAATGCCAGAGGTAACAGCTGAAATTGTAGATTTAAGAACCTTATTACCGTTGGACACTGAAGCAATATATGCTGCAGCACGAAAAACTGGTAAAGTACTGGTTTTACACGAAGATTGCATGACAGGCGGAATTGGCGGTGAATTGGTTGCTTTAATTACTGAAAATTGCTTCCAAGATTTAGATGCACCAGTGAAACGTGTTGCTTCGTTGGATACACCAGTTCCTTTTGCGGTTTCGTTGGAAACACAATTTTTACCAAAAGAACGACTAAGAGATGCGATTAATGCACTCTTAGCATATTAAAAGTGTGGTTTCACACGTAAAAAATTAAAATGGAAAATAGTACATTTCGTGATTTAAACTTAAACAAACCTTTGCTAAACGCATTGGATGATTTAGGATTTGAAACACCAACAACCATTCAGCAAAAAGCTTTTTCTGTCGTTATGTCCGGAAAAGACATGTTGGGTATCGCTCAAACAGGAACGGGTAAAACTTTAGCGTTTTTATTGCCAACCTTGCGCCAATGGAACTTTACAAAAGATCGTTTGCCTCAAATATTAATCATTGTTCCAACGCGTGAATTGGTGATGCAAGTAGTGGAGGAAATCGAAAAGTTAACCAAGTACATGACCTTTACGGTTGTCGGGGTTTATGGTGGAGCAAACATCCGAACACAAGCAGAAGAAGTTTCACTTGGTTTAGATGCCTTGGTTGCGACTCCAGGACGTTTGTTAGATTTAGTTTTGCGTGGAGATTTAGCGTTGAAAAACATCAAGCGCTTAATAGTGGATGAGGTGGATGAAATGTTTGACCTAGGATTTAGAACGCAACTAACGAATATTTTAGATATTTTACCGGAACGCAAACAAAGTTTGTTTTTCTCTGCAACCATGAACGAAGACGTGGAGGCATTGATTGATAATTATTTCATTGCTCCTGTAAAAGTGGAGGCTGCTCCAGCTGGAACACCTTTGGAAAGTATCAAATTAGAAGGATATAAAGTTGCCAATTTCAATACCAAATTGAATTTATTACAACATTTGCTTGAAACCGATGAAGACATGAAAAAAGTCTTGGTTTTCACCAGTAGTAAAGCGTTTGCAACGATCGTTCATGAACGGTTGGAATTAAACTTTGAAGAACGTTTAGGAATAATTCACTCCAATAAATCGCAAAATAATCGTTTTGAAACGGTACGACAATTTCAAACTGGAGAAATTGATTTGTTGGTAGCTACAGATGTCATTTCTCGTGGTGTTGATATAACAGGTGTGACGCATGTGATCAATTTTGACGCGCCAGAAGATTTCGAGAATTTCATTCACAGAGTTGGTAGAACGGGTAGGGCAGACCAGCAAGGAACTGCGATTTGTTTCTTCTCTCCTTTTGAAGAAAAACAACAGAAAGCGATTGAAGAAGAATTAGGTGATTTAACGATTGAATACCATTCGTTCCCAGAAATAGTAACGATTTCGAATGTATTGATTCTTGATGAGGAACCGAAATCGACCATGCCTGAACCGCAAATCAAAATTACGAAACGCGAGGTAGGACCTGCTTTCCACGAAAAATCCTTGAAGAATCAAAAGGTTAACGTGCGCAAGGACTGGAAAAAAATGAAACAAGAAAAGTACGGTCGCCCAATTACAAAAGGTCAGAAGAAGAAAAAGAAGAAGTAAATCCTTACTTTCGGATGTATTCTTTCGCTGTCATTATTGGGATTTTTGCGTACTTGAAATCTTTTTTGTTGCGGGTAATAATGATTTGAGCCTTGCTTTCTAATGCGGAATAATATTGAATAGCATCTTCGAAATCTTTAAAATCTGATGCTAAAGCAAGTTCGATTATTTTATCATCAACAGGCGCAACGTTTACAAGAACTTTAAACGTATTCAATATTTTACGCGTTTCTTCTAGTTTTAAATGTTTTGAAAGAATGTAATGGGTGTTAGCAAATGTGAGTGCTGAAATTGTTAATTCAACTTTATTCAAGTCTGCTCGTGTAAATAATTCTTGAGCTTCTTGAAAAAATTCTGCTCTTTGAGCCAGCAAATCCAATACAATATTGGTGTCAACAAAAAGCTGTTCCATTACGAATATTTTTCAATGAGATAATCTGTGTATCCCTTCTTTTCATTTAACGAATCATTTGGAATTACGCCTGTTAAACTTGCAACAAGTGGACTGATTTTATCAGAAGAATCGCTGTTTCTATTTAAAGAACCCAAGTAATTCTCAATCAATTTAGACAAGCTAACATGGTTACTTTTTGCATAGCTTTTAGCCTGTTCAATCACGCTTTTATTGAGGTTTAACGTTAGTTTTGTGTTCATATCAATGTTTTATACGTGTAAAAATAATAAATTATTACGTGTAAAAAATAATTGCAGTTATTTTTTTTCTATTATGGAGAGATTTTAAAAGTTTAGAAAGATTAGCGAATAAACGTATTTTTATAATGCCAATTTAAATTTTCAAACGATGGATAAAAAATTTCCTTACTTGGTAAAAGTAATTGTTTGCCAACAAACTGTTTGATAGAATAGGGCGAATCATTTTCTTTCATTGCAGTTGAAACAACTAATTCGTAATTGTCATTAATTGCAATTAAACCTCTATCAAAAGCACGATGCAAATTTGGTGAAAGAGATATTCCATTTGGAATTGTATCATTTTGAGAAACCGAAAAAGGTACAATATGACAAGCATCAACTAATTGCGCATTTGTTGTTGATTCAATTCTCATTCCAGATACTGCGCAATGGTAATTATAAATCTTTGGTATTTCCTTTTTAAAAACGCCGCTTCTGACATAAACTTCTTCCTCGAATGATTCTTTTGATAATGTATTTTTCAACTCTTCAATTCTCAATCTATATTCAAAAGCGTTGTCAGCAACTAGTTGATTTTCAATAATATTAAATAAATTATAAGATTTGTTTTGCAATTCATTTTTAGTTTCCGAAAAATACTTTTCTAATAAGTTTTCTTTTATAACCGCACTAGAGATAGGGTCAACCAAGAACAAAAACAATTCTTTATCAATTTCCGCAAAAGCGATTGATTCTTTCAATGAATTAAAACTTTTCACACTATTTGAATTTGAAATAGGCAAAATCATTCCTGTTTTAGTTACCAACTTCCAGAAAGGCTCAGATTTCATGTGAAAAAATGGCAAGGCGAAATTTGGATGATGTTGTGAAGTCACCAACTTACTCCAATTATTCTTAAATTCCAATACTAATTCAGGCGTAATTTCTATACGATTATTAATGATTTCTCCTTTTTGAACTAACTCAATTATAGAAAGTAATAAAATTGGTTTGTGAGGCGCACCTCCGTTTTTACTATCACGGCGTAATTTGGAAAAATAATGAATGTATGTTGATAGCATTGAGGTTAGTTAGAGTAAACAATATAATCATACAATGATTTTTCAACTGGAGAATCTAAAATAAATGACATTTCAACTACTGAAACAAGATTTCCATTATCATCTGGAAGTTGTTTCTCAATGGCACTATCTTCTTTGTATCTTACATTTCCTAGGTAATAAAAGTCACTGCCTTCTGCATTTGATTTTTTTACAAATAACGGTAATCGAATTTTATTTTCTTTTTGATTAATAATTGTTGAGACATCAGGAGAACTTATTTTTCTTTTACTTTTTGACATCCAAATAAATTCATTTTTTGAAGCAAAACGATCATGATATTTTGTTGTTGCTGATATTTCATCATCTTTTTGATAATTCACAAAAATTGCGCAGTCATTTTTTGCAGCTGAAATCATATAACCACCGACATTTTGAGCTACAGGATTTACATCCCATTTTAAAATTCTAAACACATCTTTACGCGTATATCGCTTGTTTAAAGAGAAATCATTTATTGTAATGTCATAAGTTGATTTTTGAAGATTCTGCAATGAATAATCACATAAATCCAACAAGGTGTTTTTGATGAAATCTGAGTTTATTAGTTCTATTAATGTTGAACCTAATATAAGCTTAGAATTGACAAATTTGATTATTTCATATTTACGATGTAAACCAACTTTAACTAATTTCCGATCAACATTAATCGTATGAAACAATCCATTTATTACTAATAATGAATGATCTATAGATTCAAGTTTGATATTCGTTTCAATTTGAAATAGTTTTTCATATTCAGATAATGAGATTTCATTTGCTAATAAAACTGTTTTGAATAAATGAACATCTATAAATCTTATTGGGTTTAATATTTCCTTTGAAATAAAATTAATTAAGTCCTCTTGATTTTTAGTTAAAATAGAATTCACCTCATCTATTGATCTTAAAAATGAATAATAAGAGCCATAAACTTCAATATATTGGTAAGGGTCTCTTTCACCATGATTAATAAAATCAGTGAAATTTGGGATTCTTCCTATTTTACCTTTTAGTAAAAAGTAGTCTTCTTTTAATTGTCTTTTTTGCTGCAAATTTCCATTATCGATTGAGTTGAAAATTTTTTCTTTTACAACACGATCAAAATATATGGTTGAAGCTCCTATGATGGATTGTTCAGGGCGATTTACCAGCTTTCTTAAATTTTCTTTTGAAAAAGAATTGTCGCCAAATAATGCTACTGGTACTAAAAAATTATTTTGGTAATTTCCTATGAAATCAATTACCGTTACGTATGATTTTCCTTCACGCTTTCTTAAACCTCTCCCTAATTGTTGAACAAATATTATCGCTGATTGAGTTGGTCGTAACATGACTATTTGATTGACGCGAGGAATATCAATTCCTTCGTTAAAAATGTCAACAGTAAATATATAGTCTAATTTAATCTCTAAATCATCGGTTTCTAATAAATCGATAGCGCGTGAACGTTCGTCATCTGATGAACTTCCAGTTAAAACCAACGTTTTAAATCCTGCATTATTGAAATGTTCTGATAGATATTTACATTCTTCTTGACGAGAACAAAAAACAAGTCCTCTTGTAACACCATAATCAGTACCAAATAAATTTATTTTTTCTATAATATGATTAACGCGATCAAGTCGATTTAAATCATGAATTGTAGCTTTATCATCTAATAAATTTCCATTTACTTCAATATCAGAGATTCCATAATAATGAAAAGGAACCAACATTTCTTGTTCAAGTGCATCATGTAATCGTATTTCAAAAGCAATATTAAAATCAAATATTTTAAAAACATCTAAACCATCAGTTCTTTCTGGAGTTGCTGTCATTCCCAATAAAAAGGTTGGCTTAAAATAATTCAATATTTTTTGATAACTCGCAGCACTTGCACGATGGGTTTCATCAATTACGATATAATCAAAATGTGCTTGATCAAATTTATTCAAATGTTCATCACGACTAAATGTTTGAATCGTAGAAAAAATATAATCAGCAGAACTGTTTTTGGTGTTACCTGAATACAAACCCATTTGAATATCATTACCCAAAAAAGTTTGAAAACTTTCCATTGATTTTTGAGCAATGTTTTTTCTATGAACCAAAAACAACATACTTTTGGGTTTTACTTGCAAAACGTCAAAAGCTGATAAAAATGTTTTACCAGTTCCTGTTGCTGAAACTAATAATGCTTTGTTTTTTCCAGCTTTTCTTAAATTCATTAAATTAAGTAATGCTTGTTGTTGCATTTTATTTGGTTCAATAGTTTGAATCGTATTTTCTAATAACGCTTTTCTTAAACCTTGTCTTAATTTTTTTTCAGAATTATAAATAAATGAATAACGATTTAAATAATCTTCTGTAACACTTTGAGACGAAACAAATACTTTATCAAATTCAATAATTGTTTGTTTAAATAATTCACTATCCTTATGAGCAGTTACTTTTAAATTCCATTCTTTGTTTTTTGTAAGTGCACCATGAGTAATGTTACTACTTCCAATAATTATAGTATAATAATTAGAATGTGTAAAAAGAAAACCTTTAGAATGAAAATCGATTTCATTTGCAATTTTCAATTCAACATTAGGTAATTGCAATAACTTTCTAAGTGCTTCAGGTTCTGTGAAATTCAAATATTCTGAAACTAAAATTTTTCCACTAACGCCTTTTGCATTCAAATCTAATAATGCACCCATTAATGAAGCTACACCACCACTAGTTATAAAAGCAACCGATAAAAAGAAAGATTCACATGTGCGTAATTCATCCAGAATAGTAGTTAATACTTTCTCATTTAATACTGGTTCATTTGTAAGAATAGATGGTCTATAATCAGAAATAGATGAAATCTGATCATCTACAAAACCTGTTGTGACTGATTGTTGAATTGCTAATTTAAGGGCTTCCATTAATTTTCTTGTTCAATTAATGATTTAACAATAGGTAAGTCTGCTGCAGCCCAATCTAAATAGGGCAATTCATTTTTTGAAAGCCATTTCAAATCAATATGTTCATTTAATTGAATTTCTCCTGAAACAATTTCACATAAAAAAGTGTCCATGATTATTCTAAAATCAGGATATAAATGATCAACTTGAACGAAAAAACCATTAACTTTAATTGTAAGACTTAATTCTTCTTTAATTTCCCGTTTAATTGTTTCTTCGCTTAATTCATTTTCTTCAATTTTTCCACCAGGAAATTCCCATTTATTAGAAATGTAGTTGAATTTATTAGAATTACGTTGAACGCACAATATTTTTTTATTTTTAATAATTACTGCTGCTGCAACATGAACTGTTTTCATAAATTATGAATATTATTTCTCAAACAAAACTGAGTATTAACTTCTAATTGAGCTTGAAATTAAGAAATAAATCACAATAAATTAAATTAGTTCTAACAAGAAAAATTTAACACAAAAGACGATGATGAAGAGACATCAATCCTTAATCACACTATAACCCGGGAATTTTTTCAAGTCGAAGACAAATTTTGAATCATCGATTGCTGGGTTTTCTTGGAATTTTGTCAATAAGTAAACCATTGTAGAACCATCTTTAGAGCGCATTACCGCTTTTTTTAGTTCGTTGGAAACTTTAGAAATGTATAAAGTGATGGTGTGATAATCAACTTTTGAAGGGTTTTTTGGAAATAAGTTGATGATATGAACGGTTTCGTTATTGATTTTATCTTCTTTGTCGTATTTGTTTTTAAATCCTGTTTCCCAAATGGTCATTAATTTTTTAGGATTCAACGATTGCTCATCTTTGTCGGATGCGTCACTTTCGTATACTGATTTCTCGTCCCTAACAACTGACCATGTTTTTATTCCGTTAGAAATGATGGTGTTATCGCCATACGCTGCATAAAACTTGTTGTTTTTTACCCAACCCTTTCCAGTTTCGTTTTCGTTGGTTCCTGATGAGCTGTTTTTAATTGTCGCTGAAAATTCGATGTAAAAAGTTTTCATCCCTTTCATTTTTGTAGAAAGTTTATCTAAAACAGCTTGAGATTTAGCATCTTGACCAAATCCAGTGAATGCAACGAATGCAAAAAGTACAACTAAAAGTTTCATCTATTGAATGTATTAAATTTCAGTGCAAATATCAGAAATTGTACCAAATAACGTGGTATTAAATAAAATTATTTGATAGCTGCTGTTAATTTTTGTAAACACGCTGAATCAATCGTATGTGTTCCTTCGTAAACAATCGTTTGGTAGCCTTTGTCTTGGTAGGTTTGAAGCAAGTTTGTTTGTTCATCTGGTGTTACAAATTCATCGTTGGTTCCAATGACAAAAAAGTTGGTTTTTGTAGTGTTTGGTGTTTTAGTTAGTTCCTGTTCTAAATCCGGAGGAAAAACACTGGCCCAACTAATGAAATGATCGAATTGGTTCGTCGCATGAAACCAACGTGCTGCTGTGGCTCCACCTTGAGAAAATCCCAATAAACTGATTTTTTGATAGGTGTTTTCGGATGTCAATTTTGCTAATAAGGTATTGAGCCAATTCATATTCGTTTGAATGTCTAATTGACGTTCTTCTTTTGTCATCCAAGAAGCTCCAACGCGCCCACTACTTCCTTTTAAGTAGAAACGATGCATTCCTTCTGGTGCAACTATAAAAAAATCGTCCTCCAAAACCTGGAATTTCCGAATGAAATATTCTGCCAGTTGACCATAACCATGTAAAACGATTAATAAATGAGGTGCTTTTTCAGAACCATGTGTGACATAGCGAAAGGTTGAAGGTGCTTCTAAATAGTGCTTCATGTTAACTTTTTAAGCATAAATTTTAGTAATCGAAATCAAATATATACATTTGTTTTGTGAGACGAATTTTATCTTTTCTTCTTTTTTGTATCATTAGTTGGCAACTGATCGGGTTTGTTGGCTATTTTGAATTTTCAAAATTCAAGATAAAAAAGGAATTAAAAAGTTTGATCAAGCAGGGAGTGCCTCAAAAACAATTGATTGCATTTCAATTCAATCAGAAAGAAATCAAGGATTTAGTTTGGCATAAAAAGCATGAGTTTGAATTGGATGGACACATGTATGATGTTGTTTACAAAGGAACATCCAAAAAAGGCATTCATTACTTTAAATGTGTTTCCGATGATCAAGAAACGCAATTGTTCAAAGATTTAAAACAGTACGTTTCATCCAATTTGGGTGATGAAAAAAATTCGCAATCGTTGAGTAAATTCTTTAAACTTGTTCAAGTTCCCTTTGTATTAAACGAAGTTAATTTCACGCTTGAAAAATTCTTGCCAATTCTTCTTTCAAACGATTTTTTTCAATACACGTTTCAATTGGAGACAATAGATCCATCAATTGAAACACCGCCACCAAATTCATTTTTAATTTCATAAACATTCGAATGCGTTCGAATTATTCAACATCAATGGATGTTTGAATAATACTGGTTGCTGAATATAATTCAGTTGACTGATTATTGAATTTAAAAAATTAAAAATGAAAAAAATTAAGTTACTTTTCGTTTCTATGTGCTTATTCATAAGTGTTCAAGCACAATTACAAACACAAAAAATTACAGTGGTTGATCAACATACCTTAGAGCCTTTGTCAAATGTTCAAATCTTTAAAGCAAATGAAGGCTATCCTTTTGCTGTGTCTGGCGATGATGGTATCATAAACGTGAAAGATTGTGCACCAACACAAGAGATTTATTTTAGAAACCCAAATTTTGAATTGAACTTCACAACATTAGAAAAATTGAAGTCATTGAATTACACGGTTAAAATGATCAAAAAATTCAATGAAATAAACGAAATTGTTGTTTCAGCGAGTCGATTTGAAGAATTTAAAAGGGATGTTTCTCAAAAAGTACAAGTTCTTTCTGCGCGAGAAATCCAAGATATGAATCAATCATCTACAGCAGATGTTTTGGCTAATTCTGGAAATGTGATGGTGCAAAAATCACAGTTAGGTGGTGGAAGTCCAATTATTCGTGGATTTGAAACCAATAAAGTGTTGATGGTTGTTGATGGTGTTCGAATGAACAATGCAATCTACAGAGGAGGGCATTTACAAAATGTGTTGACCTTAGACAATGCAATTATGGATCGTGTTGAAATCGTTTATGGTCCTGGTTCTGTGGTATATGGTTCCGATGCGCTTGGAGGTGTTATGTCTTTTACAACTAAAAATCCACTATTATCCAAAAGTGGTAAGTTTGTGGTGAAATCAAACGCATATACACGATATATGTCAGCTGTTTCAGGATATGCTGCGCATGCAGATGTAGCAGTTGGAGGAAAAAAGTTCGGCTCATTAACATCGTTTACGTATTCTAATTTTGGAGATTTGCGTCAAGGAGCGGCTAGAGCGACAGAAGTGGGTAACTTTGGTGCAAGAACATGGTATGCGGATCGAATCAATGGTGTAGATTCGATGGTGATGAACAAAGACACGAATCTTCAAGTTGGTTCAGGTTATTCTCAGTATGATATCTTACAAAAATTCTTATTCCAACAAAAATCAACTGTAAAACACATTTTGAATCTCCAGTATTCTAATTCATCTAACATTGATCGTTACGATCGTTTAACCTTACTTTCAGGTTCAAAACCAAAATTTGCAGAATGGTATTATGGTCCTCAAAAAAGAATGATGACGTCTTATACACTAGAATTGTCAAAAGCAACTAAAATGTATGATAATGCACGTTTGATTATAGCGTATCAACAAATTGAAGAAAGTAGAATAGACCGCAAATTCAAAAACAATAATCTAAATAACCGAATTGAAAATTTAGATGTGTATACGCTCAATTTAGATTTCTTGAAATACCTAGGAAATCATGAGCTAAGATACGGTGTAGATGGATGGTACAATTCAGTTAATTCAACGGCATTCACTAAAAACATTGCTACAGGCGTTGAATCACCTTTGGATACACGTTATGCATCAGGAGGCGCTACTATGCAATCTATTGCTGTTTATGGAACTCATAAATGGATTATTTCTGATAAATTAATCATTAATGATGGTTTACGTTATTCAAACGTTGGACTTAACGCGAAATTTACAGATACTACATTTTTTAATTTCCCATTTAAAGATGCGAATCAAAACAATAATGCATTGACTGGAAACATTAGTTTAATTTATAAACCTTCTTCAGAAACACGCTTGACAGCTGTATTCTCAACTGGATTTAGAGCGCCAAATGTGGATGATTTGAGTAAAGTGTTTGAATCAACACCTGGAAATATAACGGTACCCAATTCATCTTTAAAACCAGAATATACTTACAATGGAGAAGTTGGAATTACGCACAGCTTTAGCGATGCTTTAAATATTCAAGTAAACGGTTATTACACATGGTATAGAAATGCGTTAACGACTCAAAACTTTACCTACAATGGTCAAGATTCAATTTTATATGGTGGAACAATGAGTCAAGTTGTTGCAACAACAAATGCGAACAAAGCATTCCTATATGGTTTAGAATTGGCTGTTAATGGACGATTAAATTATAATGTAAGCTATTACGCAACCTATAACTATACACATGCTCGTATCGTTTCAGATAAGGGTATCGTTCCATTGGATCACATTCCTCCTGTATTTGGTAAATTTGGTTTACAAGTAATTGATCGTAAAGTCAAAGCTGATTTATTTGTGAATTACAGCGGTGCTAAAGATATCAAAGATTACAGTTCTTCAGGTGAAGACAATGAAGCATATGCTTTGCCAACTGGAATGCCATCTTGGTTTACTGTAAATGCAAAATTGAATTACCAATTCAATAAATTTATTGGTGTACAAGTAGCGTGTGAAAATATGTTAGATCAAAACTACCGCGTTTTTGCTTCTAATATTTCTGCACCAGGAAGAAACTTTATTGTAACCTTGAGAGGAAGCTTTTAAAAGATTTATTTTTAAATAAAAGAGTGGCTATTGAAAAATAGCCACTCTTTTTTTGTTTAAAAACTAAAAGTTAGTTGAAGTAAAAATTTATTCTCAATAAGTTTAATTGAAACAATTAATGCGAGAAATCCGATTTGCTTGATGCTTACTTTTTATAAAAAGTAATGAAAGATAATTCGATTTACATTTTTAAATCATTTGTCTTATTTATTTTTTGTCATATACTTTTCTGTCTCAGTATGATAAAAGAAGCGGTAAGCTAACTCCTTTGTAGCTGTAAGTTTAGGCTCAAAAGTATTTGGATCTGTTCCGGCAGAAGGTTGTTGGTAGTTTGCTTTATAGATTAAAATATCTTTCAGCGGTCCCATTGTTCCGTCGGAATAGCCAAATGTAAACGCTTCTTGTTTTCCTTTTAAAATTCCGTCAAAATTTTTCCATTTGAAATAACTTTTTGGCGTATGATTGACAATTGTAAAGTATTCTCTGTAACCTGCATTCGAAACATGGTATTCGACAATGGCATCTTTATATGCTAAAGAATAAACATTTTCAAAGCTTACTTTTAGTGGAACGTTTGCATTAGAAGCAATGACAATTTGAGGAGAAATCAAATTTAATTCTCCATCGTAGTAGAAGATGAAATTGTAATATCCCATGTATCCAAATTTTGAGTACAAAGCAGGATTAGGAGATTTTGCAGCGTCGCTTTTAGCATTTTCAAAACGATTAAGCTTGATAATGGCATCTATTTTATCATCGCCGTCTAAATGTTCTTTATAGATCGTGTAGGTGAACTTTTCATTCGCTGGAATTGATAATGCACGCATTATATGTGCTTTAGCTTGTTCTTCAACCGATAACTTTTTTGTTGTTGAATGCGGTGCTTTATCTTTTTCGACAGGTTTTGTAGATGAAGTTTCATTTTTACAAGCTACCAACAAAAGAATTAAATTTAAAACAAGAACTATTTTTTTCATGTACTTCAGAATAGTGAGAATTAAAAGCATACAATGCAAGGCAAATATAGCCTATTCCTTGATAATTCGTGCTTTTAAAAGATAAAAAATGTACATTTGAGCAGAAAATTTAAAGCATGGAATTACCTCAATCGTGGAAGAATCAATTAATATCTGAAGTTGAAAAATCTTATTTTTTAAGTTTAATGCAATGCGTCGAAAAAGCTTATGCTTCAGAGAATATACAAGTTTTTCCTTCAAAAGAGTTAGTGTTCAATGCATTTGAAAAATGTTCGTTTGAAGCAACAAAAGTCATTGTTTTAGGTCAAGATCCCTATCCAACAATTGGACACGCCAATGGTTTGTGTTTTTCAGTTGATCCATCTTTGAAGAAATATCCTAAAAGTTTAATCAATATTTTCAAAGAACTTCAAGAAGATGTAAAACGTTCAATTCTTTTGTCGGGTAATTTAGAACCTTGGGCAGAACAAGGTGTTTTGTTATTGAATACAGCATTAACGGTTGAAGAAGGTAAACCAGGTAGTCATGGTCACTTTGGTTGGGAAGTATTTACAGATGCAGTAATTGAGTTGCTATCATCGAATAAAGAGCATTTAGTTTTTATTTTGTGGGGAGCGCATGCTCAAAGTAAAATGCGTTTGATTGATGGATCGAAACATTTGATATTAACAGCTCCACATCCATCTCCATTAGCTGCTTATCGAGGTTTTTTTGGTTCAAAACCATTTTCTAAAACCAATCATTATTTAAACCAACATGGTTTGACTGAAATTCAATGGTAAGTTCTACCATAAAAAAAAATGATTGCTTATCTTTGCTCCAATGGAATTAAAAAATGATTTAATATTACGCGCTGCAAGAGGAGAAGCCATTGAGCGTTATCCTGTTTGGTTAATGCGACAAGCTGGACGAATTTTACCTGAATACAGAGCGGTTCGTTCGAAACTTTCTGGTTTTAAAGAATTGGTGGAGACACCAGAATTTGCGGCTGAGGTTACCATTCAACCAGTTGATATTTTGGATGTTGATGCGGCAATTATTTTCTCTGATATTTTAGTCGTTCCAGAAGCGATGGGCTTGGAATACCAAATGTTAGAACAAAAAGGTCCTTGGTTTGAAAAAACTATTCAAACGATGGATGATTTAAAATATGCAGAAACTAATTTCGATATTGAAGATCGATTAGGGTACGTACTTGAAGCCATTCGCCTTACCAAAAAAGAATTGAATGGTCGTGTTCCCTTAATTGGATTTGCTGGTGCTCCATGGACAATTTTTTGTTACATGGTGGAAGGAAAAGGATCTAAAACGTTTTCTGAATCACGAAAAATGTTGTACACCAATCCAACTTTAGCACATGAATTATTGAATCGTATTACAGATGTAACCATCAGCTATTTGAAAGCACAAGTTAATGCTGGCGCACAAATGTTACAACTATTTGATTCATGGGCAGGGATTTTGGGTACAGAGCAATATGCAGAATTTGGTTTGAAATATTTGGATAAAATCGCCAATGCAATCAATGAAGTTCCGTTGACGCTGTTTTCAAAAGGAGCAATTAATTCTGTGAATGATTTAGCAAAATTGAATTGTAATACAATCGGATTGGATTGGAATATGGATGCAGTTGCCATTCGTAAAGAAGTAGGTGAAACAAGGACTTTACAAGGGAATTTAGACCCATGTGCGTTGTATGCATCACATGCTGAAGTAGAAAAATCTACAATAAATATGTTGAATCGCTTTGAAAGTCAAAGACATATTGTAAATTTGGGTCACGGAGTGTATCCTGATATTGATCCTGAAAAGGTTAAAACATTTATAAAAACAGTAAAAAATTATGAAATACGTTTCTAAAAAGATGATGCGCGTAAGTACAATTTTCGTACTTGGATTGAGTGCTTTTAGTGCTTTTGCTCAAGAAAACTTAGTGCCAAATGGAAGTTTTGAAGCAACTGAAGGAAAAATAAAAAAAGTGGGTGCAATTTCTAGTGCAACTGGATGGACTTCTCCAACAGCTGTTCAAGCAGATTTATTTGTACCAGGAAAAGTCTTGGAAATCAATGTTCCGGATAACATGTATGGAAAAGAAGATGCAAAAGAAGGTTCTAATTATGCTGGAATTGTAGCTTTTTCAGTAGGAAATAAAGTGCCAAGATCTTATTTGATGACAAAATTAAGTACGCCGTTGAAAAAAGGGATGCGTTACTGTGTGAAATTCAGTTTGTCTTTAGCGGATGGTTCAAAATATGCTTCAAATCAAATTGGAATTAATTTTTCAAAAAAACAATTTGGTTCAGAAGATAAAGGAATTATTAAAGATGTAGCTCATGTTTTACATGCTAATAATGAAACCAAAAAAATCAACCAAATGTACAATTGGGATCAAGTTTGTGGAATTTATGAAGCTACTGGTGGTGAGAAATTCATTACAATTGGTAACTTTTATCCTGATGCAAATACAAGTTCAGAAACAAATCGTAAAAACAAAGATTTGAAGATCAATCAAATTGTAGCTGCCTATTATTACATTGATGATGTTTCTGTTGAGTTATTAGGTAAAAAAGATAAATGTGATTGTCAAATTGAAGTAGATCAAGATAATTATTCAACGACAGTTTATCAAAAAGCGGTGAATTTGAATGATAAAATGACACCAGCTCAAAAAATTGAGAAGCACCAATTGTTTTTCGCTTTTGGGAAATCAACAGTAACTCCAACAGGAAAAGAAGCCTTAGATTTTGTTGTTAAAACATTGAAAGAAAACCCAACAATGAAATTGGAGATTTTAGGTCATAGTGATCCTGAAGAAGATAAAGTTGGAAAAGAAAAAGGTCAATATGCAGAAATGTCGACAAAACGTGTTGATGCTATTCAAGCTTATTTCATGGAAAATGGAATTCCTGAGGCGCGTTTAATTGCATCTCCACAAGGAAGTGAATTACCAAATGAAGAAATTTCAACGGTAGATGAAGACGATTTAAAACAAGCTAAAAACAGAAGAGTAACGTTCAAAGTACGTTAATTCTGATTTATAATTAAGAGAGAAAGGTCGATAGCATATCGGCCTTTTTTTTATTCAAAAGACTTGAGCGCTTCAAATACTTCAGCCGTTGGTAGGCCAACAACATTGTTATACGAACCTTGTATACTTTTTATTCCAACAGCCCCAATGAATTCTTGTATGCCATAAGAACCTGCTTTATCAAAAGGTTGAAAGGTTTCAATATAATAGTTGATTGTTTCTGATGAAAGCTCATTAAATAAAACCTTTGTATTAACAGAGAAGTCTATTTTTTTACTTGCTGAAGCGATTGTAATTCCAGTGATTACTTCATGTTCTTTTCCAGAAAGGGTGGAAAGCATTTCAAATGCCTGTTTTGGTGAATTTGGCTTGCCCAAAATTTGAGTTCCAAGAACTACAATCGTATCTGCACAGATTAAAACTTCATTCTCTTGCAATGTGTCATTTAATTCGGAAGCTTTTTTATTCGCAATGAAAGTTGCAACGTCTTTTGGTGCTAATGTCTCTGGATACGATTCATCTGTTTCCTTTGTTCTGATTTCAAATTGGTAACCGAGTAAGGAAAGTAATTCTTTTCTTCGTGGAGATTTTGATCCTAAAATAAGTTGCATGTAGCTGAATAGATTAGATTGTTGCCAATAAAGCTATGTAAAACGTAGATAAAACTCCAATTAAAAGAGATGTTTTAATCAATGCGTCATACAATTTTAAGCGTTTAGTTTGATCTTTAAAACTGAAGAAAATGACAATTAAATTGATTAATGCGGTAAGCATAAAAGGAATGGTTGCAACAAAATAATTGATGCCTTCCAATGAATTTTTTGAATACAATACTGTGTAAATAATGAAAAATATAGGAAGTGTTGCTAATAGAAACGTTACCAACCAAATGGATTTCTTTTCGCCTAAAACCATTGGAATGGATTTCACATAAATTAATTTATCACCTTCAACATCTTGCATGTCTTTAATGATTTCACGTGCAAGGTTTTGAACAAAGGCAAAAAAGGCTAATACATAAAAGAAGTCGTAGTTAATAATTGCAATCCAAGAGTCCGATTTAAATTCTGAAAAAGCTAAATGATACGTGTTTCCAACTTTAAAATAAATCACAGCTAAAATAGGAACCAAAGCAGTTAGAGCAGCAACCATTAAATTCCCAATAAATACTTTTCGTTTGAAAAGCATGCTATAAAACCAAAGCGCATTGATGGAAAGTAAATGGATAAAAACAAACCAAAGCGATTGGTATTTTATACTTAAATAAAGTGCAATTGCAAATGCAATCCCATTAAAAATCCAATGAATTAAAATGGCTGATCTTCTCTCAATGTGTTTTGTAATAATTAAACGTTCCGGTTTGTTAATTCGGTCAGCACGCACGTCAAAATAATCATTGATAATATTCCCTGCAGCAGCAATTAAAAGTGTTGAAAACACTAATAAGAAAAAATCCAATGAATTATCTTTCACTTTTTCATAATAGTGAATGTTTAAAATGTAAAATCGAACACCATACATCGTGATGGCAATGATTAACAAGTTAATTGGTCGGATAAGTTTAATAAAATGCATCATTTTAATAGTTTATATTCTGTTCTACGATTCATTTGATGTGCTTTTTCTTTTGCAAATGCATCCGTAATCTTCTCAATTTCTTCTGAAGTATTGATTGGTTGAGAAGCACCGTAACCCTTATACGTTAATCGTTTTTGAGTAATGCCTTTGTCGCAAAGATATTGGTAAACTGCTTTCGCTCGTTCAGTCGAAAGGGTAACATTTGCTGATGCGTCACCACGATTATCGGTGTGCCCACTGATCTCAATTGAAAGTGTTGGGTTTTTTTGAAGGAAGTCAACTAATTTATTCAATTCTACAAATGATTCATTTCTTAAATTAGCTTTACCTAAATCAAAGAATACATTGGCTAATAAATTTGGTTGTTCACTTGTAATTGGAATCATTGGAATGTTCATATGAAAAGCAGTTCGGTTTAACGAATCTTTCATATTAAAATTTTCAGAATAAAAAGTATAACCAGGATAACTCACATTTAAAGCATATGTTTTATGAATGGGTAAAGAAACTAAAAATTCTCCAGTTAATTTATCTGCTTCAGAAAAAATAATTTCTTTACCAGTTTGTAAATCAATTAATTGGAATTTCCCACCAAGTGGTTTTTGAGTTGTAGCATCGTACACCAATCCTTCAAAATACAACGTTTTAGTTGGACGGAGTTCTTCTGGCATTTCAAAAGAATAAATATCTAAATCGCCAAAACCGCCCGTTCTATTAGATGCAAAATATGCGATGGTTCCTTCAGCTGAAACGAGTAAAGAATTTTCATCAAAATGCGTATTAATTGGATAGCCTAAGTTCTTAGGATTGGACCAATTGCCATTATCTTCTAAAGTAGAAAGGTATAAATCTGAACCGCCCATGCCAATGTGGCCGCGAGAAGCAAAATACAAGGTTTTTCCATCAGGATGAATGAGAACGGATTCTTCTTCTGCCAATGTATTGATGTTGCTAGGTAGTGCTTCAGCAGTTGACCAATCACCATTCTCTAATAAATGAGAAACATAAATATCGGAATTGGCGGCCTCACCACGTTTATTGACTCTGCGAATAAAATAAAGTGTTTTCCCATCAGCTGATAATGAAGGTTGAGATTCCCATGTTCCTGTATTTACACTACCAGGAAGGTTAATTGGATTGAGCCATTTTGAACCTAATTTTTTGGTAAAAAACAAATCGCAACTTCCTTTACCTGTTCGTTCGTTTCCGTAATTGTTAGTGCCAGATTGGTCTGAACAGGCAACAAAAATCAAAGAACGACCATCTGCTGCAATGGAAGGAGCGCCTTCATTTAAATTGGTGTTAATATTTTTCGGCATTGGTTGTGCTTTGTTCCAAGTTTTTTCAAAATATGAAACGAAAAAATCTTCCTGTAATTTACGCAGATTTTGCGCGTTTTCATCTTTAATTCTTCGAGTAAACAACAACGTTTTTCCATCAACGGTTATGGTTGGGAAATATTCAGGATCGATTGTATTGATTCCTTCTCCGACATTTTTTGGATTAAATGACATTGGATGTTGAATGGCATCAAGAGCGAATAAACAATTTTCACGAATGAAATATGCTTTTTTCACTAATTCATTATTTGGGATAGAACTAGGTGCTATTTTTTTATAATTTATAAATTGATCTGAAAATTGCAATCCTTTTTCATAATTCCCTAAGGCTTGGTATAAATTGGCAGCATAAAAATACGTACTTCCAGTTTTACTGTGTTGTGGATTGATTTGAATTGCGGCTTCGTAATGAGCAATAGCCGATGGATAATCTAACAGCATTTCGCAATATTCTCCAGCAAAAACGTGAGCTTCCCAAAAACGAGGGTCTTTTTTTAATGCTTGATTAAAATAATTTAATCCTAATTTATAATTCGGAATATGCGTAACAGGATCCAATGATTCATTCGGAGCTTTTTGGCCTTTTTCAAATAGTTTGATTGCTTTTTTATTCTTTGTTGAATAATGAAATTGTGCAATTGACATTGAATGGATGAAAAAGATACTTAGAAAAAGGATTAAAAATTTCATAGTCAAATGCGTTTTAAAAATTAGGGGATTTGCATGAATTTATGTGTCTGCAAAGAAATCCTCCATTGAGGATAACGTTTAACATACGCAATTATTTCAGGAAGAAAACGATCTTGTTTAGACCATTCAGGTTGTAAATACATTTTGCATGAACTATTTACTTTCGAAGCATGTAATTCCGCGAATTCAAAATCACTTGGATGATTGATAATCACTTTTAATTCAGCAGCTTTATCATACGCATCTTGAATGGGTTGTTTAAATTTCTTAGGAGAAAAACAATACCAATCTATGTGACCAATTAAAGCGAAAGTACCAGAAGTTTCTATGGCAATTTCTAGCTTCAACTCTTTTAAGCGCATCGTTAATTCTGTTAAATCATACATAGCAGGTTCTCCACCAGTAATCACAACAAAATTGGTGGTTGACTTTACTACTTCAGAAACAATAAAATCAATTGTCAACAACGGATGGTCTTCTGCATTCCAACTTTCTTTTACATCACACCAAACACAACCTACGTCACATCCTGCTAAACGAATGAAAAAAGCTGCACGTCCTGCATAACTTCCTTCCCCTTGGATGGTGTAGAAATATTCCATGATTGGAAGTTCTTTTGTTGTGTCGATATCCTTAACTTGCATTGAACAAAAATAAGACTTTTTTTTGGTTGATTTTTAGATTTCCTTTGAAAGCTCATTTCGTTTTTTATCTTTGTTACACTTAAACGAAAAATAAATGAAAAAACAATTACTACTTAGCATAACTAGCATCTGTATTGCATTAAATTCAATTAGTCAATCTCAAATCGAAAATAGTAATTTCGAACTGTGGGAAAATGTTGGAAATCCAACAGAGGAGCCTATAAATTGGAATGGATTTAAAACTGCATCGGGGAGTTTAGCTTCATTTGCTTCTCAACAATTACAACGTTCAACTGCCATCCGTCCAGGAGCTTCTGGTCAATATTGTGCTCGAATTTGGACCAAAACAATTCTTGGCGCTTCAGCAAACGGAACAATTTCTTTAGGGCGAGTAAACATGGCGAGTTCTACAATTACAAGTCCATTAAATCACACCTATTCTGACGTAACAAATCCAGCGTTTTCTGAAACGATAAGCGCACTTCCAGATTCAATTGTTTTTTGGGCCAAATACACACCCGTAGTTGCAGGTACGAATCAAGCATTAATGAATGCGATATTACACGATAATTATAATTTCATTGATCCAAATGATCAGGGTGGAATGCACCAAATGGCACAAGCTCAATTGTATTACCCTTCAACAAATGGTCAATGGAAACGATTTAGTGTACCGTTTAGTTATGTTGGACCCGCAACCAATATTACCAATATTCTCTTAACGTTTTCAACGAATAAAACACCTGGTCAAGGCTCTGGGAATGATGAGGTTTTGGTTGATGATGTTGAATTAATATACAATCCACTAGGTATAAACGAAGCATCACTAGAAAAAATTGCTGTTTATTATGCAGGAGATTATTTGAAAATCAATTCTCCACAAGCAATTGATACCTATACAATTTATGATATCAATGGAAAAATTATTTCAAGTGGAGTGCAAGCGTCATCCATTCTATTTCAAGAAAAATCAGGAATGTATTTTATTCATTTGTCAACAGGTACTCAAAACCGTGTGATTAAATTCATCAAAGAATAAACAACGAATGAAAATAATAATTACCGTTTTTTTATCCTGTTTTTTATCAATCGTTTTCGCTCAAAATTCACGCGTTAGAGGAAGAATTGTTGATGAGAAAAACGAAACAGTCTTTGGCGCGATTGTTCGTGTAAAAAACAGTGATGTAAGCACGGTTTCTAATGATCAAGGTCAATTTCAGTTTTTATTAAATCGTGGTGTCTATGAAATTGAAATTAGAAATGTTGGGTATGAACGAGCATTTGTCAATTTTGAAATCAATCAGGATACCAACTTGTTTTTTACGTTTACATTAAAACCATTAGTATTAGAATTAAAAACGGTTGAAATTAAAGTAGGAAAATTTGACAAACCCTTGGATGAACAAACTGTTTCTATGCAAGTGATTAAGCCACAATTAATTGAAAATAAAAACACGCGAAGTATAGAAACAGCGTTAGATCAAACTCCAGGATTAAATATTTTAGATGGTGAACCTCAAATTAGAGGGGGGAGTGGATTTACTTTTGGTGTGGGCTCCAAAGTGGCTGTTATTGTAGATGATATGCCAATGCTTTCTGGTGATGCAGGTCGTCCAGAATGGGGTTTTATTCCAGTAGAAAACATCAATCAAGTTGAAGTGATTAAAGGAGCAGCATCTGTTTTATCAGGAAGTTCAGCTCTTTCTGGTTCAATACATATTCGGACAGCTTTTCCTGGCCCAAAGCCCGTGACAAAAATAAATGCTTATTCAGGAATGTATTCAAGTCCAGGAATGGCCAAATGGAACACAGCATTTCCTGGGATTTTCGGAGTTAATTTCTTGCATTCAAAACAAATAAAAAATTTAGATCTTGTGATAGGTGGAAATTACAATTACGATCACGGATACATTGGTCCTCCAATTACTGATTCATTAGTTGCAACAATTTTTCCTGATACAATTTCTAATTTCAAAGAACGACAAATGGTTGCTCATCGCATCCGATTAAACTTTAATTTACGCTATCGTTCAAAAAAGTATGAGGGGTTAACATATGGATTAAACGGGAATGCTATGCTTTCACATTCTGCAATGGCCTTAGCTTGGTTAAATGATTCAAGTGGTTTGTTTAGAGCATATCCTGGAGCTGTATTTTTACAAGATCAATTTATTTTTAACCTAGATCCTTTTATTAATTATTACACCTCACAAAAAGGAAAACATAGTTTAAGAACACGTATTTTGCATACTGATAATGAAATGACGGCCAATCAATCTAATAGAGCGACATCTTATTATGCGGATTACCTTTTTCAGAAAAAACTAACTAAATTGAAGCAATTGGAGTTTATTGGTGGAATTACTGGGAATTATGTCAATTCTTTTTCCTCTATTTATGTAGGATCAGGAACCCCCAATAACAAGCTTTTAAATCTTTCAGCTTATACGCAAGGTGAGATTAAAATTGGTAAACGATTGAATTTATCTGCTGGAATGCGCTTAGAATATTTTCAATTGAACGACACCATTCAAGCGATTAAACCAATTTTCAGAGCGGGTGCTAGTATGAAATTTTTTAAAGAAACGTATGTCAGAGCTTCTTTTGGAGAAGGCTATCGTTTTCCAACAATCACCGAACGATTCATTAAGACAGGTGTTGGTAATTTTGGTGTTTTCCCTAATCCAGATTTGAAATCTGAAAGCAGTTGGAATGCAGAATTAGGTATGAAACAAGGGTTTAAACTAGGAAACACTATAGGATTTATCGATGTTGCAGGATTTTGGCAAGAATATCAAAATACAATTGAATACATGTTTGGCGTTTGGCACCCAATTACTTCTGTTGAAACGATGGGTTCAAGTGCTGGATTTAAATTTTTAAATACCGGAAAATCCAGGGTTTTAGGAATTGATGCTAGCATGGCAGGGATGACCAAGTTATCACCAAAATTAGATTTAAACTTTATTGTTGGTTATAATTACATTGTTCCAACTACTTTGTCACCTGATTATGTGTATGCCATTGATTCCTTGAACAGAGTATTTACTTATAATTCAACTTCATTAGATCCTTC
This sequence comes from Crocinitomicaceae bacterium, assembly GCA_017984635.1. Lineage (GTDB taxonomy): Bacteria > Bacteroidota > Bacteroidia > Flavobacteriales_D > Crocinitomicaceae > M0103. Next base: position 32,759 of record JAGNZC010000012.1, read on the forward strand.
CAATAAAGTGTTAAAGTACCGTTTCTTGCACAATGTTAAAGCTGATTTTGAATTCGTTTATGCAAAGAAAATAAGCTTCGGAATCAGTGCGAAATACTTTAGTAAAATAGTAAACATGGACAAAATCATTGAGGATTTTGAGCAAATCACCGTGGATAATGAATTATTACAAGATATTCGATACATGGATTATTACAATGCGCATCGTTTTGGAAATTGGATTTTTGACGCTCGATTATCTTATCAAATCAATGAGAAACATAAATTAGCCATTATTTCTTCTAATATTTTCAACCGCATTTATTCATTGCGACCATTGAAAATTGAACCTCCACGTACTATCATGCTTCAGTACACATTGAAATTTTAGGTAAAACAACAGATTCCTACTTAAATTGCTTACCTTTGCATCGGTTTTTGGTAGCAATTTTTGCATTAAAAAGGAATTCGGTGTAAATCCGAAACTGTAACTGCAGCTGTAAATACTGTTAAATCGGTTTAACGACGTCACTGAGCAATCGGGAAGGCAAAGCCGAGTTGGTATGAGTCAGAATACTTGCCAAAAACTAGAGAGAAGACTTCAGATTAAAGTCGGACTCAAGCCGTTTTCCCCAACGGACTTGTCCTTCTTTTTTCATGCTTCTTGTTTTTAAGTTTATTAATCTTTAAAAAACAAAAAAGATGAAAAAGGTAATTTTTTCCCTTGTATTAGGGATGTCAGCAATGGCGCAAGCACAATCGTATGTGCATCAAGTTTACGTGTTAAATGAAGGTAATTTTGATTACGTTACAAACACACAAATTGTTCCTGTTACATTAGGAACTTACAATCCTCAAACTCAAGTTTATTCAGTGTTAGACACACTAGAAAACATGCGTTTTGCTTCTGATTTAGTTATTTCAGGCGATTATTTTTATGTTGCTGCAGATGCTAAAATCTTAAAGTATAGTAAATTAACGAATCAGTTGATAACAGAAGTAGCGTGTCCAGGTGTTCGTAATTTAGGTGTGTATCAAAATAAATTAGTTGCCACAAGAGGGGAATATTTGTCTACATTTAATTCGTATTTACACATTTACAACGCAACAGATTTATCATTGATTGCTGCTATTGATACAGTTTCAGGACCGAAATGGGCGACACAAAACATCGTAATTGATGGATCAACTGCCTACGTAGCTGTAAATAACGGTTATGAATGGGGAAATGAAAAAGGCTTAATTGGAGCCTTGAATTTAGCTACATTGACGTATGGAAATGAAGTTGATTTAGGAGTGAATGGTAAAAACCCAGATAATTTAGTAAAAATTGGAAATTACATAGTAGCTGTAAATAATAAAGATTGGTCAGGTTCTTCGATTTCAAGAGTTGATTTATCAAATAATACAGTTATCACAGAAAATCTATCGTTGGCTAGTACAGGTTGTGGAACATCATGTGTGAGAGAAGGGAATATTTCGTACCAAATTGCTTATGATATTACCGTAAATGAATGGAATGTATTAGCAATGACTAATGTTGGACCTGTAAATAATTTAGCCCTTTCATATTATGAATTAGCTGAAGATGAAACCAACCATTTATTGTATGCAAGTAATACTGATTACACTTCTTATGGAAAAGTATATGTGTACGATCAAACCAATAATGAAGTAACTAATTTTGATGCAGGAGTTGCTCCAGGAACAATTGTTTTTGATGTTCGTTCTTCGCTGGGAATGAATGAATTAGCATCTGAATTTAAAGTAATGCCAAATCCAGCAACTGGAAAAACTACTATTTCTGGAAATTATATCGGAACAGTACAATTGCTTAATACCTTAGGTCAAGTAATTGAAACAACTAATATGAATATGAATACATCAATAGATGTGTCAAGTATTGAACCAGGAACTTATTTCATTAAATGTATAGATTTACCATCACACTCAACTATTAAATTGATTGTTGAGTAAGTTTAAATCCTTAACTTTAAATCCTGATTAACACTCAGGATTTTTTTTACCCTATAATTTCTATTTACCGATCAATAATTGGCAGCAATGCACCTGACTTATGATAAAAAACGACGTATTTAAATTGTACATTGAAGCGCATTCGAATCAGTCGTTAAAAGTAAAAATGAAAGATTGCGAGGTCGAAAATTTAAATATCGGTAAATTAGGAATTGCTGCAAATGTCAAAGCCTTAAGTTATTATAAGGTAAACATCGTTATTTTTCAAGGAATCATTCATTCAACTGCGTGCACGTGTACTAATAATCCCGCAAAAGTCTGTGAGCATATTTTAGCGGTACTGCAAGCTGCACATACGTTTTTGTACAAAATGGAGATGCAATTATTGCAAGATGATATTTTAGCTCAGGAAAAAAGAACGGGACATCCAACAACTTATTTGTTCCCTGCATTAAAATTCAAAGAGTTGAGTAATGACTTTATTTTTGGTCATTTAAAAGATACGCCCAGCTATAATTTAAGCGCTTATATTGAAGAATTAAGAATCAATGAAGCGATCATCGTTGTTTCAAAATCTTATTACGAGCGTGAAATGGTTCATGTAACGTTTGAAGCTGGTGATTTAATTCTTGAATGTCAATGTGAAGAATTGAAAACACATTTGTGTAAGCACCAAGAAAAGGCGATGTATATGTTAAAGGATGATGCATTAGTACGTCCATTTTTTGACAAAGATGCCCGCCAAGTATATTTACAAAAACAAGCGGATGATTATGGATTGTCCTTCAAAGACAATTTAGAAGATTACTTTGAGCTTCAATATGAAAACAAAGAAATCAAAATTAAAAGTTTAATTTCTGGCTTGACACCAATAAATGAGTCAACGCTAGACCAACTAAAAAAACAATTAATACCATCCAAACAAACACCTTTTGAAATTTCAAATCAAGCTGGGCTTCCCAAAGAAAATTGCATTGTATTTGAAGAAGCACGTTATGCTAACGATTTTCACATTAGTTTATACAGTGCGTTTTTAACAAAAGAAGGAAGGATAAAAAATCCATTAAAATTAGAAGACGCGCGACAATATATTTTTTCAAGTGACGATCATCAATCTTTAAAATTTTACAGTGCAATTGCTGTTTTTCAAAATTCACCAACTTTTATTCCAAATCGTAAAACAACTGACGAACAAATTGCTTTAAAAGAAATCGTTCGTAATTGTGAAGAATTAGCGGTGTATTGCTTAAACACACAACAATCTGATAAATGTACAGTTCAAGGGTTAGAACCTGTACAATTAAAAAAAGCAGTAATCGAATTTCAATTAAAAATTGTTCAAAAAGAGGATTTTTATGAATTAACACCTAAGTTATTCATTGACAGTGTTTCTATTAATTTTTCTGCTATCAAATTAGTCTATGCTACTTTTATTAGGGTTGCAAATGATTTGATCTATTGTCAGGATGAAGCTGTTTTAAAAGCGCTTCATTTTTTCAAAAAACAGCAAGCTAAAATATTGTTGCACAAAGATAAATTCCCTTCATTTCAAGCTACTTTATTGAATCAATTGGCTGATAAAATCACAATAGATTACACCTTTTTGCAACCAGCAACTCCGAAACAATACGATGATTTTATCGGTGAAAAAACGCCTGTAAAAAGAATTTACTTGAGTGAGTCAGATTCCTTTGTTTTAATTTCTCCAGTGATCGAATATGGCAATATCGAAGTACCTGTTCGTTCCAAAAGAAGAATTTATCAGTTAGATGCTTTGGGACAACCATTTGAAATCAAACGCGATGAAGCATTGGAAATTCGTTTTTTACTTTCTATAGAAGATAAACACCCCAATTTTGAGGAACAAGAACAATTTGATTATTACTATTTAAACAAAGCAATCTTCTTAGACGATCAATGGTTTTTAACAGTTTTCGAACAATGGCAGCAGGATGGTGTAGAAATTCTTGGATTCAATGCGTTGAAAAACAATGTCTATCATCCTTCGAAAATGTCTGTTTCATTAGCTGTTTCTAGTGGAATCGATTGGTTTGAAACTGCTGTAAAAGTTAGTTTTGGTGATGAAAACGTACGTTTGAAAGAAATCCAACGTTCGGTTGTTAACCAATCTAAATACGTGCGTTTAGGAGATGGACGTCTAGGAATTATGCCGCAAGAATGGTTAGATAAATTTGCCACATTTTTTCGTTCCAGTGAAATTTATGATTACTTATTAAGAACATCAAAAATACATTTCTCCTACATCGATGAACTGTTCAAAGATGAAGTGTTACCCAACGATGTGTCTAAAGAAATCAATCGTTACAAAGAAAAGTTAGCATCTTTTCAAGCAATAGAAACAGTTAAAATTCCAAAAGGATTGAAAGCGACTTTACGGGATTATCAAAAAGAAGGATTGAACTGGTTGCATTTTCTCGATTCTTTTAATTTTGGTGGATGCTTAGCGGATGACATGGGTTTAGGTAAAACAATTCAAATTATTGCGTTTATTTTATCGTTAAAAGAAAAAAACGGAAAACGACCGCATTTAATTGTTCTGCCAACTTCCTTATTGTTTAACTGGAAAAGTGAATTAGAGAAATTCGCACCGTCCTTAAAATTCCATATGAATTATGGGAATGAACGCAAAAAAGATGCTGAATTCTTCAAAAAATTCGATATTATTTTCACGACTTATGGCACACTTTTGAGTGATGTAACAGCTTTAAAATTAGTTGATTTTGATTATGTGATTTTAGATGAATCTCAAGCAATAAAAAACCCACTTTCGAAACGTTATAAATCAGTACGCTTGTTAAAGGCTAGAAATCGATTGGTGTTAACTGGAACTCCAATTGAGAATAACACCTATGATTTATATGCTCAATTTTCGTTTTTAAATCCAGGAAGTTTGGGTTCTCAACAACGATTTAAAGATAATTACTCTATTCCAATTGATAAGTTCAAAGATGGATTAAGAGCTAAAGAATTACAACAAAAAATTCATCCTTTTTTATTAAGAAGAACAAAAAAACAAGTTGCGAATGAATTACCTGAAAAAACAGAAATAGTCTTGTTTTGCGAAATGGGGAATGAGCAACGAACGGTTTATGAATCGTATAAAAATGAATTTAAGTTATACTTGGAGAAAAGCAAAAAGGAAGAATTATTGAATCAAAATATGCATGTATTGCAAGGTTTGACAAAATTAAGACAAATCTGTAATTCACCTGCATTATTGAATGATGAAGGTTTTTATGGCAATGAGTCAGCAAAAATCGATGTATTAATGGATCAAGTTTCTGAACAAGTTGCGAACCATAAAATTTTGATATTCTCCCAATTTGTTGGGATGTTAGATTTGATCAAAGAGCGATTCGTACAACAAGGAATTACATTTGAATATTTAACGGGTAAAACTAAAAACAGAGAAGAGGTTGTTCGTAATTTTCAGGAAAATGATTCCATTCGCGTCTTTTTAATTAGCTTGAAAGCGGGTGGAGTAGGCTTGAATTTAACCGAGGCAGATTATGTGTATATCGTTGATCCGTGGTGGAATCCTGCAGTTGAAAATCAAGCAATTGATCGCTGTTACCGCATTGGACAAAAAAGAAAAGTGATTGCAGTTCGATTAATTTGTCCGAACACAATTGAAGAGAAAATTATACAATTGCAAGCATCCAAAAAAGAGATGATTGATGATTTGATTAAGGTGGATTTGAATGCGTCCAAAAATCTAGCGAAAGACGATTTGTTGTTATTGTTGGAATGATAAAATCTTTACAATATTGCAATGTTGTAAAGATAGAATTATCTAATTGTTTAAAGTTTCTTATTTATCCGGAATTTTTTCTTTCTAATTTACATTAATAGTTTGAAATATTTTTTACAACATTGCAATATTGTAAAGAATCCAGCAATACTGAGTTTCCCAAACGTTTTCCCATAAAAAAAACCAGCTTATTTCTAAGCTGGTTTTTTAAAAAATTGAAAATTGATTAGTTTCCTTTTTCCATTTTTTCTTTCAATGCTGATAAAGCATCTAAATCACCTAACGTAGATTTCTCTGTGTTTTGGTTGATTGCTTTAACTGCTTGTGAAGTTGATGATCCACCACCAGCGTTTCCACCTTTTTTACCACCTGTTGCTTTCGCAGTAGTTGTTGGTTTATCTTCTCCCTCTTCGAATAAACGTGTATGAGAAACAACGATTTTCTTAGATTCTTTATTGAATTCGATAACTTTGAAATCTAAAGTTTCTTCTACTTTAGCATTTGTTCCGTCTTCTTTACGTAAATGTTTTGCTGGGCAAATACCTTCTACTCCGTAAGGAAGTGCAACGATTCCTGATTTATCTTTATTTTCAATGATTGTTCCTTGGTGAATTGAACCTTCTCCGAAGATTGTTTCAAATACATCCCATGGATTTTCTTCTAATTGTTTGTGACCTAAAGAAATTCTTCTGTTTTCACGATCGATTTCTAATACAACTACTTGCATTTCGTCACCTACTTTACAGAATTCAGATGGATGTTTGATTTTTTTCTGCCAAGAAAGGTCAGAAATATGGATTAATCCATCAACTCCTTCTTCTAATTCAACAAATACACCGAAGTTAGTGAAGTTACGAACTTTAGCGTTGTGTTTAGAAGCAACTGAATATTTACCTTCGATATCAGCCCATGGATCTGGCATCAATTGTTTGATACCTAAAGACATTTTACGCTCTTCACGATCTAATGTTAAGATAACTGCCTCAACAGTGTCTCCAACATTCATGAAATCTTGAGCAGAACGTAAATGTTGCGACCAGCTCATTTCTGAAACGTGAATCAAACCTTCAACACCTGCAGCGATTTCAACGAAAGCACCGTAGTCAGCCATTACAACAACTTTTCCAGAAACTTTATCACCAACATTTAATTCAGTGTTTAATGCATCCCATGGATGAGGTTGTAATTGTTTTAATCCTAAAGCAATACGTTTTTTATCGTCATCAAAGTCAAGAATAACAACATTTAATTTTTGATCTAATTCAACGATTTCTTCTGGGTGGTTAACACGTCCCCAAGATAAATCTGTAATGTGAATTAAACCATCAACACCACCTAAATCGATGAATACACCATAAGATGTGATGTTTTTAACTGTTCCTTCCAATACTTGTCCTTTTTCAAGACCAGAGATAATTTGTTTTTTCTGTTCTTCCAATTCTGCTTCAATAAGCGCTTTGTGAGAAACAACAACGTTACGGAATTCTTGGTTGATTTTAACCACTTTGAACTCCATGTTTTTACCAACGTAAACGTCGTAATCACGAATTGGTTTAACATCAATTTGAGAACCTGGTAAGAAAGCTTCAATTCCAAATACGTCAACAATCAAACCACCTTTAGTACGACATTTCACGAATCCAGTGATAACTTCACCAGTACGTAATACATCATTCACACGCAACCATGCTTTGTGCATACGTGCTGTTCTGTGAGAAACGATTAATTGACCTGTTTTGTCTTCTTGGCATTCAACGAATACGTCAACAACATCTCCAGCTTTTAATTCTGGGTTGTAACGGAATTCTGATGCAGGAACAACTCCTTCAGATTTGTAACCAATGTTAATGATTACTTCTTTTTTTGTTACGATAACAACAGTTCCTTCAACAACTTCTTTTTCGTTGATTGATGTCAATGTTACTTCGTATTTGTCTGATAATTCAGAACGTTGGATTTTTGAGTATCCGTCTAGTGCTAACGCATCCCAGTCGAAATCTGCAGTCCCCTGCATGCTTGTGTTTTTTGCCATGTGGCTTTTAATAATTGTATTTCGAGCACCCTGTTTTCTCGAAAGAGATAAATACTAAACTGTCAAAATTAGGGTAACAGTCTTATTTTAAGGGTGCAAAGATAATTAAAAATCTTGAAAAACAAGTGTTTGAAACAAAAAAAAGGCCATTCTGATGAATGACCTTTTTGAACAAAATTTAAATTATTTTAAAGCGTCAATTTTCGCTTTGTATTCTTTCGCTTTTTCAGTATTTCCAATACTTCTATTCAATTGATACAAAATCGTTAATACGTCTTTGTCAGTTGGGTTTTTAGCGATGTATTTTTCTAATGGATTAATAGCTCTAGTGTATGTTTCATCAGCTGTTTTAATCATTTTATCGTAATTTGGATCGCCAAATTTTAATGCATTAGCTTGCGTTTTCATATCGCTAGCCCATGATACTAAATGTGCACCTAATTGGTACAATGCATCTGTGTAATTAGGGTCAATCTCTATGGCTTTTAAAAGTGCAGCTTCTGCTTTTTCATTTTTCTTTAAGTCAATGTAAATTGTTCCAATTGTATAATGCAATTGTTTGTTTGTTGGATCTGTTGCAATTGCTTCATTTAAAGCGTTTTCAGCACCAGCAGCATCTCCTGCATCAATACTAAAATTGACCATTTCCAATAACAATTCTTTGTCTAACGGGAATTTTTTACGTCCTTCAGTAATTAATTCTTTCGCTTCTGCATTTTGCTTGTTTCTTCTGTAATTCGTAGAAGCTAAAGCGTAAGTTGTTGTTGGTTTGTAACCTAAACGTGCTAATTGAGCATAACCTTTTGCTGCTTTTGCATATTCTTTTGCGTTTTCAAAACACAAAGATGCATTGAATAAAGAAGTACTATCTGTTTCGCCAACAGCATCAAAGAATTTATATTCTGTTTGATATGCTTCTGCAGCCTCTTTGAACATTTTTCCTTTGTACAACATACCAGCCATTCGATCAATCATGTCGTGTTTTCCATAAGCTGATTCACGAATTTCATCGTCAAATTTATCACTTACAGTAAATCCTTTTTTGAACGAAGCTATTGATACATCAATTCCATCAGCTCCAACTAATTTCACAAAATTTGTATCGACTGTTTGCATGCCTAGCATAACAATACTCGAATAAATCTCACCTTTTAACCAAAGTGTTTTTGGACTTTCTTTCGTTTCAATATGCTCAGCTGCTAAATCAATAAATCCTTTCGCTGCAATTAATGCTTTTTTCGCTTTGTCAAAATCTTGCGAAGCATAACTTGGTAAGTAGTTGTTTTTGAATTCAACTGCTGCGCTCGTTTCATTTTTCTTTTGCGCAAAAGAAATTGCTGAAACCATCAAGGCTCCAGCAATTAAAGTTGTTTTTTGAATTGACTTTTTCATCGTAATCAGTTTTTTCTTAATAGATGCAATTTTTTAATTATTCCATATCTGAATTTTCTTCTTCAGTTGTCTCCTCTGTTGAAGCATCATCAATAATTGGGTTTTCAATAACTATACCATTTTCATCTAATTCTATTTCTTCTTCATCTTCTGTTCTAGGAACTCTTGCGATTGCTGCAATTTCAGCGTTCCCTTTTAAGTTGATTAAACGAACACCTTGTGCTGCTCTACCCATTGTACGAATCGTGTCAATGTGCATACGAATTGCAACACCAGATTTGGTGATGATCATTAAATCTTCTTCATCAGAAACATTTAAAATAGAAAGTAATTTACCTGTTTTTTCAGTGATGTTCAATGTTTTCACACCTTTACCACCTCTGTTTGTAATACGGTAAACTGGTTCGTTGTCTTCTGGATCGTTTAAGAACGTGCGTTTTCCGTATCCTTTTTCAGAAACCACCAAAATAGTAGAGTAAACATCTTCTACACAAACCATTCCTACTAAACTATCTTCTTCGCTTAATAAAGTAACACCTCGAACTCCTGAAGCATTTCTTCCCATCGGACGAACTTTTTCTTCATTGAATCGAATGGCTCTACCTGAATTAGTTGCTAAAACAATTTCGTTTGTTCCGTTCGTTAATTTTGCTTCTAATAATTCATCGTTTTCACGAATTGTAATGGCATTAATACCATTTGAACGTGGACGAGAATAAGCAGCTAAAGATGTTTTCTTAATAACACCTTGTTTAGAACACATCACAATAAAGTTGTTTTCTACGTATTCTTTGTCCGTCAAATCTTGAACTTTCACATACGCTTTCACCTTATCATCTTGTGGGATGTTGATTAAGTTTTGGATTGCTCTACCTTTAGATGTTTTATTCCCTTCTGGAATTTCGTAAACACGCATCCAGAAACATCTTCCTTTTTCAGTAAAGACCAATAAATAATTATGGTTAGTAGCAACAAATAAATGCTCTAAGAAATCTTTATCTCTTGTGGTTGAGCCTTTTGAACCCATTCCACCTCTGTTTTGAACTTTGTATTCAGATAAGCTTGTGCGTTTGATGTAACCAGCATGAGAAATTGTAATGACAACTTCTTCATCCGCGATTAAATCTTCCATGCGCATTTCACTTGCTGAGTATTCAATTCTTGAACGACGCTCATCACCATATTTTGCACGAATTTCAATTAATTCGTCTTTGATGATTTGCATTCTTCGCTCTTCACGATCTAAGATATCTCTTAAATCTGCAATTGTTTTCATTAACTCATCGTACTCAGCACGTAATTTATCTTGCTCAAGACCAGTTAATTGTCTTAATCGCATATCGACAATCGCACGCGTTTGAATTTCGCTCAATCCGAAACGAACACTTAATTTTTCACGTGCTTCATCAGGGCTAGAGGATTTTTTAATGATTTCAATTACTTCATCTATATTGTCTGAAGCAATGATTAATCCTTCTAAAATATGTGCTCTTTCTTCCGCTTTACGTAACTCGTAACGTGTTCTTCTAATCACAACTTCGTGACGGAAATCAACGAAATTTGAGATTAATTGCTTTAAGTTTAATAATTGTGGACGACCTTCAACTAAACAAATATTGTTAACTGAGAAAGATGTTTGTAATGAAGTGAATTTGTATAATTTGTTCAATACAACATTGGCAATTGCGTCACGTTTAATTTCGTAAACGATACGCATTCCATTTCTATCTGATTCATCTCGGATATCTGAAATCCCTTCAATTTTTTTATCATTTACTAACTCAGCAGTTTTTTTAATCATTTCTGCTTTGTTGATCTGATAAGGAATTTCTGTAACAATGATTTGCTCACGTCCATTGTGTTCTTCAATTTCCGCTTTTGCACGCATCACGATTCTTCCACGTCCAGTCATTAACGCATCACGAACTCCTTCGTAACCGTAAATGATTCCTCCTGTAGGGAAATCGGGTGCCTTAACATAGTTAAGTAATTCTTCTATTTCAATTTCTTTGTTGTCAACATATGCAATAACTCCATCTACAACTTCAGATAAATTGTGAGGGGCCATATTTGTAGCCATACCTACTGCAATCCCAGAAGCTCCATTTACTAATAAATTTGGAACTTTAGTTGGCATTACTGAAGGCTCAAGTAAACTATCATCAAAGTTAGGTGTGAAATCTACCGTTTCTTTGTCAAGATCATCTAGCATTTCTTCTGCAATCTTGCGTAAACGTGCTTCTGTATAACGCATTGCTGCAGGACTATCTCCATCGACAGAACCAAAGTTACCTTGTCCGTCAACTAACGGGTAACGTAATGACCAGTGTTGCGCCATACGTACCATTGTGTCATATACTGAACTATCACCATGTGGATGGTACTTTCCTAAAACTTCCCCAACGATTCTCGCTGATTTTTTATACGGACGATTTGAAAAGACACCTAAATCTTGCATACCATATAATACACGTCTGTGAACTGGTTTGAAACCATCACGAACATCAGGAAGCGCACGTGAAACAATAACCGACATTGAATAATCAATGTAAGCTGATTTCATTTCATCTTCGATGTTAATCTGTATTATTTTTTCTCCATCTGCCATCTTGTCACTAATTTTTTAATTGCACGTTTATTGTGCGGTTTAAGCAAGCTCCGAAATTAGAAAATTAACTGGTATAAAAAACAGGTCAGAAGGTGTTTTTACTAACAAAAATCTGTGGAAAATTGACTTTTTCGGTGACTTATTAACATTTTTTTCGTTTTATATTTGTAGTATCGGATAATTGTACATTTTTATCCTTGAAAAATTAAAAGTATGGAAGCAAGATTTTCACCACGTGTTAAAGATGTGATTAGTTTTAGTCGTGAAGAAGCGATGCGTTTAGGAAATGATTTTATCGGTGTAGAACATTTGCTTTTAGGAATAATCCGAGAAGGAGATGGGAAAGCGGTGAAGATTATGCATGATTTTCAATTGGACTTAAAGTTGATCCGTTCAGAAATTGAACGTAGTTTACAACGTTCTGTCGCTGCAGCTCAAACACCTCTTGGTAATATTCCATTGGTTAAGCAAGCTGAGAAAGTTTTAAAAACTACTTATTTAGAAGCAAAATTGTACAAAAGTCCAATTATTGGAACGGAACATTTATTATTATCCATATTAAAAGAGGAAGATAGTTTTGCCTGTCGACTGTTAAATAAATACGGTGTCATTTATGATGCTATTAAAGATGATTTTGAAACGATGACTGAAGAAACTAAAAGTCCAAGGGCAGAGTTCCCAGGTGGACAAGACGAAGAGGGTGGAGGAGATCAATTCTCTGCGCCACGTAAGCCAACAGATCCAAAATCGAAAACGCCCGTTTTAGATAATTTCGGAAGGGATTTAACGAAAATGGCTGAAGTAGGAAAATTAGATCCAATTGTTGGGCGTGAAAAAGAAATAGAACGTGTTAGTCAGATTTTAGCACGAAGAAAGAAAAATAATCCAATATTAATTGGTGAACCTGGTGTTGGTAAAAGTGCGATCGCTGAAGGTTTGGCATTGCGCATCGTGCAACGAAAAGTTTCCCGCGTATTATTCAATAAACGAATTGTATCCTTGGATTTGGCTTCATTGGTAGCTGGAACAAAATACAGAGGTCAGTTTGAGGAGCGTATGAAAGCGGTGATGCAAGAGATTGAAAAAAATCCAGATGTGATTTTATTCATCGATGAAATTCATACGATTATTGGTGCTGGTGGTGCAAGTGGTTCATTGGATGCTTCTAACATGTTTAAACCTGCATTAGCTCGAGGAGAAATGCAAGTTATTGGTGCGACAACACTAGATGAATACCGCCAATATATTGAAAAAGATGGTGCCTTAGAACGTCGTTTTCAAAAAGTATTGATTGAACCAACATCGATCGAAGAAACTGTTCAAATCTTGAACAACATCAAAGAACGTTATGAAGATCACCATTCTGTAAATTATACGGATGAAGCAATTAGCGCTTGTGTTAAGTTAACAGAACGTTACATTACGGATCGTCACTTACCTGACAAAGCAATTGATGCATTGGATGAGGTAGGTTCTCGTGTTCACTTGAAAAACATTCATGTTCCGCAAGAGATTTTAACGGTAGAACAAGAATTGGAAACGCTGAAAGCACATAAAAACGATGTGATCAAAGCACAACAATACGAGAAGGCTGCTGAATTGAGGGATAGTGAGAAGAAATTGCAAGAGCAATTGGAAATCGCTAAAAAACAATGGGAAGAAGATGCGAAAGCAAATCGTGTGACCGTAACGGAAGAACACGTTGCTGAAGTCGTTTCAATGATGTGTGGAATTCCTGTGACACGTGTTTCTCAATCGGAAACAGGTAAGTTAGTTTTGATGGGCGAAGAGTTACGTGGAAAAGTAATCGGCCAAGACGATGCCGTTTCCAAAGTAGTGAAAGCTATTCAGCGCAACAGAGCTGGTTTAAAAGATCCAAACAAGCCGATTGGTTCGTTTTTCTTTTTAGGACCAACTGGTGTAGGGAAAACGCAATTAGCAAAAGTATTAGCGAAATATTTATTTGATACAGACGATGCTTTAATTCGTATTGACATGTCTGAATACATGGAGAAATTTTCTATTTCTCGATTGGTAGGTGCGCCTCCAGGATACGTTGGTTATGAAGAAGGTGGACAATTAACTGAAAAAGTAAGACGTAAACCGTATTCAATCATTTTACTTGATGAGATTGAAAAAGCGCATCCTGATGTCTTCAATTTGTTGTTACAAGTTTTAGATGATGGGCATATGACAGATGGATTGGGGCGTAAAATTGACTTTAAAAACACAATTTTGATTATGACTTCAAACATTGGTGCGCGTCAATTGGCTGATTTTGGTTCAGGAGTTGGTTTTGGAACGAAAGCGAAAGAAGATTCAAGAGATGAGAATGCAAAAACAGTGATTCAAAATGCTTTAAGAAAAGCATTTGCACCGGAGTTCTTAAACCGTATTGATGATATGATTTTATTCAAATCATTGCAACGTGAGAGCATTCACAAAATCATTGATTTAGAATTGTCAAAATTATACGGAAGAATCAATGATTTGGGTTACCAAATTCAATTGACTGAAAAAGCGAAAGACTTTATCGTTGACAAAGGTTACGATGAAAAATTTGGAGCACGACCATTGAAACGAGCAATTCAAAAATACATCGAGGATCCTCTTGCTGAAGAGATTATCAAATCGCACTTACAGTCGGGAGATACGATTAAATTGGATATCGAAGAAGGTCACGAAGAATTGACGGTTAAAATTGATAAGCCAAAAAGTCCTTCGAAGAAAAAAGAAGAAAAAGAATCATAAATAGAAAGAGTCCGAAAGGGCTCTTTTTTTATCCTTAAATCAGCAATTTTGCAACTAGAAAAAACAATCTTGGAAATCATCTACCAAGATGAGGTCATGGTCATTGTGAATAAACCAACTGGCTTGTTGGTGCATCGTTCTCCTATTGCGGCTGACGCGAGTGAATTTGCTATACAAGTATTGCGTGATCAAATCGGTAAAAAAGTGTTTCCAGTGCATCGTTTGGATCGAAAAACAAGTGGTTTGTTGGTGTTTGCTTTGAATGAAGAAGTGAATAAATTAATGCAAGTAGCATTTATGAACCGAGCGATAGAGAAAAAATATTTGGCCATTGTTCGTGGGTTTGTAGCCGAAAACGGAACGATCGATTATGCATTAACCAATGAAGCTGGGAAAGTACAAGATGCGCTAACTCATTATAGATTGCTTCAACACTTTGAAATTGAAATTCCAAATGGGAAATTTACAACTGCGCGCTATTCATTGGTGGAAGTTGAACCGGAAACAGGTCGAATGCATCAAATTCGAAAGCATTTTGCGCATATTTTTCATCCAATTATTGGAGATCGTCCGCACGGTTGTAACAAGCAAAACAAATTGTTTTTAGAAAAATGGGGAATGAACTCAATGTTATTGCATGCGAGTGAATTAACGTTTAAACACCCAATCTCCAATCAAGAAATGACATTTAAAGCAAGTTTACCAGCAGATTTTAACTTGACAATCGAACGTTTGTCGAAAAAAGATTAATCTTCTGTAAGAATACGTGCTTTCATTTTTCTGCCATCATCTTCCATTAAATAACGAATGACATCTGCAGCGCCCATTAAGCCAAATAGCGCAGGCATGTAACTTACAGTTCCATAGAAAGAGCGTTTAAAATTAGAACCATCCGTTAGTTTCAACGATTTTTTTTGTTGTAATTCAGAAGAGAAAACGGCACGAATTGTTTTGAAATGTATCCCGTCTTTCTTTAAACGTTTTTTTAAGTGGGTTGCAAGTTTGCAATTATGTGTTTGTGTTAAATTAACAACTTGAACTTTCGTTGGATCCATTTTTCCACCTGCTCCCAAGTGTGATATTAATTTGTACTTTAATACTTTAGTTGCTTTGATCCATTCTAATTTTGGCGTTACCGAATCAATGCAATCCATGACATAATCTGGTTTTGCTTCTTTCAATATTTCCCAAACACGATCTGGTAAAACAAATTCTTGAATAATGGTTAAATTTAGTTTTGGATTGATATCTAACAAACGTTCACCCAACACTTCTGCTTTGTTTCTTCCGATGGTAGAATCAAGTGCTGTTAACTGACGATTTTTATTTGTTTCGTCAAAATTATCCCCGTCAATAATGGTCATTCGTCCAACTCCAGCTCGACAAATAAATTCTGCTGCAAACGAACCTACGCCACCCAAACCAACAATTAAAACATGTGAATTTGCTAATTTATCTATTTTGTCTTCGTCTATCAGAAGTGCTGTCCGTTCAAGCCATTTTTCCATTTTGTAAAAACGCGTTTAAAATTTTGTTCTATTGAGATTTCTAATTCCTGCAAAGGTATATTTTTTAGTTTTGAAACAAACTCATAAAGCGTTAAAATTGAACAATCGGCTGTATCGGTTTCTAGAAACAACAGGTTTAAAGGAACTTTTAAAAGCGCTTCTTGTAATTTTATGTTTGTTACAATCGCTGCTCCAAAACTTAGATAGGTTGTTGAATTCACGACATCTTCCACCAAAGCTGCTTTTTCAAATCCATGGTAAATCCAAGCTTGTAGAGGCTTCAATTGTTGTTTCAATTGTTTAATTTCGTTCCATGCTTTCACGCAATGGATAATGATGGGAAGTTGTTGTTGTTCAGAAATTGCAATTTGAGCTTTAAAAACGTCAATTTGTACATGAATGGATGGGCCATTTAATTTGTCTAAACCAATTTCTCCGATTGCTAAACAGTTTTCTTTAGTTGTTTCAGTAATCAAATGTGTATCTAATTCAATCCATTTTTCTGCATTCCAAGGGTGGATTCCATACGAAAAGAGTCCGTTAGTGAATGGATTGTCTTCTTTGTTTATAATTTCAATTCCTTGATTTTTAAAATGATGCGTATGGATATTGATGAGCATGTTACAAAGTTAGTAAATGAAAAATTGAATAGAGTAAAAAAAAATAGCTTAAGAAAAAAATGGTTTTCAATTAAAAGTAAAATATATTTTCTATTTTCACACCACATTAAAACTATTATAAAATGAGTTCAGAAATTAATATTATTGACAGAATTGAAGCGCAAGGTACAATTTTAGGTCATCCGAAAGGTTTGTTTTTATTATTTTTCACAGAAATGTGGGAGCGTTTTAGTTATTATGGAATGAGAGGAATACTTATTTTGTATATGACAAAATTATGGGCTGAGAATGGATTGAATATTGCAGAAGATAAAGCATCTTTGATTTATGGGTTTTTCACAGGTTTCGTTTATTTCACACCAATTATTGGTGGATGGTTAGCTGATAAGTACTTAGGTCAAAGAAGAGCAATTACAATTGGAGGTATTACAATGTTATTAGGGCAATTAGCTTTATTTTCTATGAATACACATGTTGGTTTAGCAATAGGTTTGGTTTTATTAATTATTGGTAATGGATTTTTCAAACCAAATATTTCAACGATTGTAGGGCAATTGTACAGGCCAAATGATGCAAGAAGAGATTCTGCTTTCTCAATTTTTTACATGGGGATTAATTTAGGTGCATTAATCGCTCCTCTTTTAATTGGACTTTTGGCAGAAAATTGGTTTGCAGTGAAAGGAATGACGGAAAATGGTGAATCAATTGTTTTGAGCTATGGTTTTAAATATGGATTTTTAGCAGCAGCAATAGGTATGGCAATAGGTCAAATTTTCTTTAATTTATTAGCGAAAAAATACTTATTAGAAATAGGTGAGAAACCTGTTAAGGATCTTCGTTCTAAAGAAGATATTGCTCAATCTGAAAACATGTCAGTTAATGATAAAAAAATTGAAAGACAAAGAATTACAGTGATTTTTATTCTTACGTTTTTTGTCATTTTCTTTTGGGCAGGATTTGAACAAGCAGGTTCTTCGATGACACTTTACACAGATAAATTTATTGATAGAACAATTTTTGGTTGGGAAATACCTACAACTTTCTTTCAATCTGTTAATCCAATATTGATTGTATTACTAGCTCCATTTTTTGTTTGGTTTTGGGGTTCTAAAATTGGTAGTAAATTATCTATTCCAATTAAAATGAGTTTAGGTATGATTTTATTAGGTGTAGGATTTTTATTTATGTTGATCGCTACATTCAATGTGAGAGTTAATCCAACTGGAGATGTTGCTCAAAAAGCAGCATTAATTTGGTTGATAATGACTTATTTCTTCCATACTATTGGTGAATTATGTTTATCACCAGTAGGTTTATCAATGATCACAAAGTTAGCACCAGTTAAATTAGCTTCTTTGTTAATGGGTGTTTGGATGTTGTCATCTTTTGTCGCAAATATTATTGGCGGCTTCATTGCAGCCTATGTGGAACAATTAGGAGCTGCTACTATTTTTAGTTCAATTGCCATATTTGTTATTGCATTAGGTGTCTTGATGATACTAGTGTCAAAACGATTGTCAAATATGATGCATGGTGTTCGTTAATACAGTATTTATTTTATTTTTCAAACAGTCCTTAATTTAAGGGCTGTTTTTTTTAACTAAAAATCTTAATTCAATGGCAAGTAAACACCCAAAGGCATTGCCTTATTTGTTCTTCTCAGAAATGTGGGAACGATTCGGTTATTATTTAATGATTGGAATTTTCACGCTTTATTTGAAAGATAAAGTGGATGGATTTGGAATGGATGAAGCATCTGCTTCAGATTTATATGGAACATTCATTGCGCTTGTGTTTTTGACCCCTTTTGTTGGTGGACTGTTAGCGGATAGAATAATTGGCTATAGAAAGTCAATTGTTTTTGGTGGTATTTTAATGGGAATAGGATATTGTCTTATGGCTATTCATGATATTAATATGCTCTATCTTTCTATGTTTCTTGTGATTGTTGGAAATGGATTTTTCAAGCCAAATATTTCTACATTGTTAGGTAATATTTACAATGAAGACAAATACAAATCACTAAAAGATTCTGGTTATAGTTTGTTCTATATGGGGATTAATATTGGGGCTTTTATTTGTAATTTCTTCGGTGCAGCAATGTATAATATGCTTGGTTGGGGTGCCGCTTTTATCACAGCGGGTGTTGGAATGTTTATTGGGATTGCGATATTTTGGTCAGGAACAAGGCACTTCAAGCATGCCGATGTAATCAAGCCTAAAACTGAATCAGATATGTCCTTGATTCAAATTTTTGGAGCTATTTTATTACCTGCTATTGGTTTTGGGTTAATAGGATACTTTTTACCAGAACCACTCGTTAAGACTCGTTCAACAGATGCATTTCTCTTTGGTTGTATTCCGGTTGTGTTTTTCTATGTACGTTTATTGATAAAAAGCCCGAAAAAGGAGCGAAGACCTATTTCAGCGATGTTGGCAATTTTTGCACTTGTTATAGCCTTTTGGGCAGTGTTTAAACAAAATGGTTCAACGTTGAATACCTGGGCGGATCAATACACAGATAGAGAAGTTCCGACTGCTGTTTTACCTGTTATGAAATCGTTAAAACAGGTGAAAGATTATACCTACAAAAAAGACTCAATTGAACAAACAGATCATCAATTTAGAGCAATTAAAGTAGATGGTCAGCCTGTTATGGTAAATGATTATCCCGACTTTTTTAAAAATATGAAAAAAGAAGATAAACCTGCTGATGGGAAATCGATTCATACGTTTAATACAAATTTGTTTCAATCAGTTAATCCTTTCTGGGTTATTGCTCTTACACCTTTAGTTTTAGCATTTTTTGGTTTTTTAAGAAGAAAAGGAAAAGAGCCATCTACTCCTACAAAAATTGCATTTGGTCTATTGATTTCTGCATTGTCATGTCTTGTAATGGTTGCAGCAGTATATTCGAGTGAAAATGGAGCAGTGAAAACATCTGCTTGGTGGTTCATTTCTTCTTATGCTGTAATTACCATTGGTGAACTGTTTTTAAGTCCAATGGGACTGTCGATGGTAAGTAAATTAAGTCCACCGCGTTTAACTGCATTGATGATGGGGGGATGGTTTTTAGCAACTTCAATTGGAAATAAACTCTCTGGTTTGTTGAGTAGTTTTTGGGATGGATACACTGATAAAGCAAATTTTTTCTATGTTAACTCAATTTTATTGCTTTGTGCAGGACTAATAATGTTTGGAATGTTGAAGTGGTTAAATAAAATATTTAAAGAGCATGTTTAAATTGTTGATTTATCTCTTTAAGAATTAAAGATCAAAAAAAGCGCTTTTAAGCGCTTTTTTTATTCCATACCCTGTAGTTCTACTAATTTTGAATAATGTCCGTTTAAAGCGATTAATTCATCGTGTGTGCCCTTTTCAGCAATCTCTCCTTGTTGTATCACGAGAATTTGATTCGCATTTCTAATTGTCGACAAGCGATGTGCAATTACAATCGATGTTCTACCGACCATTAATTTATCTAATGCATCTTGTACCAATTTTTCTGATTCAGAATCCAATGCAGATGTAGCTTCGTCTAAAATCAATATTGTCGGATTTTTAATAATGGCTCTTGCAATCGCTATACGTTGTTTTTGTCCGCCAGAAAGCTGAATGCCTCGATCTCCCACTTCCGTTTCTAATCCTTCAGGGAAACTAGAGATAAATTCCCAGGCATTGGCTTGTTTGGCTGCTGCTATGATAGCTGCTTCATCTGCATCGGTATTCCCAAAAGCAATGTTTTCGCGAATAGAACCTCCAAAAAGGATGACTTCTTGTGGGACGATAGCCATTTTACTTCGTAAATAATGCGTATCAATTTTTTCAATTGGCGTTCCGTTGAATTGAATTGCGCCACTTGTTATGGTGTAATAATTCAATAACAAAGATGAAATCGTTGATTTTCCAGAACCAGAAGTTCCAACTAAAGCAATGGTATCGTTCACATTTGCTTTGAAGGAAATGTCGTTCAATACTTTGATGTCGTTGCGTTGCGGGTAACTAAATTCAACGTGTTCAAAAGAGATCTCTCCATTTATTTCTGGTTGTTCTGTTCCAATTAATGTTTCTTTTTCACTAGGAGAATTAATAATATTCATCAAGTTTTCTGTTGCTCCAATTGATTTTTGAATGCTTGCATACAGATCTGGTAGCGAACCAATAGAAGCTCCCATCATTATGGTGAACATGATAAAGGAATAGAACGATTGAGAAGACAATTCTGGATGAGGTCCTTGTGTCATCAATAATCCTTGCCAAACAATGAAAACGATGGCGCCAAACAAACAAAAAATGATAAAAGAAATAAATAATCCTCGCCAAACGCCACTTTTAATGTTGAGCGTTCTAATTTCTTCTATCGCTTTCATGTATTTAGAAAGTACAAACCCTTCGTTGGTAAAAGATTTTACATTACTAATGCCTGACAATGCTTCTTCGATAATTGAATTAGAAGATGCTGCTTGATCTTGTGCTTTTTTAGATAGGTTTCGAATGAAACGACCGAAGAAAACAGCAATAATAGCCATAACAGGAACCGTTCCGAGCATAATTAATGCAAGTTTCCAAGATAAGAAAAACAGAAATGTGATTCCCCCTACTATCATAATGATTTGTCTGAAGAATTCTGAAATGGTTGTTTTAAGTGTGTCTTGTATTTGAACAATGTCTGAGGACAAACGACTGGTTAATTCACCCACTTTATTTTGGTTGAAAAAGTCCATAGGCATATAAATCAACTTATTGAAAGCTGATTTGCGCACATCTCTTAAAGCGTTTTCTGTTACATTCGTGAAGATTACTACTCTGAAATACGAAAACAAAGATTGCACGCCAAATAAAATAAACAATAAGATTGCAATCGTATTTACATTGTTTAAGTCGATTAAACGAACAGATTCTTCTAGGTTTTTAGGTTTCGCTGATCCGCTACCTAATAATTGTCCCATTAAAAAGGGAAAAACTAATCCGGCAGATGTAGAAAGCGCTAAAAATATCCAGCCGATTAAAAATTGTAAACGATACGGGCGTAAGTAAGTGAAAATCCCTTTTGCTTTTTGAATACTTTCCTTGGTAACTTTGATTTTTTCTTCTTTGTTGCGTCGTGCCATTTTGTTCTATTTGTACTACAAAAATAGTGGTCTTTCACTGGAAATGATTCTTTTTTAGAAATTTTATTTAAAACAGTTTGTTTTTTTGAAAATTAAACTATCTTTGCATTCCGAATTTTTGAGATAAAAAAGCATAATATAACAGATCATGAAAAGAACGTTTCAACCATCAGTAAGAAAGAGAAGAAACAAGCACGGTTTCAGAAGCCGTATGGCTACTAAGAACGGACGTCGCGTTTTAGCTGCACGTCGTCGTAAAGGAAGAAAAAGACTTACTGTATCAGATGAGCCAATGCACAAACGTTAATTAAACGTTTGCAACGATAGTATAACCGATGTCTTCTGGCATCGGTTTTTTTGTTTCTAAAAGTTTGCTAGGAAGCAACTTTATTACTAACTTAAGGTAAATTTTAATTTAAAATGAAACCATTATGTTAGTAAAAACCTACAGTAGCACCGTTTTTGGAATTGATGCAACAACCATCACCATCGAAGTAAATTTAGGAATAGGCATTGGGTTTTTCCTGGTAGGATTACCCGATAGCGCTGTAAAAGAAAGTCAACAACGCATCAAGGCAGCATTTAAGAACAACAATCTTGCCTATCCTGGAAAAGAAATCACGATCAACATGGCACCTGCTGATATTCGAAAAGAAGGGTCTTATTTTGATTTGCCTATCGCTGTAGGTATTTTGGCAGTCAATAATTTAGTGCAAGTTGATCGTTTACAACAATACATTTTAATTGGAGAATTGTCATTGGATGGCAATTTAAATCCATTAAAAGGAATCTTACCGATCGCATTACAAGCAAAGAAAGAAGGTTATAAAGGTGTAATTGTACCATCTCAAAATGCAAAAGAAGCAGCTGTTGTGAGTGGAATTGAAATAATTGGAGCATCAACTTTAATGGAAGTTGTTCAATTTTTAAATGATGAATTGGCGATTCAGCCTTTTTCTGTAAACATTGAACAAGAATTTGAACGCATGGTGGATGAAATCGAAGTAGATTTCAGAGATGTGAAAGGCCAATTGAATATTAAACGAGCATTTGAAATCGCGGCTACTGGAGGACATAATGTTATTTTAATCGGGCCTCCCGGTGCTGGAAAATCAATGTTAGCCAAGCGTTTACCAACCATTCTTCCTCCAATGAGCTTAGAAGAAGCGTTGGAAACAACAAAGATTCACAGTGTTGCAGGAAAAATTAAAAATGAAAAAGGACTGATTACCCAACGACCTTTTCGAAAGCCGCACCACACAATATCTGATGTCGCACTAGTCGGTGGAGGTGGATATCCGCAACCTGGAGAGATATCTTTGGCGCACAATGGTGTGTTGTTTTTAGATGAATTACCAGAATACAAACGAACAGTTTTGGAAGTGATGCGTCAACCTTTAGAAGATCGTTGTGTGACTATTTCAAGAGCAAAGTTCTCAGTGGATTATCCAGCGGGTTTTATGCTCATAGCTGCCATGAATCCGTGTCCGTGTGGCTATTACAATCATCCAGAGAAAGAATGCGTCTGCGGGCCTGGAATTGTGCAACGTTATTTGAATAAAATTTCAGGACCTTTGTTGGATCGAATTGATTTACATGTCGAAGTAACGCCCGTTTCGTTTGATGAATTAACGCAGGACGAAACTGCTGAAGGGAGTCGTGAAATCAGAAAGAGGGTAGAGCAGACCCGAAAATTGCAACAAGGTCGCTTTGGCGAGCGAAGTGGAGTTCATTGCAATGCGCAAATGTCCCAAAATGACATCAAAGAATTTTGTAAAATTGATTCAGAAAGTAATGCGTTATTGAAAAAAGCAATGGACCGTATGGGATTGTCTGCCCGTGCATTTGATCGCATTTTAAAAGTGGCACGTACAATTGCAGATATTGAGAATTCAGAGCGAATAGAAACACAACACATCGCTGAAGCCATTCAATTTAGAAGCTTGGATAAAGTAGGGTGGGCAGGGTGAGATAAGTTTTTTCGTTAAACATTTTGCCACCTCATTAAAAATTCCTATTTTAGGACAAAATTACCTAATATGGGAAAAACCAAAATATTTGTAGTCGAAGATGACGCCTTGTATTCCCGCATGTTGCGTCATAAATTAACCCTTGATCCTGAGTTTGAGGTTGAAGTTTTTAATGATGGGAAATCATTTTTAAAGAAAATTGCAGATAAACCTGCTGTTATTACTTTAGATCATACCTTACCCGATATTTCAGGTTTGGAATTGTTGAAGAAAATCAGAAAAGAATACCCTTCTATTCCAGTCATTGTTTTGTCAGCCCAAGAAGATGTAAATACAGCGTTAGAAATGTTAAAGTCAGGTGCTTATGATTACATTATCAAGGATAACACAGCTATGGATAAACTATGGCACGTTGTTCATCAGGCAAATGAAAAAAACACATTGCAAAATGAAGTTGAGATTTTAAGTAATGAAATTTCAACTAAATATAATTTTCATAAATACATCAAAGGTTCTAGTGCGCCTATGCAACGCGTATTTACCTTGTTGGAGAAAACCACTAAAACAAATATTACTGTTTCTGTATATGGTCAAACCGGTACAGGAAAAGAAGTGGTAGCTAAAGCCATTCATTTTAATTCTGATCGCTTTAAAAAGCCCTTAGTAGCTATTAATGTTGCAGCCATTCCAAAAGAACTAATCGAAAGTGAATTATTTGGTTATGAAAAAGGTGCGTTTACTGGCGCAGACTCTTCCAAACCCGGAAAATTTGAGGAAGCAAATACAGGAACACTTTTCTTAGACGAAATCGGTGAGATGGATTTGAACATGCAGGCAAAATTATTGCGTGTCCTACAAGAGCGTGAGGTTTGTCGTTTAGGGTCAAATAAATTAATTCCAATTGATGTGCGCATCATAATTGCAACTCATAGAGATTTATTGGATGAAGTTAAAGCGGGAAATTTCAGAGAAGATTTGTATTACCGATTAATGGGTTTGCGAATAGATTTACCAACATTGAGAGAACGTGGAAATGACATTGTTTTATTAGCTAAAACGTTTGCTTTAGAGTTTTGTAAAGAAAATGGAATTCCTAAAAAAGATTTTTCACCTGCTGCTTTAGAAAAACTATTAAAATACAATTATCCTGGTAACGTTCGGGAATTAAAATCTATCGCTGAGATTGCAGTTGTTATGAGTGAAGGAAGCCAAATTCAAGCTGACGATATTCAATTTAACCAACGACATTTAGTAGAGGATTTCTTACAAGAAGAATTAACTTTAGAAGAATACAATACACGAATCATTAAGTGGTACTTACAACGTTACAATAATAACGTTTTAAAAGTGGCGGATAAATTAGATGTTGGAAAATCAACCATTTACAGAATGATGAAAGAGGGGAAAATATAATTTCTTTTTAACAATCAAATGAGCTTAAAATAATTACGATTACTGAAACCAAAAAAAAAGAATTTAGCATATGTTCAATCAATTTAAAATATTAATTGCAGAGGATAATCAATTGAATCAGATGTTGATAAAAGCAATTTTGGATAAAGAATCAATTCAATATGATTTAGCTGAAAATGGGGTGCAAGTTCTTGAGAAATTAAAAAGCGCACATTTTGATTTAATTTTAATGGATATTCAAATGCCTATTATGGATGGAATAAATGCAACGATTGAAATTAGAAACCAACTCAAATCAAGTATTCCAATTATTGCGCTTACTGCAAATGCTTCTGTGACGGATGAATTAAAGTATAAGGAAGTTGGAATGAACGATCATTTGTCTAAACCATTTAAACGAGAAGACCTCTTTAATAAAATAAAAAAACAACTCATTTAATCTTGAAAATGATTTATTCAACTTCAAATATCGAAGCAATTGCAGGAGGTGATTTAGCTTTCGTAAAATCTATAGTTGCAATTTTTATTGAAACTTCTACAAATTGTGTGTCAGAAATAAACAAAGGTATTGCTTCAGAAAATGGTGCATCAATAAAATTCAATGCGCATCAACTCAAACCTTCTATAGATTTATTTGAAATTGAGGAAGGTAAACAATTGGTGAGGGATTTGGAATTAGAAAGTACGGTTGAATTTGCTGATTTTAAAACGCTTGCGTTAAAAGCAGCATCGTTTACTGAAATTATTGAATCGGTAAATAAGGCGTTGAAAGAGGATTTCTTAATTTGATTTTAGTTTTCAATAGGAATTCAGTTGGTTGGAAACGCCTGTTGAATTAATGCTTCCTTTTCAATGTTGTGCGTTAAAACCATTTTTTTCTCCACAAAATCAATGTAAATTATATTTTGAATGGTTTCCAAGCATAATTCGATATCATGCGAGGAAAATAGGATGCATTTATTTTCTTTTTCAGCAATTTCTTTTAATAGTTGAATGATTTTAACTCGATTTCCATAATCTAAAAAAGCGGTAGGCTCATCTAAGATTACAATCGGTGTGTCTTGAATCAATGCTCTTCCAATGGCCATGATTTGTCGTTCACCATCACTTAGATTATGCATGTATTTTGTTAAAAATGACTCGATATTTAAACGATTCACAATATTCTCTATGATTTGTCTATCATTTTTTGAGAGTCTACCAAAAATAGTTGTGTAAGGTGTTCTTCCTAATTCAAGGTACGCTTGTACTGTTAGAAAATCTGGTAAATCAGATTTTGATTGAACAAACGCAATTTTTTTGGCTAATTCTTTAGCCGAATAGGTTATTAACTTTTCTGTATCAATGTTAATTGTCCCGTCTATAGGTGTGATTTGTTTCGTTAGCGTTGAGAAAAAAGTTGATTTTCCTGCTCCATTCGAGCCAATTAACGCGTAAATTTCACCTTTATATAATTGCATGTTTTCAATTGAAAACAAGACTGATGAGTAGCCAATTTTACAGTTATTAATAGCAATCATTTTAAACGTTTTATTAATATGTAAATCACTATTGGTGCTCCGATGATTGAGGTAAACACATTAATTGGTAAATGAAAATAAGGTTCGATTAATTCGATTAATACATCTGAACCAACTAGAAAGCATGCGCCAATTAAAGCATTACCAATTAATAAAATGCCATGTGATTGTGTTTTGAATAGTAAACGCGATATGTTTGGAACGGCTAAACCAACGAAGGCTATTGGCCCACAAAAGGCTGTAATTAAACCGGTTAAAATCGCTGTAATTCCGATTGTTACAAAACGTATGGATTTAACATTTAAGCCTAATGAAAATGCTGCTTGTTCGCCTAAAACGAAAGCATTCAATGGTTTAATCAAGAAAAAACTTAAGAAGAGTCCACTTAAAAAGACAAAAATAATGATCGGGAGTTGGGCAAAAGTAACTTGCTGTAAAGAACCCATTGTCCACATTGTAAAAGATTTTAATTCTTCAGAAGCGCTGTTCATTTGTAAAATTGAAATCAATGAGCTAGTGAAGCTTCCCAGCATTAAACCAATTAGTAATAATGAAATTTGTGAACGAATAAAGGATGAAAATCCAATGATAATTAGTCCAAATACAAACGCACCGATTAATGCACTTGAAATGATACCAAAGTCATTGGTAAATAAAGGAATGCCTGTCATAAATGTACAGGCAACAAATAAACTTGAACCTGTATTGATTCCAAGAACATAGGGTCCAGCCAATGGGTTGTTAAATAATGTTTGCATCAACATGCCGGCAATTGCTAAGCCACTTCCAGCAATAATTCCCATGATTAAACGAGGAATTCTGAATTCGCGGAGTATTAATTCGGCTGAATTAGCTGAATTGTAGTTGAAAATTGAATGATAGAATGTACTGAAGTTGAAGGTGAATTCACCTGTGATAAGATGAAAAACACTCAATACTATTAGTAACAAGCACAATAAAATGGGTAGTATGATTATTCTGTTTTTCAATGAATTTGAGTGTAATAATGAAGTGTTTCGTTCGTTTTTTGCGATGGGTGCAAAATTTGAATCAAATCAAATAATACTAAATGGGGTTCAATGGCACTCATTTCCCAAAAATAGTTTTGATTTTTTGAATAACAATAGACTTGTTCCTTTTTAACAGCTTTAAAGTGAACGATTTTTGGATTTCTGTTTGCTAATGCTAAGAGAGAAGTTGCTCCAGGGTTGAACCAAAATTCCGAATTTTGATTATCGCGCATAATTTTCTCGAAACTAAAAGATAAGCTTTCTGTTCCGTTTGTGTTTTTATACGTGTAATTTGCTTTTGCATCTGTTAATAATTGGGCAAAATAATTTTTCCCAGATGGAGTAAACCAAGTGTCACCAATTAAATTCCCAACAAATACTTGTTTTGAGAGCGGAAGTTTTTGAGCGCTCTTTTTCAAATCCAAATAGGCTGTTTCACAGGATTTGAAATAATTATTTGCTTGTTGTTCTTTACCAATCAAGATTCCAATTAAACGAATCCATTCCGCTTTTCCTAAGGGATGATTTTCTTTCCAATCATAGTTTGGGATGCAGCTAATGTGTGCTTGATTTAATTGTTTTTCGTGTGGGAATTCATTTTCAAAACCACTAAAAATGATACAGTTAGCTTTGGATTGAACGATTTTTTCAAACGACATAGTGGAAGCATCTCCAAAATTTGTGGTGTGACCCGTTTTGCAATTTTGTTTCACTTTTTTATTGTAAACATAGCTTTCATTTGCAATGCCAACTATCTTGTCTTCTGCTGCTAATTTTGAAAGCATTCCAATGTCTGTTCCACTCAAGGTGATGATTCTTTTGACAGGAACTTGAATGAATGTGTAATTTTTCGCTATGTTTTTTGGTTTGGTTTTTCCTAGATAGAAATATGTAGTGTTGTTTGTTTTTGGATTGATTAATTCAACCATCGATCCGTAGCTGTCGGATTGAATTTTTAAATTCTGTGCATATCTTAAGTTGGAAGTGCTAGAAGCTGCTTTTTTCTTTGGAGAACAAGCAATCAATAAGAAAAGACAAAATATAAGAAGTTGTTTTGCAAACATGTTTTAAATTTCGGAATAAAAGTTGAAATGAGCGGAATGTTTCATCAAAAAAAAAGTCCCGACAATTGCCGAGACTTTTAAAAAGTAAAAAGAATGATTATTCTCCAATAACTTCAAATTTGAAAACTGGTTTAACACCTTTGTGAAGGTTTGCCTCAGCTTCGAACGTTCCAACTTCTTTAATTGGCTCGTCTTTAATTTTTAATGATTTACGGTCGATATCAAATCCAACTTTTTTCAAAGCTTCTGATAATTGAACTGTATTTACAGAACCAAAGATTTTACCGTTTTCTCCAGCTTTCGTAGAGATAGTAACAGTTACAGCTTCTAATTTAGCAGCAATTTCTTGTGCTTCAGCCAACATCTTCGTTTCTTTGTGTGCTTTTTGTTTCATGATTTCAGCATGCGCTTTCTTTGCAGAAGCTGTTGCTAAAATACCATATCCTTGAGGGATTAAGAAGTTACGACCGTAACCAGGTTTTACCGTAACCACCTCATTCGCGTATCCTAATTTGTCTACGTTTTTCTTAAGAATTACTTCCATTTTTTTAAATTTTTCCTGTTAAACAATCGACTTATTTCAACATATCAGCTACGTAAGGCAAGATAGCAATGTGACGAGCACGTTTGATAGCTTTATTTACTTTCTTTTGGTATTTAGCAGAAGTACCTGTAATACGTCGAGGAAGAATTTTACCTTGTTCGTTGATTAATTTCAAAAGGAAATTAGCATCTTTATAATCGATGAATTTAATTCCGCTCTTTTTGAAACGGCAATACTTATCTTTTCTGATTTCGATGTTAATCGGAGTCAAATAGCGAATATCGTTTTGTGACATTTTTTTAAGTTTTAAAGTTAATGATTAAGCTTCTGCTGCAGGTGTAGCAGTTACTTTTTTCTCACCCATTTTAGCTCTGCGTTTTTCAGCATATGCTTGGTGATCTTTTTCCATTTTCACTGTTAAGAATCTCATGACACGCTCATCACGTTTCATCAATAATTCTAAACCAGCTACAACGCTTCCTTCAGCGTCAAAGTCAATTAGGAAATAAAATCCTGTTGATTTTTTTTGGATAGGGTACGCTAATTTACGTAATCCCCAGTTCTCAGAGTGCTTAACTTTTCCACCCAATGACGTGATTTCGCCTTCGAATTTCTGCACTGCTTCCTTTGCCTGATCATCAGACAAAACGGGAGTTAAAATGAAAACAGTTTCGTAAGAATTCATACTTGAATTGTTTAATTAATAAATATTTAAGGGTGCAAAGGTACTATTTTCTTCTGAATTAGCAAGTTTTTTTTCTTTTTGAATGATATTATTTTAAGAATATAGACTTACATTCAAGTTGCTATATCAAATTAGCGCTTTTTTTGAAAAATTTTCGCAATTAATTACTTAAATTTGTAACCGATTAAAAAATAATACAATAATTTCAAAATTACACTATGGTTTTCGATTTAGACATGATCAAAAAGGTGTATGCTAAATTCCCAGAACGCATCGAAGCTGCGCGTAAAGTGGTAGGCAAACCTTTAACGCTTTCAGAAAAAATTCTTTACGCTCATTTATGGGATGGCAATGCACAAACTGCTTTCGAACGTGGTAAGTCATACGTGGATTTTGCACCAGACCGTGTTGCGATGCAAGATGCAACTGCTCAAATGGCTTTGTTGCAATTCATGCAAGCGGGTAAGAAAAAAGTAGCTGTGCCTTCAACTGTTCATGCTGATCACTTAATCCAAGCAAAATTAGGAGCGAGTAAAGATTTACAAGCATCTTTGAATCAAAACAATGAAGTATTTAATTTCTTGTCTTCGATTTCTACTAAATATGGAATCGGTTTCTGGAAACCAGGTGCTGGAATCATTCATCAAGTTGTACTAGAAAATTATGCATTTCCTGGTGGAATGATGATTGGAACGGATTCTCACACAGTGAATGCTGGTGGTTTAGGAATGGTTGCAATTGGTGTTGGTGGTGCTGACGCTGTTGATGTAATGGCTGGAATGGCTTGGGAATTGAAATTTCCTAAGTTAATTGGTGTGAAATTGACAGGTCATTTAAATGGTTGGACTTCAGCGAAAGATGTAATCTTGAAAGTGGCTGATATTTTAACAGTGAAAGGTGGAACAGGTGCGATTGTTGAATACTTCGGTGATGGTGCGATTTCTCTTTCTGCAACTGGAAAAGGAACTATTTGTAACATGGGAGCTGAAATTGGTGCAACAACATCAACGTTTGGTTACGATGATTCAATGAGAAGATATTTGGCTGCTACAGGTCGTCAAGAAGTAGTGGATGCTGCTGATGTAATTGCTGAACATTTAACAGGTGATGCTGAAGTATATGCAAATCCTGCTGCTTACTTCGATGAAGTGATTGAAATTAATTTATCTGAATTAGAACCACATATTAATGGTCCTTTTACACCAGATAGAGGTACGCCTGTTTCTAAAATGAAAGCAGATGCGGAAGCAAATGGTTGGCCAATGAAAGTAGAATGGGGATTGATTGGATCTTGTACAAATTCATCGTACGAAGATATGTCAAGAGCTGCTTCTATTGTGGAACAAGCTGTTGCACACGGAATTACTCCGAAAGCTGAATTTGGTATTAATCCAGGTTCTGAACAAGTTCGTTACACAATCGAACGCGATGGAATCATTGCAACGTTTGAAAAAATGGGAACGAAAGTGTTTACGAATGCTTGTGGACCATGTATCGGACAATGGGACCGTGAAGGTGCTGAAAAACAAGAGAAAAATACAATCGTTCACTCGTTTAATAGAAATTTCTCGAAACGTGCGGATGGAAATCCAAATACACATGCCTTTGTTACTTCTCCTGAAATGGTTGCTGCTTTGGCAATTGCGGGTGATTTAGGATTTAATCCTTTAACAGATTATTTAACGAACGACAAAGGGGAGCAAGTGAAATTGATGCCTCCAAAAGGGGATGAATTACCAAAAAGAGGTTTTGATGTTGAAGATGCTGGTTACCAAGCTCCAGCTGAAGACGGAAGTGGAGTTGTGATTGCTGTTGCACCAGATTCTTCACGTTTACAGTTGCTGGAGAACTTCCCAATCTGGGATGGTAAAAACATCACCGACGCAAAATTGTTGATCAAAGCGAAAGGTAAATGTACTACGGATCATATTTCTATGGCTGGAC
>JAGNZC010000013.1:0-61812 GCA_017984635.1 Crocinitomicaceae bacterium
TTCAAAATCCATTTGAAGGACACATTGAACAAAAAAATGTTGCCTTACAACTTGCTGCGTTTGACTGGGTGCTTTCTTTAGATGCTGACGAAGCACTAACACCTGAATTAAAAGAAAGTATCTTAGCAGCAAAAAAAGAGGACAATTTTGGAGGATATCAACTAAATCGTTTAACCAATTATTGCGGAAAATGGGTGCGCTATTGTGGCTGGTATCCCGACACAAAAATACGTTTAGTCAATAAAAACAATGCCAAATGGCAAGGTGTAAATCCACACGATCGATTGGATGTTCTAGATCAGTCAACCATAGGACAATTAGAAGGTGATTTACTCCATTACTCTTATTACACCAAAGAAGATCACTTTAAACAAATTCAATATTTTGGCAAAATTGCAGCCAATGAATTGATTAAAAAAGGGAAAAAAGCTTCATTACTGAAAATCGGAATCAAAACAATTGCTCAGTTTTTTAAAAGTTTTCTATTAAAAAGAGGCTTTTTAGACGGTAAAACAGGTTTTTTAATTTCGATTCGAAGTGCTTATGCAACGTATGTGAAATACTCACTCGTTCGAAAATTAGCTGTAGAAAATGAATCCAAATAGAATACTTATTTCGCGAACAGATAGTATTGGAGATGTAATGCTTACGTTGCCAATGTGTGTTTGGTTGAAACAAACGTTTCCAAATGCAACATTGATTTATCTCGGTAAAAATTACACTCAACCTGTCGTAGATTGCTTTTCAGTAGTTGACGAATTTGTCGATTGGAATGAATTCGAACAAGTTCCAACTGCTTTAAAACTGAGTAAATTTCGCGCGTTAGAAATTGATACCATTATCCATGTCTTTCCAAATAAAGAAATTGCACAACTTGCAAAAAAAGCAAAAGTGCAACACCGTATTGGAACATCACATAGAGGCTTTCATTTTTTAACGTGTAACCATAAGGTAAATTTTACTCG
Source organism: Crocinitomicaceae bacterium (assembly GCA_017984635.1). Lineage (GTDB taxonomy): Bacteria > Bacteroidota > Bacteroidia > Flavobacteriales_D > Crocinitomicaceae > M0103. Next base: position 966 of record JAGNZC010000013.1, read on the forward strand.
AAAAAATGCTGTAGAACACGAGGCACAATTAAATTTTCACCTTTTAAAACCATTTGGATTAAAAGAAATTCCTTCTTTCGAAACAGTTCAATTAATGGTTGAATATTTTAAGGTTCTCGCCATTGATTTACCGAAAGAAATACCATTCAATGGCCAATCAAAAAATATTATTTTACATCCTAAATCTCAAGGAAGTGCTGTAGAATGGCCAATGGAATCATATTTGAAATTAGCAGAAATACTCATTCAAAACGATTGGACAGTTTATTTTACGGGAACAGAAAAAGAAGGGTTATTATTCAGGAATTCTTTACCAAAACAAGATAAAATCGTTGATTTAACAGGAAAACTATCATTAACAGAATTAATCACTTTTATAGCGCGTATGGATGCATTAGTTGCATGTTCTACAGGTCCTCTTCATATTTCAGGTTTTGTAAATACGCATACCATTGGATTATTTTCGCCAAGAATTCCTATTCACCCAGGTCGTTGGAAGCCTTTAGGAAAAAACGTTACTACCTTGGTTTTTGATCCAACATGTAAAGACTGTGGTAAAAAGAAAAAATGCACCTGTGTTCAAAAAATAACTGTTGAATCGGTTTTTCAAGCAATTACAACTTCCCATTAATTCGCTGTGTAACTATATCGTTTACCTCCATATTAACCTCAGTATATCCGCTGGAATTATTGCATGCGGCTTCGCTTATAACTTAGGTTACAAAGTATCTTTATTGTACGGCATTTTTGCGTTTTTTGCTACATTGACCGTTTATAATTTTCATGCCTTATATAAGCATACTGGGAAAAACGTTTCAACAAAAAAAACATGGATACAAATTCACCGAAAAACCATTCAATTAAGTATACTGATTGGTGGTATAAGTGCTGTTATATTCGTTTTATTCCTAGTAAAGAACCCAATGAAAATGCTTCCTCTTTTAGGGTTTATTTCTGTAATAAGTTTTTTTTACGTTGTGCCGATTAAAGGCAAAGCATTGAGAGAGCAAGCGTTTATGAAAATAATTTATGTTTCATTGGTTTGGACCACTATTTTACTTGTAATTCCGCAATTGAATGAACGTGCGAATCCATTTGAATGGCTTGATATTAGTGCTTTTTTCTGTTTGTTCTTCGCCGTTGCTATTCCTTTTGATCTGCGTGATAGTGAGATTGATAGCCAAAAAATGAAAACAATTCCAACTTACTTTGGCGCAAAAAAATCAAAAATTATCGCATTATTTGTTTTTAGTTGTTCAGTAACACTTTTTTTAATCAAACATCCTAATTGGTTGGGAAATCCTATTTTTTGGTTAGCAATAAGTATAAATAGTTTGTTGCTTATTACCGCTTCTGGCGCAAAAAAAGAAGGGTATTACGCGTTTATGGATACTGCCTTTGGAATCTTTGGACTCATTTATTTTTGGTAATCAATTAATCAGTAAATTTGTACACTAATCGATGAAAGTGATGAAAAAAACAATTCTTTTAATAGGCTTTTTCAGTGTTATCATAATCTCTCAACAACTCTTTGCGCAGGGTTGCTCACAATGTAAATTATTAGCAGAACAAGGAAGTGAATTAGACGAAAATTCGTTTGGCTCAACCATCAACTTTGGGATTTTATACCTAATGCTGATTCCTTATTTTCTGTTGTTATTTCTTTTCAGAAAAAGAATTATTGCGTTCTTTAAAGCAATGTTTAGCAACTAATTATCTCCATCGTTTCTTGAACAAAGCATGGTTTAAATTCGTGTAAGAAAGCGAAAATTCTAATGAGCCTCCATAATACGCTTTTCGCATAATAGAAGTTGTTATATCATACGACACATTGAACTTAAACCCTTTGAATTGCAAAGCTACAGTTGGAGCAATGGCATCATTAACGCGGTAATAAGCACCAAATCCAATATAAGCATCTTGTGAAAAACCAGTGATGGAAGCTCCGTCATTTAATCTGTAACGCATGATTAATCCTAGTATTGTTTCCAAATGAGGGCCTTGTATAAATTGCAAGACATTTCCGTCTACAGCCCAGTCTCTATTCGGTAAATCGGCTACAACTCCTGCTTGAAGCACATACTTTCTATTCAAACGATTGCCATCAATGGTAGTAAAACGCATCAATGGTTGGTTAATATGATACATGGAGAAGCCAGCTTGGATTTTAAAGTTATTGTTTCGTTGGAAAGAAGAATTATTTACATCATATTCGTAATATATACCAGAAGATGCATCAAAATAACTCATCGCGTTCAACGTGTTTTCTTCGCCAGAAAGTAGCGTTTGATCAAATTGATTGCCGTTCCATTGTGACATAAACTTTAATGCTGAAATAGACGCAGAACGCATACCAAATCCGCTTTGTATCCCAAGCGATAAAACATGACCCGTTCTCCCAAAAGGTAAAACACCACTTAATGTCAACGATCCTGTTTGACTACCAAACTTGGAATCTCCACCGATATCATTATTAAATAATATACCGATACCCAAATAAGCTTTATCATTTAATTTTGTTTTTCCTATGTTGAAGTCAACACCAACATTCGTAGTTGTAAATTGAGTGCCAGCACCTAACCATTGATTGCGGTGATTAACAATAACTCGCTCCCAACCATTATAAACACCTGCTGCGCCTGGATTAATTAATAATGGCGTGTGAAATGTTTGCGTAAAATGTAAATCTTGCGCGTTGGAAGTCACAGAAATAGACAATAAAAACAAGATCAATATTCTTTTCATTACTTAACGAATTAAAGTTATGTTTCCAGATACGATATCAGATGTTCCATCTTTAAATTGAACCTCTAACACATACGCATAAACGCCCATATTACAAGCTTCTCCTTTATATGTTCCATCCCATTTTAACTTTTTATCTGAAGAACTTAAAATTAAATTACCCCAACGGTCAAACAATTGAAAAGTAAACGATTTTACATTATTCCCTACAATAATTGTTAAGTTTTCATTGGAAGCGTTTCCTGCTCCATTTGGAGAAAATCCTGTTGGTACATGAATTCCTTTTACACAATCTACAGATGAAAAATCAGGATCACATGGGTCTAAAGGATCTGAATTACCTGTTACTTCTGCCCCATCTGTTAAACCATCCCCATCTGTGTCAGCATTTGTAGGATCTGTTCCTAATGTCGCTTCAACAGCATCCGTTAATCCATCACCATCAGTATCAATTTGACAACCAGGCAAAGAATTATCTGGATCGCAAGGGTCTAAAGGATTTGAACCATTTGCATTCTCTGTTCCATCATTAACTCCATCTCCGTCCGAATCTGGGTTGGTTGGATTCGTTCCTAATGTTGTTTCTTGACTATTTATTAAACCATCATTATCTTGGTCACAAGGTCCTGCATTTAAATTAGGCACACATGGATTTGTGTTTTCTGGATCTAATTCATTGCTCACACCATCACCATCTGTATCAACGATTGAAGACTCAAAAGCATCCATTATTCCATCACCATCTGTATCTAAAGGAGCAGCTGGATTTCCACCCACTTCAACATTGTCATTTTCTCCATCACCATCTGAATCAGGATTGTTTGGGTCTGTCCCGGCAATTGCTTCGTTTGCATCGCTTAGCCCGTCACCGTCTGTATCAACAATAACACCATCTAAAACAAAAACAGCCACAATGTTTTCAGCTCCAGTTATAGTAATGCTATTGGTATCACTATTAATTGGCGCTGCCATAGGTCCTGTTGTATACGTCCAATGATCAAAAACATAACCTGTATTTGCTTGGGCAATTAAATTTGTTGCGATACCACCATAATATTGTGCGTTCCAAGGATATGTTGGGGCCCAAATTGAATTTACTTTGATAGCACCTGCACCAGCTGGTTGCACATTAAAAGTAGTATTAAAAGGACCTGTAACATCGTAACAATCTACCATGCCTTGTTGAAGGGCAACACAGCGATTATTAATAAATGTTTTCATTGCTAGAACTTTAGATTGCCAATCAGCAAATGTTCCTCCCCATTTTGTAACTTGTCCTTGCATTTCAGGTGATATTTCATTCACCATACTATCTAATAATTGATTCATATATGCACACGAAAAATAGGTGTTTACTAAATCAATGTATCTTGTCACATAGTATTGCTCAACAACCGGGTTTTCTAAGATTAATTTTTTCAAAATAGCTGTATGACCTTGTCCTCCAGGGTTAGGTAAATTTTCAGCGTTGCAAGGATCTGCATTTGCTGAAGGATCTGGGATTCCAGTATAGTTGGTATAATGCCCAAAAGTAGCATCCATGTCCCACAATGTGTAACGCCATTTTTTCTTATCGCCTAAAGGATCTAATCCTCTCCACCATGCTGTATTCCAATTCAACCAATCTTGGTTTACAACATATGAATTGAACATAAAATAATCACATAAAGACTCCCAGTTAAACAAGCTATCAACATAATTAAAATTAGCAGCAACACCCATATTATTGGTTGCGATATAATTCTTTAAAGCATTCCAATTAGATAAAGCTGTTGGGGCTCCATATTCTTGCCATGTTCCTCCCCACGTTTTTAAATACTCTAAATTAAATTTATCTTGATCAAAGTAGTAGTCCGTATAATCATGGTCATCTGCTTTCTCACGAATTTCATAAACCCCCCAATATTGACCGTTTAAATAAACAACACATGGCCTCCACGTTCGTTCATCTAATTTCATATCTGCACGAATAGATAGTGTTTGTACAAAAGCATCTCGAATGTGCGCACCATCTTCAAATGAATAATTATCACTCGCTGCTGGCTTTAAAATAACCCGTTGAAATTTATCACGTGTTTTCTCTGGGAAAATTTGATGTTCCAATTCCGCTGCATATCCAAATTGATCACGCGTAATATAGTCAAATCCTCTTTGAGGATACGCCCACGAATCGTTGCCATGCTCATTAAAATCACCTTGTCCCTCATCAATAAAAGAACCATTATCCTCAAATAATTCAAACGATCCAACAACAGGAGTTTGGTTACCGTTCGCTATTAAATTAAATACACCTTGACTACAAACAGAAACAACAGGAATCGTATGTGTTACATTAATAAAATATGAATTCGTTTCTATAAATGAAGGTTGATTCGTGCTAAAAGCTGCTGCTCTTAATACAGTTGTTGTATTTATGTTAATGGGTCCCGTATACAAAGTAGATGTAACAGTTGGGTTCGTTCCATTTGTAGTATAGCGGATTGTTGCAGTTGGATCCACACATGTAATTGTAGCGGTTTGGGCACCTGCGTAGAAACCTGGTGCTAAACTAATTATAGGATTTGGTGTGTAAAAATTTTGTGCGCCTGTATTTGCATTATTTGGAGTGGGGGTTGTAAATAATTTCCATGTAGACGCTCCATTTGTTTCTCTTCCAACAGAATGATCTGCTTTTGTTAAATGCACAATTTTTATAGAATCAACAACAGCTCCTGAAGGATTTGATAAAATAATCCAATCAAACTTTGTTTGTTTTAAATTGAAATTTGGGTGGAGCTGGTTCCCGTTTACTATATTCCTTTTTGAACAAAATGCCATAATGTAACCGTTCGGATTGATGTTTCCAGAAGGAATTTGCCATTTTGTTAAATTGGTTGCTTTATCTGACAAATAATAGCCTGTTAAATTGACAGCTGTTGCACCTGCATTATAGATTTCAATCCAATCTTCTTTCTCTCCATAAGCATCTGAAGGACCAGAAATATTAGAACAAGAATATTCATTGATATACAATTGAGCAGAACCAATCAATGGAAACACAATCAAAAGTAGTAATAGAAATTTATTTTTCATACGTTGCTTTTTGTTTAAAATCAAGCGTTTTTATTCAATAATCTGTACCAATATTACAAAATTATTTCTTGAAACAGTGCGTTTTATCTAATATTAGACGTAATTTCATTAATTTAGTTGTTTTAACACACAAATCATTTCACTATGAAAAAACTATATTTCATTGGATCAATTATTGCAATGGCGCTTTTTTTATCCGCTTGTACTAAAAACGAAGGCGTTGGCGGTAGTTCAATTATAAAAGGAAAAATTACAGAGACAAAATACAGTTCATCTGGCGTTGCAACAGCAACATATCCTGCAGCAGATTTTGATGTTTACATTATTTATGGATCAGGAAATACCTTTTACAATGACGATGTGAAAACGAGTTATGATGGTAGTTACCAATTCAAATACTTAGAAAAAGGAGATTACACTATTTTTGTTTACGAAGATTGTTTAACATGTCCAAGTGGTAAAAAAGAAATATTAGTTTCAACAACCATTGAAAACAATGGAGACACCAAAGACTTAGGAACAATTGATGTTAAAAAGTATTAAGATGAAATTACTTGTTTATCTTTTCATGCTTATTCCTCTATTCGTTTTCGGACAAACGAGTGAAAAGCTATGGATTGATCTTGGTGTAAAACATGATTTCACTAAAAAATTAAGCGTTGAAGCTCATGTAACAAATCGACTTTATTATAATGGTGTACAAACTTTTTTCCCAGCTGTACTGATAAAATATAAGGTACGCAAATGGCTAGTTCCATCGCTAGAATATAGAGGTGTTTTCTCAGAAAATAAATTCGAGAATTATGATTTTAAAAATCGACTAAACGCCAACCTTGAATTGAAAAAAGAATTCAAAAGATTTACTTTCTCTGGCCGTATTCGTTATCAATTTAGTTTTGATAGATTATATGAAACAGCAGATTACAATGCTGAATTTGATCAAGCAATTCGACTTAAACCGAGTATTAAATACAAGATTAAAAAAAGTAAATTCACTCCTTTAGTAAGTATTGAATATTTCTATAATCCTAAATTTGAAGAAACAGGAAGAAGATTTGTAAAATACCGATTTACAGCAGGAACTGAATTTGATTTAGACAAAAAAAACAGCTTTTCATTTGCGTATATTTTAGACCAACAATACAATATTGCCAATCCTAAAAGACAACATATATTATCCCTTTCATACACGCGAAATTTAACTGGTAAAGAGTAAGTTTTATTTTACTTCTTCTACAATTAAAGAAATGTCTAACACCTCATCCACAACAGACTGAGTAATTCCTTGTTCCAAAATAAACACATATTTCCCCTTTTGTGGTAATTTGCGTTTGTTAAAATTTAAGGTATGCTCTACGATTGTACCTGTTTTTTTGCCAATCCAAGCACCATCAGGATACGTAGTTTTCACCTCAAACGCCTCTCTTGCTCTTTCGTTTTTTGGGGTTTTGGTATTCATGTAAACCCATAAATTGCTGTACTTATAGTCCGTAGTTGTGCGCAAAGTTAATGTGAAATTATATGCTTTCGTTGTGTCTTGAATATCGACAACAAAAACAGGTTTAACATTTTGCTTCCAGACTGAATTTTTAAACGTATACGCCTTCTCATAGGTAGGTAAATTACTACATGCTACCACTAAAAAAAGACCAAAAAATACAGCAACTATTTTACGCATTATTCTCATTTTGCCCTGGATTAGGAGGTGAATTTGGACGTTTTTTCTTAAACGGTCGTTTATTCTTGCGTTTCTCTACCGGTACGACTCCTTCTTGGCTTGCAACAGCATCTGGAGATTTAACTGGAACTGGTCGAGCTTGAGGTGCTTTCGCAGCATCAACAGTTGAAACAACATCATTCGGACGTTTATTCAACGGTTTTTTCTTTTTCTTTTTCGCTTTAAAAGCATGCTCAAAACGGTTCAAACTATCTTGACCTACAACATTTGAATAATCAGGAGCTTTTACTTCTACCACTTCTTTAAATTCAACGAGTTCAAAAGGTTTTTTACCATCTGCGTTCATTTTTGCAACTTCGCGAACACGTTCTGGAGAAAGTGCAACCAACCCACTATTATCTCCCTCGTAAGCATACCACATTTGACGTTTGAAAACATCTGTTTTAATGTGATAGGCATTTCCTTTTTCTGTTCTCAATTTTGTGTCTGTTTTTGGAAACGATTTGATTTCATCCAAATACATGTCTAACTCATAATTCAAACAACATTTCAATTTTCCGCATTGTCCAGCTAATTTTTGCGGATTTAACGACAATTGTTGGTAACGAGCCGCCGAAGTAGAAACCGATCTAAAGTCTGTTAACCACGTTGAACAACACAATTCTCTTCCACACGAACCGATCCCGCCTAAACGAGAAGCTTCTTGACGAGAACCAATTTGACGCATTTCTACACGGATTTTGAACTGGTCCGCCATGTCTTTTATCAACTGACGAAAATCAACACGACCTTCAGCTGTATAGTAAAAAGTTGCCTTCGATAAATCTCCTTGGTATTCAACATCTGAAATTTTCATTTCAAGATTTAAGTTGACAGCCAAGGTGCGTGATTTGTACATCACTTCTTTTTCCAATGCACGTGCTTTCGACCATTTATCGATGTCATCTTGCGTTGCAATGCGTACAATCTTTTTAGCCTCCATCGGTTTAAAACCTGGCGCTTTTTTCTTTACTTGTATTTTGGCTAATTCACCAACAACAGAAACAACACCAATATCGTATCCTGGACTAGTTTCAACAACGATTACGTCTCCAACATGAAGACTGAATCCTTTAGCATTTCGATAAAAACTTTTTCTACTGTTTTTAAATCGAACTTCTACTATATCGTATGGGGTTTGACCGCTCGGTAAGGCAACATTTGCTAACCAATCAAACACCTCAAGTTTGTTACATCCTCCAGAACTACAATTGCCATTATTCTTACATCCACGTGGAGTTCCTCCTCCACTACTGCAATTTGAACAACTCATACTTCTTTTAATTTGTGTAAAAATACAAAATAATTAACAGACCTTTTTTATAAAATGAAGAAGTTACAAACGAATAATCGTTGATTTTAAAAAATGAAATTTCTTACGCAAAATGGATATACCGCATCACATTAAAACACAAATTGGTAAACAATAATTTAGAGTACGCATTTCGATCGATGTGGTAACTTGCATCGTTAAATGTTTTCATGAAATCATGGATATTATTTCCAGTGATGAATTTGGCAAAGTTTTTAAGAAAGGCTTCTTCCTCTTCTGAAATTTTTGTCAATTGATGGTCGGTATAATTGCGCAACAAACTTTGACGGAACATGTGTAAACAATAGTTGATAAATGTTTTTTGATGATCCCGAGAAAAAGCCGTAATTGAGTCGGCCCAATCCATCATGGAAATAACATCTTTTTTATAACAAACACGCATCAATTGTATGAACATTTCACGGTTTTGCTCTTGCGCGTCTGATGCAGATAATAAGCCCAATGCTTCGATGTAATCTCCTTCAACTCTACCAACAACGCTATCCACCAAAACAGGGGAGAAACCGCCTTTATTTCGCAAATATAAACTTAAATCGTCGGAAATAACTCTTGGAATCTTTACAATCTGTGTGCGCGATAAGATGGTTGGTAACAACTTTTCTTGGTTTTCAGCCACCAATAAAAAAAGCGTTTTAGCCGGTGGTTCTTCTAAAATTTTTAACAACTTATTGGAACAGGTAGGATTCATTTCTTCCGCCATCCAAATGATCATTACTTTGTAACCTCCTTCGTATGATTTTAAAGCTAATTTTTTGACAATTTCTTGACTCTCATCTGATCCAATTAATGGTTTTCGGCCTTTGGGATCAATAAAACTTCCCCAATGACTTAATTCAAAATAAGGCGTGTTTTTTAATTGTTCACGCCATAAATCCAACGCTCCATTCGATGTTTTGTGTTGAGCTAAAACAACTGGAAATGTAAAATGTAAATCGGGATGTTGAAGATCATTTACCTTTATGCATGACGGACAAACACCACAACTATCTGTCGCTTGCTTGTTTTCACAAAATAAATATTGAGAAAAAGCTAATGCTAATGCTAAGGATCCATAACCGTTTTTTCCTAAAAATAATTGGGCATGACTTACTTTATCCTGTTCAATTTCTTGAATGAAATGTTGTTTCAGCTCACGTTGCCCGATGATGTCTTGGAATTGCATGGTGTAAAAATAAGAAAATTTAACCCAAATCGAATATTTTTGAGGGCTTAGAGGTTTTGATAGGTTTTTTGAAATTCTTCGCGTCTTTTTTGTTGATCTTCACATTTTTGACGCTGGAAGTCAATAAAACCAGGCTGGAAATAACTCCATTTTTCAATATGATACAATTGTTCTTTGTTTGTTAAAGGTCTAAAAATTAAACGCCGCCAATATTGACTGGGTTTCGCTAGTCGAATGGAATAACATTTTTCCAATTCCACTGAATCTTGCTGAAATCGAACACCCAATGTCATCCAACCAGGAAACAAAGAAATTTTTTCTTGACAATAATCGTAATCAGCATCTAAAACACCCGGAATGGCCAATACTTCTTGTAATACAATTTCAAGCGATTGCGTGTTGTTCAGTTGATTAAATGTTTTATTTTTTTGAATAATATAACTGATTTTTCGATCCATCTTTTTCGTGTTGTATTGTTTGAACGAATTAATTTTTTGTTCCTCCTCAGAAAATGCTTGGTAAAAATAACACGTCTCTTTTCGATCTTTTAAAGCATTGGCAACCGCTTGGTTAAACGCTAAAAACGGCAGATTTTCATCTACTTTATTTGCTAAAAAATGAGTGTTCAGCGTGTTAAATCCACCAAAATTTCTACACGCTTCTTGTAAATTCATCTGCGCGATTTTATCGGTTAACGCGACATTCGCAATTAAAACGGTATGCAAAAAACAATAACTTTCTTCTGTTTGTAACGCTGCGATTTGGTCGAGACTCCAAAAAACAGCTGATGCACTTGCTGTTTCCAATTGCACTAATGTTTCAATCAAACTATCAAGTTTGTTTTGAGGGGTTTTGTGAACAAAGAGTAAATCATAAACCGATTTCAACCGTGCATTTGTATGCGTTGATAATTCGTATACTTCCTTCACATTTTCTTGCGCATTCAGCTCCTGACGAAAACGCTTTGTTGGTTTTATGGGTGTTTCCTTTTCAGGCTCATAATAATAATACGATGTACCCATATAGTTGAAATATTTCGCTCGGATTGCATCATACACTTTTGCGTTAAAATCGATTGTTGTTAATACATTAAACGTATCTTTTAAATAATAATGATTCAAGGTCTGATATCCTCCATGTGAACGAATCGTTTGTGCTAATTGAGTGACAGAATTGTTTTGTGAAAAATTGATCGGTCTACAACATAAATCTGCCATTAAATAAAAAGATTCGGAAGAACGAACCCAAGCGATTGAATCCACCAATTTTGCTAAATAAACAGAATCATATTTGCTTGGATTGGATAAGATTTTAACCATTTTAGGCACATAGTTTTTCGAACTCTGCCGAAAAGTTGCTGCTCCCAAACTTTTCCAATCTTGAATAAAAGAGATGTTATCATCCGTAATATACCCTTGTGTTTTTTGAGCGTTTGCTGAAAAAACAAACAAGAATAGGAATGAAATAGTAACTTTATTTAGTGCTTTTTTCACAAGCTGTTGAATCAAAATTATAGGTTCAGAGGTTAAATATAACTTTAATCTCGTTGAACTTTTGTTAAAAAGTATTTCAACTCCTGATTTTACCTTATTTTCGCAAACCATGTTTGAAAAATACAAATTCCACATACTCTTGCACGCCATCATTTTAATGTGGGGTTTTACAGGAATATTGGGTAAATTGATTCATTTAGATGCGTTATACTTAGTTTGGCATCGGGTTGCAATTGCGCTTATTGGACTTTTGATGTATGTTTTATTCAGTAAAAAATCATTCCGTATTCATTCTGTAAAAGAATTAGCTAAAATTTGTGGTGTTGGCGTTTTAGTTGCATTGCATTGGCTGTTTTTCTACAAGTCTATTCAGCTCTCTACAGCTTCTTTGGGAATTTTATGTTTGTCTACTACCACTTTGCACGTTGCTTGGCTTGAACCTATTGTGATGAAAAGAAAATTTTCATGGCTAGAATTAGGACTTGGTTTGATTGTAATTTATGGAATATATTTTGTGTCTGCTGATTTTAAAGCGAACGATTATGAAGCATTGGTTTATGGATTATTTGCCGCCTTGTTTGCCGCGCTTTTTTCTGTTTTCAATGGTGCAATTGTACAACATACACCCTCGTATAAAATGTCTTTCTATGAACTGCTAACGGCTTTGGTCTTTTTAACGCTTATTCTATTAATCGACGGAAAACTCACAACTGATTTGTTTGATATGACTACCAGCGATTTGCTTTGGTTATTGTTTTTAGGATTGTTATGTACGTCCTTTGCCTTTTTAGCCACCATTGAAGTGGTGAAAAAACTAGGTGCATTTACTGTTTCGTTAAGTATAAACCTAGAGCCTGTTTACACTATTTTATTAGCTATTTTTTTATTGCACGAACACACCGTTTTGGGAAAACAATTCTACATTGGCAGTTTGATTATCATTTTAGTCGTGATCGCTAACCCGATACTCAATTACTATTTCAAAAAGCGTTAACGTTGCGCTAAAAATTCCAACCATTTTTTTGTTTGTGCAACATTCATTACTCTTGGAACCTTGTTTTGTGCGCCAGATTTTCCAATTGAATCCATAAATTCATAAAAAACGTCAACAGGTAAAGTTTGTGCAATTGGGGCTTTTAAGGTGTGTTTTCTAACAGCTAAATAATCATCGTTTAACCTTCCTAATTCAATATCTACAGCTTGAATTAACACTGCTGCATCTATTGTTGTAGTTGAACCAAAAAACCAAGAATGGCGCTGTTGTTCTTCGTCAGCGTACAAACAAAACTCGGTTATTTCAATATTCTTAGCTGTTGCAACAGATTGAATAGCTGTTACAATATTATCCAGTGACAAATGTTCGCCACACAAACTTAAAAACTGTTTAATTCTTCCAGTAATTTTTATTTCACGGTCTTCTACATTAGTAAAGCGAACCAAATCTCCTAACATATAGCGCCATAAACCTGCATTTGTTGTTAATACAATCGCATAATCTATGTTTTCTTTCACTTGACTTAATGTAAACGCTTTGTGTTGATCAATAAGCGATCCTTGTTCGTCAAAAAACTCACTGTTAAAAGGAATAAATTCATAAAAAATCCCTGCATTCAACAACAGTTGCATCCCACTGCTGTGGATCGTTTTCTGATAAGCAAAATACCCCTCACTAGCCAAATAAGTATCCAATAAAAAGACTTCTTTTTTGGTCACTTTTTTTAACCTTTCTTTATAAGGATCCATATAAACACCACCATGTAAATACACTTGGAAATTTGGCCAAATATCATGAATGGAATCCAGTTTATAATGTTCTATAATTTTTTCCATTAACAAAATACACCAACTAGGGACGCCTGCAATGATTCCAATGTTCCATTTTGGTGCCTCTTGTATCATTAATTCTAATTTCTTATTCCAATCTTTTAAATTGGTAATTCGAACGCCCGGCTTTGTAAAGGGTGTTACTACAAACGATGTGTGTTTTTTCAAAATACCACTTAAATCGCCTTCGATGTGCGTTTTTTTCTTGACTAGTTTAGTGCTGCCTCCAACAGCTAAAATTTGACCTGTGAAAAACGTATTGGGAAGTTCCAATTCGTGTAAGGTTGAAAGCTGTTTAACAGAGGTTTTTTGAAAGGAACGGATCATGTCTTCAGTCACTGGAATTCGTTTAGATGGTGAACCAGACGTTCCTGAAGACAACGCAAAATGTTTAATTCTACCTGGCCATGTATAATCGCGTTCACCTAAAAGTGAGTGAATCAACCATTCCTTGTAAAAGGTGTCGTAATCTGTTATAGGAACATTTTCTTGAAACAATGAAACACCATCTTTACTTTTTAAAATTTTATGAAAAACATGTTTTTTTCCAAATACAGTGTCAACAGCTTTTAAGACAAGTTTTTCTAATGTTCTTAGCTGATTTTTATATTCTTTCCCTTTGTTGAAATTACGTTTGTAAGTAATTTCAGTGGTTTTTTTAATTAATCTTCCAATGATAGCCATTCCTCCAACTTTATGAAACAAATGTAGCTTATTTTAAACGTAAATATCTGTATGTTTCGTGTTATCTTTTTGATAAATCTGTATATTTGTAATGAAAATAAACTTTCAACTACATAACAATGGATAAGAAAACATTTATCGTTCCTCATGATTTTACAGCGGTAGCTGATATTGCTTTGGAACACGCTATAGCAACTGCAAAAATTTTAGATGCTAAAATACTTGTTTTACACCTTGTTAATAAAGAAAAAAATATTGCAGAAGCAGAAACAGAGTTGTTAAAAGTCATCCAAAAAAATGATGGTGCTGGCGTTGAATTAATCCCAAATATTCGTGTAGGAAATATTTTTGAAGACATCGGTGAATTTGCCGCTGAAAATAAAGCTGAATTGATTTTTATGGGTACGCATGGTGCGCATGGCTGGCAACACTTAACAGGAAGTCACGCACTGAAAGTAATCACAAATTCTAGTGTTCCATTTATTGTTGTGCAAGAAAAAGGCGTAAAAGCAACCGGATATGATGACATTGTTGTGCCAATGGACCTAAACAAAGAAACGAAACAAAAATTAGCCATTGTAGCCAATTTAGCTGTTTATTTTAAGTCTCGTGTGCACGTTATAACTCCTGATGAGTCAGACGAATATTTACGTCATCAAATTCAAGCAAATATCTTGTTTGCTAATAAATTTTTCTCTGAAAAAGGAATTGAAATTACAACGACAATTGCACCAAGCTCTGGTTTTGATAAAGAAGTTGTCAAATTAGCTGTTAAATGTGATGCAGACTTAATTGCCATAATGAACCTAAATAGAAACAATTTTTTAGGCGTAATTACAGCAACTTACGAACAATACATCATAACAAATGACGCTAAAATCCCAGCGTTAGTAGTGAATCCAGTTGAAGGGCCTTACGGAACTAGTTTCTTATTTGGTTAATCTTGATAAACGTACTGATCTAGTTTTTTTCTTACGTCTTCTGTGTTTTTAACTTTTTTTGCTAAACGTGTTTCAATCGCAGTTCTTGTGAAATAACGGTGCTTTGTTAAAAAATCAATTTGCATTTCATCCCATTTTCGATCGCTATTTATTTTTTCGAAACGACGTAACTCCAACCTTAGATTGTCTGCAATTTCATGAAAGTCATCGCGTCCCAAATAATCTAAATCTGCGTCACAAATTATTTGTTCTAACAAATTAGATGGTTGATGTGGAAAAGCTGTCACTTTTATTAAGTTTTGAACTTGCTTAATCTGTTGTTCGCTAAATCCATGTTTTGGCAACATCTCTGCAGCGAAACGTTCACCAATAGACTCATTTTTATCATATTTTTCTATAAAACCTGCGTCATGTAATAGCGCTGCTGCTTTTAAAAGTAATAAAGATTCGTCTACAACACCTTCTTTTAAAGCTAAGCGCTCCGTTGCTTTAACGACATCAATAGTATGATTTAAACTATGATAATAAAGTTTCTTAGATAATTGTTGCTCTAAAAAGTGAAAAATTTCTTTTTCGGCTGCATAATAATTAATAGAAGAAGATTGATTCAACTCAAAAAGTTGATAAAACAATTGATTTGGATGCAAGCCATGTCCATTTATGGATAACATTGGTTTTATTCGTTCAACGGTATACATTTCAAGCGCTCCTTTGCTTTTCGATAATGCTTGGCCTTTGTAAACACATTCAAAAAAAGGTTCTACAAAAGAAAATGTATTTCCAGTAATTGTAACCTTACCCGGTTCACCTAACATTTCCATGCGTTGTGCGTGGTTTACCGTTGCCCCCCAAACATCAAAAGCTAGACGTTCACTTCCAATTACTCCTGCTGTGACTTCACCCGTATTAATACCTAAACGTAACTCCCAATAATCCGTATTATTTATCTGTCCTTCATTTTTATGGATCCGCATGTATTCTTGTATCTGCAAAGCAGCAATACACGTGTCAATTGCATTCGTTGTGTTTTCAACAGGAGTTCCACCAGCACACATATAAGCGTCCCCAATCGTTTTAATTTTTTCTAACCTATTTTGAACGATTATTTCGTCGAATTTTCTGAAATAAACATCTAATTTTTCTACTAATTCGGTTGGACTCATGCGTTCTGCAATCTTCGTAAAACCAACAAAATCTGTAAAAATAACAGAGACCATTTTAAAAGAACGCGCTAACACTTTACCTGTAAGCATTAATTCATCAACCATTGCGGCTGGAATCACGTTTTTAAGTATATTTTCTGTTTTATCTTTTTCTATTTGAAGTAATGCTTGTTGTTCTTCTAACTTTTGTTTTTTATTTTCTAGTAAGCGTCGTTGTTTCTCAATCTGAATATTTTGGATACGGATTTCTCTTGTTCTTTCTGCAATTTTCATTTCTAAAAAAACCTGTTTCCTTCTGGAAATATCAATTCTTTTGATGATAAATATTACAATCGTTAAAATTAAAACGATTGAAACAACCACCCAAAACCACCACTGATTTATCATTTTTATGCTTTTATACAAAGGTATAAATCTTCAATTGATACCTCTCTAATTGTTTGTTTTTCTTTTTATTCATCTATTTTTAACAGCTTGTTTCTTTTTTAGAATTAACTTCGCTGTATGCCGAAAAAAAGTTCAAATAAAACAAACAAACTAAAAAATTCACTAAGTCACGTTGTGAGAAATGTTTTTGAGAAAAACAGCAGTAGTGAATTATCGCACAAACAAGTCTGCTCACTTATTGATGTTCGTGAAAACGCACTACGTAAATTAGTTTTTGATATTTTAGAAAATCTAGTTGAACAAAGTGTTATTGTTAAAAAAGGACACGGTATATACAAAGCAAATAGTAATGATACAGCTATTATTGGAACAATTGAATTAACCAATAGAGGCGCTGGTTTTGTCATTACAGAAGAATCTGATACAGATATTTACATAGCTCCACAAAATACGGGTCATGCGCTACATGGTGATACCGTTAAAGTAAGGGTTTTTAAACATGGTAAAAACAGAAAAGAAGGTGAAATTATTGGAATTATTCAACGTGAGCGTTCTCAATTTGTAGGAACCATTGAATTGCAAGATAAATTTGGTTTTTTAATTCCTGATAATTTAAAAACAGGAACAGATATATATATTCCAAAAGAAAAGTTAAACGGTGCCAAAAACGGTGATAAAGCGTTAGTAAAAATAACTGTTTGGCCAAAGTCTTCTAAAAATCCTTACGGAGAAGTTATTCAAGTTTTAGGAAGGCCGGGAACCAATGATACTGAAATGATGAGTATCTTATTTAATCAAGGTATTGAAACTGTTTTTCCAACGGATGTGCTTCAAGCAGCAGAAAAAATTGGTCTTGATTTGGATCCAATAGAAGTTGCAAAACGAAAAGATTTTAGAAATACGACAACTTTTACCATCGATCCTCTTGACGCGAGAGATTTTGATGATGCTTTATCTTTCAAACAACTCGAAAATGGACATTATGAAATAGGTGTTCACATCGCTGATGTTAGTTATTATGTTACCGAAGGTAGCCCAATGGATGAAGAAGCGCTTAAACGATCTAATTCTGTTTATTTAGTTGATCGTGTTATACCTATGTTACCCGAACAATTATCAAACTTAGCGTGTTCACTTCGGCCAAATGAAGATAAATTTAGTTTTTCAGCAGTCTTTGAAATGGATGAAACCGGAAAAATTTATTCTGAATGGTTTGGAAAAACCGTAATTCACTCTAATCGAAGATTTACCTACGAAGAAGCACAAGAAATAATAGAAGGAAAATCAGGTGATTTTGAAAAAGAAATACATATTTTCGATAAAATAGCTAAAATTTTGCGAAATAAGCGTTTAAAAAACGGCGCGTTGAGTATTGAATCAGAAGAAATGCGTTTTGTTTTAGATGCTGCGGGAGTTCCAACAGCTGTTGCTATTAAGACGTCGAAAGATGCACATAAATTAATTGAAGAATTCATGTTATTAGCAAATAAACAAGTTGCTTTATTTGTTGCAAAACCTCAAAAAAATAAAGATAAAATTCCATTTATTTACCGTGTTCACGATAAACCAGACCCTGCAAAAATTGCTTTATTCAATGTTTTTATTGATAAATTTGGTTATAAATTATCGTTTAATCACCCAGATGAAATTTCAAAAAGTATCAATCAATTATTAAATGATATTCGATTAAAAAATGAATATTCATTGATACAAACAATGGCGATTCGTTCAATGGCAAAGGCTACATATGAAACAAGTAACATCGGTCATTATGGTCTTGCTTTTGATTTTTACACACATTTCACATCACCCATTCGACGGTATGCTGACTTAATGGTTCACCGTGTACTTCAAACAATTTTGACAAATGGTAAAATTAATTACAGCACTTATTTAGATGATATCTGTAAAAGAATTTCACGTATGGAACGAAAAGCGGTGGAAGCAGAAAGAGAATCTACTAAATATTTTCAAACACTTTTTGTAAAAGACAAAATTGGTTTAACAATAACAGGAACAGTTTCTGGTATAGCAGAATTTGGTTTATTCGTTAAAATGGATGATAATTACTGTGAAGGAATGGTTCCTTTAGTAGAAATTCCTGGTGATCGTTTTTACTTTGATAAAGAAAACTATCGAATCATTGGTGCAAGAACAGAAAAAGAATACAATTTTGGTGATAAAGTTACCGTTCAAATAAAAGAAGTAAATACGAAAAAAAGACAAATTGATTTATCACTTATTTTATAAATTGAATAAATGATTAATTAATACTTCTTCTTCTTTGGTGATTAAAAGAACTTTAAAAATATCTTTTAAATAAATTGTTGGAAAATCAATGCGTTGAATTTTTTGTTGATTGATTAAATATTGATCTGATATATTAATAAAATTAGTATTAAGTTTTACTTCCATTTCATGAAAAGAAATCTGTAAATTATACGTAATATCTTTTGTAAAAATAGATACCTCTGCTTGATTTGATTCAATAAAATAGATATCAGATAAACTTATTTTAACTATTTTATTTTCTGATTTTATAAATAAAATATCGTTAATTATCTTAGACTGATCCATGATAGAATACAATAAATTGCGCTCTTTAATTAAATCATCTTCTTTTTTAAATTTATATAATGCCATTTCAATTGCTGTTTGTAATTCAATTTCTTTAAACGGTTTTATTATATAACCAAATGGTTCGCACATTTTAGCCCTGGTTAACGTTACATCGTCAACGTAAGCTGTTAAAAATATAATTGGAATATTGAATTTTTTGAGAATAATTTCTGCTGTATCTAATCCGGTTAATTTATCTTGCAGCATTATATCCATTAAAATTAAATCTGGATGATTTTTTTCTAAAAATTGAAGGGCATTCTCTCCTGATGATTCTATTCCAATAACCGAAAAACCTAACTTTTGTAAACTATGTTGAATATCACTTGCAACAATTGCTTCATCTTCGACAATTAAAATGTGGTTTTTTATCATGACTATTTTGGTTATTTCAACCAAATATACAAAATATAATTAATTGGTTTTTTAAAAATTATACATCCTTTTTAATCTGTTAAAAATCAACACTTTAAATAAAAATAATAACCTTTAAAATGAAGATACATTTTTTTTCTTGAACTTCCAAATGCTTCTTTTTTTCTATTTACTTATATAAAAGAAAAGAAATATTATTTAAATAACTTTTTATTCTTCTTTATTAAGCTTGTTAATATGTTTATAAAAATCTCAGTTAAACTTGTTTGTTCCAATGTTAACAAAATAACTAGACTTTTAAACAATCTATTAATAGGTTAATTATTTGATTTTTATGAATTTAATTAAGATATAAACATCTAACTAATTTTTAAAATTGTGGATAGATTCTTTATTTTTAAATCTACAATTTAGTGTTAAAACTGTTCATTTGTTTTCTATAAATTCATCAAACTTTTCTTTGATAAGTTTATTTTTTAGTTGGTTATACTTTTTTTTAGATTTTCCTATTTATATCTTTCATTATTTATAAACAGCTATTAACATTTATATCATTATTTCTGTTAATTTTTACTACTAGTTTATTGATGTTTTACCTTATTTTTTTCTTTCATTGTTTAAAACTTGATTGAATTGTTCATATGAGTTACCTTTGTTATAAATTCTAGTTTATGTATAAAAATACAATTCCAATTGGTTCAGATCACGCAGGTTTTGAACTTAAAAATGCAATTATTTCTTTTTTAGAAGAAAAAGGTTTTTCAGTGAAAGATTTTGGTTGTTATTCTGAAGATAGTATTGATTATCCTGATTATGGTCATCCTGTAGCTGAAATGGTTGAATCCAACGAAGCTATGCTTGGAATTGTTATTTGTGGTTCTGGAAACGGGATAAATATGACAGTGAACAAACATAAAGGAATTAGAAGTGCCTTGTGTTGGAATACTGAATTAGCTGCTTTAGCTCGTCAACATAATGATGCTAATATTTTAGCTTTACCAGCTCGTTTTGTATCAATTGAATTAGCTTTAGAAATGGTAAATACCTTTTTAACAGCTTCTTTTGAAGGAGGCAGACATCAAAATAGAATTGACAAAATACCGTGTTAATTTATTTCAATGCAACTTTTTATTATTCAACTTAGTCTTTTATTAGATACTATGTATGGATGATACAACACTTATTATTGAATGTGTAAATGGTAATGTAAAAGCTCAACGCTTTTTATTTGACAAGTTTGCACCTAAAATGTTAGCTGTTTGTATGCGCTATACAAAGAATAAAAGTGATGCTGAGGATGTTTTACAAGATGCTTTTATTAAAGTGTTTAAAAATATTGGAGCATTTAAAAACGAAGGTTCTTTGGAAGGTTGGATTAGAAGGATAATGGTAAATACATCATTAGATCAAATTAGAAAAAACAATAAGTTTTTGAAGGATACTGAATTAGATGCAGTATCTTATAAATTAGAAAAAACTGATTTTTCTTTTGATAATTTAGAAACAGAAGATTTATTAAAAATGATAAATAATATGCCAAATGGATATAAAATCGTTTTTAATATGTTTGCAATTGAAGGGTATTCTCATCAAGAAATTGCATCAACTTTAGGTGTTTCTGAAAACACATCTAAATCACAATACTTAAGAGCTAGAAGTTATTTAAAAAACGAATTAGAAAAAATAAATTTTGAAAGATAACGATTACATAAAAGAGTTGTTTAAAAACAAATTAGAACATGTTGAAACTTCTGTTCGGCCAGAATTATGGAATAACATTGCGTCTTCCATCGGAACAAGTACTTCAACTGTTACAACATCTTCTCTTTTCTCTGTTTCTAAATTAATTATAACTTCTTTAACACTTGTCTCTTTAGGTGTTTTAACTTATTATATTACTGTAGATGATTCAACAACTGAAATTGAGTCTAAATCTAGAAATGTAAGTTCCAACAAGGTAATTAACAATACGTTTACAGTTCAGAAAGATTCTAAAAAGACGAATGTTTTAATCAAAAATCTTGTAGCAAGTAAGTCTTTGGTAATTCAAAAGGATTCACTTATTATAGCAACTTTGTTTAGTTCATCTATTTCTGAAAACACTATAGTTCAAACTAATTTACCAATTGATAATAATCATTCATCATCTATTGATTTAATTGAGATTAAAGACAGTAATTATTCACTCGATTTACCTTTTGTTAAAACTGAAGAGCCTTTACAAACTGAATCTCATCAAACGGATCTAGTTGTAATTGATTCTAAAGATTTTGTTTTTCCTAATGTATTTACACCAAATAATGATGGAACTAACGATAAGTTTGAGTTAAATACAATTAATCTTTCTGATTTTAGTATCGTAATTTTGAATGCTAAAAATGAAACGATTTATCAGTCAACAACTATTGATTTTTCTTGGGATGGTCGTTTGCAAAATGGTGAGCTTGTTCCAGCTGGAAGATATATCTATTATATTGTAGGTCAATTACCCGATGGTAAACCTTACACTAAAATTAATCCTTTATCTATTATAGATTAAAAAAAGCCCTTAAGAAATTAAGGGCTTTTTTGTGAGGTTTCGAGCGGATTCGAACCGCTGTACACAGTTTTGCAGACTGGTGCCTAGCCGCTCGGCCACGAAACCATTTAGGATTGCGAAGATAATAAATTTTTCTTAATTCAACTTATTCTTCTATGATAATTGCGACATTATCTACATCTCCATTAATCGGAGGACATATTTTTGTAACTTTTATTTTTATGAAAACAATTCCTTTTATTTCTTCTTTAATTCGTTTTAGTATTCGTTGACCTACGTGTTCTATTAACTTAGAGCGAATAGCCATTTCTTCGTAAACAATTTTATTGATATCAACATAATCGATTGTTTGTGTTAAATCGTCGTTCATTGCAGCAATCGAAAAATCTGTATTTAACATAACATCAACCAAATAATTCCCCCCTATCTTAGCCTCTTCCTCTAAACATCCGTGGAAGGCATAAGTTTTTATTCCATTAACTTCAATGGTATGTTTCATACAAAATTAATTTCCTTTTATTGCTGTAAGTCCTTGATTCATACGTTCTAAGCACTCTTCTTTCCCTAAAAAACTTGCAATTTCAAACATACTTGGTCCCATTCCTTTTCCAGTAAGTACCAATCTAAAGTTAGGCAACACA
Organism: Crocinitomicaceae bacterium; assembly: GCA_017984635.1. GTDB lineage: Bacteria > Bacteroidota > Bacteroidia > Flavobacteriales_D > Crocinitomicaceae > M0103. The sequence goes on from JAGNZC010000013.1 coordinate 23,661, forward strand.
TTTCCGATACCTAAATTTTTATCTGCTAAAAATTGCTTAAACGCAGTTTCTATTTTTTCTGGTACAAACTCTTCAACCCCTTCTAAAATGGTTTTCCATTCTGTTAAAATTTCTGGAGTTTCTGTTTTCCATTTTTTAGCAATTGTTTCTTCATCGTAGCTCACAGGTTTTTCTAGTAAGTAAGCCCCTTCGACCAAAATATCTTCTAAAAATGTTGCGCGTTCTTTCATTAACCCGCAAACTTTTGTCAATTGATTCTGTTCAAATTTATTACCGTGTTGTTCGTTTAATAATTTTGCAAGCTCTTCGTTAGAAGTATTTCTTAAATAATTTTGTTGGAACCATTTCGTTTTATCTGGATCAAATTTAGCACCAGCTTTAGAAACACGGTCTAAAGTAAATGCTTTACACAATTCATCTAAACTAAAAATTTCTTGCGTTGTTCCAGGATTCCAGCCTAAAAAAGCTAACATATTAATGAAGGCATCATTAAAATATCCTTTTTCTCTATATCCTGAATATAACTCCCCTTCTGCTGTTGTCCAATTTGTTGGAAACACAGGAAATCCTAAACGATCCCCATCTCTTTTAGAAAGTTTACCATTTCCATCTGGTCGAAGTAACAAAGGAAGGTGTGCAAATTGAGGTGCTTCCCAACCGAACGCTTCATATAACATAATGTGCAAAGGTGCAGAAGGTAACCATTCTTCTCCACGAATAACATGACTAATTTTCATTAAATAGTCATCCACAATATTTGCTAAGTGATAAGTAGGCATACCGTCACTTTTAAACAATACTTTATCATCTAAATTGTTGGTGTTGACAACAACCCAACCACGAATAATGTCTTCAAAACGGATGTCTTTATTACGCGGCATCTTCATACGTATAACATATGGTGTTCCTTCTGCCAATAACGCATCGACTTGATCTTTTGGTAGCGTTAAAGAGTTTTTTAAACTAGTTCTTGTTACATGGTTGTATTGCCAGTTAGGCATTCCCATTTGTTTTGCTTTTTCACGCATTTCTTCCAATTCTTCTGCAGTATCAAAAGCGTAATAGGCTTTGTCTTCTTGCACAAGTTGTTCAGCATAAGGTTGATATAAATGCTTACGTTCTGATTGAACATAAGGACCGTATTCACCACCTAATCCAGGCCCCTCTGTTGGGCTAATTCCACACCAAGCAAGTGCGTCCATGATGTATTCTTGTGCACCAGGTACGAAACGTGTTTGATCCGTATCTTCAATACGAATTAAAAAAGTACCGTTATTTTTTTTGGCAAATAAGTAATTGTATAATGCTGTTCTTACACCACCCATGTGTAATGGACCTGTTGGTGATGGAGCAAAACGTACGCGAACTGGTTTGTTATTCATTTTATTTTATTTTGTGTAAAGATACAGAGTTTTCTTCCATTTTTTTCTTCTTCTAAGGTTGATTTCCACTATTACCCTGTTTAAATCTGTTAAAAGTAGCTTCTTTTTAGTTTTTTAGTTTTAATTTAGTCCTTTCATCGTCAAATTCTAGTATTAATGGAATCTTTTGAACAATTATTGGATCAAATTGATGGTTTTATTCGTAAATATTATAAAAACCAACTATTAAGAGGTACTTTGCTTTTTATTAGTGTTTTTTTATTTTCATTTCTTTTTACAACTGTTTTTGAGTTTACCCTACGTTTGAACACTTACATTCGTGCTTTTTTATTTTTCGGTTTTATTTTTCTAAATTGTTTTATTTTTTATAGATTCTTTCTCGTTCCTCTCTTAAAACTCGCCTCTTTTGGCAAAAGAATTTCTAGAGATCAAGCAGCTGAAATCATCGGAAATTTTTTTCCTGAAATATCTGATCGTTTAAAAAACACGCTTCAATTACAAAAAGATTTGCAACAAAACAGAGGAAACATCGAACTTTTAAAAGCGAGTGTTCAGCAACGTTCTACTAATTTAAAATTAATCCCATTCCAATCCGCTATACGATTGAATGAAAACAAACGTTTTTTAAAATACATTGTTCCCTTGTTTTTATTATTTGTCGTAATAGGTATAGCTGCACCACGTGTATATAAAGAAAGCGTTGAAAGGGTTGTTCATTTTACTAAAATTTACAAAGAAAAAGCACCATTTATCTTTGTATTACCATCCACAAATTATACAATTGAGGAAGGTAAAAACCTAACGTTAGAAGTTTTGCTAGTGGGTTCAGTGGTTCCAGAATCAGTTTATCTTTCGAGTGAAAACGGAAAGTTTTTAATGAAAAAAAGTGGAAGAAATAAATTCATAAGCACGATTAAAAAAGTTAAAGCAACTAGTTATTTTCATTTTGAAGCGAATGATTTTTCAAGCGAGAATTATAAAATAACGGTTTTTGGTAAAGCAACAATTGGTAAATTACAAGCTTCACTAATTTACCCTGAATATTTAAAGAAACAAAATGAAGTTATTCAAAATGCGGGAGATTTAACACTTCCAGAAGGAACACAAATACAATGGTCTGTTTTATCAAAAAACAGTAAATATGTTGATTTTATAACTTCTAGTACTTCTAAACGGTTTTATAGTAAAGGGTTCAAGTTTTCCCAAAAATATTTTAATTCTAGTATTATTAAATTAAATTATGCGAATTTATATTACCCAAAAATAGATTCATCTGTTTTTAAACTTACAATTGTTAAGGATGCTTTCCCTTCAATCCAATTATCACAATTGCAAGATTCCCTTTCAAATGGTTTACATTATTTCAAAGGTGTTGTAGGGGATGATTACGGTTTAACACATTTAAAATTTGTATATACAATTGTCTCAGAAAATGGAGAAACTCGTACCAATCAGTTACCAGTTCAAGTCGTTACAGGAACAGAAGCTACATTTGATTTTGCAGTAGATTTTAGAAGAGAATCGGTTCAACTGAATGATCGAATTGATTATTATTTTGAAGTAGAAGATAATGATGGTGTCAACGGCCATAAGAAATCCCGCTCAACTATTTATACTTATAAGCTTCCTTCTTTAGATGAATTAAACGAAAAAAGAGAGGAAGATCAGTCTCAAATTAAGTCTAATTTGAACGATTTATTAAAACGGTCGAAAGATTTTCAAAAGAACTTACAAAAACTGAAGAAAGAAACGTTGAATGCTAAAACTTCAGATTGGAATAAATTGAACAAATTGAATCAACTGAAAGAGGAGCAAAAAAACATCGTTGAATCGTTAGAAAAACTTCAAAATAAAATAGATAAATCATCTCAAGAAAAAAATCAATTGTCTGAAATAGACATAGAGCTTCTTCAAAAACAAGAACAAATAGAAAAGCTTTTAGAGGAATTAATGGATGATGAATTAAAGAAATTATTAGATGATTTACAGAAGTTGTTGCAAGAAAACAATAAAGATGATCTTAAAGAAAAATTGGATAAGTTAGAAGAGTCTTCTGATAAAATGAAAAATCAATTAGACCGAAGTTTAGAAATGCTAAAAAAATTACAATTAAATGAAAAAATCGATGCTATTGAAAAGGAATTAAAAGAATTAGCAAAGGAGCAAAAAGATTTACAAAAAGAAACAACAAAGGGTGACGTCTCCAACGATAAACTAGAAGATAAACAACAAACTATAAAAGATCGTTTTGATCAAGTTAAAGAAGATCTAAAAGAGATGGATAAGCTCAATGAGGAGTTAAGCGAAAAACTTGACGTTAAGTCGCCAGAAGAGCTTAAAAAAGAGGTGGATCAAAATTTACAAGAAGCGAGTGAACAACTTCAAAAGAATAAAAAAACCAAAGCCGCTGAAAAACAAAATAAAGCTGCTGAAGAAATGGAACAAATGGCTGAATCATTAAACCAGCAACAAGAAGAAGCGAATAAAGAAGAAGAAGAAGAAGACATCAATACATTGCGTGGTATTTTGGAGAATTTATTATCCTCTTCATTAAGCCAAGAATATTTATTAGTTAAGTTTCCAAAGATCAACACATATGATCCCTTATACAAACGTTTAGGACGTAAACAGCGCTCAATTGTAGACAATACAAAAATGATAAAAGACAGTTTGTTAGCATTGGCTAAACGTCAACCTAAAATTGCTTCTTTCGTAGACAAAGAATTACAAGCTTTGCAATCTAACCATAAATTAGCATTAGAAGATTTAGATGAGCATGATTTACGTAAATTGAATTTACATCAACAGCTTGCAATGACATCATTTAATAATTTAGCTCTTTTATTAAATGAATCTTTACAAAGCATGCAACAACAAATGCAAATGAAGATGGATGGAAATGGAAGTTGTTCTAAACCTGGAAAAGGTAAGTCTAAACCAAAACCAGGAGGCTCTTCACCTGGTGATATGAAACAAATGTTAAAAAAACAATTAGACCAACTTAAAAAAGGTTCAAATCCAGGAGGAAAACAACCGGGTGACAAAGATGGTCAAGGCTCTAAACCTGGAGGAAATTCAGGTTCAAATCCTTTTGGTTTAAGTAACAAAGAAACAGCTAAAATGGCTGCAGAACAAACTGCATTACGTAGAAAGCTTGATGAACTAAAAAACCAGTTAAATAAAGAGGGTAAAGGAAAAGGTAATCAATTAAATCCATTGATTAATGAATTAGAAAAACAGGAAAAAGATTTAATAAACCGTAATTTTTCTAATGATTTAATTGAACGTCAAAAAAATATTATTACACGTTTATTAGAATCTGAAAAGGCATTAATGGAAAGAGGCTTTGAAGAAAAAAGAGAGTCTAAAGCTGGAAATAATTCAATAAATGGTAACCAAATTCGATTTGATGAGTATAACAAACAAAAGTTAAAACAAATTGAATTATTGTATACTGTTGATCCAGTCTTTAAAAAGTATTATATGGACAAAGCAAATCAATATTTCAATTCTAATTTTTAAGGATATTAAAAATTTATGAAGGAAAATTTTACGCTTGTTGAAACGATTATAGTAGATTCTGATTTTTCATCTATTAGTAGTGTTGAATCTTTTATTGATCGTTTATGTATTGATTTATCTATTGCAGAAGATCTATATGGCAATGTATTGATAGCAGTATCTGAAGCTGTTAACAATGCTATTCAACATGGGAATTGTTTTTCAAAAGATTTAAAAGTCTCGCTTTCAATTAGCGATTCGTTATCTTCTTTTTGTTTTTCTATAATTGATAATGGAAAAGGTTTTGACACGTTAATTTTGCCAGATCCCACTGCTCCTGAAAATGTATTAAAAGAAAATGGAAGAGGAATTTTTTTAATGAAAAACTTAGCAGATGATGTCGAGTTTTTAAATAATGGTTCAACTGTAAATCTTTATTTTAACAAGTGATTGAATTTAATTGTATTGATGTAACTTTGCCCTTTGATTGTGATAAATCTTTTCAAAATTGGATTGAATTTGTTGTTACGAATGAAGGTTTTTCTTTGGGTGATGTTGTTTATGTCTTTTCATCTGATGATTACTTATTAGATGTTAACAGATCTTATCTGAATCACGATTATTATACTGACATCATTACATTTGATTACACAGAAGATAAATGCGTTAGTGGTGATTTGTTTGTGTCTTACGAGCGTATTATTGATCATGCTACACTTTACAACTCAAGTGTTAAAGATGAGTTTTTAAGGGTTTGTGTACATGGGGTTCTTCATCTTCTAGGTTATAAAGACAAAGATGATTCTGATATAAAAGTCATGCGATCAAAAGAGTTGTTTTATATGGATAATTATGTTTCACGTGAAACATAATTTGTATTTTTTGTTTCACGTGAAACATTTTTTGTATGCTTAAATCTTATGATGTAATTGTTGTTGGTGCTGGTCACGCAGGTTGTGAGGCCGCAAACGCTGCTGCTAAACTTGGTAGTTCTGTTTTGTTGGTAACAATGAACATGAATACAATTGCTCAAATGAGTTGTAATCCGGCTATGGGCGGAGTTGCTAAAGGTCAAATTGTTAGAGAAATTGATGCTTTAGGTGGTGGTTCTGGTTATGTAAGTGATCGAAGTGCAATTCAATTTCGTATGTTGAATTTATCAAAAGGCCCTGCAATGTGGTCTCCACGAACACAAAATGACCGCATGCTTTTCGCCGAAGAGTGGCGATTGTTGTTAGAACGCAATCAGAAAGTCGATTTTTGGCAAGACATGTGTAATGGTTTGTTGATTGAAGGAGATACTGTTGTTGGAATCAAAACTTCATTAGGTATTCCTATTTATGGAAAAGCTATTGTTTTAACAAACGGTACCTTTTTAAATGGTTTAATTCATATTGGAGAGAAACAATTTGGAGGTGGAAGAGCTGCAGAAAGAAATTCTACAGGTATAACTGAAGATTTGACATCTTATGGATTTATTTCTGGCAGAATGAAAACAGGTACTCCTCCTCGTGTTGATGGTCGTTCTTTAGATTATGATAAAATGGAAGTGCAAGATGGAGATAGTAATCCTTCAACATTTAGTTTTATGCACACAAGCCCTTTACAAAAACAAATTCCTTGTCATATTACGTATACAAATGAAGAAACACACGATTTGTTGCGTACTGGTTTTGATCGTTCTCCAATGTTCAATGGTTCAATAAAGAGTACTGGTCCACGTTATTGTCCAAGTATTGAAGACAAAATAAATCGTTTTGCGGATAGAGATCGTCATCAAATTTTTGTTGAACCTGAAGGATGGAATACTGTCGAGATTTATGTTAATGGTTTTAGTACGTCTTTACCTGAAGAAGTTCAATTGAAAGCAATGCATGCTATTCCTGGTTTCGAACATGCAAAAATGTTTCGTCCAGGTTATGCTATTGAATATGATTACTTCCCTCCTACCCAGTTGAAACATACTTTGGAAACTAAAATAATTAATAATTTATATTTTGCTGGGCAAATTAACGGAACAACTGGATACGAAGAAGCAGCTTCACAAGGTTTAATGGCAGGCATCAATGCCCATCGAAAGATTAATGATTTATCTCCTTTTATTTTAAAGCGTAATGAAGCTTATATTGGAGTTTTAATAGATGATTTAATTACAAAAGGAACGATAGAACCGTATCGTATGTTTACGAGTAGAGCTGAGTTTAGAATTTTATTAAGACAAGATAATGCTGATGTTCGTTTAACACCTCTTGCATATGCAATAGGTTTAGTAGACTCAGAAAGATTAGATCAAGTTGAGGCCAAAATATCAGAAACTTCATCAATAATTTCTTTATTAAAATTAACGGGAGTAACCCCAGTTAATGCGAATCCTATCTTACAAGAAAAAGATTCTACTTTATTAACGCAACAAGTAAAACTATCGTCTTTAATTACCCGTCCTCAGATTCAAATGGACGATCTTTTAAGTATGTCGCCTGAGTTTAAAAACGCTATAAAAGACAATGATCCGTTGGTTCTGGAATCTTTGGTTCAAGCAGAGATTTTAATGAAGTATGAAGGATATATTGAGCGCGAACAAGAACAAGCTAATAAAATGTTGAAGTTAGAGGATGTTGTTATTCCTTCTTCTATAGATTATATTTCCATTAAGAGTTTGAGTTCTGAAGCGAAAGAAAAACTAACAAAAGTAGCGCCTGTTACGATTGGTCAAGCATCACGAATAAGTGGTGTTTCCCCTAGTGATATATCCGTTTTATTGATTCACATCAATTAATTGTTTCACGTGGAACTGGAAACATTATAATTTAGGCTCTATCCAGTCTCCGTTTTCTTTGATTAAATTAATTAATTCTGCTACCGCTTCAGCTTCAGGCACATTCTTTTTAACAACGGTTTTTTCTTTGTATAGATGAATTTTGCCAATTCCAGTTCCTACATAACCATAATCAGCATCAGCCATTTCGCCAGGACCATTTACAATACAGCCCATAATTCCAATTTTTATTCCTTTTAAATGGCTTGTTTCCTTTCTGATTTTCGCTGTAGTTTCTTGTAAGTCAAAAAGGGTTCTTCCACACGAAGGACAAGAAATATATTCTGTTTTAGAAATTCTTGTTCTTGTTGCTTGTAATATTCCAAATGATGTGGAATTAATTAATTGAGTAGGAACGTTTCCTGTTAACCAAATACCATCACCAAAACCATCAATAAAACTAATTCCAACTTCACTCGACGTGTATAATTGGAATTTTTCTTCTTCATCAATTACAGTTGTAAGTTGAAGGATGATAGGATTGCTAATTTCATTTTTCGCAAAAAGCAAATGATATTTGCGGCTTAACTTCATTAATTGGTTAATTTCACCTGATAGAATGAGCGTGCAATTTGTGTAGTTTTTTAATAGTGTAAAATCAATTTCATCTTTTTCATGGATTAAGATAAACGCTTTTGTTTCTTTGTTTAAAACAGCAAGTTGTTCACTCTTAAGTAAAGGATAAAATCCAGGTTTTTCACGATATGTGTTGTTCCAATTGGAATAATCACAAATTACGCCAAGTGTTCCCGGCACTTCAAATGCAATACTATTTTCTCCAATATACACATAATCAGCAGCTTGATCCATCATATTCCATTTATCAAGTGGGACGGAGTAACTATACCCAAAACCAAATAGGTGAGCAGGTTTAATGGTTTTGATTGTACTTAAATCTCCAATAACGACAGGAACGTTTTTTCCTCCAATATTATGAATGGATAAAGAAAAACGCTTGTTATATTCAAAAGGTGAGTATGGAAGTTTTTGTTGTGTAGGTTGCGCTGATTCCAAAGTTATGTTATCGAATTTTTGAATTAGTTTTTGTGCAACTGGAATTTCCATTTCCGGCTCTTCGGTTAAAGAAACGCGAATCGTGTCACCTATTCCATCTTCTAATAAAGCACCTATTCCCACTGCTGATTTTATTCGTCCATCTTCTCCATCTCCAGCTTCCGTTACACCTAAATGTAAAGGATAAACCCTTCCATTTTTAATCATTGTTGCACACAACAAGCGATACGCTTGCACCATAACAAGCGTATTACTAGCTTTCATTGAAATAACAATGTTATAAAAGTCATTTTTTTCACAAATGCGAATAAATTCCATAGCAGATTCAACCATTCCTTCTGGTGTATCACCATAACGACTTAATATTCTATCTGAAAGGGAACCGTGGTTTGTGCCTATTCGCATTGCTGTATTGTGTTTTTTACACAATTCGATAAGAGGAATAAATTTTGTTTCAATTCGACTTAATTCTTCAGCATATGATTGATCTGTAAAATCAATTTCTTCAAATTTCTTTTTATCTGCATAATTTCCAGGATTCACTCTTACTTTTTCTACGATTTTAGCGGCTATTTCAGCTGCATTAGGAGTGAAATGTATATCGGCAACTAAAGGAGTAGTGAAACCTAATTCTTTTAATTTTTCTTTTATTTCTGCTAAAGCTTCTGCTTCTTTTTTACTAGGAGCGGTTAAACGAACAAGTTCACAGCCAGATTCAATCATTCTAATCGATTGATTAACAGACCCATCAATGTCTAATGTGTCTGTTGTAGTCATAGATTGAACACGAATAGGGTTATCGTTGCCTAAATTTAATTTTCCAATTGTGACTTCAAGCGTCTTTAATCTTTTTCTTTCAAATAAATCTACACAATAAGGCTGTGTCTCTATAAATCTAATCATTTGAATAGTTTATGTAATTAATCATTTGAACAAAAATAGATATTAAAATGTTTAATAGATATTATAACTAATAACAAAAAGGTGTTGATAGTTAAAATATTATAATTACACAATCATTAAAGTTAATTGTGTAAATTTGAAAAAATAAAAAAGAGTTAGATGAATTTTTCCTCAGTTACATTTGCAAAAAATCAAAACGAAGAGTTTTACAAAGTTTTGCGCCAAAGAGTCAGTGAATATTTCAAAGTCAACAAAATTTCAAGGTATGCCAATGCCAGTATGGTTGTTAAAACAATCGTAATGATTGCATTGTATGTGGTTCCTTTTATCTTGTTGTTAACCATTGCAGAGAACCCATGGTTTATTTTTGCTTTGTATATTGGAATGGGAGTAGGAATGGCTGGTTGTGGATTATCTATCATGCACGATGCGAATCACGGTACGTTTTCTAAAAATGAAAAAGTCAACAAATTTGTTGGTTACATCATGTTTTTATTGGGAGGAAGTGATGTGAATTGGAGAATTCAACACAATGTTTTACACCATACTTATACTAATGTAACAGGAATGGATGAAGATATTGATCCAGGTGTAATTATGCGTTTTTCACCACATGAGAAAAGACGTTTTATGCACCGTTTTCAACATATTTATGCTTGGTTTTTATATGGTTTGATGACGTTTATGTGGTTTTTAACTAAAGATTACAAACAAGCAATTCGTTACGAGAAAATGGGATTAACAAAAACACAAAACATTACTTTCAAACGTCATATTTTTACATTAATCATTGCTAAAGTACTGTATGGAGGCATATTAATTGGCTTGCCAATCATCTTTACTGGTTTGAGTTTTTGGGTTAGTTTTTTAGGATTTTTCTTAATGAATTTTGTTTCTGGTTTAATTTTGGCGGCTATCTTTCAACCAGCTCATGTTGTACCAACATCTGATTATCAATTACCTGACGAGTCTGGTAATATCAATGCAGACTGGGCGGTTAATCAATTGTTTAACACTGCTAATTTTGCACCAAAAGCAAAATTGTTATCATGGTATGTAGGAGGTTTGAATTATCAAGTGGAACATCATTTGTTTCCAAATATTTGCCATGTTCATTATGCGAAGTTGTCTAAAATTGTAAAAGAAACAGCGGCAGAGTATAATTTACCGTATCATTCATACAAAACATTCGCGAAAGCAATCGCAGAACACACAAAAATGTTGTATCGTTTAGGCAATTATGATGAAGCACCAGCGATTCATTAATTAACATGTTGCTCGAAGAAATTTATGAATATTGTAATAGAAAGCCTTTTGTTTCAGAAGGCTTTCCTTTTGATGCCTCAACCCTTGTTTTCAAAGTAGGTTCTAAAATGTTTGCATTACTTGATGTGGATCATTTTGATAGTATCAATTTAAAGTGTGAACCAGATCAATCGATTGAGTTGAGAGAAATGTATGATGGTATTCAACCAGGTTATCATATGAACAAAAAACATTGGAATACTGTTTCTGCAAATGCAGACGTTCCCAATGAATTATTGAAAGAATTAATCGATATTTCCTATAATTTAGTGTTTCTATCACTCACCAAAAAAGAACGTCATGAGCTTGAGATGGGATAAATACATTTGGGCTGTACGTCTTGAAAAAACAAGGTCGCAAGCATCTGAAGCACTTTCAAAAGGGCGAATTAAAATCAACCAATCTTCTGTAAAACCTTCAAAAGAACCAAAAATTGGCGACACCATTCACGTTTCTAAAAACACCGCTGTTTTTTCTTACAAAGTAATTGCATTATTAGAAAAAAGAGTAGGAGCTAAGTTGGTTGCAGAATATTTGATCGATACGACTCCAGTTGAAGAAATAGAAAAATACAAAACCTATCAGTTGGCTCAAGCTGTTTACCGACAAAATGGTTCTGGAAAACCAACAAAATTAGACCGAAGAAATTTAGATGAATTTTTAGATAATTGGGAATAGTTTCACTCTAGTGTAACTTTTTTATTGTTTTTCAGTCTAAAGGAAGAACTTAAATAAAAAAGAACATGAAAAACAAGATTACATTTGCAGCATTGGTTTTTACCAGTACTTTTTTTGCACAAGAAAAAAAAGAAGGTGATACAACCCGAATTAATATGGGTGAAGTTGAAGTTTTGTTGGTAGACCATTCAAACGATAAGAAAACGGATAAAGAGCAAAAGGATTCATTGACTTATGTAACAGGGAAAGATAATAAATTCGGAAGAAAAGAGGCGCATTGGGCAGGAGTTGATTTTGGATTTAGAACGATGTTAAATGACAACTTTACATCAGACTTTGAAAACAATGTTTTTTTGGAGAATAATATTTCTCAATCCATGGTTTGGAATATAAATTTCTTAGAACGTAAATTTCCGATAATTCAACATCATTTAGGTTTTACCACAGGATTAGGTTTTAATTTCACTCAGTATGCTTTCAATAATAATTACATCATTAACACTACAGGAACAACAATTACAGCAGCTGTAGATCCGGTTTATTCTTATACCAAAAACAAATTAAACGCCACTTATTTAACATTACCTTTGATGTTAGAATTTTCTGGAAATAAATATGAAAACGAAGGGTTTTATTTTGCTGCTGGTTTAGTTGGTGGAGTTAAAATTTATTCTCGAATTCACCGCGAAGGATCTTTTGATGGAAAAACGTTTGATGAATCGGTAAAAGGAGATTATGAAATAAACCCTTTTATATTAAATTCAGTTGTTAGAATTGGATATCAAAGCATCGGGCTATTTGTAGACTATAGCTTATTGAGCTATTTTAAGCCAAATAAAACAGATAATGTGCATCCGCTAGCGTTTGGTGTGTCTTTAAATTTTTAAGCGCTTAAAACGTAAAAAAGGCGCCAGTTTTTAAACTGGCGCCTTTTTTTATTCAATAAAGTTTGAACTTATTTTTTTACTACTTTGAATTGAGTCGCTTGACCATTTGCTAAAGTAACGTTGAATAAGTACACACCACTTTCTAAGTTGTTCATTGCAATTGGCGCTTTACCATTTACGATGTTAATAGAAGATGAAGCAACCGTTTTTCCTGAAAGATCTACAATTGAAATTGTAGCTTTTCCTTCTGCATTAATAGACAATGTAACATCGCCATTAGTAGGGTTAGGATAAACAGCTCCTTCTATCGTTGTATTTTCATTGATACCAACTGTATTTGCTTCAGCACGAACAATAATACTTGGTTGAGTATCAGATCCAAATCCAACAACATTCCAAGGATTTGTAGCAGTAGCATCAACAACATTGATAGGGTTAATTGGTTCAGCATATTCATTTAAGTTAGCTGAATAGTTGTATGCATTGCTAATTCCTAAGAAAATTTTGTTTTCTGAAGGACTTACACAGAACAAGTATCTTTTGTTGTCTTCCAATTCAAAAATAGTATTGAAAGCAGCATAAACTGAAGTGTCAGTTGTTGTCGTATTTGGATAGTAATAAGAATTAGATGCTAATTGGTTGTTAAAAACAGAATTGAAAGATCCAGCATTTGTAAATGCAACATCGTTTAAGTCTGTAAATATATCTGACCATTCGTAAGCAGAAACAGTGAATTCTTGACCACTTAATGTAATACTATCTGAAGCATTTACAGCAAAGTTAAAGTAAATACCTTCAGCCATCAAACGACTTGCATTCGCGTCTTTGTAGTTAATACATTGCATGTAGCTAGTGTATGTTGTTCCACCAGGACGGGATCCATTTCCTGCTTCTGGTGTAAAACTTACTGTATCTAATTTAGAATAACCTAATAATGAATCAGAAACAAAGAATTCATAAGACAAGGTATTGTCAGCGGCATAATCATCCGTATTTGTTCCTGTTGTAGTGTACGTTAATTTGTAACGACCCGCAGGGTAAGTTGCAGGAGCGAAATCAGGCAACACAAAATCCAAAGAATCACCGATTGGAAGTGCTGCAGGTGTAGAAGATTGGTTATAAATTGTAGCACCATTTCTAGTAACTTTAGCATTTACAACAACGTTCGTTTGTGCATTTGTTCCGAAATTACGCACCATTCCTTTTACTTTAAAAGAGTAGTCAGTACCATTTTGAGCGATAACACTGTTGACAGCACTTAATTTAGAATAAGTAACCTCACCGTTATTCATACCAAAATCATTTGGATAAAAACCATTTTTGTTACCGATAAATGCTACAACTGATCCGTTTTGAATTGCTGAAAGAATATTAGCACCATCTAAATTATTAATCATTATAACTGGTATTGTTACCTGAGGACCGTCAGTCCCTCCACCCATTGCAATTACAGAGTTATCATTGTTAATAACAATCACAGCTATCGCTCCAGCTTGTTGAGCATTATAAGCTTTTAGACCGAATTGACATGTTCCTCTTCTCAAAACTGCAATTTTTCCAGTATATGAATTGATTGGAGATGCATTACAACCTTCGATTGATTTAGGATAACCAGTTGTAGTATTATTGCCTGGGGTTCCATCATTTACAATAACAAGAGTATCTTCTACAAAAGTTCCAGGTGTTAAAAAATCTGGTGAACTCCAAGCTCCACCTGCTGGATCAGCCCATGTAAAGTTGTAGTTACCTGCAATAGAAGAGGGTGATGTTACTGCACAAATTACTTGTGAATTTGCCCAAAAACCAAACCCTACTAGTGTTAAAGAGAGTAATAATTTTTTCATAATAAAATAATTTTAGTTTGTGCTAAGGTATAAAAAAATTAACAATTATTTATTTTTCAATAAAAAAAAGCCGATTCATTTGAATCGGCTTTTTTTACATTTTTTTTTATTGTATTTTATTCAGCTGTAATCATCGCTTTCATAAACTCTCTGTTCATGCGGGCAATGTTTTCCAAAGAAATCCCTTTTGGACATTCAACTTCACAAGCACCCGTGTTTGTACAGTTTCCAAAACCTTCTTCTTCCATTTGACGCACCATGTTTAACACACGATTTGTTGCTTCAACTTTTCCTTGAGGTAACAAAGCATATTGAGACACTTTTGCACCAACAAATAACATAGCTGAACTGTTTTTACAGCTTGCTACACATGCTCCACATCCAATACAAGCAGCTGCTTCAAATGCTTTATCAGCGTCCGCTTTTGGAATCGGTGTTGCATTGGCATCGATTGTGTTTCCTGATGTATTGACAGAAACAAATCCTCCAGCTTGTTGAATACGATCAAATGCGCTTCTATCAACTACTAAATCTTTGATTACAGGAAATGCTTTTGATCTCCAAGGTTCAATGTAAATAGTTGCTCCATCGTCAAATTTACGCATGTGTAATTGACACGTTGTAACCGCGTTGTCTGGACCATGAGCACGCCCATTGATATACAACGAACACATTCCACAAATTCCTTCGCGGCAATCGTGATCAAAAGCAATTGGCTCTTGGCGTTCATTGATTAATTGTTCATTTAATTGATCCATCATTTCAAGGAAAGAACTATCCGTTGAAACATTGTCCAATTTATACGTTTCCATTTTTCCTTTTGTATTTGCGTTTTTTTGACGCCATACTTTAAGGTTTACGTTGATGTATTTTGATGCCATATTTTAAGTTTTTAGTTGTTTGGCACTAGGCATTAGTGAAGCCCATTTCCTAAACTATTCAATTAATGTTATCTACTTTTTTAATAAATGAATTTAGCATTTTACTTTCAACTTCAATTTCTAAAAAAACTTCATTTAATAAAGTTTTATTTGAGATGTAGTTGAATTTTTCTGCTAAAATCAATTGAGTTTCTAATTCATAAAGAGAACCTCTAGCAATTTTTAAAAAGTTAACATAGCTTTTTGTTGAATTACGCCCGTAACCTTCTGCAATATTACTTGAAATTGAAACAGCAGATCGCTTAATTTGACTTGTTAAAGAATAGATCTCTTCTATTGGGAATTCATTTGTAAGCATATAAGTATGCTCTGCTAACAAAATTCCATTTTGCCAAATTAGTAAATCTTTATATGTTTTAATTTCAGCCATTTTCTGCTTATGCCTAATTGCTCTCTATTGCTATTGCCTTATTTGTAATTTCTAGCTGCAATTTTGATGAATTCGTATTTCAATTCTTCTTTGTGTAATACTTCTTCGTTGATATTATCTCCTTTGTATTCCCAAGCTCCAACAAATGAGAAGTTTTGATCATCTCTTAATGTTTCTCCTTCTGCATCTTGGTACTCTTCTCTAAAGTGTCCACCACACGATTCATTACGTTGTAATGCGTCCATCGCCATTAATTGTCCCAATTCAATTAAGTCAGCAACTCTTAATGCTTTCTCTAATTGTGGATTCAATTCATCAGCAGATCCAGGAACATAAACATCTTTATTGAATTCAGCTTTTAATTCAGCTAATTCAACGATTGCTTCGTTTAATCCTTTTTCATTACGACCCATTCCAACTTTATTCCACATAATCAACCCAAGTTTCTTATGGAAATAATCAACAGATTTCGTTCCGTTGTTTGCTAAGAACGTATTGATTAATTCTTTCACTCGTGTTTCAGCTTCATTGAATTCAGGTGAATCTGTTGAGATTTTACCTGTTCTAATTTCATCAGCTAAGTAGTTTGAAAGCGTATATGGTAATACAAAATAACCATCTGCTAAACCTTGCATTAAAGCAGAAGCTCCTAAACGGTTAGCTCCATGATCCGAGAAGTTCGCTTCACCAGTTACAAAACAACCAGGAATTGTTGATTGTAGGTTGTAATCCACCCAAACACCACCCATTGTGTAGTGTACCGCTGGATAGATTTTCATCGGTGTTTCGTATGGATTTTCGTCCGTAATTTTTTGGTACATGGTAAATAAGTTACCATATTTTTCTTCCAACCATTGTTTTCCTAAAGCTGTTACTTCTTCTGGAGTAGGATTGTGATTACCTTTCGCATAAGCAGCTTGTCTTCCTTTGGTTTGAATTTCCGTAGAAAAGTCAAGGTAAACACCTTCATTTGTATCGTTTGATTCAATACCACGGCCTTCGTCACACACTTCTTTTGCAGCTCTAGATGCAACATCACGAGGCACTAAGTTTCCAAAAGCAGGGTATTTTCTTTCTAAATAATAATCTCTTTCTTCTTCCGATAATTCAGTTGGTTTTAATTGTCCAGCTCTAATCGCTTCCGCATCTTCTTTCTTCTTCGGAACCCAAATTCTACCTGAGTTACGTAAAGATTCAGACATCAATGTTAATTTTGCTTGGTTTGTTCCGTGAACAGGAATACACGTTGGGTGAATTTGAACATAACATGGATTGGCAAAAAACGCACCTTGTTTGTGTGCTTTCCAAGCAGCAGTTACGTTACTTCCCATTGCATTTGTAGACAAGAAATAAACGTTTCCATAACCACCAGATGCTAAAACTACTGCATGTGCTGAGTGACGTTCGATCTCACCTGTAACTAAGTTACGCGCAATGATTCCACGTGCTTTACCGTCAACTTTAACGATGTCCAACATTTCGTGGCGGTTGTACATTTTAACACGACCTAATCCAATTTGACGTGACAAAGCTGAGTATGCGCCTAACAATAATTGTTGACCTGTTTGTCCAGCAGCGTAGAACGTACGTTGAACTTGTGTTCCACCGAAAGAACGGTTATCCAACAAACCTCCGTATTCACGCGCAAAAGGAACACCTTGTGCGACGCATTGATCAATGATATTTCCAGATACTTCCGCTAAACGGTGAACGTTTGCTTCGCGTGCTCTGTAATCACCACCTTTGATTGTATCGTAAAACAAACGGAAAATTGAATCTCCGTCATTTTGATAGTTTTTAGCAGCATTGATACCACCTTGTGCAGCAATTGAATGCGCTCTACGAGGTGAATCTTGAAAACAAAATGCTTTTACATTGTAGCCCATTTCTCCAAGAGAAGCTGCCGCAGAAGAACCTGCTAAACCAGTTCCAACAACAATAATGTCGATTTTAGGACGATTGTTTGGTGCAACTAATTTTAAATGATCTTTGTAATCGGTCCATTTCTGAGAAATATGACCTTCTGGTATTTTAGAATCTAATGTTGACATATCTATAATGGATTAATGCTATTTAGTAAAAAAGATATAAAGCGGAATCAATGCGAATGCTGCTGGAACAAGGATTGAAAATAATTTTCCAAATAATTTAATACCTGCGTTGTAGCGTCTGTGGTTGATTCCTAATGATTGGAATGCAGATGAAAATCCGTGCATTAAGTGAAATGCTAAAACAATCATTGCCAATACGTAGAAGCCAACAGCTAAACCAGCCTTATCGTTTGCTTTTACTGCACTTGTGTCTTTTCCGAAAAAGGCAACTGTTAATGAATACAAGTCTTTGTATCCTTCGCCCATTTTAACATCCACTTGTTTGTTGAAGAATTCACTTCCATTGCGGATTTCCATTTGTGCTTCGCCCATTTGAGATTTTTCGAAAGCACTTACTGGGAAATAATTGTCAGAATGCGTAATGTATAATGACTGTGGAGTTTTTGATTGTGGATCTACTACAGTAATCGTGTGTAACGGCATTGGATCTGATGAGTGTTTCATTTTCCACCAGAAATTCGACATGTGAATAACGATGAAAATTAAGATGATACTTCCCAAAACTGCCATTTGACGTGCAAATGATTTTGAATTTGCGTTTGGTTTATTATAAGCATATCCAATCGGACGTGCTTTTTTGTTTTGGATTGTCAATAAAATCCCGTCAATTGCGTGGAATAGAATTGATAAATACGTTAGATACGACATCACCTTGATTAAAGGGTTGTGTGTCATAAAATACGCATACTCGTTGAAGGCACGTTTTCCTTCTTCGCCCGCTTTTAGGATTAATTGGAGGTTTCCTAATAGGTGACCTACCAAGAATAGGCATAAAAACAGACCAGTCAATGCCATCCAATATTTTTTGGCGATTGATGATGATAAAATAGCAGACTTACTCATACTTACTTAATTTCTAGTTGAAAAATTTAGTGCAAATTTAATAGATTGAACAATTGAAAAGCGGTTTGGTTCTTATTTAGATTCATTTTAGATTAGAGCGTCTCTTTTAGCAGTCAATAAACCGTTTAAATTGAATCTATTTTCGTTAAAACGGTTTCGTTTTCTGAGACAGATAATTCATAATTTGCACCTAAAACAAGTGCTCGATTGTCTGAGATGTGTCCGGCAGGAAAATCAAAAGCAATCGGGATTTTTCTATATTCAAACGGGCGTAATAACAGTTCTTCAACGGAACTTCCGAAAGGAATTGTGGTATCTTCTAAATCCGTCATGCCACCGACAATTAGTCCTTTTATTTTATTCAAAGCACCTGCTTTTTCAAGGGCAAAAATCATGCGATCGATGTGGTATAAATGTTCTGCTAAATCTTCTATAAACAGAATAGAATCTGTAAAATCTAACGCATCATTTGTACCTAATAAACTGTAAACAATGCTCAAATTACCACCAATTAATTTCCCACGGCACGTTCCAAATTTATTGTGTGTTGATGCTGGTGTAGTAATTTCTTTTAACGTTCCTTTTAAAGCAGAAAATAAGGTAGACAAGGCTTCTGGTGAATTGTCTTTAAAATTTAAGACCATTGAACCGTGAATACTCGGTAAATTGAATTGTTGCATGCGGTGATGAAACACAGTAATATCGCTAAAACCAATGATCCATTTTGGCTGACGGAGCATTCCTGCCCAATTTAATTGATCAACAATGCGCACGCAACCATAACCGCCTCTTGCGCATAAAATTGCTTTCACTTCTGGGTCATCCATTCCTTCTTGAAAATCGGCTTGGCGTTCGCTATCTGTTCCAGAAAAGTAGTTGTGTTGACCTAAACAATGTTTACTAACTTTCACGTTAAACCCATTTTTTTCAAGTAAATCTTTAGCGAATAAAACGTGTTCTTGTTCGATTGCTTTTGCCGGGGCAGTGATGTAAACGACATCACCAGGTTGAAGATAAGGAATTGTTGTCATGAAGCAAATGTAAAAATTATTCGTTGTTTGCCTTCTTTCTTTCACCATTATATTTACTAGATTTATAGCAAAAAACGAATGATTACTCCCTACAACGATGCTTATTTTATGAAGCAAGCATTGCAAGAAGCGCACAAAGCAGCTGCTCTTGATGAGGTTCCTGTTGGTGCTGTTATTGTGGCAAACAACCAAATTATTGCCCGTTCACACAATTTCACAGAGCATTTACACGACGTTACAGCGCATGCTGAAATTCAGGCCATTACGGCAGCTTCAGAGTATTTAGGAGCCAAGTATTTAACTGGTTGTACGTTGTACGTTACACTAGAGCCTTGTGTGATGTGTGCAGGCGCCTTATATTGGTCACAAATAGATAAAATTGTATTTGGAGCACGCGATGAGAAAAGAGGAGCAGGGCGTTTTCAAAATGAATTGTATCATCCGAAAACCTTATTGGTAAATGGCGTTTTGGAAGAAGAATGTGCTGAATTGATGGTAGATTTTTTTAAAAGTAAACGGTGATTTTGTAGGTAATGTTCGCGAACATTACCTACAAACCGAACCATATAACACAAAACAACTAATGCATAACAGGAAAAAGGTGAAAGAGGCAACAAAGATTGATTCAAATAGGTAAAAAAATTACCCTTTAATTTCTTCTCTACCGTCAGAATGTTTGGCGAAACGACCGCGTTCACGGGCATGTACCTGATCATTTTTCGGCCAAGGCCAACCTCCAAATTGTGTTTTTTGATAATCTTCAAATGCTTGGTAGATTTCTGCTTTGGTATTCATTACAAAAGGTCCATGTTGCACAACAGGTTCTTTTATGGGTCTTCCTTGTAGTACCAAAACTTTAGCTGTTTCAGGTCCATTTTTAAAATGAATGTCTTGAGTTGGATCTACTTCTGCGGCGTGGTAATGTGGAATCACCGTGTCATTTGCAGCAATTCCTGTTCCTTCATAATAATAGATTGTACGATTGATTCCAGCTTGGGTGGCTGGCAAGGTCCATTGAGCATTTGGTTCTAATTGAATGTTGTAAATTGCAACGGCATTATTAGCATCTGCGGCCCACGAATTTGGGGGTGGAGTATTAGCTTGATTTTTTCCAAGTTTTCCAACTAAAACCTCAACTTCTGTTGTATGACCCGCTGCATCTTTTTCAGTAAAACTGGGTACTTGATCGTTCCAAATCATTTTGAAATGAGGTTCCACCATTTTGCTTTTCGCAGGCAGGTTGAGCCAAATTTGGAATAATTCCAGCGGATTGTTTTTATCTGTATGAATCAGTGGAAACATTTCAGAGTGTTGCACGCCTTTTCCAGCTGTCATCCATTGCACATCACCATTTCCGTAGCGACCAGCGGCTCCTGTAGAATCAGCATGATCTACGAGTCCTTCTCGAACGACAGTAATTGTTTCAAAGCCTCTATGCGGATGACCTGGAAAACCGGGCACATCCATTCCGTGGTACATTCTAAATCCATCTTTCACGATGAAATCTTGTCCTAAGTAGCGTCCTTCTAAAGTTGAAGTAGGCCCCATTTTTTCATTTCCAGCTGGGTATTTATCTTCATGGTGAACACAAAACAAGAAAGGGTCAGCTGTTTCCCATTGAAATCCAAGAGCGCGAATGGTTAAAATACTTTTTTTAGTTTCCATAGTTTTATTGATTGCTTGTTGTGAGTTTCCAATTAAAGGAAAAGTAACAAGAGATGAAATACCAAGCATAAATTTTTGAAGAAAACTTCTTCTAGGAACATTGTTTTTCATGGTCAATTATCATTTACGTGGATGTAAAAATAATTTATTTCATCCAACTAATTCATAACATAGGTTAATAAAAAAGGCTGTCTAATCAGACAGCCTTTACTATTCAGTTAATTGAATTATTTCAATAGTAAGATCAAGTAATAGAACAACGCTGCTAAGCCTGCGCTTACAGGAATGGTAAGAACCCACGCCCATAATAAGTTGATGGTTACACCCCAACGAACTGCACTTAAACGTTTTGTTGCTCCAACACCGATAATTGAACCAGTAATGGTATGTGTTGTAGAAACAGGAATACCCATTTGAGAAACAGTAAACAAAGTTAACGCACCTGCTGTTTCAGCACAAACACCTTCTAAAGGCGTTACTTTCGTGATTTTTGTACCCATTGTTTTAACGATTTTCCAACCGCCCATTAAGGTTCCAATACCAATCATGAAGTAACAACCGAAAGAAATCCAGAACGGCATTGTATCTGAGTGAACTTTCGCTTTGATTTTATGATCTTTCAATAACTCACCTTCTTTTCCTATGAAATCTTTAAAGATACCAGCGTGTGAATACTTAGGATTGATTTTTTTATCATCAAAGATTAATTCATTAGAAGCTTGATCGTAGATTTTTTTACCATTTGTGTAAACAAATAATTTCTCTTCGTTTTCATATTCAGGCTTGAATTTTTCTTTCTTCCCTTCTTCGTTTTTGTATTCAATTTGAATCAATTCCGTTACTTGAAGGTCTTTGTTTACGGAAATATCATTTTCACGTGCATAATTACCATACACCATCAATGCTGCACAAATAATACCCATTACTTTTTGAGAATCCGCACCACCATGTCCTAACGAAAAGGCTGCTGAAGAAAGCAATTGTAAGCGTTTGTGCATGTTTGATTCTTTCATAGCAGAAGGTTTTTTACCGTATGCAATTTCGAACCAGATATACACCAATATGAAAACAGCCACCATTCCAACAACGATGTACAACATGATTGGTTTCATGTCCATGAATTCAATCATGTAATTCATAAAATAGAAGGTGATTCCAGAAAGGATTAAAATAACCGTCATTTTCTTTAAGAATGAGCGACTTATAGTGACCAGCGCAATGATAAATGCAATGATACCACCAATGAAAGGAGCCAAGAAAATAAACAATACTACTTTTAAAATTTCTCCTGTTTCAATTACATCAAAACCTGCATGTGCTACTGCAGCTCCTGCAAAACCACCAATTAAGGTATGAGAAGATGATGAAGGAATCCCTAAGCGCCATGTTAATAAATTCCAAAAAGTAGCCGCTAACAAACCAGCTAAAATAACCCACAAATTAATGGCGCTACTATCAACTGTTTTTGCAACAGTATTTCCTACACTCATATCAAAAACCCAAAAAGCTAATATGTTAAAGGCTGCTGCCCAAACAACGGCTTGAAAAGGAGTTAATACTTTTGTTGAAACAACAGTTGCAATGGAATTCGCAGCATCGTGAAAGCCATTTACTAAGTCAAATAACAAAGCAATAACAATAACAACTATTAATAAAGTAAACATATCTTTATTTGATTAAGTAAATAACTTATGCGTATTTCACTACAATAGATTCAATAACATTCCCTGCGTCTTCGCATTTATCTGTTACCGTTTCTAACACCATGTATAACTCACGTTTTTTGATCAATTCTTTTGCATCAACATCAGATTCAAATAATTTTTCGATGCTTAAATCGAATAAATCATCCGCATTGTTTTCAGCACTATTGATTTTGATGATGCATTCAACGATTTTTTGTGTGTTTTTCAAATTTCTCAATTCAACTACTGCGCTATTAACAGCTAAAACAGCTTGGTGAATTGCATCTGCCGATTTTTGAATACCAGAATCAGTAGTTGGATCAATTTTGTAGAAGTTGATTTTTTTACCACAAGCATAAATGTAGTCAGCGATATCATCTAATGCTGAAGCTAAACTATGGATGTCTTCACGGTCAAAAGGAGTAATGAAGTTACGACCTAATTCTAAGAAAATGTTGTGCGTCAATAAATCATTTTGATGCTCTAAATCTTCCATTTCTTTTACTAAAGTTGCTCTTTTGTTAAAGTCAGCTTCATTAACAACTAGAACTAATTTATTTGCTAAAGTTTCTAGGTTAGCGCTTGCGTTTTCAAAAAGTGTGTAAAACACTCTGTCTTTTGGTAAAAAGAATTTTAAAATACCTGATGCCATAATAGTCTTGTTTTAAATCAATTATTTTTTTGGCAAATGTATTTTATATTTCAAGACGAAAACTCTTTGCAGTAATTTGTTAACGTAAAGATAACCTAGCGGAATGTTAAGAAACCATTAACATATTTAATTTACTGAAAAACAATGGTTTATAAAAACTGTTTCAATCTAATGTTAATTCATTATTAACTAAAAAACCAACTTATTTTGAAAATCACTATGTTAAACAATTGTAAATCAAATAGATATTTAAAAATTTATTCGATTTATAAATGTTACGAAAACGTTATGAAAATTATTAAAAACTTAAGTTATGAATAAGCTAGTATTAAGCCAATATTAATCCCTTAGATTTGTCTCATCAAAAACGATAAAAAATGAAAAAAGGACTATTAAGTTTAATTGTTTGTGGTTTAATGTCAACATTGTTTGCGCAACAAGCTACAAAACAAAGTGAAGTAAATGATTCTATATTAAAGAGTCTATCAAAATTGTCAACTGAACTGGGCAATTACAAAAACCTAAAGATTTCAGGTTGGATTCAGGCTCAATTTCAAACAGCAGAATCAATTGGAGCCAAGACCTTTGATGGAGGTGATTTTTTAGCGAACTCAAATAACCGATTTATGATTAGAAGAGGGCGTGTTAAGTTTACATACACAAAGGGTATTACGCAATATGTTTTGCAAGTAAATGCAACAGAAAGAGGTATAAACGTAGTAGATATTTACGGAAAAATCACAGAACCATGGTTGAATTCATTTTCCTTAACTGCTGGAATAATGAATCGTCCTTTTGGTTTTGAAATACATCAATCATCGACTGATAGAGAAACGCCTGAACGAGCTCGTTTTACCCAAACGTTATTACCAAATGAGCGTGATTTGGGAGCCATGATTACGTATGAAGTCCCTAAAGGGAAAAAATTAGCAGGTTTAAAAGTTGATGCTGGATTTTATAATGGGACAGGAATTGCTGTTCCTGGAACAACTAGTTTAAACAGTGCTGGTGTTGTTGATTTTGATTCATTCAAAGATTTCATCGGAAGAGCCGCTTATAAAAAGTCATTTAAACAAGATAAAGTTATATTGGGCTTGGGATTGTCTCACTATAATGGAGGTTTTATGTATCAAAACAATCGAGTATTTTCTTCAATTGTATCTGATGGCGCAGGAATGAAAACATGGATGTTATCAGACACATCGAATACAGGATATAAAGGTAAGAAAGCTTCAAGAGTTTATTATGGCGCAGATTTACAATTAGCTATTAAAACTAAATTAGGTACAACAACATTGCGAGGAGAATACATTATGGGTCAACAATCTGGAATGATTGATGAGTCAAAAAGTCCTGCGGCAATGCCATCAAAATTAGACACATACGTGCGAGATTTTAATGGAGGGTACGTATACTTAATTCAACGAATTGGTAAATCAAAACATGAATTTGTATTAAAATATGATTGGTATGATCCAAATACAAAAGTAACGGGAGCAGATTTAAATGGACTTAATGGTATGACAAAAGCTGAGTTGAAGTATACGATGCTTGGAATGGGGTATAATTTTTATGCAACTGAAAATGTAAAATTCATGGTATATTACAACTTAGTTAAAAATGAATTGTCAAAAGGGCTTTCAGGTTATACAACAGATTTGAAAGACGATGTATTTACATTGAGAATGCAGTATCGTTTTTAATAAATTCTATAATAATAAATTTTAAGGGTGGCAAATGTCACCCTTTTTTTATGCAAAGATTTATTAATTCATAAAAACCATTTACTAAATGCGTACAATCCAAAAATCATTGTCATTCACGCTTTTTTCTTGTTTACTTTCACCTTGCTTAATGTAATTATTTAGACAAGACCATTCTTAATTAATCCAAACAGATTAATTAAATTATATGAAAAAAGGGTTACAAAAAACAATCAAATTGACACAATCATTCCTATTAATGATTCTGTGTTTAAGCATTCAAAATTCGTTAAAAAGTCAAACTTCAATCGTTGTTAATAGTTTAGCTGATGACGGTAGTTCAGGTACTTTACGTTGGGCAATTGGTCAAGCAAATGCAACAGCAGGTGGAATTTACGATGAAATTACGTTCAGTGTAACGGGTACCATTGTTTTAACATCACAATTACCTACAATTACTCAAAATTTAACGATTACAGGACCAGGTCAAAATAATTTATCCATTGATGGAAATAATTTGTACCGTACGGTTTATAATTTATCTGCAATAACTGTAAACTTTTCTAACATCACTTTGAAAAAAGGGAATGGCATCACAGGAGGTATTATTTACAATGAAAATGGAACATTTACATATTCGAACGTGAAATTTTGTGAAATGACAGCTGGTTCTGCGGTATTTCAAAAGCAAGCAGGAGTAATGACATTTACCAATTGTTTGTTTACTGGTTTATTTAAAGGTACTGAATCAGATCACAGTGGGACTCCAGCAACTATGAGTACCAATGATTTGGATTATCCAAATCGTATGTATTTCAACACATGCTCATTTTTAGGTAATTCAAATGGAATTTACAATTACCGTTTTTCTAAAATTACGAATTGTACATTTACGAATAATACGACTTATGCAGCTTTGATTCAGGGAGTTCATCGTTACCAAGTTTACACATCAACTTTCACAAATAATGGGACAGCTGTTGTTACTGGTGCTTGGATTCCAACATCATGGTCAATGGGTGCAGAAAATCAATTGATTGAAAATAATGTATTTGTAAATAATACTATTGCTGTTAGTTTAGGAAATTCTTGGAATAATGGCACAACTGTTTACAATGGAGTTTCTAGTAACTCAGTTGCAACTGTTAGAACCAATTGTTTTGCTGGTAATGGAACAGATATATCTGGTGTTGCTGGTTATACCTCTACTGGAAATACAATGGTAACATTGGCTGCAATTACAGGTTCTTCATCTGTTTGTTCAGGTTCAACAATCACGTTAGCTAATTCAACTTCAGGTGGAACTTGGTCAAGCTCTAATACTGCAATTGCTACAGTCAATTCATCGGGTGTTGTTACACCTATTGCAGCTGGAACAGTTGTTATATCATATTCTATGACTGGGGCATGTGCAAATGCAGCCGTAACAAAAACTATTACTGTAAATGCGCCATCATTCAGCACTACAATAACAACAGGCAATTTTGTTTGGTTAGGAACGACATCAACTGATTGGTCGACTGTCGGTAATTGGGCTTCTTATAATGGAACTACTTTGATTCCAGCCACAGCGATCCCAACAGCATCGGCAATTACCATCGTACCATTAAATGGCACATGTGTTTTGAATCAACCAACATTAGCATCCGGAACGGTAAGTACATCTTCTATCATTATTGAATCTGGAGCGACCTTAACGTTGGGTTCTGGAACATTAAATGTTGCAGGTGATTTTACGAATAAAGGAATATTCACAGCTGGTACAGGAACAGTTGAGTTCAATGGATCTGCATTGCAAACCTTAACAGGTTCAACATCTTTTTACAATTTGACTATGAATAATTCAGCGGGCTTATCGTTAAATAGTCCAATAAAAATCACAAATAACCTTACTCTTACTTCTGGAACAATTAACGCTTCAAATCCAGCGACTCTTCTTAATTCAGATGGAACAAGTTTGGCAGGTTGGACAATCTCAGCTTCTGGGCATGTATTGGTTGACCCTACGCAAGGAAACACTGGTTCTAGTTTTAAAATTGGTGGTATAGGTTGGAACAATATGTCCATGATAAAAGATATTGGTGAAGATTTTAAAAACAAAATTATACAATTTGATTACCGCCCAACTGGAAGTTCTGGTTTTGCAGGAGTTACTATTGGAGCTCCCATCAGTGGAAGTGGTGGTATTGGTTTAAATTTAGGTGTTGGAACACAAACAACCAACGGATTAGGTGACACACAGAATTTTTTGTATCAAAATGCGAGTAACAATACCTACACGTTTGTTGCAGGAACTTGGTACACCATCAAAATTGTAACAGATAATGGAACTGCAGGTGGAACAAAATGGTATGTAAACAATGTATTAGTTGGGAATAGTGGTGTTAACGCAATAGGAAACGGCACATATATTGGATTTGTTAATAACAATATGAGTACAAATTCTACAGCTGTTAATTTTGATAATTTAACTATTACTTCAGCTTCTGGAAGTGTAAAGTTGGGTGAAAGTTCAGCCGCACCAGGTTCATTAACGTATACAAGTGGAACGATTATTGGAAAAATGAAGCGTTATTTCAGCGCAGCAGCTACAACAACTACGGGTGGTTTATTCCCTGTAGGAACGGCAGCATATACACGTTCAGCGAAAGTGAATTTTACAAGTTCACCAGGAACGAATCAATTTTTAACAGTAGAATACAAAACAGGCGCTCCGTTAAACGCTTCTAATGCACCATTGTATGCAGGTTTACCTGCAACGATTGCAGGACAACTAGTACAAGTGTATTCAGCAGATGGTTACTGGCAAATAGATCCAACAGATAACAACTATGCATCAACGATTTGTTCAGCACCTTACAACTTGACGTTGTTCGCAAATAATTTGACCAACTTCAACAATCCAAGTACGGTAAGAATTATCAAAGCAGCAGGATCAAACACACTAGCGAACCACCACGTTTCATGGCAAGGAGCAGGAACTCACACATCGAATGCAACAACAAGCTCAACAGCTGCAGAGATATCAAGTACGAATTGTACAGGTTTTAGTTGGTTTAATATCGGAACATGGAATGATCAAGCACTTCCTGTAGAATTAACTTCTTTTATGGCTGAATGTTCAGAAACAGGGACATTGATTAACTGGCAAACTGCTTCAGAACACACAAGTTCAGCGTTTGAGATTGAGAAATCACGTGATGGAATGAACTGGATGAATTTGACAACACTTGCAGCCGCAGGAAATAGCACGGCATTGATCAATTACACTTATACAGATACTGATAAAAGCGGATTAGCGTATTACCGCTTGCAACAAGTAGATCAGGATGGAACAGCAAAAACATACGGGCCTATCAGTTCAAACTGCTCTAACAACGGAATCAGTTTGAAAACATTCCCAAATCCAAGCTCTGAGCTATTTACTATCAATATTGAAAGCGAAGTGCCAATGGCAGCAGCTCAAATCATCTTAAAAGATGTTTTTGGACGCGTTGTAGCAACAAAAACAGTTTCAATTGTTGAAGGCACAACTCAAGTTGAGTTAAGCAATGTAACCCTTCAAGGAGGAATATACACTGTTTCATTGGAAGAAAACGGAAAAGCCATTTATACTGCTAAACAAGTAATGCAGTAAGATTAAATTTTATACATGAAGGAGGGTGGCAAATGTCACCCTTTTTTTATTGAATAGGACCAATGAAAAAATTGTAACTTTGCGCTATGAATTCAACATTTTCAGATACCATTTGTGCGATTGCAACTCCGAATGGAGTAGGGGCGATTGCTATTATTCGTGTTTCAGGAACAGATGCGTATCGCCAGGTGATGGCTTGTTTTTCAAAAGATTTAACGCAGAAAGCATCGCATACGGTTCATTTTGGCATTTTTAAAAACCAGTCGGGTGTTTTTATCGATGAGGTGTTGGTGACAATTTTTGAAAATGGAAAAAGTTTTACAGGCGAAGAAAGTGTTGAGATTGCGTGCCATGCGTCACCGTATATTCAACAGCAAATCATTTTAGCCTTGATTGAGGCAGGTTGTCGTTTGGCCAATCCAGGTGAATTTTCCATGCGAGCTTTTGCCAATGGGAAAGTCGATTTATCGCAAGCAGAAGCCATTGCTGATTTGATCGCCGCTCAAACAAAGAATGCGCATAGCATTGCCTTGAAACAATTGCGTGGTGGATTTTCATCCGAACTAAAAGAGTTACGTGAAAAATTAATCCATTTTGCTTCCTTAGTAGAGTTAGAATTGGATTTTGCTGAAGAAGATGTTGAGTTTGCAGACCGAAGTGCATTGAAACAATTGGTGAATGAAGTATTGGCTTATATTCAACGATTAGCCGCATCATTTGAACTGGGGAATGCAATTAAAAACGGAGTTCCTGTTGCAATTGTTGGAGCGCCAAATACGGGTAAAAGTACCTTGTTGAATCAATTGTTAGGTGAAGACAGAGCGATTGTAAGTAACATTGCAGGAACGACGCGTGATGTGATTGAAGAAACATTAAACATCGATGGAATATTGTTTCGTTTGATTGATACTGCAGGGATCCGAGAGAACGCAGAAGAAATTGAAGCGATGGGTATTGAGCGTTCACGCGAAAAGATTGTTCAAGCTAAAATTGTATTGTGCTTGGCAGATCTTTCTGTAACTACTAGTATCGAAGAAGTGTTGAATTGGGCGAAAGAAATTCATTCAATTCACCCCGACAAAAAAATAGTGATTGTTGCTAACAAACAAGATATTTCTTCAAATTCAATTGAATTTAGCGATAATAATATGATTTCCATCAGTGCTAAAGAAGGTATTGGTATTGTTGCATTGAAAGAAAGATTAGTTGAAATCGTTATTGGTGATTTTAGTTTATCGGATGAAACCATCGTTTCGAATGTGCGCCATTTTGATGCTTTACAGAAAACAGCCGTTTCATTAGAAAAAGCAAAATACAATTTAGCAAATGGAATTACCGCAGATTTTGTAGCGATGGATATTCGCCAGGCCATGTATGATTTAGGTACAATTACAGGTGATATTTCCACGGACGATTTATTGGGGAATATCTTTAGTAAGTTCTGTATTGGAAAGTGATACAACAGTTCTTTTTCACTCCTTAAATAGCATCAAAATAGTTTTCAAAATAAGCATCTGTAAATAATGGACATGCAACTAGTTTTCGTTTTTGATGAAATATTGATTCCAGTTGTTTCACATCTTGTTGGAGAAGTTTTTTTGCAATTTCAAGTTGAAAAAAGGAGCTGTACACTTCAATAAATTCTTGATAACTGTGTCGAATTGCTGTATGATTGATGTTCAGTAAATGGTTATTTGCTTTCAAAAATTGTTGTTTTTTGAGCAATAATCCTACTTGATATACTTGGTGAATTGCAACGTGTGAAATATGATATTTTAGTTGAATGGTAGTGAAAAGCGCTTCAAACGTTTCAATACTTTTTCCAAGAGATGAAGATGGAAAGGCCATACTTTGCACCCGTGGTTCGTATAAAAGTTCAGAGATCATCTGAGGTTCTTTTTTAAGACGCGCCTTCATTTTGCTTATGAGTGTTGCTTTTTCAGTTTCAGAATCAGTAGTTAACATTTTTATTCCGAAGATTCTTCCAAATAATATGGGGTGTTGGTTTGTTTCTAATTCTGGAAGGATAGCAAGCAAGGAAACATGGGGTAATTCATTGGCCAATAAACACCGCCAAATTTTAATAGAGGCAACAAAAAGAAGTGTTTCATTGTCTAAATTCTTTTGTCTGGACAACTCATTTATCCAATCTCCATATTTTCCAAATAATTGACCATAATCGATATAAATTTTAACAACGAGATCTCTGAAATTGGGTTCCTTCAAAAGTTGACTTTCTAATTTTTTATCGGAAAAATCGCGAAAACATGCACCCACTCCTACACCAATTTGTAGCACATCATCGTAAGATAAGTTTGCAAATTGAAAAGAGGGTTCTCTAAAAAGCTGAAGTAAATTAGGTAAATCACCTTTCCGTATTAATTCTCTTATACAAATGACAAGGGATAAGGTGAAATGATCCCGTTGTTTTTTTTTGGTTTGTAAAAGATCAATTAGCGCATCTGTGTTTCCTTGAGAAAGTAAAACAAATAAGCGTTCCCAAGATGGCCACGTATACGTTTCAGTGAAGCGTCGACAGAAAACAGCATATGATTCGTATCCGCAATAGTTTGCTAGTAAGTTAAGCGAACTTTCCCGAGGTTTTCGGTATTCCGCGAGTCCGAACAATCTCCGTAAGGTATTGTAAGATAGCATCACACCAATGTGCTCGTAGATATCTTGAGCGAGCGCTTCGCAGTCACCACGGTTAATAATTTTTTTATTAAACGTATTTTCAATCTCGTTTTTCAGCTCGTCAATCATGCTGTAACTGTATCGCTTTTCAATTTAAAATGAACCACAGGTTGTTTCAACTTTTTGTTGATACCGAATCAATTCTCTTTACAAATATACGTATTTCAATTGCTATGTTTTGAGAACCAATTTAATGTATCAAGAGTGTATCAAATAGCTATTGTTGTATCCTTACGTTTGTGTAAGATTTTAACCTTTCAACATTAAACAGACCCAAATGCATACGCGAAACTTTTGTTTATCAGTTCTAGTTTTTGGTTTATTTACATCTATCTCATTTGCTCAAGTGGGCATAGGCACCAATACACCAGCACCTTCGGCACAATTGGATGTTACGAGTACGGAAAAAGGATTTTTACCTCCAAGAATGACTTCTGCGCAACGCGATTTAATCGCAACTCCAGCTACAGGTTTGTTGATCTTTCAAACGGATAATACAGCAGGGTATTATTTTTATGATGGAACGGCTTGGGTTGGGTTAGGGTCTAGTACTACAAATAATAATACGAGCAGTAATTCAACGATTGGAATGACAATGTATGAAATACAACAATCAAATGCACCAATGTTCAGCACTATTTTGTGTTCAAATAATAGAAAGTTTTATACTAAAATACCAACTACAGATGCTTCAGTCTTAACATTAACATCTTCAGCAACTACATATACAAGTTCAACACCTTCATTATATGGTGCGAGTTATGCCATATCATTTACTGTTACAGATACAATTTACCTAACATTTAATACAGTTTCAGGAGGATCTCCTACTCCTTTATTATACATAGATGATTCTGATATCAATAATGGAATAGGGTATAGAATTAATCAAAATTATCCAAATACATCTTATACAGCTCCAAACACCGCTCATTTTTATTACTTATTTCCAGGTCAATTTTACAGATTAGTTATTGAAGCCCCTTCAACTTCTTTTAGTTTAAAAACTTCTTCTACTTGGTCCTGCCCAAATCCAAACCTAACCAATCTTCAATTTCATCGAATGGAATCCAGCCAAACATCTTATGTTAGTTCTACTACTATGATAACAACTTATGACTTTAATATTAGAAATATATTATCATCATATAATTGGCTTATTACAGAGTAATTAAACCCTCAACTATATTAAACTATCCAATACAACCAAAACCAAATGATGCAGCATGGAATACTTTCATGTTGTGTCATTTTTTTGTTGAAACATACTTTTTTTTTCAAAATCGGTTTACTACTTGAAGAATAATGTGCATTTTTCCAAGTATAACACTATTTAGGATTACTTTTTAACCAATAATTAACCCTAAAAAGATTTAGATTACTCTGCTCACAATTGAATCAATCAATTTAAATTTATAGATATAACTATATAAAAATCAAGTATATATATTATTTAATTGAGTTAATAAGTGTACTAATAAGGATTGTTTCCCTGAATAAAATGGAATATTTTACCCTAATATGATAAAAATCATCATTTTTTAATAGATAATGTTGTTATTTTGCAAATTCTTATTTGAGATAAGTTAAAATTTTACAACTATGGTTAGATTTTTAGATTCTTTACGTAACTACCACTTTTTAAAAAGTCTTATTTTATTGGCTAGTTTAACGTTCGCAACAAGTCAATTGTATTCACAGTTTTACATAACTGTACCATTCACTAATGGTTTCGTTGGAGACAATACAGCCAATAACCAATCAACAAACGCTTATTATACTGCTGGTGCAGTAGGTGTTGGTTTGGGTTGGACTAACATGCAATTTGCTCAAAACTCGACAGCTTCCATTTTTACATTACAAGGTAACGACATCGTTGGTAGTGTTGTTGTAACAGATGCAAGTGGTACTGAAAAAACAATCAATGGTTTTATCAAATGGCGTGCTCCAAGTGGAACAGTTACTACGATGTGCTTTCAACCAACAACAGGTACAAATGTTACCCTAGCAACAAACGGAACAAATGGTAGTTCAACTTATACAATAACAGATACAAAATATATTGGGTTGACATTCAATGGTCAAACGTTGACTATTTCTGGTGTTC
The DNA here is from genome assembly GCA_017984635.1 of Crocinitomicaceae bacterium. Lineage (GTDB taxonomy): Bacteria > Bacteroidota > Bacteroidia > Flavobacteriales_D > Crocinitomicaceae > M0103. The sequence continues at coordinate 57,429 of JAGNZC010000013.1, forward strand.
CTGGCACAGTTTCAGGTAATGCCGCGACAAATGGTCTATTAGATGCCTTAAACAATTATTTGGCACTGTTTCCAAAATTAACAATTGGAGACGCTACGGTAGTTGAAGGTACAGCAACAGTGAATGTTCCTGTTACATTGTCAGCGGCACCTTCAACAGATGTAAAAGTATATTTTGCTGTTGGTGATAGCTCTGCTGTGATCAATTCCGATTTTTTAACACCAACGATTCCAGCTGCTGGTTACTTTACCTTTTTAGCATCTCAACCGACTATTTTAACTAAAAACATCACGATTCCAATTGTAAATGATGCGATCAATGAACCTACTGAGTATTTTAAAGTTATCTTATCAGATCCAACAAATGCGTCGATTACAGACGGACTAGGAATCGTAACAATTACGGATAACGATCCTGTTCCAACAGCTGATGCAGGTCCGGCAACTGGTGTAATCTGTTCTACTGGTAATTATACAACTACTGGAACAGCTTCAAATGGAACAATTGCTTGGACAAGTTCAGGTACTGGAACTTTTGCAAACGCTAGCTTAGGTGCAACGTTGTATACTCCAAGTGTTGCAGATATCACTGCAGGAACGGTGACATTAACAATGACCGTAAATGGAAATGGTTTGACAGTGAGTGATAATGTAGTTTTAACCATCAATCCAATTCCTACAAATATTAGTGCAACTGTTTCAACACAACCATCTAGTACTGTTTCAACAGGTACCATTACAGTTTCTGCTCCAACAGGCGTAAACTATTCATATAGTGTTAATAGCTCAACGTACCAATCAGGATTAACATTTTCAAGTTTAGCTCCTGGAAGTTATTCTGTAACAGTAAAAAATAACACGTCAGGGTGTATATCAACTCCTGTATCATTAACAGTCAACACTTACTTAATACCACCTGCACCAGCTGTTGCGGCTGGAACTTGTGATCCTGAGTCATTATATGACTTAATAGTAAGTGCATTTCATCAATCGGTGGCACAAAAAAATGATGGTTCTTGGTCAGGATGGGGACAGCACATGAATTCTGATGGTTCAACAGCTGCTACAACTCCACAAGATATTATTGTTGCAAATTATCCAGGTTTAACTGGAACTCCATTAATTACAACAACTGCTAGTAATATACTTGATGAACAATCCGTATTATTAACTACGACAGGTTTGTTTGCTTGGGGTGTTGAAGGTGTTACGATTCCGAATGCAGTTACATCTAGTACAGCATTTCAGAAAATAACAGTCAATGGAAAAACGGACGGTTTACCAATAGGAGTTGCTCCATCTGATGTTGTTTCATTGGTAGCAATCAATAAAAATTTAATTGTAAGAACATTAGCAGGAAATGCTTACATATTGAGTTGTAATACTTCAGGTGTTACAACTGCAAATTTATATGGAGATGGAAGTACAAGTATCAATAATAATTGGCATCAAGTAAAAATTAATGCTACAACTGTTTTAAGTAATATTATTGCTTTAAGAGGTCAAGTTGCCAGTGATACAAAAGGAGCATTTGTTGCTTTAACTTACAGTGCTTCAGGGTATAAAGCCTACACATGGGGAATGAGTGCTTACAAAGGTGATAATACTGTAGCGTCTGCTTTAGGATATGCTACTGAAATGACTTTGCCAAGTGGCGTAACACCACGAATGATTGCTATCACAGGTGGATTTTATGATGCAGCAAACACAAATACCCCATTGCAGAGAAATAATTCTTACTATTTAGTAGCTACAAATGGCAATGTTTATGGATTAGGAGCGAATGATGTAAAGCAATTAGGGGATTTAACAACTACAGAGCGTAAAACTTGGGTGCAACCAAAATTAAATGCCACAACGTTTTTAACGAATGTAAAATACTTAAGCGCACAAGAACATGATTCACGTCACCCAGCAGCAGGTGTTATTACAAATACTGGAGATCTTTACTTATGGGGACAAAATGGAGGAAATATGTTGGGTAGTAGTAACACTGACGCTTCATTTGATCCATTCTTACCAAGTGGTTTTACTTCGGGTGTGGATATTGCAAAAGTCATGGAAGTTGGTGGACACACGACAGTTTATTTAAAAGAAAACAGTGCGAAATTTTGTTATGTTGGACACAAAACACAAGGGAGTATGGGGGATGGAATTACAACAAGTTCTAATCCGTTTACGTTTAACTGTGATGCTACCCCTGTAATAAATATTTGTGGTTCTACAGGTTGGGATTTAGGAGATGCGCCTATAGTATATGAAAATGGTGGCGGTAGTAATTATGCACAACATTTTTATGTTGAGAATAGCGCACTATTATATTTAGGCACTTCAGCACCAATTGCAAATGATGATAATCCACACAGTGTAATTATTGCGACAGATAACAATGGTACAAATGGTGATGGAGCCGAAGAAAATGGTATTGCATCTTTTCCTACAATTTTAAATACAGCAACTACTTATTCATTTGATGTTTCATTGTTGAATAATACGAATTTAACAGCAAATTTATATGTTTGGGTCGACTGGAACAACAATGGTAAGTTTGAAGCATCTGAGTATAAGTCGACTACAGCTGCAACAAGTGCTTCACCTCAAACAAAAACAATTTCTTATACTGGTTTATCTGGACTTACAGATGGAAGAAGATATGTAAGGGTTCGTTTGAGTACCTATTCTAAAGCTGATGTTTCTGGAACAACAAATGTAGATGAACGTTCAATTGGTTTATTAATGGATGGTGAAATTGAAGATTATTCTTTGTTTGTAACAACATCTAATCCAAATCCGAATCAGTTTCCAATTACAAACAATGTTACAAATGCGGCGGTTCTTCCATTGAATGCTTCAGCAACTGATATAGATGACGCTTCTTCATCTGATCCTGATGGAACAGTAGTAGCTTATAGAATAATTACTTTACCTACTAATGGTACATTATACAAACAAGTTGGGTTGAGTTTAATAGCAATGGCAGCAAATGAAGCGATTGTTGCAGCAGATTTCGCAGTATTGAAATACCAACCTGGAGCAAATTACGGTGGGAATGATGTGTTTACATATGCTGCAATTGATGATGATGGCGCAGAAGATCAAACTCCAGCTAATTTTAATATTGTTGTTTTTGTTGTTTCTCCATCTTCTGATGCAGGTCTAGCAGCAGCTACAATTTGTGCTAATTCTACTTTAACATTAAATGGAACAGCAACAAATGGAACATTACTTTGGTCAACATTAGGTACAGGTACATTTAGCAATGATACTATAAGTAATCCAATTTATACCCCTAGTACAGCAGATAAAGCAGCGGGATCAGTTAAATTAAAATTAACGGTAACAGGAACTTCTTCCACTGCTGTTGATAGTATTATCGTGACAATTGCTCCTCTACCGACAGTAGATGCTGGTAATGCTTCAGCTGCTGTTTGCTCAGGTAATAATCTATCTTTAAATGGAACAGCAACAAATGGAACTTCAGTTTGGTCATCAACTGGAAGCGGATCATTTGGAAATGCTAATTCATTAACAACTACTTTTTCGCCAAGTGCTTCAGATATAACGAATGGTTCAATTAAATTATATTTAACCAATACAGGAACTGGAAGCTGTTCTTCAGCAATTCTAAAAGATAGTATACAACTTTTGATTACTGCAACTCCAAGCACACCAGCAGGAAGTGTAACTGTTCAACCAACATGTGCAACAACAACAGGAACGATTGTATTCACAACGCAATCAGGCGTTGAATACAGCATTGATGGCACAACGTACCAAACGAGTGCAACCTTCACAGGAGTAGTAGCAGGAAGTTATACCTTAAAAGTACGTTCAACAACAGATAATACATGTACCGCAACAGGTTCTTCGGTAACAGTAAATGCTGTACCAAGTGCGCCAAGCACTCCAGCAGGAAGTGTAACTGTTCAACCAACATGTGCAACAACAACAGGAACAATCGTATTCACTTCGCAATCAGGTGTTGAGTACAGTATAAATGGCACAACGTACCAAACGAGTGCAACCTTCACAGGAGTAGCAGCAGGAAGTTATACCTTAAAAGTACGATCAACAACAGATAATACATGTACCGCAACAGGATCAGCAGTAACAGTAAATGCTGTACCAAGTGCACCAAGCACACCAGCAGGAAGTGTAACTGTTCAACCAACATGTGCAACAACAACAGGAACGATTGTATTCACAACGCAATCAGGCGTTGAATACAGCATTGATGGCACAACGTACCAAACGAGTCCAACCTTCACAGGAGTAGTAGCAGGAAGTTATACCTTAAAAGTACGTTCAACAACAGATAATACATGTACCGCAACAGGTTCTTCGGTAACAGTAAATGCTGTACCAAGTGCGCCAAGCACTCCAGC
>JAGNZC010000013.1:61912-63466 GCA_017984635.1 Crocinitomicaceae bacterium
CAACAACAACAGGAACAATCGTATTCACTTCGCAATCAGGTGTTGAGTACAGTATAAATGGCACAACGTACCAAACGAGTGCAACCTTCACAGGAGTAGCAGCAGGAAGTTATACCTTAAAAGTACGTTCAACAACAGATAATACATGTACCGCAACAGGTTCTTCGGTAACAGTAAATGCTGTACCAAATGCGCCAAGCACTCCAGCAGGAAGTGTAACGGTTCAACCAATTTGCGGGACAACAACTGGAACAATCGAATTCACAACGCAATCAGGCGTTGAATACAGCATTGATGGAACAACCTTTCAAACAAGTCCTATATTTAATGCGATACCAGGAACCTATACATTAAATGTACGCTCAACATCAGATAATACATGTTCTTCAGTTGGATTAAGTGTAACAGTTAATGCTATACCGAATTGTGCTCCAGTAGCGGTAAACGATGCTTCAACAACAAATGAAGACACACCAGTAACGGTAACTGTTCCAACCAACGACACAGATGTTGACGGAACGATTAATGTGACATCAGTTGATTTAGATCCAACAACTGCAGGTGTTCAAACAACGAACACCACAGCAAACGGAACATTCACAGTCAATGCAAGTGGAGTTGTAACGTTCACACCGAACTTAAACTTCAACGGAACAGCAACTGGTTCTTATACAGTAAACGACAACGGAGGATTAACATCCAACACAGCAACAATTACCATTACAGTAACAGCAGTAAACGATGCTCCAGTAGCGGTAAACGATGCAGCAACAACAAATGAAGATACACCAGTAACGGTAACTGTTCCAACCAACGACACAGATGTTGACGGAACAATTAATGTGACATCAGTTGATTTAGATCCAACAACTGCAGGTGTTCAAACAACGAACACCACAGCAAACGGAACGTTTACAGTCAATGCAAGTGGAGTTGTAACGTTCACACCGAACTTAAACTTCAACGGAACAGCAACTGGTTCTTATACAGTAAACGACAACGGAGGATTAACATCTAACACAGCAACAATTAACATTACAGTAACAGCAGTGAATGATGCTCCAGTAGCGGTAAACGATGCTTCAACAACGAATGAAGACACACCAGTAACGGTAACTGTTCCAACCAACGACACAGATGTTGACGGAACGATTAATGTGGCATCAGTTGATTTAGATCCAACAACTGTTGGTATTCAAACAACGAACACCACAGCAAATGGAACGTTCACAGTCAATGCAAGTGGAGTTGTGACATTCACACCGAACTTAAATTTCAACGGAACAGCGACAGTTACTTATACAGTAAATGACAATGGAGGATTAACATCCAACACAGCAACAATTACCATTACAGTAACAGCAGTAAACGATGCTCCAGTAGCGGTGAACGATGCAGCAACAACGAATGAAGACACACCAGTAACAGTAACTGTTCCAACCAACGACACAGATGTTGACGGAACGATAAATGTTACGACAGTTGATTTAGATCCAACAACTGCAGGTGTTCAAACAACGAACACCACAGCAAACGGAACATTCACAGTCAATG
>JAGNZC010000014.1 GCA_017984635.1 Crocinitomicaceae bacterium
TGCGCTTACTGGAATTAGCTGTCTTGGAACGTTTGTATGGAAACGACCGTGTGGTGGTAGAATTAGCCGATGTTGCATTATTAGATGTGGACATGATGGCTGGCATTGAATACGAAGAATTTCCTGCGCGCATTGCCGAAGTGGCCATGTGGTTGATGGATCACCAGATGAACTTGAAGATGAGCATGGAGTTTGGGCAGTATTTTGCTCGGTTGCCGTTAACCAAATCTGCCAAAATCGTGAATGCTGATGCGTTAGAAACAGATTGGGAAGCTGTTGTGTCTAAAAATGAACTTTCTTATATTATTGGTAATCCGCCATTTATTGGGTCAAACATAATGAGTCAGTTACAAAGGGATGCAGTCATTAGAGAATTAGATAATATTCAAGGGTCAGGAGTTTTAGACTATGTGACAGGATGGTATTTAAAGGCTACCAAATATATTCAAAACACAAAAATAAAAGTTGCATTTGTGTCTACGAACTCAATAGTTCAAGGTGAACAAACGAGCATTCTCTGGGGACAAATGCTTAATAAATATGGAGTGAAAATCCATTTTGCACACCGAACGTTTAAATGGAGTAATGAAGCTAAAGGTAATGCAGCCGTGTATTGTGTTATAGTTGGTTTCGCAAATTATGATTCAATAAATAAAAGAATATTTGAATACGAAGATATAAAAGGAGAAGCTCACGAACTAAAAGTTAAAAATATCAGCCCATATTTAATTGAGGGTAAAGATATTTTAATACATAAAAAATCAAATCCAATTTGTAATGTACCTCAAATTTTTAAGGGTAATCAGCCAACTGATGGTGGATTTTTGATTCTTTCAGAGGAAGAAAAGAATGAGTATCTAATAAATGAGCCTAATGGAAGAAAATTCATTAAGAATTTGATTAGTGGAAAAGAGTTTTTAAATGGAATTAATAGATATTGTTTTTGGATAGTTGACTCTTTTAATGAAATCAAAAATTTACCTATTTTACAAGAACGTATTAAGCAATGTAAGGAAATTAGATTACAAAGTACATTTGCAGATACAAGAAAGTTAGCAGACAGACCTTATCAATTTAGGGATTTAAAAAATCCTGAAACTTTTATTGTAATACCAGCAACGACTTCTGAAAATAGAAAATATATTCCATTTGCATTTTATAATAAAGAATTCATACCTAGTAATAGTGTCTACATTGTTTCAAATGGAAATCTATTTCATTTTGGTGTACTAATGTCTACAATGCATATGGCTTGGGTTAAAACTACTTGTGGAAGATTAGAAAGTCGCTATAGATATTCAAAAGATATTGTTTACAACAACTATCCTTGGCCAGAGAATCCAACCGAAAAACAAATAAAAACGATAGAAGAAAAAGCACAACAGGTTTTAGATGTTAGAGCTTCTTTCCGTTCTAGTTCATTAGCTGATTTATACAATCCATTAACCATGCCCCCAGCTTTAGTAAAAGCCCACAACGAACTGGATAAAGCTGTTGATTTGGCGTATCGTTCGCAACCGTTTACATCTGATGCCAACAGAATGGAGTTTTTATTTGAGTTGTATGAGAAATATACAGCTGGGTTGTTTGCGGTGGAGAAGAAAGGGAAATTAAAGAAAAAAATATGAGTCCTTATATAAAATCTTTAGCAGATGAGATAGCTAATCGTTACATCAAAAATGGGATGAGTGATGAGAATAAGGTTCTTTCAAAGGTTCGTGATGAGCTATTTGAAATAAAAGCGGAAAAAGACAAGCTTGGTTTACTTTCTATTGTTTTAGAAGCAAATGAAGTAGAATACCAAAATCATTTGAGGGATTGTAAGAATCCTAACAGTTGTTCAACTAACAAACAACATCAAAGAGTTTCATACTTTTTACAACAAGAATTAGAAGAGATTGGAATGAATATCAACTCAGATCATTTCACTTGGGAGGAAAAGACTCAATGTAATGCACAACTAGATGATCTGATCGAAACATTAACAGCATCGAACCAAATCTTGAGTGAACAGTTGGAGATACTTCGTATTGAAATTGAAGAGCTGAAGAATCTTTATGTTTTGGGAAAGAAGAACTGGAAACAACAATTTGCTGGTAAATTATCAGAAATGCTTTTTTCTGGTGTAATTTCTGAATTAACAGCAAAACCGATTATTAATAACATCTTCAAACCTGGAATCGAATACATATCAATTAACTTACTGAGTTAAATTACAATAATTAAATGGGTCAAACTGCCACCACTATATCAGAACAAATAGAAAAGTTGAAAGACCGGGGAATGGTCTTTGACTGTTTTACAAAAATTAAACATAAAAGAAATTGACAAAAAAAACCACTTATACGCTTATTGTTCCAGAACGTTTTTCAGATAATTTTGGTGATCCATTTAAAAGAATACTTGAAATTTTACCGGAAATAAATAAAGATTGGGATGAAATTATTGTTGATTTTAAGGATAGCAAGTTTTTAGTGCCTCATTATCTTGGACCTCTTTCATGTTTACTTAAGTTGAAAGATGCACAAGGCACAAAGATTACACTAATAAATAATAGTAGTTATCTTCAAACCATTCAGTTCCCTTTTGGTGTAGACTTCAATATAAATCAAAACATTTCTATGGATTATTATCATGGTAAAACATTTATTCCTATCATTCACTTTCCAACTGCACATACTCTAAATGAAGCTACTTTAAGAGAACAAATTTTAACAACAATGAACGCTTTGTTGAAACAACAATTACAACTACCAGTAAACGTTTTGATGGGTTTTTATTATTTAATTGATGAATTAACACAAAATATTGTAGATCACTCAGGTGTTTCATTTGGTACAGTATTCGCTCAATTTTACAGGGAAAAAAACTATATGGATATTAGTATTTGTGATTGTGGTAAGGGCATTTTTCAAACATATTTAGAAAGTGGGAAACACCTACCAAAATCAAATTCAGAAGCTATTAACTTTGGAGTTTATGGTAAATCAACCAAAAATATCGCTGAAAGCAGAGGCTTCGGTTTAAATACTTCTCGCACAATGCTAACGAAAGGATTGAATGGAAAGTTTTTAATGATGTCTTTAAATGACTTTTTTATTCACACTTCTGAAAGAGAAGAAATTATTAGTTTAGACCAAAAAACAAGTTTTAAAGGTTGTATGCTAAATTTGAGAATACCAATTTTTAAATTGGATGAATTCACAATTAATTCTTACACAGATTTGTAATTAGAATAGTTTTTATTAAATTTAGATATTAATTGCCTTGAAATAAATAACTTTGTAGACATAAATGGAGAAGCTTTTTCAAATATTGGTAAATAAAAACATTGGTGAGACCTTAAATACTAGGGATTCAGCAACACTTTTATTTGATATAATTCTACATGAAGATGCGAAGAATGTTGTTTTCGATTTTTCGAATGTTGTATTTATGTCTAGGTCTTTTGCGGATCAATTTCATAAAGAAAGAATGAAACTTAAAGATAAAAAAGGTCTTTTCATTCAAATCAAAAACGCTTCTGACGAAGTAAGAAAAATGCTTGTTACTGTAGAAAATACTCAAAGTAAAAAGAATAGATTTTATAGAGAGCTTCCTGTTTTTACATTTAGTGAAGATAATATGGAAGCATATTTATTTGCGCTGTAAAAGCTCAAACAAGTGCATAACTACTCAACCTGTTGCTGAAGCACCTGCACTCTAAAATACTTCTAATGAAAGCGAATCCGAAAGGCATTCGCTTTTTTGTTTTTGAACCATTCTCAAACATCTATGTATATTGTTTACATTCTATATTCTGAAAAATTGAATCGCTTTTATACTGGATTTACAACCAACTTTGATGAACTTATTCAATTAGCCAACACGAAAATAAGAATCACTATATTTGAATCATACAAATTTAAACATATATGAAAAAAATGACCTGTAAACAAGTTGGAGGAGCTTGTGCTATTGAATTTTTTGGTGAGACATTTGAAGAGATAGCTGCCCAAAGTAAACAACATGGCATAGAAATGTTTCAAAAAGGCGATGTTGCACACATTGATGCGATGAATGAAATGCAAAAATTCATGCAAACACCAGCTGACTTTGCAAAATGGTATGAAAGTAAACAAGAAGAATTTAATCGTTTAAGTAATGTTTAATCTTTAATTTCTGATTTACAACCCATATCAATTTCTTTTTCTTTCTATTTTAATTTTATGATAACTGCATCCTTACTTTTGAATATTTTAGTGCTAATACCTGTTTGCTATTTGATGTTAATGAACAATATTAGAATGGTAAAAACTTTAGGAGAATTCAATCCTGCAAGGGGTATTTTACTAGCCATATACATTACGATTCTTTTGGCATCTTCCCTATTACTCGTTTATCCAGATAGAAAATTCATTGTTGCCCTTTTGTGTATTCAAATTACTTACAAATTTATTACACCTTTAACCGTCAAAACAATCAAACATCCGTTTGTTATTAGCAACATTTTTATAGCACTTTTCCACCTTGTAACTATCTACTCCATGATTAAAGGAAGTGAATTGAATTAATATTTCTTATCGAATAATAGCATACATTTATTGATATGACTAATCAAAAGTGACACATGTTACAATTTATATGTTCCTTCTAAGGTATTTTTGCATAAAAATTTAAAATATGCCAACAATACAATTGACACAGGCACAGTTTATTCAAGACGTGTTTGACTATACAACAGAAAAAGAATGGAAATTCAAAGGTAACAAACCTGCAATCATTGATTTTTATGCGGATTGGTGTGGGCCTTGCAAAGCGGTAGCGCCAATTTTAGAAGAATTAAGTAATGAAAATCCTGATATTGTGATTTACAAAGTAAATACGGAAATAGAACAAGAATTATCTGCGATTTTTCAAATTAGAAGTATCCCAAGCATGTTGTTCATTCCAATAGATCGTCAACCAATGATGCAAGCAGGAGCATTACCAAAAACTGCTTTAAAAGAAATTATTGAAACTGAATTGAAGACGGAGAAAGCTTAATAAACCTACATTCAATTTTAAAATACAGGCGCGAACCGTCAAACCTGATTCCAAGAAAAGGAGTTGCTTCGGTAACTCCTTTTTGTTTGTAACCAATTTATTTTTATGGAATCAATACTAAAACAAATTCTAAAGTTAGAATAAAAAATATATACATAATTTTCTTAGGTATATAAAATAAATAGTATATATTTGCGTTATGTATTCATCAGAACTAATTAAAGGAACTTTAAAAACGATTATTTTAAAGTTATTGTCGGACAACGACAAAATGTATGGGTATGAGATTACTCATAAAGTAAAAGAACTTACGGGTGGAAAAATTCAATTGACAGAAGGTGCGTTGTATCCTACATTACACGCATTGGAAGCACAAGGAATTTTATCCACAGATGTGGTCAATGTAGGAAACCGCATTCGTAAGTATTATTCGGTCACCCCAAACGGGAAGAAAGTTGCAACAGAAAAAGTCAATGAATTTTCTGAATTTTTGGATACAATGATTTTCTTGTTGGACTTGCAACCTAAACTGGGATAGTATGTACGTTTTAACGGACGAACAAATTGAATTCATTCGCAATGACATTAGACGTAATGGAATTGAGTTGGAAGAGCTGCAGCTCGATCTATTGGATCATATTTGTTGTGTTATTGAAACAGAACATACTGCCGAAAACGACTTCGAAGCGTTTTACCGAAGCATATTACCCCGCTTTTATAAGCGATCGCTTCGGGAAATTCAAGAAGAAACTCACTTATTACTAACGTTTAAAAATTATTACGCCATGAAAAAAATAATGATCATCAGTGGAACATTTTCAGCTTTTACAGTGTTAATTGGTTCCTTGTTTAAAATAATGCATTGGCCCGGTGCAGCTCTTCTTTTTGTTATAGCAATCGCCCTATTTAGTTTTGTTTTTCTTCCGATCCTTTCAGTGATTCGGATAAAGGAACAAACGCTAACTAAGGATAAAATTGTCATTACTTCCGCTGCAATTTTTGGAAGTGCAATCAGTTTAGCCATCTTATTTAAAGTAATGCATTGGCCGTTTGCAACCATCCTTTGGACAATCTCACTTGGAATCTTGTTTTTCTTGTTTTTACCTGTTTACTTTTTTGGTGGCATTCGAAATCCAGCTACCAAAACGAATACGATTGTTTCATCCATTTTGATTTTAATTGCTGGAGGCTTGTTGTTTTTAATTACCAACTTGAGAGGAAGTCAAGCGTTTGATGAAGCGATTAACAATGCTGACCAACAAATCGTTGAGGATTATGAGCTATTGAGTCAAAAAAATCCAAGCGATACCGTTACAATTCATCCTACTATTAATGAAAAAGCAACTGAGCTTTGTTTGGTAATTGAAGGGTTAAAACAAGCGCTCGCAAAAACAGTAGTACCTCAAAACCCTAACATAGCTGAAAGTGAAGTAATACAATTATACGGTCATGTAATTGAACCCATTCAAGCGCAATTGTTTGTTAAAAATGGAACAGCAAGTCCTGAACTAAAAAACATTCAACTTAAATTGAACGAATTGGAAAAATTGGTCAACACAAAAATCAAGTGGAACGTACAACAATTAAAAGACCTTCCTTTAAGCTACGTACTGCGCAATTTAAACTTGTTATTGTTGCGCATTAGAATTGTTGAAAACACCAAGCACTAATTCTTTAAAGATTTATTTAAACAGGTAGAAATTATTTTTTACCTGTTTTTGTTTTTAAATGAATATTAATCGTAATATTGCAATATACAAATAAAGAAATGGGAATTACAAAAACAGATCAATTTTCACTGGAAGAAAATGAAATTGCAATCGCACTAAAAGCCTTGGGCCACCCTGCACGCATTGCAATTATTAATTACCTCATTGAAGTGAATCAATGCGTTTGTGGCGATATTGTTTCAAAAATTCCATTGGCACAACCTACCATTTCACAGCACTTAAAAGAATTAAAAAATGCTGGTTTGATTCAAGGAACGATTGAAGGAACTTCGATTTGTTATTGCATCAATCCAGATGGATTTGAAAAAATTCGCTTCTTTTTCGAGCGATTCAATCAACACATTTCACTTAAAAAATCAACCTGTTGTTAACTAGAAATTATGAAATTATCTCAGATTAAAGCACTTTTGAAAACTGTCGAAACAGTTACATTCAAACTACCAAATGGTCAATTTGTACCCGCTCATTTTCATGTAACTGAGGTGGGAAAAATTACAAAAAACTACATCGATTGTGGTGGAACTATTCGAAATGAAGAACTCGTTGGGTTTCAATTGTGGACAGCAAATGACACAGAACACAGTCTTAAACCGCAAAAATTAATTGATATAATCGAATTATCTGAAAAAAAGTTGCAAATTGATGATCATGAAGTTGAGGTAGAATTCCAAGATACTACGATCGGAAAATATGCAATCGGCTTTGACGGAACTCACTTTTTATTGCTTAACAAATTAACGGATTGTTTGGCTAAAGACAAATGTGGTATTCCTGAAGAGAAGCAAAAAATTCAATTAGTTGACTTATCACAAACTGGAAATACGTGTACGCCAGGAGGTGGATGTTGTTAAATTAATTTTTTACTATGTTTCAAAATTTAAAAACGTACTGCGACCAATTAACGCTTCAATTTGAAGCAATCGATTCGGAGAGAAAATTGCTATTAGCCAAATTAGCGGATTACATTCAAGAAAAAGTAAATGCTAAAGCGCCCATAAATTTGGTGTATGTTTGTACCCACAATTCGCGCAGAAGTCATTTTGGGCAAATTTGGGCGGCAGTTGCAGCGAACTATTATTCCATTCCAAACCTTAGCACATTTTCTGGCGGAACAGAAGCAACAACATTTAATGAAAATGCGATTCATGCTTTGAAAAAAACTGGGTTTGAAATCTCAGAACTTTCAACAGGTACTAATCCTCATTACCGCGTAAATTTTGGTGAAAACCTATATACGACTTGTTTCTCAAAAGTGTATGATGATGCTGTCAATCCATCTTCCAACTTTGCAGCTATTATGACATGTTCAGATGCGGAAGAAAATTGTCCGTTTATTCCAGGAGTTGAATTGCGTATTGGAACGACCTATGACGATCCCAAAGCATTTGACAACACACCAAACCAACCTGAAAAATATTTGGAACTTTCTAACCAAATTGCCCGAGAATGCTTGTATGTTTTTTCACTTATTCAATTTTAAATTATGCCTTCTAAAAAACGCTTGTCTTTTCTTGACCGATACTTAACCCTTTGGATTTTTTCAGCCATGCTCTTAGGGGTTGCAATTGGCTTTTTCATTCCATCAAGTAGTGATTTTATTAACTCCTTTTCTTCAGGATCTACGAATATTCCATTAGCCATTGGGTTGATTTTAATGCTTTATCCGCCATTAACAAAAATCGACTTTAAGAAAATGAATGTCGTTTTTAAAAGTGGGAAATTATTAACCGCTTCATTTTTAATCACGTGGGTTTTTGGACCATTCTTGATGTTTAGTTTAGCAGTATTCTTCTTAAAAGACTACCCTGAATATATGACAGGATTGATCATCATCGGTTTGGCACCGTGTATTGCGATGGTCATCGTTTGGAATGAATTAGCGGAAGGAAACAGAGAATTAACTGCTGGTTTGGTTGGGATTAACAGCATCCTTCAAGTACTCTTTTTTAGTTCCTATGCATACTTTTACCTTGAAATCATGTTGCCTTTATTTGGAATTCAACGTCTAACTATTGACATTACAATTGGTGAAATTGCACAAACTGTTGGTATCTATCTGGGCATACCTTTTTTATTGGCTATTAGCAGCCGATTCCTGTTGTTAAAACTAAAAGGTGAAACGTGGTTTAATCACCAATTCATTCCTTTTGTATCGCCAATTACATTAATAGCCTTGTTATTTACGATTGTGGTAATGTTTAGTTTAAAAGGAGAAATGATTGTTGATTTACCACTAGATGTGTTAAGAATTGCTTTACCATTAGTTGTGTTTTTCGCAGTAATGTTTTTCCTTATGTTTTTGGTTTCCAAAAAATTAGGTGCTAATTACAAAGACTCCGTTGCTGTATCGTTTACTGCATCAGGAAATAATTTTGAATTAGCCATTGCGGTTTCTATTGGTGTTTTTGGCATCAATAGTGGTCAGGCATTCGCTGGTGTAATTGGTCCTTTAGTGGAAGTTCCAGCACTCATTTTATTGGTAAATGTAGCTTTTTGGTTACGCAAAAAATGGTTTAACCATTAATGCTTAACCTTTAATAAATTCAAATCAATTAATGATTGAGCTGTCGCAATCACAGCGTCTTCGGCAGTAATCAGATCAATTCCTAATTCCTTTTTCACTTTTTCAGTTGATAATTGAGCACAAAAACCAAGTTCATTGACAATTAATTTAGCAGATGGCTCAAAATATGCATAGATTTTAATGAACCAATTCGGCAAAACACGAACGTTGATTGTTTTTTTAAACGTTGGAAATGCTTTCACAATTATTTTAGCAAAATCTACAAACCAAATTGTGGATGCAGCTGCTAAATACCTTTGTCCAATTGCTTTTTCTGAAAGTAAGGCTGCGTAATGTATTTTTACAACATCGCGCACATCAACAGTTGGAAAGCCGATTTTAGGTACGCCCGGGTATTCTCCATTCATGATTTTTTGAATGATAAAAGGACTCGTTCCAACATCATTTCCCAAAACTGGACCTAATACAATTCCTGGGTTTACGCAGCTCACTTTTAGTTGAGGATTCTTATCAACGAATTCCCAAACATCCATTTCAGCCATCGTTTTACTTTTAATATAAGCAGAAATTTTAGGATCTTTTAAATCCGTCCAATCCGTTTCATCAAAATTTACTTTATTTTTTGCGTGACCATACATCATAGCAACAGAAGAAGATGTTTGAATAATACGATTAATTCCATTAACTAATGCAGCATCAAAAACATGTTTAACACCCAAACGAGCAGGATTGATGATGTCTATTTCAGCTTTCGGTAATTCTCGCAAAAATGGCGATGCAACATGCATTATTGCATCACATCCTTTCATGGCTTCCACCCAATTTTCAGACTTCAATAGGTCACAATGTTTAATTGAAAAACAGGCAAATTGCTCTGGAGAAACATATTTTTTTATGGTTTCAAACGTTTCCGCTTCTTTCTCTTTTGACCGAACGGTTCCTACTACTTCAAATCCACGTTTTAAGCCTTCTACAGCCATGTGCATTCCAATAAAACCTGAAACTCCCGTAATAAATATCTTTTCCATGCCTTTGATGTTAGTGCGTAAAAATAAGTATTTAAACGTTTGAAAAAGATAGTTTCCGTTCTGTTTTTTTGTATATTCGCTTAATAAACAACCAATTTACTATGAAAAAACATGTACAATTCTTTATTCTTTTGAGCAGCTTTCATTTATTTGCTCAACTACCTACAAATGTATCTCCAGTTGGACTTGTCGCTTGGTATGGCTTAAATGGCAATGTCAATGATGCTTCGATTAATGGAAATCATTGTACAAACTATGGCGCAATCCCAACCACCGATCGCAATGGGAATGCAAATTCAGCCTATGCCTTTGATGGAGTAAGTAATTATTTAGAGCGAACAACTCCTTCGTTTACATTTACACAATCAGGAAATTTTTCGTTTTCTATCTGGGTAAAAAAAGCATCTGCAAATACTGGTATCATGTTGATGAGCGGAACAGGAACGACAGGTGTCTTTATTTGGTTGTTACAAGGAAATAATACTGGGACATCTTATTTTGGAACGAATATGCAACAATCTGCATGGATTTGGGCTACTACTCCTTATTCACTTTCTCAATGGGAACATTATGTAGGCGTTTATACAGGTTCTAATGGCCTAATGAAATTTTATAAAAATGGCGTTTTTCAATCTTCGGCAACCTACACCTATACTACAGCAACTGCTTCAGCAATTCCTCTGTACATAGGAAAAGGGATCTCAAGTGGAAATTTTCACGGTGATATAGATGATATCGGTATTTGGAACCGTGCCTTAACACAATGTGAAATTACTGATTTGTATGCTGGTACAACAACTGTTTTACCTGTTAATGCAGGTCTTGATCAAACAGTTTGTGCCGGACAATCGGTTACTTTAACAGCAACAGGCGCTACAACTTACACTTGGAACAACTGGGTGGTTAATAATGTCGCTTTTACCCCAAACATTACAAAAACGTATACTGTAAATGGAACAGATGCGAATGGTTGTAAAGGAACTGACCAAGTTGTTGTAACGGTTAATCAGCCGTTGATCAATGCTGGGGCAGATCAAACAATTTGTACGGGCCAACAAGCTACGTTAACAGCAACAGGCGCTACTTCATACACGTGGACGTCAGGTATTACCAACTCAACTCCATTTACACCAACTGCTACACAAACGTATACTGTTTCAGGTACAGATGTAAATGGTTGTTCGGGTAGCGATGCTGTGACCGTTTCCTTGGTCGCACAACCAACTGTAAATGCTGGACAAAATATTACTATTTGTGCAGGTGATTCCGTTCAATTGAATGCAACAGGCGCCGCAACTTATACATGGAGTTCTGGGACACAAAATGGAGGTTACTTCACGCCTACTTCAACTCAAACCTTGCAGGTAATTGGTTCTGCAGGTGGAGCATGTACAGATACAGATGATTTACAGATTACAGTGAATCAAGGAAGTGCTAGTACACAAACTATTGCAGGATTGAATTCACTTACTTTAAACGGACAAACGTATACGACTTCAGGAACCTACACGCAAGTCATTCCAAACCAAGTAGGTTGCGATAGTACAATTACTTTGAATTTAACCATGAATTATACGGGAATTGAAGAAAATAATAGCAATTACATTTCCATTTTCCCAAATCCTACGACAACGAATGTAGCTATAACGATTCCAAAAGAAATGATTGGTCAGCGTTACACACTTATTTCAGCTACTGGTAAAGTATTGGTAGATGAGCTTGTTAAACAAGCTACAACAACAATAAACCTTGAACAGTTAGCACAAGGAACATACTTCTTGCAAATTGGAAACTTGAAAAATCCTTCCAAAATTGTTAAGTTGTAAACTTCACTAACTCACTATTAAAAGCATCTTCGGATGCTTTTTTTTATGCCTAAATAATTTTTTAAGTTGATTTATTGCAAAGAATAAACAACCTTTGCAGAAAAAAAATGTTAGTCGAAGTAAAAGACAAAGTCGTATCAACACAAATTTTCGAAAAGAAGTTTGTGTGTGATTTAACCGCTTGTAAAGGAGCATGTTGTATCGAAGGAGATGCTGGTGCGCCCATAACTTTTGAAGAAATCGACCAATTGGAAGACCAGCTAGAAGACATTAAGCCTTTTATGCAACAATCAGGAATTGAAGTCGTTGAAGCAAAAGGTGTTTTTTACATGGACGATGAAAACGAGCCTGTTACCACATTAATTGATGGAGCAGCATGTGCCTTTGTCTATTTTGATGAAAAAGGAATTACCAAATGTGCCATTGAAAAAGCACATTCCGAAGGAGTTATTTCGTTTAACAAACCAATATCGTGTCATTTGTACCCCATTCGTGTCAAACAATTCAACGAATTTAAAGCATTAACTTACGATACATGGGAAATCTGCAAGCCAGCATGTGCTTGTGGTGAATCTTTAGATGTTCCTGTTTATCGTTTCTTAAAAGAACCCCTAACACGTGCCTTTGGAACTGAATTTTACGCTGCTTTGATTGAAACAGATGAAGCATTGAAAACTAGGAAATAAAAAAAGGCTACGTAATTGTAGCCTTTTTAATTTGTTGTTGTTTGTCTATATTTTTTGCGTGCTTCTAGCCAGAACACATTTGACTTGCGTCGGATTTAGTACCGCCTATAACCACTGGCGTGCTTCTAGCCGGAACACATCTCACATGAGTCTGGGTTTTCTAAAGAGCAAGCGATTGCGGCAGCATCTTCTTCTAACGATTTAGCGCTAACTGCAGGCTCTTCTACAACCGTTTTATCGACTGTGAATTTAATCGCATCTGTAGCTGCTTTTGTACGTAAATAGTACATTCCAGTTTTTAACCCTTTTTCCCATCCGTAGAAATGCATCGATGTTAATTTACCAAAATTGGCATTTTCCATGAAAATATTCAACGATTGAGATTGGCAAATGTATGCTCCACGATCAGCAGCTTGGTCGATAATTGCTTTTTGAGAAATTTCCCACGCTGTTTTGTATAAATCTTTTAAGCGCTGTGGAATTTCACTGATGTTTTGAATCGAACCATTCGCTGTCATGATTTTTTGACGCACATCTTTGTTCCATAATCCTTCACGCACTAAGTCTTTCAATAAATGTTTGTTTACGATAATGAACTCACCTGATAATACACGACGCGAATAAATATTCGATGTGTATGGTTCAAAACATTCGTTGTTTCCTAATATCTGAGCCGTTGAAGCCGTTGGCATTGGTGCTAACAACAATGAATTACGAACTCCGTGTTTGATTACTTCTTCACGTAATACGTTCCATTCCCAACGATCTGTTGGCGTTACGTTCCACATGTCAAATTGGAAAATTCCTTTTGAAACTGGAGAACCAGCATATGTTTCGTAAGGGCCTAATTCTTTTGATAAGTCTTTAGAAGCAGACATTGAAGCATAGTAAATTGTTTCGAAAATCTCTCTGTTCAACGCGCGAGCTTCTTCAGATTCAAATGGTAATCCCATTAAAATAAATGCATCTGCTAAACCTTGAACACCTAATCCAATTGGACGGTGACGCATGTTTGAATTTTTCGCTTCTTCAACCGGATAATAATTCTCATCGATGATTCGGTTCAAGTTCAACGTTGCTTGGTACGTTACTTCGAATAATTTATCGTGATCAAATGTTCCGTTTTCAGTTACATATTTAGGCAAAGCCAAAGAAGCCAAGTTACAAACAGCCACCTCATCTGGAGCTGTGTACTCAATGATTTCTGTACACAAGTTAGAAGACTTGATGGTTCCTAAATTTTGTTGGTTAGATTTTGCATTCGCAGCATCTTTGTACAACATGTATGGCGTTCCCGTTTCGATTTGAGATTCCAAAATTTTGAACCACAATTCTTGTGCCTTGATTGTTTTACGGCCTTTACCCGCTTTTTCGTAGTCTGTATATAATTTCTCAAATTCAGCACTGTGCGTGTCAGATAAACCTGGACATTCGTGTGGACACATTAATGTCCAATCGCCATTTTCTTTTACACGTTTCATGAATAAATCTGGAATCCACAATGCGAAGAACAAATCACGCGCACGTGCTTCTTCTTTTCCATGGTTCTTTTTCAAATCTAAGAAATCAAACACATCTGCATGCCAAGGCTCAATGTACATTGCGAAAGAACCTTTACGTTTTCCTCCACCTTGATCAACGTAACGTGCTGTATCATTGAACACACGTAGCATTGGAACAATACCATTAGAAGTACCATTTGTCCCTTTGATGTATGATCCTGTCGCACGAATGTTGTGAATTGCTAAACCAATTCCACCAGCTGATTGAGAAATTTGAGCACATGATTTTAATGTGTCATAAATTCCGCTGATGCTATCGTCTTTCATTGTTAATAAGAAACAAGAAGACATTTGTGGTTTAGGCGTACCAGAATTGAATAATGTTGGGGTTGCATGTGTAAACCAACCTTCCGACATTAAATTGTATGTTTTGATAGCAGACTGAACATCTGCTTTGTGGATTCCAACAGCAACACGCATTAACATTTGTTGAGGGCGTTCAACAATGATTCCATTTAATTTCATTAAATAAGAACGGGTTAATGTTTTGAATCCAAAATAATCGTAACGGAAATCACGGTCGTAAATGATACTAGAGTCTAGCAAATCACGGTTTTCAACAATGATATCGTATACATCGTCTGCAATCAAAGATGCATTTTGACCTGTTTTAGGATCGATGTAGTGGTGCATATCGTCAATTACTTCCGAAAACGTTTTTTTCGTTTCTTTGTGTAAGTTTGATACTGCAATACGAGAAGCTAAAAGTGCATAATCAGGATGATCAATTGTTTTAGCTGCAGCAACTTCCGCTGCTAAATTATCTAAAACAGTTGTTGTAACACCATCGTAAATACCTTCAATTACTTTCATTGCTACGGCTTCAGGAGAAACCAACGGATCTAATCCGTAACACATTTTTACAATTCGAGCTGTGATTTTATCGAATTTTACGGCCTCTTTTCTACCGTCTCGTTTTACTACATACATGTCGCCCTTGTTATTTTATTATACCTAAATATTACCTAATTTTATCTTTAAAATTCTTCGCTAAGGCTAAAAGAATGGTTGTCTTTTCCTCCGCCCATTACACCTGCTTTCTGATATTCAGCTACGCGTTTTTCGAAGAAATTTGTTTTTCCTTGAATAGAGATCATTTCCATGAAATCAAATGGATTGGTAGCGTTGTATACTTTTTCATTCCCTAATTCTTGTAACAAACGATCCGCAACGAATTCAATGTATTGTGCCATTAAATCGCTGTTCATTCCAATCAATTTCACAGGTAATGCATCTGTAACAAACTCTTTTTCAATTTCTACAGCATCCATAATGATTGCTTTCACTTGGTCTTTTGATAATTTATTTACCAAGTGATTGTTGTACAACAAACAAGCAAAATCACAATGCAAACCTTCATCTCTTGAAATTAATTCATTTGAGAAGGAAAGTCCTGGCATTAAACCACGTTTTTTCAACCAGAAAATAGAACAAAACGAACCTGAGAAGAAAATTCCTTCAACAGCAGCAAATGCCACCAAACGTTCTGCAAACGATCCATTATCGATCCAACGCAACGCCCATTCAGCTTTTTTGCGCACACAATCAATTGTGTCGATTGCATTGAATAAATTATTTTTATCTGTTGTGTCTTTGATGTATGTATCAATTAACAACGAATAAGTTTCTGAGTGAATATTTTCAATTGCAACTTGGAAACCATAGAAAAATTTAGCTTCGGTGTATTGCACTTCTGATAAAAAGTGTTCTGCTAAGTTTTCATTTACGATTCCATCAGATGCCGCAAAAAATGCTAAAATGTGTTTAATAAAATGACGTTCGTTGTCGTTTAATTTTGTGTCCCAATCAATTAAATCTGGAGCCAAATCAATTTCTTCAGCTGTCCAAAAACTCGCTTCCGCCTTTTTATAAAAAGACCAAATATCGTCGTGTTGAATTGGAAACAAAACAAATCGGTTGTTGTTTGATTCTAAAATTGGTTCATTTTGTGCCATTTTGTTCTTTTTTATTAAAGTATATAATACATGGTAAGAAATGATTGGTTTCTTACTTTTCTAACTACATTAAAAGTTTTGCTTCCCCTTTTTTGTGTAAAACTAGCAGTAAAACATCTGACTAATTCCTATTGTTTAGAGGCATACAAATTTTGTTAAAATTCTTTCCATTCGCAACTAAAGAAATCCACAATAAACCAATGTTATTAACAAAGCAAATCGCAAACCCTTTGTCTGCAAACGATAACAAGTTTATCAACACACGAATTAAAGATATTCACAAACTAAAAACTACTATCTATCACTCATCTAGGAGATTTAATCAATGTGTTGAATTCAAAGGACTTGTTAACTTTTGTATAAAATTAAACCACAAAAAAGTGGAATGCAAGAATAAATTTTTGTTATTTTAAACAACGAATTGTGTATAGATTATGGAAGTGAACCACAGCGCTAAAAAGCAACTTTTTGGACTAAAAAATTGGTTGAATTGGAGCCAAGCAATTAGTCATTTAATTTTTCCTGAATCGTGTTTAATTTGTCAAAATGAATTGAGTAAAGTCACTCATTCTATTTGTACTTTTTGTTCACAAGAATTATTGTTTACCCATTTTGAAAAATACGAAGAACCAACTCCTTTAGACAAGTTATTTTGGGGAAGGGTGCCATTGGAACAAACATTTGCCCTGTTATTTTTTGAAAAAGAAAAATCGACTCAAAAAATATTACATGCCTTAAAATACCAGTCGCGGCCAGCTGTTGGAGTTGAATTTGGGAAAATGATGGGACGAACAATAAAAGAAAATGGACTTTTTGCTACAGTTGATTTAATCGTTCCTGTTCCTATTCATCCGAAGAAAAAATTTGTGCGCGGCTATAACCAAAGTGAACAATTAGCTATTGGTCTTTCTGACTATTTATCCATTCCCTATTCGAATCAATTCATCCATAAAATGAACCATACGGAGAGTCAAACAAAAAAAGGACGCTTTGCCCGTTGGGACAATGTAGCTCAAAATTTTACCCTCCAAAATAATCAAACTGAACCAAAACATGTGTTATTGATTGACGATGTAATTACAACAGGTGCAACCTTAGAAGCATTGGTGCGTGTCATTCACGAAAAAAAACCCGAACTTCGCATCAGTATTGTAAGTTTGGCAATCACAAAATAATGGAAAAGAACCAACAACATTTTTTAATTGTAGGCGCAGGTGTTGCAGGACTGTGTATCGGAAAACATTTACTTGATTTAAATCACCAGGTCACTGTCATTGATGACGATCAAAATGTAAGTACGAATGTTGCTGCTGGAATGATTAATCCAATCGTTTTTAGACGCATGACAAAATCTTGGCGGGTAGACGAATTTCTTCCCTATGCAAAACGATTTTATACTGATTTTGGTACTGAAATTGGTGAAAATGTGTACCATGACATTACCATTCGCCGATTTTTCTCCTCGCAACAAGAAATGGATTTTTGGAAAGAAAAACAAGGCAATCCAGCGTTTACTGATTACCTTACACCCTTAACAGAAAAAGATTTAAACTATTCAAAAACCATCAATTCGTTTGGATCCGGACGCGTAAAAAATTCTGCATATGTAGCTGCTATTCCATTTGTAGATGGTGCAAAAAAATGGTTACACACACAAAAATCCTATCAAAATGGCGCATTCGATTACACTGAATTGAATCCAGAAACAGGGAATTACAAAGGCACCACTTATGATGCAATCCTTTTTTGTGAAGGCGTGGCCGTAAAAAACAACCCTTGGTTTTCGAGCTTACCGATTAATCCAACAAAAGGAGAAGTGTTGACCATTCATTCACCTACCTTACCATCAGAAGAATCGCTCAATCGCAAATGTTTTGTATTGCCCATGGGTGAGCAGACTTTCAAAATTGGTTCCACCTATGAATGGGACACTTATAATAACGAGCCGTCAAAAAAAGGCGCGGATGAGATCGCTGCTAATTTTCGATTTTTATCCAACGATTCCTTTACCATTGTTGCACATACAGCAGGTATTCGTCCAACAATTTTAGATAGAAGACCCGTAATGGGAGCACACCCAAAATTTTCTAGACTTTTTATTTTTAATGGTTTAGGAGCAAAAGGTTATTTATTAGCTCCCTTTTTAGCCAATGAATTTGTTGCGCATGTTTTAGACGGAACACCTATTGATAAAGAAATGCAAGTAAGTCGTTTTCTAAAAACAATTCAATAAACAAGTTGTTATAAATTAATGTAATATCGGTTTTTAGATAAAAAAGCTTAAAATAAAATAAGTGGTAATTGAAATTTGTATTTTTGTTACCTAAAACATTCAAATCAAAGAAATATGTATCCAGCAGAATTAGTTCAACCAATGAAAGACGATCTTACCAACGTTGGTTTTAAACAAATGACAAGTGCAGCAGAAGTAGATCAAACGATTCCAACTTCAACTGGAACGATGTTAGTGGTTGTCAACTCAGTTTGTGGTTGTGCAGCAGGAAATATGCGTCCAGGAGTTAAGTTGTCGTTGCAAGGTGCGAAAGTTCCTACAAATTTAACAACTGTATTTGCAGGAGTAGATGGTGAAGCAACAGCACAAGCACGTAACTATTTTTTACCGTATCCTCCGTCATCGCCTTCTATCGCTTTATTTAAAGACGGTAAATTAGTACACTTTTTAGAGCGTCACCATATTGAAGGTGGAACGGCACAAATGATTGCAGAAAATTTAATGGAAGCTTACAACGAGTATTGTTAAGCCATTCATTAAAAATCACTAAAGAGGGACATTCGTTGTCCCTTTTTTTATGAGAATAAAGCCATGACGAATGCCATCAAAATGATTGTAAATAAGAATATTTTTACAATCCGTTGGGATTTCATTTTTAAAAGCAGGATGAGTACCATTCACCTTTTCTGAAAGTATTTGAACTGCTAAATACGTTGCAAAACCAGATATTGTGCGGTAATCACCTGTTAAGTGTTTGTAATTAATCGCTGGAGAAGCAGGGAAAAATTGCTTAAAAACATCGTACCAACCGTCCAATCTATTGTCGCCATTTTTTCCAAGTATCAACAAATCAATTGCGTCAATTTGGAGTTGATTTTTTTTCAAAAAAAGATGTATTAATTCCTTTAATTCTGCTTCATTTGGTTCAATAATTTGAGTTGTATCTACAATTTCAGCGAGTGCATTTTCAGGATTATTCGATAAAAGAAAAAAACTGGCACCTTCACCACAAACACTTCCTTCAGTATTGGATTGAAGTAATAGATTATTTGCTATCATTTCCTTTTTATAACGACCAGCTAACAGATCGATATTGTAATTATACGTTGAGATTTCTTCTACAGAACCAACTAATAAATTGGCCTCATTTGCTGTAGCTTCGAAAAATAATTTTGCGTCTAACAACGCATTTTCAAATGACAAAGACCCATTCACATGCGTTGAGTTGTACCCTGTGTTTTTGGTCATGAGTGCTAATTGTCCGGCCAATGCATTGGGTGTACTTTGAACAAAATTTGTTGGAGTTAGAATACCTTCGTCGTATGCAACAATTTGATTTAAAAAGTCAATACAATTTTCTAAGCCCCCATTTGCAGTACCAACAATAATACCATCAACAGGTTTGCTTCTATTGATAATTGGCAAAGCAGCTGCTATCCCCATTTTAACTGCTTTACCCATTCTTCTTAATAAATTAAGTGGTATAAATTCAGCATAAGCTGGTTCAACAATCGGTAAAGTTGCTGCAGAATAAATAGCATAATCCCCTTTTTCAAAAGTTAAATCATGTGTTTTTTGTGCTGAAATTGCTTGAAGATCTTTTACAAACATGTTGAAAAAATTAAAGAAGTGCAATTTCCACCAAATCCAAAAGAATTAGACATGCTATATTGTATGGATAAATTCTTTTTATATTCTTTTATAGGTTGAAAAGCAAAAGAATCAATAGGTAAGGTACAATTTAAACTTGGATACAATTCGTTATTTTGCATACTTAAAATTGAAAAAACTGCCTCCAACGCACCTGACGCGGCAAGTGTGTGACCCGTGTATGATTTTGTAGAATTATACGGCGGTGGATTATTCTCAAATACTGTAGCAAAAGCCATTGATTCCGTTTCATCGTTATTGATAGTTCCCGTTCCGTGAGCATTGATATAATTGATTTGGCCAGCTGTTAAACCAGCAACTTGAAGTGCTTTTTGCATGGCTAAAACAGGCCCAACAGCATTAGGTGATGTTGCAGAGGGATGAAAAGCATCGTTTGAATTTCCAAATCCAAGTACCTCTGCGTATTTTTTTTTTGATTTTGCGCTAGCTTCATTTTCTAGTACCAAATATGCACCGGCTTCACCTAAATTCAAGCCATTTCTGTCCATAGAAAAGGGCGCACATGCTTTATCACTTAGAATCATTAAAGCATTGAAGCCATTGACAGTGTATTTTGCTAAACTATCTGCTCCGCCGACAATTACGCGATCGAGACGGCCACTTTGAATTAATCTAGCTCCCAATAACAGTGCATTTGCGGAAGAAGAGCAAGCGGTATTAATTGTATCTGTAAACCCTTTAATTTTATAGCGATGAGCAATTTGATACGTATGATCTGACGCTTCATAAGATCGAACAAATTCTGAAGCTTTCCCCTGTAAATTGGCGTCTTTGTATAATTCGTCCGTGTAACACATTCCACCAACTGTTGATGCAGAAATGAAACCAGTAGTAAAAGAAGAAAGTTGATCTGCCGATAAATTAGCTGACTCAATTGCTTGTTGAAATGCTGCCAAGGCAACTAAGGTAGTACGTGTTAATCCTGAGCTGTTTGAAGAATGTGTTAACTCTCTTAATGCAGCATCATCTAATGGAATTTCACCAAAAAGAATTGATTCAACATAATTTGAGTGAAATATAGCTGCTTTTTGAATACCTGTGACACCATTTATCAATGCTGTTCTAGCTTCAAGAGCTGAATTTCCTATGGCAGATATTGCTCCAAATCCTGTAACAAATACCTTTGACATTCTTACTTTGTTCGGTTTTCCTCGATGTATGCAACTACCGTTTTTACGTCTACTAAAATTTGTCTTCCATCGGCTGGATTTTTAATTTTAATACCGTATTCTCTATCCAGTAAAACAATTAATTCAACAGAATCGATTGAATCTAATCCCAAATCACCACCAAATAATGGTTCGTCGTCTTTGATGTCATCTATTGAAATATCTAACAAGTTAAGATATGTAATTAAATGATTTTTAAATTCAATCGTTAGTTCATTTGTTGTCATAGCTTTTTTTTTCAAAATTAGAGATAAATAATAACTAGCTTTAAATATAGTGTTGTTTTTTTAATTTAATCAACATTAATAGTTGACAGCTAGATGAAAATAGTAGTAAATATACAATTGGATAGCGTAAATCATACCAACTACCATTCTTCAAAAACAAGGTGTAATAACCATCTAAACACCAATGTAGTGGTGAAATTAAAGCAATTGTTTGCATGTATTCAGGCATGACAAAAGTAGGGACCCAAATCCCACCAATTGCTGCAAAAATGATAATTGAAACAGCGCCAAAACCATTTGATTGTTCGTGTGTTTTTGCATACGTTCCAACACACATTGCATAACTTATTGCAGAAAAAGCTGCCAAAACCGAAAAAAGAAACAATGCGAAAAACGAGCTGCTTATCGTTAAAACAGGAAGTCCTATTAGTGGAAAAAGCAATCTTCCCATTGCAAAAAGCAATAATATTTGTAATAAAGCGACAACAAAATACACCATGATTTTACTGTAAACAGATGCAATAAAAGCATTGGGAATGGTTTGCAAACGAATAAAACTGCCCGCATTTCTTTCCTTGACAATATTTCCTCCAAGTGAGATCACCATAAAAAACATAGCGAAAATTGTCCAAGCGGGTACATTGTGTTGTGTTGAATTCGGTAATATATCCGTTTTATTTTCTTGAGCAATTGACTCTTTTATGCGGCATTGATTATTGAATTGTTTTCGAATAGCAAGCGGAATTTCCTTAAAATCCATTTCCTTAAACAAACTTTCGAGTACAATTTTATTTTCCAATCCTTTCAAAATCGTTGAAACACTTGAAGAAAAAGTAAAGCGAATGTTTTCTTGTAAAACAGGGTCGTAACTAATTTCTACAGGCTGTTTTGTATTACTATGTACTGTTTTTTGTGCTTCAATTGCGCCAAAAGCAGCCAACATTGTTTGTGAAAGAAATTCTGCTGATTGTGTCAAATTTGAAGAAAACTTGGATGGAATATAAACACCTAACAAATGTTTATTTGCGATAATTTCTTTTGTAAAGTTGTCTTTAACAAGATTGTTTTTAATGGTGATGTCAAAATTACCCGTTTTATCAAGCAAGTTAACCAAAGAATCTCCATAAACACCTTTGTCTTTATTAACGATTAACAAAGAAAATTTATTTTCGTTCACCACTTTAAATGCACTATCTTGAACAATTGTGATAATTAACACCAATAAAACAGGCATTATAAATAACAAGGCCAACCCTATTTTATCACTTAATAAAATAAAAATCTCTTTTTTAATGGAAGCCAATATTTGTTTCATTAGTCGCGCAGTTGATTTCCAGTTAATTTTAATAATAATTGTTCCAAATCTTGCACCTTATTTTCCTCTAATAAGTAAGCAAGTGAATCACAAGCAATAATATTGCCTCCGTCAATTAACGCAATTCGATTACAAAAATCTTCTGCTTCTTTTAAGTGATGAGAAGTATATACAATGGTTGTTCCTTGAACATTTAATTCATTTAATAAGGAAAAAATTGCTGTTTTACTTTGTATATCTACACCAACAGTTGGCTCGTCTAAAAATAATAATTCTGGTGAATGAAGTAATCCAATCGCCAGATTCAATCTTCGTTTCATTCCTCCTGAATACGTTGAAACTTTCGCGTTGATAACATGTATCAACCCTAGTTTGGTTAACAATTCGTTTATTTTAGTCGATAACAGAGCACTTGGAATGTCATACAATGATCCAAAATAATTTAGGTTTTGTTGTGCGGTCAACTCTTCATAAAAGGCAAAATCTTGCGGTACAAAACCAATGTGCTTTCGGAAAGCTTTCGGCGTATAATGAACGTTATTTCTGGCAAAAAGAATGGTGCCTTCTGTCGGTTCAAAAAGTGCGCAAAGTAATGAAATCAAGGTTGTTTTACCGGCTCCATTTGGACCAAAAAAACCTAGCTTTTCTCCTTTAAAAACGCAAAAATTAATGTTATTTAGCGAATTTACTTTAGATTTCGGGTATTTCATCAACAAATTAGACAATTCAATAATTACTGATTTGTTCTCCACTTCCATCAATTAAATTTAATGTTTGCCAATTGGGTAAAGGCTGCTTTTTCTACGTCACTAATTTGATCGAGTAAAGCTGCACATTGTTCAAAATCTTTTTGACTTTTTAACCTACCTTTAAAAATTCCTGACATCAAAAGGGCACTGTCTCTCCATAAATCGCCTGCTTTAGTCAACTGTTCAGAAACATCCAATAATTCCTTTTCGTTAAGTATAGCTGCAGCTTCTTCTAAAAAAGCAGCATAAAGAAAGCGAAAGCCTCCTCCACCTGTACCAATCTCTTCTTGCATGCGCACAATTTGTCCTAAGTACAACGCTGCTTGTTTCTCTCCCAATTGGACTCTCCATTTTCGGATTTTTTTAGCAGTATGTTTGATACCAGCTACTCCAGCAAAGCTTCCTGGAATATTAAGCATGTCTCTACAATTTCGTTTAATACCTTTGATGATCGCTTTTTTAAGCGTTTCATCTGAAATTTGTCCAACATGAACAGGGTAATAAAGGTGTCCTTTAGGTGCTAATGCTCCTTTCGCAAAACGCACTTTGGCTAATTCTTCTTCCGTTAATGAAGTCGTATTTTCCATGACAGGATCACTGATTAAATATGAATTTTCATTTTTACCATAAACAATTAAATTATGGGCATTAAAATGAAAACGGTATTCTTTCGGGAAATAATTTAGGTGAAAAACTCCCACTTGACAACCAACTGGAATGTTATTCGCAATTTTATCTTCCAAATATGATGCAGCCTTTTCAGGTGAATTGAATTTCTTTTTTTCTACTTTTATTCCAAGCGCTTTACACGTTCGTTTAAAAATAGCCCCAGGCATCGTTCTAAAAGAAATAGCAGGACCATTATTAACTTTCATAAAAGGAATTTGAATGTAAAACAAACCCGAACCAATTCCGAATGCTAGAGGTTCTGTAATTTTATTAAAACCATGATGTTTTAATAAACTAACCGTTACACCATTTTCACAATGTGCCGTTTGATGATGATTAAATTGCTTCGCTTCCATTGTAATTTTTCAATTCAGCTACAGTAATATCAAATGCTGTTGCGTATTTTTCTAATTTTTTATTGGATAATTTATGGAAAACCAAGGGATTAAAATGGCGTTTAATTTGCCATTTCCAAAAACCAGTATAGCCACTCAAGACAGTGAAATCCATTAATTTTTGTTCCATAAAAAAGGCAATGGGACTCGTGTTCCCGTCACGTACATTTTGTTGCGCTTCTTTGATTCGGTCATGAATATCATCCCAAGCATTATCCAACGCGATTTTTTTTGCTTCCCAACCAGTACTTAAGTCTGTTTCGTATTTACCCGCTTCATTTTTCACATAGCATACTTCTCTTGTAAAATTATCAAGGGCGCTTTTATCTTGTGGCAAATCTTTTTTCTTCATATGAAAAACGAAGTTAGCAAACCGTTAATAAACTAAACACATAAGAAAAACGTGAACTTTCAGGAACAGCTAGTAAGATTTGATCGCCTACTTTCAACTTTCCACTGTTTAATAAACCATCTACCATCATATAAATTGATGCTGCACCCACATTTCCTTGGTAAGATAAATTGGTAAACCATTTTTCTTTTGGGATTTCAATATCGTATTCTTTTAGAGCATCGTAGATTTTATCTTCAAAAAAGTGGCTAGACATATGCGGTAAAAAATAAGCCACTTCATTCACGTCAACTCCTTTTTTTACAATTGTTTCTTTCAATTTTTTAAAGCCCAATTTTACGATGTTTTCACCTAATAATTTCACATCTTGCTTGATACTCAATATCGATTTTTCATAAACTTCAGTAGGAGTATAATCCATGTAACTTTTCAAGGTTCCATCAGGATTTTTATCAGCGGCCATGTACATACATGCTTCAGCTTCATTAGCAAAAGAGAACCCTTCAATCCAATCTACACGAAGAGAAATACCATTTTCACTTTTCTTATTTTCCAATAAAAAAGTAGATGCGCCATCAGAAAGCATCCATCTTAAAAAATCTTTTTCAAATGCTAAAAATGGATTTTCTTCTAATTCAACTAAGCGTTTCACTTCTAATTCAAATTGATCTGCTCTTAAAATACGGGATAAACGTTCGGAACCACTTGAAATCGCTTTGCTTTTTTCGCCTAATTTTATCGCCATATAAGCATATTTGAAGGCATGCATTCCTGAACAACAAACGCCGGCAGGAGAAACAACTTCAATCGTATTAGAATCTGGAAGCCAACCATGCACCATCACTGCGTGAGAAGGCATCATTTGATCAGGACTTGAAGTCCCACACGATAATAAATCTACTTCTTTTAACTCATCTGGTCGCTTATCAAAAAGTTTACGAACAGCTAGTGCTACCATTTCAGCATTCGTATGTGTTGGCGTTCCATCAGGTTGAATAGCATAAAAGCGATTCAATATTTTATTATTTCTTAATACAATTCTTCTTGATTTTGATGTTTGATCATTGATAACGCCCAAAAATGTTTCCATTTCATCGTTTGAAATAGGTTCATTTGGAAAAAAAGAAGCGGTTCTAGTGATGTATACTTCGTTTAAATTCATGATTTTTTTAATTCTGTATGATAAAAGTAAGACTTTTTTCTTTTAATTTGATTCCTTGTCAATGGGGCTAATAATAATGTGTTAATTATTAACAAGATAGGTGCAACACCAAACAATGCAACTAATAAATAAAATCGAAAAGCAACTAACCAATTCTTTTTGTTGCTTTTAGAAGCAATGACTTTTGCCCAAATTTTAAATATTTTTTTGGCACGTTCTTCAATAAACAAAATGGAATCGCTGATTTCAATTCCTTTTTGAGCAATTATTTGATCTTGATAAGTTGATAGGTGATCATTTTGAAAATGATTGAATAATAAATCCCCAAAAACAGTGCAATTTTTTATGTCTTCATCACTAATACCTGGCAAAGGGAAAATACCCCATTTTTTGGATTTTTTCCCGGTTGACATCCAATGTAAAATAGTAATTGCGCTAATTAAATTTGGATTTTTATCAATCAACGGAACATTACCGACTAACATGCCACCTGCATCTTCGATTCTCTTTTTAACACTCTCTTGAGCATTTAACCACATATTTCTTGCCCCAATAACCGTTACAACAGGTGTGTTTTTTATCAACTTTTGAACCATATCGTTTTTTAAAAGTGATGTTGTTGGAACAGAGGGAGATAAAAACCATGGTTGATATCCTAAAATTATCAAATCGTACGAATCGTGCTTAAATTGAATTGATTCTAGGGGCGTTTCAAGTTCTAATACAGAAGCAGGCATTTCTTTGTAAAACGATGCAGATGTCCAAGGAAACGTATATGCTTTAGCCGGATTGATTGTTACAAAATCAATCGTATTTGATGGAAATGAGCGGGTAAAATTTTCAAGAATTTCAGTTAGTTGTCCTGATTGCGAATAGTGTAAAACCAATATTTTTTCCATGATTCTTACAATTTTAAATAATTGGATGATTTACTATAGGCGATCACTGCATTTTTCACATCTGAAGAAAGCGATAAATAGTGTTCCTTCAAGTAAGAAGCATCTTCCTTTAAATTGACTTGGTACTTTAAAATTTTGGGAGCATTCTCTTGAATCATTATTCTAAGAAAACGAAATTCTGTATTTTTAGGTTGAACCAAAATAGCAGCCTCTAAGGCAATTTTACCTTCTTTAAATGCTGTTAATTTTTCTTTTGGCGTTTTCATCGATTCCGCTTGTTTCATTTTCAGTGCTCCTGTGTATGCGTCTTTTTCAGCACCATTCAAGCCTTTTTCAATTTTACTTTGTAAAGCTGTCATAGCAGAAGCATCTGAACCAGCAATAATTTTAAAATACTCAGCTTTAGAAAATGAAGCAACAAAAATGAAAAAACCAATCAAAAAATGCATGTTATCAGCTAAATTAATGAAAAACAAAAATACATTAATCCTTGCTATTTTAAGTCAAAGTTGGAGAAGAAATTTACTTTGTAAGTGAGGAATCATTATTTTTGTAGGAATGAATTCATCTGAAGATTTTAAACAGTTAAATGCATGTGTGATCATGCCAACGTACAACAATTCTAAAACGCTTGAACGAGTGTTAAATGGGTTGTTAAATGAAGTTGAAGGGACTAGAATTATTGTGATCAATGATGGCTCAACAGATGATACACCTTTAATTTTAGAAAAATACAGAACACGCATTGAACTTCTTGCAAATGAAACCAATCAGGGAAAAGGATTTTCCATCAGAAAAGGATTTAAAAAAGCGATAGAACTTGGTTTTGAAAATGCAGTAACGATTGACTCTGATGGGCAACATTTCCCAAGTGATCTTCCTGTATTACTTAAAATTGCACAAGAAAACCCCGGTTGTGTAGTAATGGGTTCAAGAAATATGGAACAAGCAGGCGTGCCTCAAAAAAGTTCCTTTGGCAATAAATTCTCTAACTTTTGGTTTTTAGTGGAAACCGGTATTTCATTGCCAGATACGCAAACAGGTTATCGCATGTACCCACTGAAACCGCTCAAAAACATGCGTTTATTTACTACTAAATTTGAGTTAGAAATTGAAGTAATCGTTCGTTTGGCATGGAAGAACATTTCATTTATTCCCGTTCCAATCCATGTGCTTTACGATCCTACTGAACGTGTTTCTCATTTTCGTCCCGGAAGAGATTTTTTTAGAATTAGTGTTTTAAATTCAGTATTAGTAACCTTGGCTCTATTGTTCTATTTCCCTAGAAAGTTGTTTTCTAAAGGTACATTCAACAAAATCAAAGAGGAAGCTATAAAATCAAATGAAACAAATGCAAAAAAAGCACTATCCATTGCTTTTGGGATTTTTATGGGGATTTTTCCTATTTGGGGCTTTCAGCTGTTAATTGGCATTCCTTTCGCCTATTTTTTCAGATTAAACAAAGTGTTATTCATTGCTGCGGCAAACATTTCTATTCCGCCGATGATACCCTTTATTTTATATACAAGTATGCTTTTTGGACAACTATTTTTTACTGGTGAAATAGATTCAAGTGCATTGTTGCATATAGACTTTCAATCGATAAAATCAAATCTCATACAATACACTGTTGGCGCCATTATTTTTTCTGTTATTGCTGGAACAATCGCGTTTTTACTTTCCTATAGCTTCTTGTCAATTTTCAGAAAAAAACACGGTTAAAAACTCACTTTAATGATAAAAAGCGGTCATTTTTAAAAACACTTTTTCATCGCATTGAATCTGAGCATTCACTTTTAGCAATCCTTCCTCAGATGGTGAACAATCAAGAATAATATTGATTTCTTGGAATTCCACTGGGTTTAATATTGCTAATAATTTACATGTAGACATTTTTTTAAGTACTGCTGTTTTACCTAAAAATTCTCCGACCATCTCTTTGACCATTTCCATTTCAACAACTCCAGGTGTTACAGGATTATTTGGAAAATGGCCATCAAAAATAGCATGACTTTTGTTTAATAATAAACGACTTTTTAATCCTGTTGCTGATTTTTCTATTGACTGAATTTGATAAAAATTATTTTTTAGTATCATCTTTAAAAAGTTGTGAATTTTGAATCTAAAATTGCTTTATTGAGTTGAACACTTGAAAAAGTATACACGAGCTTTTCAGTGTCGTTTTCTTTAATCATTAACTCCTTCAAGGTGCCATCTTTTTTTGAAAAAATCAATTGAATTCCTGCAATATATTTAGCCATTCTTTTATTTTTAGGCGTTAAAATAAGTTTATAATTGACAGCGTTTTCAAAATAATTAAGCTTAAATTCTTTGGAATCAAAAAATGATCCTGAGAACATTTTCACCATTAAATCTTGTATTTTTCTAATTACTTTGAGAGCAGAAACATTCGTGATTTCTTTCCCGTTTTCAAAATATTTAATCGATTGATCGTTGATCAAGAGAATTTTTTTTTGGGGAGCACTATGTTCAAAACGAATTTTACCCGCTTGCTTATACCACAAGGAACCAGATGATTTTTGGGGATCTTTTAACATGGACGAAAACCTTGTTTCGGTAAAATCCGCCGTAATTGTATAGGTTGATGCTTGTTTTTCTTTTATTAATTTTTTGCAAACTAGCGAATTTTCGCAAGGTTGATAGTCTTGTGCGACACTTAAAAAAAACGAAAAAACGAGACTAAAAAGAAGAAGTACTTGTTTCATTTAAAAAGAGTATTGATGTTAGAATCATTGATAAATTGAAGGTTTTTTTGTTCACTTTTTTCTAAAAACTGGGGTAAAGCATTCGCTGTAACCGCTAAATTATCATGCATTAAAACTATAGATCCTGGTTTAGCTAGAAATTGTAATCTTTTAACCAGTTTTTCAGGTGTTTTATACACGGTATCATACGATCTTTTATTCCATCCAATAGATTTTAATTGCAATTGCTGAATCACTGCCGCAATTTTTGGATTCGTAAAGCCAATTGGTGGTCGAAACAACATTATTTCTTTTTGACATATTTGTTGAAGTGTTTCTTTTCCAATTTGCACCTCATCTTTCACTTTTTTTCTTGACATCATTGCAAATATAGGCGAATGGTGTTGCGTGTGATTTCCAATTAAATGTCCATCTCGTTGAATTTGTTGTACGATTTCAGGATATTGTTTTGCTTTTTCGCCAATTAAAAAAAACAGTGCTTTGATATTGTACTGTTTTAATGTAGCTACTATTCTTGGTGTGGTTTCTGGGTCGGGACCATCATCAAACGTAAGTAATATGGCTGGCTTTTGAATGCGAGAAGTAGATTTTACAAAATAATTCAAGCGCATAAAAATCACACCTGCTGACAGCACAAAGAAAAATAATAGTGCAAGTCGTAACCACCATTCATTCCTAATGCTTGAATTTGGAGCCACAATCGCACAAACAATAGCCGCAATAAGAACTAAGGACACAAATAGTCGGTGTTTCATTGTTCCGTTTTTTTAAGCAAAATAAAACCTACTTTATTTGCCACTAAATCGTTAACCACAAGTGTATATTTTTTGTTTTCTTTTAGCAGCCAATCATGCGCCATGTGCAAAGCAAAAGCTGAAGCTGTGTGATAAAATCCAGTATAATTTTTATAATTATAACCCACTTGATGGGAAGAAAGAATCTGATCATTAGCAGCAAATACTGCATCAATTTGCGACAGATTGATACCATTTTGTTCCAAAAACTTTGCAAGTAAAGCATCGTTATCTGAAGCAGAAAAATGCATTTCAACTGCTACTAACTCAACAGGACTTGTTTTTTGATCCAATACTAAAAACGTTGCTCCAGCTGTGAATGCAACTGTAGAGTGAATCAATGAATCATTCAAACGGTTTAAAAAATCGATTGCTTCATCTGCTGCACCCGCAAGCACATTCGCTTTTCCAGCTTTTACGCATAAAAGTGCATCTTGTAGAGCAATTTCAAAAGACAAACTATTTTGAGTGTGCGTCATATTGTACGCATGATTTTTCAATTCTAATGAAATTTGACCCGCAATCGTATTGTGCGTTGACTGAATGAAAGAAGTAGGTGATAAAATACTACCAGCAGTTGTATGTATCGTTTTTAAGAATTTTTCTGTATCAGTTAAACAACCTAAAGCGGTTCCAACACTAATTGCCTCAAAAGGTGTTTCGCAGGATGCTTGGCAGTACTTTGAAGCAGCAATCGCCATGCGTAAAATGGGGCTTAATCTTCTTAAAGCTGCAGGAGCAATGTATTCTTTATAATCGGGATGAATCAGTGAACTGTTCTCGTCTAAAGTAACAATAGAATCCCAAATATTCTTTTTTGCAAATGCATCTTGATGAGCAATGGAAGTAATAGAATGAATAAATGCCATATCAAATTTTACTAAAGATTATAGTTGAGTTATTCCCTCCAAAACCAAAAGCGTTGGATAATACATGCGATACGGGTGCTTTTGTAACCGATTGAATAGGTACTAAATTAGTTTCAACAATAGGTGTTGCAAAATTTAAATTTGGAAAAAGTACACTTTCTTGAATACTTAAAATTGAAATAACAGCTTCTATACCACCTGAAGCGGCTAAGGTATGTCCTGTATACGATTTTGTTGAACTAAAAGGCGGTACTTTTTCACCGAAAACTGTTTTAATAGCATGCGATTCCGACAAATCATTGTTGGGTGTTGCTGTTCCATGTGCATTGATGTAATCGATTTCTGAAGGATGTAAGCCAGCAACAGTAAGTGCTTCAGTCATTGACAAAACAGCACCTGAACCATCTGGAGATGAAGCGGTTTGATGATATGCATCACAAGCATTACTCCAGCCAGACAAGATTGCTAATGGCTTTTTATCTGACTGAGATAGTGAATAGTCACTTTCTAGTACGATAAAACCAGCGCCTTCTCCTAAATTCAACCCTTTACGTGTTTCGTCAAATGGGCGACACCATTCTTCGTCAAAAATCATCAAAGAATTAAACCCTGCAATAGTAAATTGGCTTAAACCATCCGTTCCTCCAACAATTACTCGGTCTAATTGCCCTGCTTGAATCATTCTAGCGCCCATCATGATAGCGTTAGTTGCTGAAGAGCATGCGGTGGAAATCGTATTATAATACACATCAATTCCAATTTCTTCAGCAATTTGTTGGGTAGTAGTGCCACTTGGATGATTGCGGTAAACGTCTAAATTATCCTGTTCACCATTTAAGAATTTTAAATATTCTTTTTCACTGACATCCATTCCGCCAACAGAGGTGCCTGAAATCAAACCAGTTCGAATATTATTATTCAATTCATGTGAGGTAAATGCTTCTTTTGCTGCAATCATTCCCAAAAGCGCTGTTCTAGAAGCTTCTTTTTTTAATCCGAAATATTGAACCAATTCATCATTCGAAAAAGAAATTTCTCCCACTTTATATTTTTCTGAATATGGTTTTTGACTTTGTCGAATACCCGTTTTTTCAGCATACAATGCCGCGCTAATTTCAGCAACATTATTGCCTAACGCCGCAATTGCACCATATCCAGTAATATAAATTTTTGTTGACATTAGCTATTTTTCTCGATGTAATCAGCCATGGTATTAATCGATTCAAAAATCATTCTACCTTCTGCTGGATTTTCAATTTTAATCCCATAATGACTGTCTAATAAAACGATTAATTCTAATGCATCAATCGAATCTAAACCTAGCCCATTTTCATTAAATAATTGGGCATTGTCATCAATGTCAGACACTTGCATGTCTTCAATGTTTAATTGTTCAATGATTTGTGCCTTTAATTTTTCTTTTAACTCACTCATTTCTATATTGTTTATAAATTTTTTCTACTGTTTCTGTTAAAGAATGTTCGGTTGAATTTTCTACTAAAAATACAAAACATTCTTTAGTTTTTAATGGATGATCTTCTACCCATGCACAAAGGCAAAATTTAGCTCCCTTTTGAAAAGCTAATTTAAGTTGAATTTCAAAAAAAGCAGCAGTAAATTGCTCTTGAATAAAAAAACAACTTTCACCATACCATTTATATTTTATGGCCAATTCACCTGTAACGATATTTGGCAATGTGTAAACAAATAAGGATGGACTAGGTGCTTTAAATTCAGTGTAGGAAGAAATAAACTTTGTGTCAAATTCACTACTCGATGATGTATTTGAAAATAGCAAAGTTAAATCTTCCTCAGCTATAGCTTGTTCTGGTAGTGAATCCGCGATTAATTCTACTGCTAAAAGGGCCATTTTAGATAATCCATCCATTTTATGAAATTTTGGATAATCCAATTTTAGATGAATATACAGCTCTTTCGACCAATTTTCATTCTCTAGAAAAGAGCAAACCTTTGTACCATTCACGAATGCTCCGAATTCAGAAAGATAGCTACTAGTAATTAATTTCATTGAACTGTTTTTAAAATTAACACTGCATTTCCTCCGCCAAATCCAGAAGCTGTTTTCAATACATATTTGCACTTTTTCACGTAATTTTCAGTGACAATATTTAATGATTCTGGTGTACCTTGTTCCTCAAAACCTAAACTTTTAAAAAGCATTGAATGTTCCATTGAAAGCATACAAATTAAAGTCTCAATTACTCCTGCTGCCCCTAAAGTATGTCCGAAATAACCTTTCATACTATTGATAGGAATTTCTTGCATGCCTAGTCGTTTGAAAGCTATACTTTCCATATCATCATTGAAAAGCGTTCCCGTTCCATGAGCTGATATAAAATCAATATCAGTTGCTGTAATCGCTGCTTGATGTAAAGCCTTCGTTACCGCTCGAAACAATCCTTCTCCAGTTCTTGAAGGTCCAGATATATGGTTGGCATCATTCGAAGTTTTTCCACACACATACTCAACACAAAAAGCTGTGTCCTTTTGAGCCGTTAAATGTATCGTTCCACATGCTTCTCCTAAATTAATTCCTTTTCGGTTTTTATCAAATGGTTGACATAGCTCGTCGCTAAAAGCGAATAAACTTTGAAAACCATAAATAACAAAATCTGAAAGAGCATCAATACCAATAACAAAACAATCATCGTAGTTCTCAAATTGGATGTATTGTGCTCCTAAATTTATCGCGACAACACCTGAAATACAAGCATTTGAAATGATTACAGGTTCGTTTGCAGACGGGAAATGTTCACGAAGAATTGTACGAAGTGGTTCAAACGTATCAGCAGGTAGCTGAGATAAATCTGCTTTTGTTGAACTGATAATAAAACATGTTTTAGCACTATTTAATCGTTCGTTAGAATGCTCAAACTTCAATTGTTCGCACGCTTTATTGAATAGATAATGAAAGGTATTTGTAGCTGAAACATTTAGTTTGCCTAGCGGAAGGTTTTCTTTATTAAATCCAATCGCATGTACCTTTTTTAAACCCGTTGAATTTGATTTAAATGCCTCCAAATGGGATTGAATTCCATCTCCAATTGGGCTAATAAGTGTTCCATATTTTAGATAAACTTTACGCATTTATCCAAGGTTGTTGGTCTTCCCAAGTTGCATAAAAGTCAGGTTTATTTAATTCCAATGTTCGCTCTTTCGCCGATAAAAACACTTGTATTGTTTGACCAGTTGCCGCTAATTTGTTGGTAGATAAATTAAGTACTTCGTAGTGAAAGACAATTTTAGCTGCAGAACGATATTCTAAAATTGCAGTTACGCGAAGGTTTTCACCATAATAAATAGGTGCTTTGTGATCAATTTCACTGTGTACAATTGGTGTAAAATAGCCTTGATTAAAAATGTCTAAATTATCTAAGTTGAATTCTTTTCCTAGGCATTCCCTAGCGTCTTCAAAAAACTTTAAGTAATTCCCATGCCAAACAACACCCATTGCATCTGTTTCACTAAATCGAACGGCTAAATCAATGGATTTTTTTAAAACTTTCATGCTAAGACGATTTTTAATTGACAAGTTAATAATGCAGTTTCTTGACAACTAGCAACCCCTTCAATTAAATGAATTCCGCCAAAAGAGCTCAATACTTTTATCGATGTATGAATTTGATCACCCATTGCAGCATAAGCAAAAACTTCCAGTTTAGAAATGGCTCCAATAAAACCCATTCCTCCGGCTGCTTGACCATTTTGAGTAGCTACGTATCCAAATCCAGCAGCACAAGTTTGAGCAATGTTTTCAATTAAAGCAGATTCAGACAAGCAATTGTTTTCTAAAAAAAGATTGTCATTCTCAATCAAAAATGAAGATTCAAAAGATGTTTCATTCGCCTCATGTAAAGCATCGATCATCACAAACGGAACTCGTTGAGGAATATAATTCAATATGTTTTCTTTATTAACTAACATAATATTTGTAAAAATTAAACCATTGATTAGGTGCTTTTTTAACTTTTAATTCAAGTTCTTCGACATATTTCTGTGCCAATTCTTCTGGAGA
Organism: Crocinitomicaceae bacterium; assembly: GCA_017984635.1. GTDB lineage: Bacteria > Bacteroidota > Bacteroidia > Flavobacteriales_D > Crocinitomicaceae > M0103. The sequence continues at coordinate 35,603 of JAGNZC010000014.1, forward strand.
AGCTGCATTGATTAGATAGTTTGTCGCGCTTAAATCATAATGAAGTCCATTTCCTTTTAAAGCGAAAACAAAAGTTAAAGGAACATTGAATTTATGCGCCATATAAAATGGTCCTAAAGGAAATTCTGCTATTCCATTTAAAAATGGCAAACTTATTTTTTTTTGTCCATCTGAAATTCGATCAGCGTGAAGGGCAATCATTTCATTGCGTTTCAATGCTTGATGGATGAGTATTAGATGAGACATATCGTCCTTCAAAGGAATTAAATTAAATTTGACTGCTTCCGTTTGTTTTGTTAGAAAGCCTTTTATTTTTTCTACTTCAGCGTCTAACATTAATATATTGATTGTAGAAGTAATTCTTTCGCCGATAAAACTACCTGCATTTTCCCAATTCCCAATATGACCTGAAAACAGAAAGCCTCCTTTGCCTAAGGAATGTATTTCTTTTAAAACCGCTTCGTTTTCAAAAGTAAAAGAATAGTGTTTTTTTAGAGGGGTTTTCAAGGCGATTCGATCAATTAAGACTTGTCCAAATTTAAAAAACGTATGGATTGTATACATAAACGACTTCAAAGAAGTAAATCCAAAGCCTGATTTGTAAAAATGGATGAGTGCTTTTCTATTTTTTCCTGCAAAAAAAACGTAATAAAACGTAACTAAGCGACAAAAAGCATAGCTAAAACGTATGCCTAAAAAACGTATACTGTAAACAAAGAATTTATAGCCTAATAGTGTACCCTTTGATTGACCATTCCATTTTTTTTCCATTGCATTTATTTCGCCATTTTAGCTTCAACCATTTGATAAAAATCTTCAAATGTTGCAACCGATTTAAAATCTTCAGCAGTAGGTTTAAATCCTAAATTCTCTTCAATAACAATGACAAGATCAACATAATCTAAACTACTTAAATCAAGCGTTTCTTGTAAATTATTTTCAGGTTCAATCGTGTTTGGATCAACTTCAAATTCTTCAGATAAAAAACGTTTTGTTGTTTCAATTATTTCTGCTCTATTCATGGGTTCTGTTAAATTTTAAATTTTTTGATAATTAACGATGAATTTGTACCTCCAAAACCAAAAGAATTGGATAAAAAACAATCAATCTTAGCTTCTCGAGAGTCTGGTACGATATTTATTTTAGATGAATCTTCATCTGGATTTTCAAAATTTATATTGGGTGCAATAAAATCATTTTGCATCATTAATAATGAATAAACAACTTCACTTGCACCAGCCATCCAACATTCATGTCCTGTCATCCCTTTCGTTGAACTTACAGGGATTTTACCACCTAACACACCTGCAATTACTTGTGCTTCGGTTGTGTCTCCCACTGGAGTTGAAGTTGCATGTGCATTAATGTAATCAATTTCGTTGGGTGTTAAACCTGCTTGTTTCATCGACATGGTTAATGAGCGATATTGCCCATCATAATTTGGATTTGAAATATGGTCACCATTCGATGAAAAGCCATACCCAACTATTTCTCCATATATTTTGGCATTTCTTTTCAACGCAGATTCTAACGATTCAATTATGATAGTTGCTGAACCTCCTGAAGGAACCAAGCCATCTCTGTCTCGATCAAAAGGACGACTCGCCTTATGCGGCTCATCATGGCGAATAGAAAAGGTTCCTAAACCATCAAAGCTACCCATTGCATATATATTAATTTCTTGGGCACCACCACAAATTACTCGTTCTTGCAATCCTTGTTTAATTAATAAGTAGCCCATTCCAATAGAATGTGAACCAGACGCACACGCTGCAGACATGGTTAAATTAATGCCTTTCAATTTATAAATTGTAGAGAGATTCATGTTTACTGTACAGTTCATGTTTTGAAAAATATCTCCACTTCCGATCAACGTTGTATCTTTTCGTTGACGCGCCTTATCAATCGTTTCTACCACAGCACCTGCTGTTGAATCATTCCCAAAAATGATTCCCGTTTCATTTTTTTCAAAGAAATCCGCATCCAATCCGGCCATCTCAACTGCTTCTTTAGTCGACATATAGGCAAACATAGCTGGTTGATGCATACCAATGCGTTCTCTTCTGGATAAAAATGGCTTTAAATCTGGATCTTTTACAAAACCAGTCAAACACGAACGGTAACCAAAATCTTTGCGCGCTTCATCGTAAATAATGCCGCTTTTACCTTGTTGAAGAGACGTTAATACTTCAGGTATTGATTCTCCAATGCTAGAATAGATTCCAATTCCTGTAATTACAACTCTGTGTTCCATAATTAAGCGTAAATACCCCCATTTATATTAATGACTTCTCCAGTAATATAAGCAGCCTTAGGCGAAGCAATAAAACTCACTAAATCCGCCACTTCTTGCGGTGTTCCAAAGCGATTAGCCGGTACCATTTTTTTCAATTCATCTATGGGTAATTCACTAGTCATATCTGAAAGAATAAATCCTGGAGCAACAGCATTTACAGTAATATTTCGTTTAGCAACCTCTTGTGATAATGCTTTTGTTGCTGCAATCATTCCACCTTTTGCTGCAGAATAGTTTGTCTGACCAGGCACACCTTTCAATCCGCTCAACGAAGCAACATTGATAATTCTTCCAGAACGATTTCGAAGCATTTTTTGAAGCACCGCTTGTGTACAATTGTACATTCCTTTCAAAGAAGTATTGATAACATCATCCCAATCATTTTCACTCACCCAAGGGAATAAATTGTCACGCGTGATTCCAGCATTGTTAACTAAAACCTCTAATTTATTTTCTGGATTATTAGTAAACCATTGCTGCATTTTGTCTTGTACTTCTTGATTGTTTTTCACATCAAATTGCATCAATTCAGCAGAACCTCCATTCGCTTCTATTTCAGCTTTGGTCGCTTCAGCAGCTGCTTGATTTGCTGTGTAATTGATAATAATATGTAAGCCATGATCTAAAGCCAATTGAACAGCAATTGCTTTCCCTAGCCCTCTAGATGCTCCTGTAACCAATGCACTTTTCATCTCTTCTAAATCTGATATTAAGATTGTGTTAAATTCAAATGTATAAATTAAAAATTAAATGAGGAATTTTTCAATAAATCAGTTACTTTCTTTATTGTCTCAAATTGAGGCACGTCTTCATTTATCGTAGCGGCAACAGAGCGGATGAGTTGATATACGCGTGTTGTATTAGCCGAAAGATTTTTATGCATCTCTACTGGTAAAAGATCAATAGCTTGACAGATTGCCATCATGTGAATTGCCATTACTTGAAAACCATTATCAACCACTTTTTTTGTAATCGAAGCACTGTTGGTTCCCATGCTCACTATATCTTGATTATCATTGTTATTTGAAATGCTGTGCACATACATAGGGTTTGACAACATTTGACTTTCAGCAGTGGTTGATGTTGCGGTAAACTGCATTCCTTGTACACCAAAATTAAACCCTAATTTTTGTGTATTTAAAAACGGTGGGAAATAATCATTCAATCGGCTATTCAGCAAGAAATTTAATTGTCGCTCTGCTAACATTGTCAACTTTGTAATAACAATTTTCACTTTGTCCATTTCTAGAGAAACATAATCTCCATGGAAATTACCTCCATGAAAAACGTTGTGTTCATCAGCACGTACAATTGGATTGTCATTTGTAGAATTTATTTCATTTTCAATCACTTGTTTTGCAACATCTAATGTTTCTTTTATTGGTCCTAATATTTGAGGTACACAGCGAATGGAATAATATTCTTGAACTTTCTTTTTAATTTCCGTTTGTTGTAAAACTGCATTATCTGCAAATAACTCTTCTCGTTTTTTGATGCGTTGACTCGTTGCTAAAAAATCACGCATTTTTTCGGCAACAAATAATTGACCTTTATGGCGTTTTACTTCATTTAAACCAACAGAGAATGAATCATCATACGCCTCTACCAATTCATTAATCATGGAAGAAGAAGCAATTGCCCAATTCATTAATCGATTCGCATAAATCAAGTTCATGGCTCCAATTCCCGTCATACAAGATGTTCCGTTCATTAAACCCAATCCATCTCTTAATTCAATTGCTAAAGGTTGAATTGACAATTCCTTGAATACATCACTCGTTTTTCTGCGTTCATTTTTGTAACGTACATAGCCTTCACCAATTAAATTGAGTGCTAAATGTGCTAATTGTACTAAATCGCCGCTCGCTCCTACACCGCCATGTTCATAAATTTCAGGGTAAATTTCATGATTTAGAAACAATTGTAATTGTTCAACAACACCATAGCTTATTCCAGAATTTCCTTGTAAAAAATTGTTTACACGAGCAACTAGAACAGCGCGCACCGATTCGTCATCCAATACTTTTCCTGTACCAGAAGAATGGCTTCTTATTAGATTATATTGTAATTGATTCAGTTCCGAATCATCAATTTTAAATTGAGCCATTGGACCAAACCCGGTATTGATTCCATAAATGATTTTATCTTTAGAAAAATCCTTTAAAAAAGAGAACGATTGGTCGATCGTTTCTTTCATTTTGGCATCAATTTCAAACTTTTTTTTATCTAAAACAAAAGCTTCTATTTCTTGTAAGGAGATGTTGTTCATTGTCTATTGAATAAGTAGCGCTATTATTTTAATTTGACCTCTAAAATCGTATGGAAACTATCTTGATGAAGATGGTATTCGTTGACACATTCGAAGCCTGCTTTGTCTAATATGTATTTAAAAACCGAGGAGGAATACATTTTACTATTCCCATTTGCAATTGCTGTAAAATATAAAGAAGTTGCAACTAAACTAAATGCAGCAGCTGGATACGTTTGATTGTCAATAAAAGTCTCCATGATATAAATTGTCGCGTCTTTTTTAGCATTTTTCTTAATTTTTAATAAAATCATTTCGATTTCATTTTCACTGAAACAATCTAAAAACTGACTCATCCAATACACATCAGCGCCACCTTTGATTTCACTTGAAGGATTTAAAATATCAATTTCATTATAATGAACGCGATCTTTGATGTCTGTTATTGTATCGATGTTCTTTTTAGCAACTGCTAATTGTCCAGGTAAATCAAACATATCGACGTGTACATCTTTATTGTGTTTTGTACTGGCAATCGCCCATTTACCCGTATTCCCACCAATATCAAAAATAGAAGCTGGATTTGATTTAAAGATGATTTTTAATGCATCATCAAATGAATTATCCGAGTAATAATGATCAAATTCAAACCATGCTTTTTTAACATGATCAGGCAATTGAGAAAGTCCCTCATACACAGTCGACCAATCACCAAATACTTTTAAACCAGCTGGATTACCATTTTGAATGGCTTCTTTTAATTGAAACAATCCATTGTAACAAACATCATTCGTGAAGTTAAAATTAACACGAGTCATTTCATCACGTGCTAAAAAATAACCTATATCAGTTAAGGTGTAAAATCCCGTTTCTTTTTGCTTTACAATATCAGCCATTTCAGCCATTTCAATCAAAACAGTAACTCCATACAACGAAACAGCTGTTTTTTCAGATATTTCTTTAAGACTTAAGCCATTTTTAACTGCAAACAATTCATCAAAAATTTTAAAAGAATAGAGACAATTAACCGTTTGAAAAACAAAAGGACTAAATGCTATTTTATGGGCTTCATGTAAGGCTTGAATTGCTTTCATTGATTCTATATTATATGAATTTAATACAAAGTTAAAATAATATTTATAAAAATCTAAAATGCCATTTTTGGAATAAAAAAGATTTCCATAGCTTAAAATAGGAACAATATTGTTTTATTTGTAAATCATAAGATGTTAACTATGGAAAAATACGACTACGATGTCATAATCATTGGATCTGGAGTAAGTGGACTCACCTCTGCAGCTCTCTTAGCTAAAGCAGGTTTAAAAGTATGTGTATTGGAACGTCATTACTTAATTGGCGGTTACTTACAAGGATTTGAACGAAAAGGATTTATTTTTGACACAGCAATTCATTGGTTAAATCAATTCAACGAAGTAGGAACGGTTACAAAGGTTTTTAATTATTTAGGATCTGATTTTCCGCGCCCTGTTGAAATGAAAAACATCCACCGCCATATTGGCGATGAGTATTCATTCTTATTAACCAACCATCCAGATACTTTAAAAGATAAACTTATCGCTGACTTCCCACATGAGAAAAAAGGGATTGAAAAGTTTTTCAAAGCAGCAAAAGTTGTAGCGGATGTTTCTTTAAAATTCCCTGCATTTTTTGTTTCACCAGAAACTTTTACTGGTCTAGAAAAAATGCTATTCAAACTCAAACAATTGCGCATCATTTATCCCTTAATCAAATTTGTGTTTTATGGTGGAGAAAAAGGGATTGAAAAGGGACTTCGCAAGTATTTTAATGATGAAAAATTATTAAAAATATTTTGTTCTGAATCTGATTTATTATCGTGTTTGTTTCCAATTGCTTGGGCTTATAATAATGACTATCAAAATCCACCTATCGGAGGAAGTTTAGTCATACCGGCCTGGTTAAATAAAAAAATTGAAGAACTAGAATCGACCGTTATTTTAAGTGCAGATGTAACCAAAATAGACATTGAAAACAATACATTTAAAGGGGTAACGTACAAAAAAAGACACAAAGAATATCAGTTAACTGCAAAACATTTGATCGCTGCTTGTGACGTAGAGCAAGTATATAAAAAATTATTACCCGCAGCTGCTGTTCCAGAAAAATTAAAACAAAAAATTGATCAATCAGAATTATACAGTTCTTCCTTAACCCTTTCTATTGCTTTAGACTGTACTGCTGAATCGCTTGGTTTTGGCGATGAAATGCTATTGATTTTTAAAGATGATGTTTCAAGAAAAGAACATTCATCTGGAGATCCATTAAAATCATTTTTAAGTATTTTAGCTCCTACAGTTCGGGACAAAACGTTAGCTCCAGAAAATCACGGAACATTAAATGTTTTCGTTCCTGCTTGGATGGATTACAACAATAATTGGGGTGCTGTTAAAAATGAAAAAGGGGAATACGTTCGAACGGATCAATACAAAGCTATTAAAGAAGCATTTGCTCAAATTATTTTAGATCGAATTGAGGCAAAAATTTGTCCAAATTTACGTGAACATATCCTTTTCTATGAAATTGCTACACCAATTACGTATCATCGATATACTCTAAATAAAGATGGTTCCATGATGGGAACGCGACCAGGAAAAGCGAATATGCAATCAAAAGTTGCCCATTACAAAACACCGGTAAAAAACATAACCATTGGTGGACATTGGGCAGAACTTGGGGGAGGTGTTCCAATCGCCGTAAAAGCAGCCTATAATGCAGCTTTGATTGTGTTAAAAGAAGAAAATAAAGCGGCCTATAAAACAATGAAGGATTACATAAAAAATAATTAATAACAAGTATGTTTGGTCAACTTTCAGCGCGTATTGTTACTTTTTTTATTCGCCATTGGATCTTTTTTTGTGTTGGCTTTTTAACGCTCATTGGAGCGTTAGTTTATGGAATTCAGCAGTTGCATGTAGAAGAAGATATCTATGCTATTTTTCCGAAAGGCAAAGAATACAGTGAATTTCAAAAAATCATTCAAAAAAACAAACTAAACCAACAACTCATCTTTTCAATTGCAGTTCAAAAAGATGACGTTGAAAATGAAGCAGCATTAGTCAATATTGAATCCCAAATTAACAATGCCTTTCAAGGAAGAATTACAGGGCTAAAAATCATTCAATCTGTTGATCAAAAAAAACTCATTAATTATTTACAATCAGCAGGGATTGTTGGACTTACTTCAAAAGATTATCAACAAATTACTGAAAAATTACATCCTGATTCACTAACACAATTAGTTAAAAAAACGAGTGAACAACTCAAATCGAGTAATGGCATTTTCTTGAGGTATGTTTTAGCCAAAGATCCACTTGGACTTATTAATCCACAATTAAAAAAATTAAATCCTATTAACGATTCAAGTGCTTTTCATATCAAAGATGATTTACTTTTTTCAAAAGATGAAACCCGGATTTTGTTTTTTGCAGACCATCAAATTAAACAAAAAGACACCAAAAAATTAGTACAATTAAAAAACGATTTAGACCGTTTCAAACAACAACTCAACTCCAAACAACCAACTTTGAAATTTGATTATTTCAGCACGTTTGAAATTGCAGTGGAAAATGCCGTTCAAGTGAAGAAAGACACTTATATCACATCAATGATTGGATTAGGCGCTATTTTACTTTTATTAATGTTGTTTTTCAGAAGTGTTTTTGCACCATTGTATTTCATACTTCCTGCATTATTTGGTATACTTTCTGGGGCTGGACTTATCGGATTTTTTCATCCATCAATTAGCGCAATTTCATTGGCCACCTCATCTGTATTATTGGGGATTGTATTAGATTATTCTTTTCATTTTTTCGCACATTACAAACATTCTGGCGACTTAATTGATACCGTTAGATCAATCAGTGGACCTTTATTCATTGGAAGTTTTACTACCATCGCAGCGCTTGCGGCTTTACTATTTACCCATTCAGTGGTTCTTCAAGATTTTGGGTTGATCGCATTGTTTACATTAGGTGGTTCAGCTGTATTTACAGTTTTCTTTTTGCCTGTCATTCTTCACGTTTTCCGACTAAAATTACCACAAGAAACTCAAGTATTATCAACGTTTAAATTACCAAAAAAGTTAACGCGTTGGATTTTACTTTTGGTCATCGCCCTAACTAGTTTTTTTGTTTTAAATGATCTTTCCATTCGTTTTGATGGCGATTTAAACAATTTATCCTATCATTCAGAAGCTTTAAAACAAAAAGAAAAATACTACACTGGGATTCATCCAGCACATATTAAAAAATTCTATGTTGTTGTTTCAGGAACTACTAAAGAAAACGTATTATCTGAAAATTTCCACTTATTCACTGCATTATCTGGTGCGAAAAATAAATTAAAAATAACAGAATTAATTTCAATTGCACCTTATCTCATTTCACATAAAGACCGTTACAATGCGGAAAAAAAATGGCAATCCTATTGGAAAGATAAAAAAGTGGTTGTTCAGCAACTTCAACAAAAATTACAACAAGAAGGGTTTGTTCAAAATGCTTTTGATCCATTTACGCAATGGACTAGCGCACCAAACATTCGTGTAACAGATGGAGAAGCATTGCTAGAAGAGTTAGGATTGAATAAATTATACCACATTGATAAACAGCACTATACAATCATAACAAGTGTATCTGTAGATCGCTCTAAACTAGCACAATGCAAAGCATTTATTCGCACGCAACCACATGCAACGATATTAGATATTGCTGAGATTTCCGAAAAAATGCTGAATGATGTGAAAGATGATTTCAACTTTTTACTTCTCTTTTCAGCACTCATCGTTTTTATTACACTACTTATCGTTTACGGAAGGATTGAATTAGCACTCTTTGCCTTTTTTCCGATGATCATGGGATGGGTATGGATTTTAGGAATTTCACAATTCTTTGATATCCCATTTAATTTTGTCAATATTGTCATTACTACATTTATTTTTGGTTTAGGTGATGATTTTAGTATTTTCATCACAGATGGCATGATACAAGAACACAAGACAGGGAAAGGAATCATGCAAACCTATAAATCTGCCATTGTATTATCAGGTTTAACGACAATTCTAGGAACGGGTGTGCTATTTGTAGCGAAACATCCAGCCATTCATTCCATTGCTTTTATCAGTGTGATTGGTATAGCTACCATTTTGTTAATTACCTTGTACATACAGCCCACTATTTTTAAGTTTTTTGTGACAAAACGTGTGCAACAAAAGAGAACACCAATAACGCTATTCATTTTAATTTATAGTGTATTGCTATTTGGGTATTTCATTATTGGAAGTATCCTTTTATCGGTTCTACTTATCGTATTTGTTTATCCGCTTCCAATAGCTAAAAAAAGAAAACAAAAAGCATTAAATTACGTCATTTCTAAATTAGCGAAATCTACATTATATGCGGGTGTTCATGTTAAAAAAACAATTATAAATAAAGACAAACTAAATTTAGATAGCCCTAAAATTCTTGTTGCAAATCACAGTTCTTTTCTTGACATTTTAATGGTGTTGATGTTGGATCCTAGAGTAATCATAATGGTTAAAAGCTGGGTGTATAATTCACCTGTTTTTGGATTATTTATTCGTTATGCTGGTTACCCATTTGCTGAAGAAGGGTCAGAAAATAATCTAGCATTTATACAATCCCGAATTGACGATGGCTATTCAATCGTAGTATTCCCTGAAGGAACAAGAAGTAAAGACGGAGAAATTAAACGATTTCACAAAGGAGCATTTTACCTTTCAAAAGCATTAAATGTGCCAATTCAGCCTCTTTTACTCATTGGCGCGCATGAAGTGAATCCAAAAAATGACTTAATGATCAATGCTGGTGGTTTAATGGTTGTGGTATTGGATGAATTGGAAACAACGAACGCGGAAACTTATTCTGATTTTTCAAAAAGAGCAACTCAGCTTATGAGAACAGCCTATGAACAAGAAAAATTTAACCGAACAAGCCCACAATTTTGGCAGTCGATGGTACTTAAAAATTACCTTTACAAAGACCCAACAATCGAATGGTATGTAAAAATTAAATGGTGGTTAGAGCAGAAAAACTTTGCGTTTTATGATTCATTAGTAAGCTTAGACGGAATTGTGTATGATTTTGGTTGCGGGTATGGCTACGTATCTTATTATTTGCATTATAAGAGTAAAAAAAGAACCATTCTTGCCAGTGATTATGATGAAAACAAAATCACCATTGCAGCCAATGGAATGGCATTAAATGATCGCTTGCAATTTTTACATGCTGATATACGCCAACAAACTATTCATCCATTTTCATTAGCGATAGTTAACGATGTGTTACATTATTTGAAGCCAAATGAACAAGTAGAATTTTTATCAAAATTAGGTGAACACTGCAAAGCAGGTGGCGTACTATTAATTAGAGATGGCGAAACCTCACAAACTAAAAACCTTAAAAGAACCGAATTTACAGAATGGATGTCTACAAAAGTTTTCAAATTCAATAAAACTTCTAATGACTTAAACTTTATATCCTCGGAAGAAATCAATAAATTTGCTTTACTGTACAATTTCTCAATAGAAAAACAACTTCATTCAAAGTTCACATCAAATGTACTTTGGGTTTTGAAAAAACAAGCGTGATGCCAGAAAATAAACACTATGATTTTATCATAATAGGAAGCGGAATGGGTGGATTAACTGCTGCTGCCGTTCTTGCTAAAAATGGTCATCGCGTGTTAGTTTTAGAGAAAAATCATCAAATTGGAGGCTCCCTTCAAGTTTTTAGTAGAGATAAATGCGTGTTTGATACAGGTGTTCACTACATAGGAGGATTGGATAAAGGAGAAAATTTATACAAGCTTTTTCATTATTTAGAAATTTATCCTCACTTAAAACTTCAGCGATTAGATGAAAAGGGATTTGATTTAATACGGTTCAACGATGGGTCGAGTTACTTTCATGGGCAAGGATATGATCACTTCCAAACAAATTTAATTGACCGATTTCCGGAAGAACAACAAGCAATCGTTCAATTTTGTAAGAAGATTAAAGAAATATGCGCCTATTTTCCCTTGTATAATTTAGAAGAAGGAGATGAAAATGGCACAACATATATTAATGATCCTGAAATATTAGCCATCGGTGCATGGGATTATGTTTCCACATTGACATCCAATGAGCGTTTAAAAAATGTTTTATTAGGTTCAGGACCGTTATATGCAGCAAGTAAAACAAAAACTCCGCTTCACGAAGTAGCTTTAATCATGAATAGTTATTTGAAAGGAAGTTATCGTCCAATTGACGGTGGTTCTCAAATTGCGAAAGCAATGTCTAAAACGATTCGAAAGTATAACGGTGAAATTTTAAAACACAAACACGTTGTTAGTGCAGAATACAATGACAATGGAGCGATAAAAAGAATACTTTGTAAAGATGGGAGCGCTTATACTGGTTCCAATATTATTTCAAACGTTCATCCTGCCATTACTTTACAGATTTTTGGAAAAGAAAACTTTAAACCAGCCTATTTCAAAAGAATACAACGTCTTGAAAATACAATTTCAGCGTTTATGGTATACATCACCTTTAAAAAGGATGCTTTTGAGTATATAAATTACAATTCTTATGAATTTTTTAGTGATGACACATGGACATTAACTGAAAATCAAGGAGATCAATGGCCACAAATGTTGTTTGTTTGTACTCCAGCATCTTCCAAATCAAAAAAATATGCAGACTCAATGTCTATCATGAGTTATTTAGAAAGTACCGCTTTTAATGAATGGGAAACTACTTATAATACAATTGCAGAACCTACACAAAGAGGTGACGCTTATGAAGCATTTAAAGAAGAAAAAGTAGAATTAATTCTGGCTAAAATTGAAACAAGATTTCCTGGAATTCGTGAGAAAATTTTAAATGTATACAGTTCATCTCCTATAACTTATCGCGATTATATAGGTTCTCCAGATGGTTCCTTGTACGGAATAGCAAAAGATTACAACAAGGCACTAGCAACTACCATTAATTCAAAAACAAGCATTCCAAATTTAACGTTAACAGGTCAAAACATCGTATTCCACGGAATTTTAGGAGTTACAATTAGCGGATTTGTTACAAGTTTCCAATATTTAGATAAATCAAAAATACTTAACGCTATAAATACGTATGAAAATGAATTATGATGTTGTAGTAATTGGCGCTGGACCATCTGGTTCGGTAGCTGCTACGAAACTGATCAAAGAAGGTCATTCAGTTATCATGTTAGAAAAAATGGAATTTCCTCGATTCGTAATCGGAGAGAGTTTATTACCTCATTGCATGGATTATTTAGATGAATTGGATCTATTACAAGATGTAGTTGACCAAAAATTCCAATTGAAAACAGGCGTTTGTTTCTACGAAAATAATGAAAAATGTGATTTTTTATTTGAAGAGCAATTTACAAAAGGTTGGAATTATACCTATCAAGTAAAGCGTGCAGATTTTGATTATACATTAGCAAAATCAGCTGAAAAAAAAGGGGCAAAATTAGTGTTTAATGCAGAAGTAACTGCCGTTTCTACATCCTCAACTTCACAAAAAGTTACATACAAAAATAGCGTTGGTGAAGAACATGAAATCACGTGTAACTATGTTATTGATGCAAGTGGTTATGGTCGTGTATTACCAAGAATGTTTGATCTTGAAACCCCCGTTAATACACCACCAAGAGGTGCTGTTTTTGCGCATGTCAAAGATTCGAAACGAACAGATAAAGCAGGTAGAAACATTTTTGTTCACGCTTTTAATAACAATACAGCATGGATGTGGTCGATTCCTTTTTCAGACGGAACAACCTCTGTAGGAATAGTTGGTGAAAAAGAATTTATTGAAGATTGTTATGCAAATGATGGTGAGCAATTCAAAGAATTGATTTATTCATTTCCTGGATTAGAGGACCGATATAGTAATGCGGATTTAGTATTTGAACCTAGAATAATAGTAAACTATGCTGTTTCTGTTAAACAATTATATGGTGAAGGTTACATTTTGTGTGGAAATAGCACCGAATTTTTAGATCCAATTTTTAGTTCGGGTGTTACATTGGCGATTTCTTCCGGTTACAAAGCCGCAACCGTTGTTTCCAAAAAAATAAAAGGTGAAACAGTAGATTTTGAAAAAGACTACAGTGAAGTACTGAAAAAAGGAATCAATGTGTTTAGAACGTTTGTTTTAGGTTGGTATGACGGAACGTTGGGTACTGTCTTTTTCACGAAGAAAGAAAATGAAGGTTTCAAAAAGCAAATATGTTCAGTACTTGCTGGTTATATATGGGATGAAGAAAATCCATTTGTTCGCAAGCACGATAGAGCATTGAAAAACCTAGCAAAGGTAATTTCGATGTAAGTTATTTCGACTTTTTACTGCGTAAAAAGTTCTTTTTATAAGCGCCGTATTTATGATCTCTAATGGTTTCAATAACCTTTAAATATGAACTTGCCCAATAATTTCGCAACCCAAATCCACCTGGTTTAGTTGTGAAATTATCGTGTAAAAGAATTTCATTCGTTGATAAATTGAGAACTAGAAGATGGTATGTTGCTTCTTCTTGCTCTTTATTCAATGATTCGGCTAGGAATAAAATACCGATTCCTTCTTGTTGGTTGAAAAAGTAATTTTTTACAAATTGTTGCAACTGACTTTCAGTGTATTTAGGAGTAGCGGATTGTTCAATTGTAGTAAGATCCGTTTGTGCATTGATAGAAGTAACGCCTTCAATCGAGTAAGTCAGCGCTTTTGTTCTAAACATTTTATCCACTGTGTACTTATTCTTTTCTTTAATAATCAAATCATTCCAACGAACAAAATAGTCGTTTTTAATTATTTCGGGAGTGATTTTGGTTGTTTCATTAAAATTTGAAAAAGAACCAATTAATTTAACATGCGAATAATCAATTCCTAACCAAGTGATTTTAGTAGAAGAAGGTTGAAATAAATCATCTAAGGTTTGAGCCGTTGCGGTAGTTAAAAATAGTGCAACAAAACAAGCAAGAAATACTACTCTATTTTTCATCGTATTAATTTTTAAAAATTATTTTTTCGGGTTTTCTACTATTTTTTTTAAACACTTGATTACGAAGATACTCATTTTCTAAAAAAATAAAATGAGGAACGACTCGTAATTTGCTTTTACAATGTTCTACTATTTGAGACATCAAACCACTTGTTTCTACCTGTTTTTCTAATAAAACAGTTAATGCATCATTCCCTAAATAATCTTTTGAAACTTCAATTTTATAGCAAGAAATTTGTGGAATTGCATCCAATATTTCAAAAATAGCTTTTGGGAAAATAGTCGTTCCTTTAAATTTAATTAATTGATTTTTACGTCCAACAATGGGTCCTAATCGTGGACTCGTTCTTCCGCATTGACAAGGAGCTGTATACAAACGGGCTAAATCTCCTGTTTTATATCGAATCAAGGGGGTTCCTTCTACAAGAAGAGTTGTCACAACAATTTCACCAATAGAGCCATCTGAAATTGCTTCTCCGTTATCATCTAATACTTCTAGAAATAATAAGTCTTCGTTCAAATGACATCCGTTTTGGGCTTCACATTCTGTAAACGCAGCACCCATTTCAGTCGATGCATAGGTAGAATAGAGTTTAACATTCCACTTTTCAAGTATTCTTCTCCCTAAAATATTGTAGGATAAATCATCTTCGTGAATGGATTCACCTACACAAATAATTTTTTGAACACTTGTTGCAGTAAGATCAATTTCATTTTTTGTTGCATAATCTAGCAATGTTAATACAAAACTAGGAACTGCAATTAAAACGGTTGGTTTATTTTTAAGTATGGAAGACCATTGAAGTTCTGGCACGCCTGGGCCAATTCGTATCATACCGGCTCCTATTTCTTGAACTCCTAAATAATAGGCTAATCCGGCCATAAATTGACGGTCAATTGTCGTCGTTAATTGAAACAAATCTGCTTTAGTTACTCCCGTTAAACCTAAAGCATGCGCTTCATTCTTTGCCAAACGGGATAAATCATTTTTCGTCAAATAAATCGTAACCGCTTCACCTGAAGTACCAGATGTTGTAGAATAATCAGCAATTTTATCCTTGGTAACCGCTAAAAAATCAGCGTTGTGTTCCGACAAATCATCTTTAGTGGTAAACGGTAATTGTTGAAAAGCAGTCAATGAAAATGGCTGAGTAAGGAACTGTTGAACAGGTCGATAAAACGTTGAATTTGCACCTGCATATTCAAGAGTACGCAAAAGAGAATCGGTTACATTTTTCTCCATAAATTTTTCAATTTTTGAAACAACTAGACCGTTTATTTTGAAGGTCTTTTTGAATAGCCAAAGATGGCAACGTTTTTTTTAGCGCCTGTTTGTAGTAATTTTCAGCCATTTGCAGCTGATTTTTTTTATAGAAGTAATCTCCTAATAATTCATACGTCACATAGGATTCTCCGTTCAAGGAAATGAACTTATGCACTTGATTATTAGATAATTTTAGCGGTGTCCCAAACATTAAAAAAGCGGTAATTTTTTTCTTCCAACGTTTAAATTGCTTGAATTTTTGATAATTAGATGAATGAACAAATGGATCTTCAGGAAGTATATCATCAAAGACGAACGCTTTTTGATTCAACGATGCAGGTAAATTCATTCCTATAAATTTCCCTAATTGGTAGTCATTAGTGGAAAAGTAGATCGTTTTTTTCGTTGGTTCAATTATAACACTGTGATGTGCAATTAATTGATTTAATGCAACAGGGTTTCCCATTCCAAGTGAATCATTATTAAGAGAATATTGATCGCGTAATATATTTGCTGCGTCGATGGGTGTTGCAGACACCAGGTTGTTTACCAATTTTTTTACGCGAAGAAAACGGTTTTTACTATCACTTTGAGCAATGTTGTCTTGGTTGATTTTGTCTGATAGAAAAGAAGTAGATTGATAATGATTACTACAAATCAAAGTGTTACTTTTGCTTTGAAAGACGCCCATTTTTGTAGGTGATTTTTCAATTAACACGGCTTTTCCATCTTTTGCAGAACCAATCATTAAGGTTTCAGAAACGAAAATAGAGCGTTTTTTGGCAATACTTATCGCTTCTTCAATAGTAGATGCATATTGTAAAATTTCTCGAGCCAGCAGTGAAATAGGCATACGTGAACCTGTTGGGAAATCTGACTTGGCAGCATTGATTGTTACACTTAACCCTTTTTCATTCAAGCCTGAAGCGACACCTGTAAATCCAGCCCAAGAATAAGATACAAATGCATAACCAGTAGTTGGTTTTAGCAATAATAAAAGTTTATCTTTTGCAAAATCGTCTCCAACATAAAAATCAAAGTTTCTGCCGATTAATAGATTAGATGATGCCGTTTTTTTTCCTTTAATAGCAAAAGAAGTACAGCCAACAATACTGTAATTATTTAAAGCATGACCAATATCGTGTGCCGCATGGTAATTTAAAATGCGTGTATATTTCGAAGCGATATTGTCATGTTGATCACTAAAATAGGTTGAAATACCATAAATTTCTTGTTGGTTTTCAAGAGGAATGTTTTTAGGTAAATCATGATTAAAAAAACCAATAAATAACTTCAATAATTGTTGAAATGCACCACTTGGAACAAATTGATTGATTTGTGCAACAAAAATATCTTCTTGATTTTGAATTAATTCTTTGGCTAAAGCCCCATAAATTAATCCACGCTCGTATGGCTTTCCTTCAATGTACATTTCCCAAACTCCGAACTTATTTTTCTTTAAATAGTTTGGGCCAATTACAAAATGATTCGGAGCTATTTGAGTACGTTTTGGCAAAGGGATATCGTCTACAACTGGCGGATGGATTTTTGCATTGAATAAAATAAAAACAAACAAAACCATTAATATTGCAAAGAACAATTCAAGCGGTATAAATAAAATACGAAAAATATATTTTGCGGTTGTTTTCAAAAAAATGTTGTTAGGTAACAAAGATACAATAAATTTGACCTTTTAAAAAACACATGGACAGTATTCATTCCATTCGAAAAGAAATAGTATTACATCAGGGACTGCTCATTTATTGGCAGTGTTTAAATTATGAACCGATGGTTAAAGTCTATGGTAAAAAACCTATGGAAAGAAGGGAAATAGCAACTATGCTTGGTGAACTTGGGTATTCAAACTTTCCATTCAAACACACAGATAAAGGTCAACCTTACTTAGAGAATTCGGATCAATATCTTTCCATTTCTCATTCGAAAGGATGGTTTACTTTGGCGATTTCAGCTGCTGCTGTTGGTGTTGATATAGAGCCAATTCGTACAAGTATTGAAAAAGGGAAATCCTATTTTTTAAATGAATCAGAAAGTAGACAGTCATTTTCACTGGAAGAACTTCATGTCATTTGGGGCGCAAAAGAAGCGATTTTCAAACAATTAAATGGAGCTATCTCTAACTTAAAACAAGAAGTCAGTGTCATTGAAATCAATGCTAAAACCATTTTACTCGATTATCAACAGCAAACGTATCGTTTTGAATATCTATTCATCCAAGAGGTTTGTTTAGTTTGGTCCATCTAAGTTTTTGAACATAAATTCAAGTGGTATGGCTAAACGAGCAGCCCACGATTTTTCACTATGATCTGCACCATCCACAAAAAATGTCATCCAATTAGCAGCAGAAAACCCCTTTTGAATCATTATTTTGTCCACTTCCTTTTGCAAAGGAGGATAAAGTGCATCTAATGTTTTATTTCCATAGTCGAAATAAATTTTATGATCTGTCGGATTCGGTAAATAGGTAGATAAGTAGGCGTAAAAAGCTCCTGGAATTGGATTGTTTTCCATTTCAAAAGTACCTGGCCAATGTGTGCTTAAACATGCGGCAGCTCCAAAAACTGTTGGGTATTCACAAATAGCATACATTGAAATTAATCCACCCATGCTACTTCCTGCAATGCAGGTGTTTTCAGTTGATGGATTCGTAGCATAAGTTTGATCAATAAATGGTTTTAGTTCTTTGACAATGAATTGTAGGTAAGCATCTGATTTTGGATGAAATGATTTTACTGTTCTACCACTTTTTTTCAATGCTGAAAAAACAAATTTTTTCTCTTTTTTTGTTAATTTTTCATAGGGTTTTTGAGGGAAATAATCTGCATGTCTGTTTTTACCATCGTTCCAAATTCCAACAACAATAAACTCTTTTGACTTGAAACTCTTCATTAAATCTGAAGCGATTTCATCCACTTTCCATTCTTGTTTATTCCAAGTGGTAGTTGAATCGAAGAGCATTTGACCATCGTGCATATAAAGTACAGCATATTTTTTGTCAATTGAATAATTTGCTGGTAACCAAATATCTACATTTCTTGGAGTACAAAACTTTGAAGGGAATTCGATGATTCGATTGACCTTTCCAGCACTTGTATGAGGTAAATTTTGTCCAAACAAAAAATGGGGTAGGATCAGTACAAAGGCAATTAATAATTTCATAGTGCTAGAAAATTTGTGATTAGTAAAACTACATAAAAAAGATTATTTTAGCCATTTATTAGAAACAATGATCAACGTCCGATTAATTATAGCCGTTTATAAAAATATTCCATTCCTTCAAAAAGTTTTGGATTCAATAGAGAATCAAACCTATAAAAAATTTGATGTTGCCATTGTAGAAGATGGTAATTTTCCTGCCATGCAAGCATACATCGCTTCAACAAACTACACCTTTCCTATTCTTCATTATACACAAGAAGATAATGGGTTCAGAAAAAATAGAATTCTAAATGTTGCTTTGCGAGAAGCTACTCAAGAATTACTACTTTTTATTGATGGTGATTGCATTTTACACCCAAAATTTATTGAAAATTATGTCAAGTTTTACGACCCAAAAGTTGTCTTATTTGCCAAACGGGTGGATTTAGATCAAAAAACAGCGCAATTACTATTAACTTCTAAGCAAACAAATCCAAGTATTTGGTCGATGTTAAAGAATAAAACAAAACGCATTGAAGATGGTCTTTATTTACCGTTTAAGCCAGTTAAGTCTACAGATCGACCAACTTTGTTAGGATGCAACATGGGAATACCATTAAGCGCATTAAAAGAGATAAATGGATTTGATGAAGATTTTGAACATGCTGGGTATGGAGAAGATTGTGATATAGAATGGCGATTACAAAAAGCAGGGTATGCGTTTAAAAATTTAAAATTTCATGTGATTCAATACCATCTTTACCATGAGCGTCCTGACCGCGAAGATGAAACAGCTTTGAGTAGAAATTTATTTCAGCAGAAAAAAAAGGAAGGGTTTATAGCATGTAAAAGAGGGATGGTTTCTTTACATTAAATCTTCTAACACAAATTGATTGATTGACGTTTCTTTAGGAATGGTTAATTTCAAACGAATGTTTTTTCGTGAATACTCAATTCCTTTTTCAGACTTAGATAACAAAATAGCTATTTCTTTGGTGGTATAATCATTCAAAATCAGCAACAAAACATTCATTTCATTTTCAGTCAATAAATGTTGGTATTTTGATTTTATTTCAGCGAAATCATTGTCGTCTTTTTGAGATGCCAAAATAGCCAAATCGATGTAATTATTAAAAAATGCATCGGTATTAATTTTAGCTTGTTTTGCTAAATCTTTTTCAATTCCATTTGATGGGAGTTCATTCATTGAAGCAACAAACTCTTCCATTTGTTTTTTAAGAATGGCTATTTTACTAACATTCGTTAAAATTTCTTTGATTTTAAACTCTTGATTTTGCACTAATTTTTGAAGACGTTGTCGTTCTGTAATTTGCTGTTCCAAGTTTAATTGCATGTAGGTCACATCTTTCTCTTTTTCAAGTTGACTTTTTCTGTAATACTTTACAATGAACCAGCCGAGAACTAACAAGCCTAAAATCGCTAGGATTAAGAAAATAGTTACATAGCGTTGATTATTAATTTTCAACGTTTTCAGTTCATTGGCCGTTTTCAATTGTTCATTTTCAAAAGATAATTTGTTTTTAGTCAAAACTAAAAAATAATCATTCAATGCGGTTTTGGCTTCGCTTATGTTTATTTTCTCTACTAATCTATTGCCATTTTCCAAGTAAAAAGCTTGCAATTTGTAGTTGTTTTTCACTTTGTAATAACTTGTTAGCATATAATTAAATGCTAATGAAGTATACAAGTTCTTTGCTTGCTTCACTTCTGAAGTAAAGACTTTGGTGATGTTTTCGTTATTGATTGTTTTTCCTGAAATTAAAATGGATGCATGTTGTAATAATATTTTGATATATAAGGGTTGATCCGTGTATTTTGGCGCTAATTTTTTAAAGATGTATTTTATTCGATTCGAATTTTTAAAATCAAGAGAAAATTCCAAGTATACTTCATCGAAAATATTGGAATAAAATGAATTGATGGCAAGCTGTTTTTTGGCCAAATCCATGTTGTAATAAAACAAATTTTCTTTTTTCTTCAGCGCGGCAAGTTTGGCTTTGTTTAAATAAACTAAAAATTTTAAGTTTTTAAATTGATGTGTTGGAATCGAATTAAAGTAATGTAATGCTCGACCAGATTGGTTTAAAGACATATTTGCTACGCCAATGTTCAAATGTATGGACCAATAATTTTCATCCAAAATTTTAAGTTTTTCTTTAATTTTTCGAGCCGTTAAAAAGTAATGTATAGCCGTTTCTAGGTATCCATTTTGAAGGTAATATGCTCCTAAATTACTGTTGAGATTTGCTGCATTTTGTAAATCATGCTTATTTTCAGTATAAACTAACGCTTTTTCCCAATAATACTTAGCAGAATCTATATTTAAAAGAGAATAATGGAGATTCCCTTTTTCAAAATTGACTAAAAAAAGTAATTTTTCATTTGAAGAATTCAGGGCTTTTGTATTGAATTTTGTTAAAAGTTTGAACTTTTTTTCTATACTTTTCGTTTTACGGAGCTCCTTAGAAAACTGAAGTTCTATACTTGAATTAGCTGAATTATTATTTGTAAGGTGTTCGCTTTTTGGTGTGCAAGCAACTAAAATTGAGAAAAGAAAACTTAAAAAAAAGATACTTTTTAATGAGAAACTATTTTTTTTTGTTTTAATTTTAGGTAACATCATACATTGTTGTTTCGGTAAAAACACAAATATATTCTAATATAACACAAAAAGCCAAACAAAAGTTTGGCTTTTTAAAAATGCAACAGATTTATTAAAATTTGATAATTTTAAATTCAGTTCTTCTATTCAATTGATGTTCTTCATCCGTACATGTAGATTTTACTTCTCCTTCACATGGGCAATTGGTAATCAATTGAGATTCTCCATATCCTTTACCATAGATGCTAGCAGGGTTTTTAATTTTTGCTTTAATATATGCTGCGGAAGCCTTAGCTCTTCGGTCAGATAAACGCTCGTTGTAAGCAATGGGTGCTCTACAATCTGTATGTGACCCTAATTCAATCACCAATGTTGGATTTTCGTTCATAATCATGATGATTCGATTTAATTCAACGGCTGCATCTGGGCGAATATTAAATTTGTTTAAATCAAAATAAATTGGATTGATTTTAAATACTTTTGCTAAATCCATCCCTTCTTCGATTTTGATCAATGTTAAATCCAACTCTTCATGTACGCGAATCATTCCAGGTTGTGTTAGTTCTTTTGTGAAATCAACAACTTTTGTGAAATAGCCTTTGCGTTTCAAAATAATGGTGTAAGCCAATTGATCTTTTAATTTAGCTGATTTTAATTCTTCGATGATTGATCCTGAATTTCCAGTAATTTTTTCAATAAATTTCTCATTCGTTTTTCTGTTTATTATCGTGATCTCAACCGAATCTAGTGGCATTTTAGTGTTCGCATCTGTCACTAAACAAGTTAAACCAAATTCGACTTGTTGTTTTAATAACGCATCAAAAACAACATCCTTGTCAGCTTTTACTGGGATTGAAACATTGTTTTGAGTTGACAAATAAGTTGAATTAGCAAAAGATAATTGGTATGATTTATTTTTTTCAACAGCAAATTTATAAGCACCTTTTTCATCCGAAATGGTTGAAGCGATAATTTGACCAGTTGCATCCAATAAATCAATTTTTGTGTTAGGTAAAATAGCTAACGTTGCTTCATCCTTTACTGTTCCAGATAAATAAATTGGCAAATCAATAATTATCGGTTTTGAAATTACAAAACTGTATAAATCATCATCGCCTAATCCACCTTTACGATTACTGGTGAAAACTCCTTCATTTGTTCCAAATTTTTGAACGTAATTAAAATCATCGTCGCCGCCATTTAATGCCTCTCCTAAATTAATTAGTGTAGCTGCTTCATTTGTTAAATCCATTGCAAACAAATCGAAACCACCAAAACCTGGATGACCGTCACTAGCAAAAATTAATAGGTTATTTTCTGTTATAAAAGGATAACTTTCTCTTCCTTCGGAATTGATTTTTGGGCCTAAATTGATTGGTAAACCAACATTTCCATCGCTATTTAACGCAATACTATAAATGTCAGATTGTCCAAAACCCTGTTTCATGTCTGCAGCGAAATACAAGGTTTTTTCGTCTAAACTTAATGCAGGATGTGCTATTCTAGCCCCTTCAGAACCTGCAATTTGAAGCATACCTTTGTCTACCCATTTTCCATTTTCATAAACCGCTTTGTACAATTTATACAAACCATCCAATGCTTTAGTTGACTTGTTATCTTTCAATTCATTTTTAGTGTAATACATTGTTTTTCCGTCTTTTGTGAAGACTGGAGTTGCTTCATGAAAAGCAGAATAGGTTACTTCTTTTTTTAATAAAGAAACATTACTATAAGAAGAATCAGTTTTAATAGCAACAAATAAATTCGTGTATGGTTGCTCAGTTCTGTAATAATCAGTTGAACTTACCAACGCCGGACGAGCACTTGAAAACACTAAACTGTCTTTGTAAATCGACGCGCCATAATCTGAATACGCAGAATTGATGGCTAAATTTTTAATGCTTACTTGCAATGGATTTTGAAAATATTTTTCCGAATTTACATTGTTTTTTACCCTTAAATCTTGCGGGAATGCTTGTGAAAAAGCATCCATAACACGATTCGATTCTTCTTTATTTCCAACACTTTTTAATGTTTGGATAAAGCGGTGGTATTGGTTCGCTGTTAATTGTTTATTTTTAGCATAACTTTTTACATACCAAGTGTTTGCCTTTACATAATTTGAATTATAGTAATAGGAATCGCCTAATTTGAAAAGTACTTCAACGCTGCTATCTCCTTTTTGAACCAAGCGCTCATAAGAAGCCGCTGCTGTTTGATAATCTTGCTTTTCAAAACTTATATCCGCTAATTTTTTT
This sequence comes from Crocinitomicaceae bacterium, assembly GCA_017984635.1. Taxonomy (GTDB): domain Bacteria; phylum Bacteroidota; class Bacteroidia; order Flavobacteriales_D; family Crocinitomicaceae; genus M0103. The sequence goes on from JAGNZC010000014.1 coordinate 59,506, forward strand.
AAAGCAGATTGGCTGAATGTCATTCCTGACGCTGCCAATAATATTAGTATAAATAGAATTCTTTTCATCGTGTTTTACATTAAAAGAAACGAGGTGTTTCTATTTTTTGATTGTTTTTATGGAAATCGTATTTGATGAAAACTTCGTGAGAACCTCCATTGTACTTCATTAGTTTTGTTGTTTCCATGTCAAACCCATATCCTATAAACAAATTACTTGTAGCATTCACACCAAACAACAAACTCACTGCCGCACTGTGACGGTAAGCTGTTCCAATTGTAAAACGGTTGTTGTATAAGAAATTTGCCGTTAAATCAACTTGTAAAGGCGCACCAGAGACGATTTTTGTAATGACTGCTGGCTTAAACTTTAACAAAGGATTAATATCAAAAACATAACCTCCCATAATGTAAACATTTTGTCTACGTTTCGCTGAAGAAATAGCTGTATTGTCATAAAAATCAGTTTGCATCATCATTGGAATCGAAGCTCCTACATACCATTTTTTGGAATAATAATAGATTCCTGCACCAAAATTTGGAGACAATTGATTCACAAGACTGTTTTGAAAAAGTGGATCTTCTGCATTGTATTTACTTAAGCGAGCATAATCAATACTCAACAATTCAACTCCTGCTTTTAATCCCATTGCTAAACGTGTGTTGTTTTTAAACAGCAACGTATATGCAAAATCAACATTTATGTAGTTCAAATTTGTTGGGCCAATACGATCATTCACCATATTAAATCCAACAGCCATATTCTTTGTTTGAAACGGATGTTGGTAGGCGATATTTGCTGTTTGAGGCGCTCCTTCAATTCCAACCCACTGTGCGCGGTACAAACCAAATGCAGATGCATATCCTTGTGAACCAGTATATGCTGGATTTATTACTGAAGGGTTATACATGTACTGTGTGTATTGTGGTTCTTGTTGCGCCACCACTGACGCAACAAAAAACACACACATCCCAATTACTAGTTTAATTCTCATATCTTTTAATTTGATCTTGAAACTATTTTATTATCTATTTAAGTAGATATATCCTACTCTATTTTTACTCACTCCATCGGCTGTTTTGTATTCTATTACATAGAAATACGTTCCAACTGGTAACTGTTCTCCTTGACTAATCGTTATTCTTCCTTCTGAAGTTCCACGGAAGAATTGATTATTTTGTCCATATCCGTCCACTTCGTAAACTGCTACTCCCCAACGGTTATAAATTGAAACCGTATTGTTCGGGAATTTCTCGATGTTTCTGATGACAAATACATCATTATCATTGTCTCCATTAGGAGAAACCGCTTGATAAGGCTCCAAATCATCATCAGAATCAGAATAGGTATTCTCTTCTAAATAATCTGGAATACCGTCACCGTCAGAATCAAATGGTTGATTAGGATTTGGCCCTTGCTCATTGCCATTTGTTTGTCCATCTCCATCACAATCCCCATTCAAGAAGAACTCAGTTTGCGGCATTGTGATTGAAGTAAAGTCAAAGTCACATGGATCTGTAGGATCTGTTCCGTCTATCACTTCTTGCGCATCTGAAACCCCATCTCCGTCAGAATCCAAATCTAAGTAGTCTGGTGTGCCGTCTCCATCCGTATCAACTGGATTCATTGGGTCTACGCCTGCTTCTACTGAGTCTAAAATTCCATCGCCATCAGAATCCACGTCTTGATAATCTGGCGTACCATCTCCATCTGTATCTACTGGTGTAGCTGGGTTTGCTCCTGCTTCAACTGAATCTGGAATACCATCGTTATCTGAATCTAAATCTTGATAATCTGGCGTACCGTCTCCGTCAGTATCAACTGGTGTAGCTGGGTTTGCTCCTGCTTCTACTGAATCTGGAATACCATCGTTATCTGAATCTAAATCTTGATAATCTGGTGTACCGTCTCCGTCCGTATCTACTGGTGTCGCTGGATTTGCTCCTGCTTCAACTGAATCTGGAATACCGTCGTTATCTGAATCTAAATCTTGATAATCTGGTGTACCGTCTCCGTCCGTATCTACTGGTGTCGCTGGGTTTGCTCCTGCTTCTACTGAATCTGGAATACCGTCGTTATCTGAATCTAAATCTTGATAATCTGGCGTACCGTCTCCGTCCGTATCTACTGGTGTCGCTGGATTTGCTCCTGCTTCCACTGAATCTGGAATACCGTCGTTATCTGAATCTAAATCTTGATAATCTGGTGTACCGTCTCCGTCCGTATCTACTGGTGTCGCTGGGTTTGCTCCTGCTTCTACTGAATCTGGAATACCGTCGTTATCTGAATCTAAATCTTGATAATCTGGCGTACCGTCTCCGTCCGTATCTACTGGTGTCGCTGGATTTGCTCCTGCTTCCACTGAATCTGGAATACCGTCGTTATCTGAATCTAAATCTTGATAATCTGGCGTACCGTCTCCGTCCGTATCTACTGGTGTCGCTGGATTTGCTCCTGCTTCTACTGAATCTGGAATACCATCGTTATCTGAATCTAAATCTTGATAATCTGGTGTGCCGTCTCCATCCGTATCTACTGGTGTAGCTGGGTTTGCTCCTGCTTCCACTGAATCTGGAATACCGTCGCCATCTGAATCTGCATCCAAGTAGTTTGGTGTTCCGTCACCGTCTGTATCGGTTGGTGTACATGGTGCTGTTCCTGAACAACCTGCATCTTCAACTGAGTCTGGAATACCGTCTCCGTCACTGTCTGTGTCTAAGTAATCTGGTGTACCATCGCCATCCGTGTCAACTGGTGTTGCTCCGTTGGTTCCTTTCTCAATTGTATCTGGAATACCATCACCATCTGAAT
>JAGNZC010000045.1 GCA_017984635.1 Crocinitomicaceae bacterium
CCCCATCTGTTGTAAATTTGGAGTACGTAAGTATCAACGATCGATGTTAAAATTGGTTTAAAAACATTGTTGTATTCGTTTCCATCGGGTGTAAATGTATTGGGTACATAGAAAATCAAACTGTTGTCAAAGTATATTTTGTACTGCGCTGTATCTACACATCCTTTATCAGATGTTGCGGTCAATGTGATTAAAAACTCATTCAATGTGTACATTGGATACGTGTACATTCCTGGTTGAAAGAACGAATACAAACCATTGTCACCCATATTCCATTCATAGCTAACAGCTCCCATTGTTGTATTTAAAATTTCTGTTTCTGGATTAGAAGTGTCTAAGGTGGTTGGATTCGCACTGATTCCAGCTACAGGTGTAGGATTGATGCAAATAATAGATGGATAAATCACGGAATTGGTACAACCGATAGGTGATTCGACAGTTAAACTAACATCAAAACAACCTGGACTGGTATACGTATTTGTAATGTTGTTATTTCCAGTAGCGCTGTTTCCATCCCCAAATTCCCAGGTACTGATAAATTGCTCGTCCGAAGTATTTGTGAATTCAATCGTTGTAGGATCGCAACCAACTGTATCAGACACATTAAATGACACTTGAATCTGATTCGGCTGATCGATGAAACAAGGCACTACAAAGGCACAATTTTGAGCATCTGTAATCGTTGCTGTGTAGTTTCCAGTTACGATTCCGCTATTTACTGCACTTGTGCTTCCATTGGTCCAACTATACGAATATGGTGTAGTTCCTCCTGTTGTATTCAATGTAATGCTTCCATCAGAATACGCATAACACAATGGTTCAATCGTTGTATACGTCGAAATCAAAGGCAACGGTTGATTCAACGTATAAGTAAATTGACGTGTACATAAATTATCATCTGTAATGGTGATTGTGTACGTTCCAATAATGACATTTGTTAAATCTTCATTTGTTGTATTGTTCGACCATAAATAGGTATACGGTGCTGTTCCACCAACTGTTGTTAAATTGATAGATCCATCACTGAATCCATTACAACTGATATCATCTAAAATAACATTTGAAGTATCAATTTGAGTTGGTTGAACAATTGTATCTGTTTTAGCTAATACGCAATTATGATCATCAGTTACGGTTAACGTATAAATTCCAATTGGTAAACTAGCTATATCTTCCGTAATTGCTGTTGTATTCCATGAATAGGAGTAGGGTGTTGTTCCACCAGATATACTTGCATCTATCGCTCCTATTGATCCATTGTAACAAATGTTATCGGTAGTAACAAAGTTTATTGCTAAAGGCGCTAATGGTTGAATTACTTCAGAAGTATCATTCACGATACAATTATTTGAATCAGTTACAATTACAGTATAAACACCTGCAATTAAATTGGAAGTTGTAGCTGAAGTTGCAAAATTACTCCAAGAATAAGTATAAGGAGCAATTCCTCCTACTGGAACAACACTAACAGATCCAACCGAATTTCCATAACAAGGATTGTCTATATGTGTGGTTGAACTCGTTAATAGAGTTGGTTCATTCACGAAAACAGTCAATGAATCTTTACAGCCTAAACTATCAGTAACTAATACAGAATATGAACCAGTAATGATCGTGTCATTCAACGCATTTAGATCACCATTGCTCCATAAATAGGAATAGCCAGGAGTTCCACCATTAGCAACAACCGTTGCTGTTCCTGTTGCATCTCCATGGCAAATAACAGGCGTAGTTGAGCCATTAATAACTAGAAGCGTTGGTTGTGTGATAATACCAACAATAGAGTCAACACAATTATTCGTATCTGTTACAATAACGGAATACGTTCCAAAAGGATAATTGACTAAATCTTGATTGGTTGTAGAATCGGACCAAAAATAAGTGTACGGATTAGTTCCTCCACTTGGTGTTAAATTGACAACACCATTACTGCCTCCGAAACAAGAAACATTGGTGATGGCAGTTGTTAGAGAAATTGGTGCTGAAGGTTGAGTGATAACAACGCTGTATGGAAAAATACAGCCATTACTATCCGTTATTGTTACTGAATAAGTTCCTAACGTTAAACTATCAATATCTTCAGTCGTTTCAAAATTAGTCCATGAAAAAGTATAATTTCCAACTCCTCCAGCAGGAATTAAATTGATACTTGCATCACTTCCTCCATAACAATTAACATTTGATTGCGTATTTGTTGCCGAAACTAAAGTAGCAGGTTCAAAAATAGTGTCATTGATTATTAAGATACAATTGTGACTGTCTTTAATTGTTAATTGGTAAATTCCAGCCGTTAAAATTTGAATATCTTGATTCGTAGATGTATTTGACCATAAATAGGTATAAGGTGCAATTCCACCTGAAGCACTAGCATCAATACTTCCAGTTGCAAAGGTTTTACATAATACATCAACAGTTGAAGTTGTTCCTGAAACAGGTGTAGCTGGTTGATTAACAGCAATAGAAATAAATGCACCACACGAATTAAAATCTGTAACATCAACTGAATATGTTCCAATTGGAACATTGTTTAAGTCTTGTGTTGTATCACCTGTATTCCATAAATATGAATAACCAGGTGTACCGAATTGTACGGTTAAATCAACTGTTCCATCACTTCCAGCATAACATAAAACATCTGATTTTCCAATAGATAAAACCATAGTATTGTTCGGGTCTAGGACTGTTGCTGATATCGTATCAAAACAACCATGAGCATCTGTAACTAGTACATAATAAAAACCTTGGTTCAAACTATCAATATCAGGAACGGTTTCATTATTATTCCAAAAATAAGTGTAAGGTCCAGTGCCTCCTCCAGCTGTTAAGTCAATCGTGCCTTGTGTTCCACCTATACATAAAGCATCTGTATGAGTTATGGATAAAGCAAGGGGTGTTAATGGTTGAATTAATGTTGTTGTAATACTATCCTTACAGCCTTTTGCATCTGTCACGATTACTTCATAAGTTCCAACTGTTATTGAATCGATATCTTGTGTTGTTTGACCATTAGACCATAAATAAGTATACGGTAGTGTTCCACCTGTTACATTAAAATTAATTGCACCTGTCGAAAATCCATAACATAAAACATCTGTATTTACCGTTGACAGAATATAACTTGCTGCTGGTTGAGGAACAAAGATTGAAGAATCATGAATGACACAATTATTGACATCTGTTACTATTACATTGAATGTGTCGGTTATCAAATTTAAAAGGTCTTGAGTAGTTTGACCATTTGACCAAGAATATGTGTATGGTGCAGTTCCTCCGTTAACCGTTAAATCGATTGCTCCATCATTTCCCCCAAAGCAATTAACATCATCAATTGTATGAGAAATAGATAATGGTGCTAAAGGTTGGGGTATGTTAATTGTATCACTTATTAATACACATGAATGGGTATCTGTAATAGTTACAATGTAATTACCCGTTATTAGGTTGTTTATATCTTCACTTAATGCAGTTGAAGTCCAAGAGTATGTATAAGGAAATGTTCCACCTGCTACTGTTATATTAATTGCTCCTGTTGAATCTCCAAAACATCCTACTGGAGTAACGATTGAAGTTACGCTCAATGCATTTAATGGTTCAGAAATAAATACGGTATCATAGAATGCACATAATTTTGAATCTGTAATGATCACACTATATTGTCCGCTAATTAAAGTATCGATATCTTGAGTTAGCTGACCATTAGACCACAAATAAGTATAGGGTGCAGTTCCACCGTTTACAGTTAAGTCAATTGAACCAGTTGAAAAACCTTTACACAATACATTTACATGGGTATCACTTGAACTTATTGGAGCAAGTGGTTGTGTTAATGTTACAGATATTGTATCTGTACAGCCATTCACATCGGTTGCAGTGACGCTATACGTTCCAATTGTTAAATTGGCTAAATTTTGATTGGTTGATCCATTTGACCAAGAATACGTAAAAGGTGCTGTGCCACCAGTCACTGTTAAAGTGATTGTTCCATCATTACCGTTATGACATGAAATGTTTTGGTGTGTTTCAGAAAGCTGTAATTCAGCTGGTTGTGTTAAATTGGTACTAACGGATAATGTACATAAATTTGTATCCGTAACAGTAACAGTGTTGGTGCCTGCAATTAAGTTTGTTGGATTGTTTATTATTGAACCATTATTCCAAAGATAAGTGTAGGGTCCAACACCACCAGATGCTAAAACTATTGCACCACCATTATTTCCATTGTAACAACTAATATTAACACCATTAAAATTGGTTGAATTTGTTATTGCGGCTGAAATTGGTGTTGGTTGAGTAATCGTGTAACTTGCATTTTTCACACACAAATTAGAATCTGTGATTTGTATTGTATATGTTCCGGCGGTTAAATTTGAGATAGTATCATTTGCAATCGTATTTTGCCACAAATAAGTATATGGTGCAGAACCATTTGTTCCATTTACAGCAAGTGAACCCGTATTAAATCCATTGCATAAGACATTTGTTTGATTCACGAGATTGATAATTGGTAAAGGATTTATTGTAACTAACTTAGTTTTATCAATGGCGCAATTTAATCCAGGGAAAATTATGTGAACGGTATACAAACCGCTGTTTGCAATAGTTGTATTGGATACACTGGCATTATTGAATCCAGTTGATGTAAATCCATTTGGACCAGACCATGTATATTGAGCAGCGGTCGAATTCGGCATTGAAAGTGAAAGATTCGTTCCTGCGCAAATTGGTGAGTTTCCATTAATTGCATCTGGGGGACATCCAGTCACATTAATGGATAAAACATTACTTGCAATTGCAGGGCAACCATTTGGCCCATAATAATCAGCTAAACCATTGTTATTAAAGAAATTGCCAGAAACAGCACTTGTTCCAAAGATATAAGCTTTATGATCTAACGTACTATCACATTGAAACATTAAACAATCATTAATTACGGTTACTTTAAATTTTACAACAGTACTATCCGCTCCACTATTTGCACTTAACATTTGACCACCATTAGTTGCATTTGCTCCTGTTCCAACTCTAAATTGCACTACCTTGCTAGCTGAAAAATATTCTGCTTGGTCATCTAAATTTACATCTGTTTTTAATCCTGTATTAGGCCCATAGGAAATCTGCAAAGAATTAGGTAGATAAACAGTTCTAGGATCTAACGTATCACGGATGTATACACCATTTGCAATATCTGAACCTATGTTTTTACCAACAATGGTGTATTCCAAAATATCTCCAGGCGCAACATTTCCACCATTCAAATCATTGATAGAAACAGAAGCTCTTAAATCAGGTTCGTATACATCGATAGCAAAAGTTACTACTTGAGAAAAATATTGATCTCCTGTACTTGTTTGTGAAATGGATGCAGTGGTTGCGTTATTTCCAATGTATTGTTGGGAAGCATTATTGGGTATAAAAATATTAGCATCATATCCGAGTGTATTTGTGTACGAAGGATTTCTAAAAGGAGTCAATACGCCATTATATGAAATTGTACTATTACAGACATCATTTACATTATGTATTGCATCTGAGATGTTTAAGTTATTGAATTTTAATTGATCACCACTAACACCTCTGTCACCATCTAATGTTACAATTCCTAATTCAAAACTAACCGGTCCAACTTGTGGAGTAACAAATCCAGAAATTGGAATGTTAACTTGATTTGTTCCATTAACAGATGTCAAACCATCATAAACGGTTAATAAACGTTGAGATTCAAAAATGTTTTTATAAACAACAACGATGGACCAACCTCCATAAGGTCCATTAGTACTTGGGAATTGAGTATGATTTAGTGAAACCAAATCAGCTATGGTGAATTTTGCTTTAATTCCAGCGTTCGTAACTAAAGAAGTAACATTTTTGAAACAATGGTATGTTTTGTAACTTGTATTAGTAGTTTGATTGAATATTTCATCGGCTGTTAAAGTTGTGTACGCTCCATTATTTATTTTTACTTTTACTTTATCTCGATTCGCATAATTAGTCAACGTGGTTTGAACAGCGTTGTTTCCTATTAATGCTCCCCAATATAAACCTGCCCATAGTATCTCACTACAGTTATTTAAATTTAAACTGTCACTAGATGACATAAAAGTTGAAGCATTACCATCAATGTCAACATAGCCCATTGTAGCATTATTATTATAGGAATTTCCACTTGGTGGACTTTGAAAATTCAATGCACTATTCGATGCACCTAAAGAGACATTTGAAATAATTCGAATCCCCCCTTTTTGAAGATTTTGATAGCGAATGGTAAATGGATCTAGCGTCTGAGAATTACCTTGTAAATTAACAACTAATAATAGTAATAAAAGTATGATGTAGCGCACAATTCTTTTGTTTATATATTAACAATCTATTAAACGTTTAATTGTAAAGAAAGGTTGTCTAAAGTTAAAAATAATTCATAATCTATAAATCAAATATTTCAATTAAATTTGAGTAGTAATTATTTCGATTCATTAATTTATTCTTTGCATGCAAAATTCAAGTAAAATTTCCTGTCCAAATTGTGGCACTTCTATTGACGTAAATGATATATTATCTCATCAATTAGAAGAGCAAATTCAAAAAAAATACCAAGCTCAGTTAGCGGATTCTCAAAAGGAATTAAAAGCAAAAGAATTACAATTAGCAACTGAACAGGCTCAATTCAACGAAAAGAAATTACGTGAAAATGAATTGTTTCAAGAACGTGTGGAAGCTAAAGTTAAAGATGAACGAAAATTAATAGAGGAAAAATTAAAAATAAAATTAGCGGCAGAGCAAGTTGATCAATTAAAATCTTTGCAAGAAGAATTAAATCAAAAATCGGAACAAGTAAAAGAATTAAATGCATCAAAAGCGGAAGTTGAACGCTTGAAACGTGAAAAAAACGAAATAAAATCTCAGGTTGAAGCTGATGCACAAAAACAATTGAATACTGCGCTTCAAACTGAACGAGATAAAATACGTAAATCAGAAGAGGAAAAAACGGAATTGGTTATTCTTGAATTGAAAAAGCAATTGGAAGATCAGAAACGTTTGACGGAAGAAATGAAACGCAAGCAAGAACAAGGATCGATGCAATTGCAAGGTGAAGTGCAAGAATTAGCAATCGAAGATTGGTTGTCTACTTCATTTCCGCTAGATACAATTGACGAAATTAAAAAAGGAGCGAGGGGAGGTGATTGTATTCAAATTGTAAATACGCGTGAAATTCAAAATTGTGGTACAATTTATTACGAAAGTAAACGGACCAAAGATTTTCAACCGAGTTGGATTCAGAAATTCAAAGCAGATATACGTGAAAAAGGAGCGAATATTGGTGTTTTAGTTACGGATGTTATGCCTTCAGATATGCAGCGAATGGGCTTGAAAGATGGTATTTGGATTTGTACTTTCGAGGAATTTAAAGGTTTAGCAAATGTGTTAAGAGAATCTATTATACAATTATCCAATGCGATTATTTCACAAGAGAATAGGGGAGATAAAATGCATCTATTGTATGATTTTTTAACGAGCAATCAATTTAGAATGCAAGTGGAAGCAATCGTTGAAGGTTTTTCTCAACTAAAAAATGATTTAGAAACGGAAAAAAGATCGATGCAACGCATTTGGAAGCAACGTGAAAAGCAAATTGAAAAGGTAATTACCAATACGATTGACATGTATGGTTCTATTCGAGGAATTGCAGGAAATGCCGTTCAAGCAGTTCGAACTTTAGAATTGATGTCGCCTGAATTTGAAGAAGAAGACGAAGATTAAAATCAAAAAAAACCGTGAGAATTTTCTCACGGTTTTTTTATATATGAAACATTATTCGTTGATTTCAATTTTAATCAACACATCTTCTTTACTTTTCTTATAGCATTCAACCAGCATTTGGTTTTTCGCTACATCAATAATTCGATCTACTTGAAATTGGTATAATTTTATACCGTCTGCTTTTTTCAAGTCAAATAATGAAAGTTTTTCAGTTGCTCCATTTTCGTTGTCAATTTTAACGGCTGTTAAATATCCACCACGTCCGTCTTGATGTGCTTTTGGATATTCATTGTTTGGCAAAGATAAATTCTTAACATTATCTAAGTATATGAAAAAATGACTTTCATCATTTGAAATATATTTGTAACCCATCCCGCCTCTTCCAGCTCCACCAACTTGATTTTTAGGAATTTTTTTCATCCAAGCTAATTCACCGTTTTTATCAATTTTAGTCGCTAAAATTTCTTGATAATAATAGGTTGTTCTTGAATTTCCTTTTGAATCATAGGTTGTAATTGTGTAATATTTTTCTGCAACAAAAATGGTGCTTCCATCAGCTTGGTGACGTATTTCACGTAAGACCATGTTGGATAAACTCAAATCTTTTCCTTTATCTTCTGCTTTTTCCATTTTTTTCTGAGCACGGTCAGAAGAATTTTGTTTGATAATGTCTAAACTGATTTCAAATGTTTTAGAATCAATTAACGAACCATCTTTTTCTAATTTGATAACAAATAATCCGTCACAGTTAAATTCATACTTATTGCTATAAAAACCAGCTAATAAAAGTTCACCTTGAGCTCCTTCAAAGAATCCAATTTGTGTAATTTTTTTCTTTTTTAGTTCAATATCCGTTCTGTTTTCTTCAACATTGTCTTTGTCAATAGAAATGATTTTGTATTCAAATTTTGCATTTCCGTTTTTATCGTATTTTGTTCTCGATTTTTCAGAAAAAACTTCTGTTAAAATATGAACAACTCCCTCTTTGTCAACAGCATAAGAAATGTTATTCATGATTGCTTCAGTATAGGGCATTTGAACAGTGGAAGACCATAATTCTTCTAACTCTTCAGTTACAACATGCATTCCGATTTTATCTTTGTTGACTTTATCATTTCTTTTTTCAGGTGCCAATCGGTATTGAAATAAGATGTTTTTTTCATCAAATGAAGTTTCCATTGAAATGTAACCATTGAATTTTTCTTCAATCGTGAAGATTTTGGTTGCTTTTCCTTCAAATTTACCTGTTTCAAATGAAATTTCTCTTGCGTAAATATCTTTGGAATCTGATTTTCTAGCTTCTTCAACATAAATGTGAAATAATTTATTGGCAGTTTTCACTTCACCTAGCACATAGTATTTATCTGGATAATCATCGTATTCAATGACAGACTCTTCTGTTGCTTTTTCTGTATCAAATTTCTGAATGTACAATTTTCCTCTTCTAGATTTCACTGCAATTACATTTCCATCTTTAGAGAAGTATCTTTTGTCTCCATCAATTACTTTATAAGGTGAACCTGCTTTTACGGTGAACTCATCTGAAGTTTTAATGTCTTGTGCAAAAGATTGAATGCAAAAAAGCATTAAAAACGCAATAAGATTAATTTTTTTCATAGCTAAATATTATAATTTTAAACAAAAGTAAAATTAATATTCAGCAATGAAGTGTACTTTTTAAATTAAATCAAAACTACCCATAGATTTTTTAACTAATTTTAAACTTCAAAAGATAACCATGAAATTTTTCTTCAGCTTTTTGCTTTCATTTTTTGTCATTCAATCGTTCAATGCTCAAAATTGGGATATTCAATTATTGAAAAATATTAACCAAACGTATACTAAAACTGGTGGTTCAATAATGGTTGCTGTAACAGAGACTGGCGGACCTATTTCATATGCGATGCCTGTTGGCTTTTTTGTAGCAGGTAAACTTCACAAAGATCATAAAATGGTTGTGAATAGTTATGAAATGGCATCTGCGGCGCTAATTAATGGAATTATTACTACAACCTTGAAAAACACGATTCAACGTGAACGTCCATTTGAAACGTATCCAGATCAAGTGACTAAATACAGTTCTGGAGGCTCTTATTCTATGCCTTCTGGACACACATCAACTGTTTTTGCGGCTGCAACATCGGTTAGTATTTTATATCCAAAATGGTATGTCATTGCTCCATCTTATCTATTTGCGGCAAGTGTTGGTTATTCGCGCATGTACTTAGGAGTTCATTATCCTTCGGATGTATTGATTGGAGCCATAATTGGAACAGCCTCAAGTTTTGGAGCTCATGTGTTGTTCAAACAGTTGAAAAAGAAATACTTTAAAGATCCTGTTAAATTGTAATTAATCTACAATCACTAATTTTCGATTATAGATTTTATTCGAATTTTCAATGTGAAGTAGGTAATTCCCTTCTGCTAATCGGGGCAATTTAAGTGTTGAACTAGCAGTAAGTACGGAAGTAAACACCACTTTTCCTTGTGCATCTAAAACACTTATTTTGGAATCAATAGCACAATTTTTCAGTGTTAATAGCTCTCCATTTTTCAAAGGATTCGGATAAATGGAAAGTTCTGAAAGTAACACTTCATTCGTTCCTAAATCGGATTGAATGTTCACATTATCGACATAAATATTATTGCCCCAATGGCCCCAGTTTCTAAAAGCAATGAGTACTTTAGAATGATTAACATAGCTAGCTAAATTCAATGTTTCTGTTCGCCATTGATCAGCTGTAGGAACAAAATTGGTTTGGCTGCTCGGTGCTGTAGCTAAAACGGAACCACCTTTTAAATAGACACTGGCATAACTTGCTCCGCAATCAGTTGAAACTAACACTTCTAATGAATCGGTGTATTGTCCTCCGTATTGACTATGCGCTACATCAAAAGTTAAATTCAATTGACTCATATTTAAGGTGTTCAATTGAATATTCAAGTCGCTTGAATGTCCTGATGCATCGTAATCGTAATTTGGGAAAAGTGCACTTTTAGACGAGTTTCCATATCCACCTGTTACAGAACTTAAGGACCATTGTCCTCCGTCTGTTTCATTCGATAAATACCATCCAGTTGGAACAAATTGTCCTTCAAATCCTTCGCTGATAAATGAAGGTGCTACAAAGTTGTTTGTTTGAATGATGAGTGTGTCTGAATCCGTTTGACCTGATTGATCTGTTATCGTTAAAATGGCTAAATGATTGCCAGGATTTGGAAATAAAACGGCAGGATTTCGCAAGGAAGAAGTTTGTGGTGAACCAGTTGGAAATAGCCAACTCCACGTTGCATTGGTGTGATTTAAAAAAGAATAGTCTTCAAAATAAAAGGAGTCTTGAGCACAGAAAACGGTTTGAGATAATTTATCAACTGTAATGCGACAAATTGGTTTACTTGGTGCTTCTTTTAAATTACTTTGCCACATTCCTTTTCCGTAGGAAGCCATTCTGATTTTTCCTGTTTTGTAAAATGGTTTTAAAGCAGTTGTACTAATATAAGTTGGTAAACCAGTATTTTCAATGGTCCAAGGATTTGTAGCATTGCGGTAAAAAACAGCTTTTGAAGTCCCAATATATAATCCTTTGTCTGTTCCGGCAATGTGTAGCAAGGATTGTAAAAACTCGTTGTTCAATGCGGGACTCGAAATATTTGTCCAAGTTGTTCCTCCATTAGTTGATTCATATACTTTATTGCCATTGCTTCCATTTGGATACGCAATCCAAACAATATTTTCATTTTCTGGATGCAATGCGATTAACATCAAACGACTGTTGCCAGCTGGAATGGTTAATTGATTCCATAATACACCTCCATTTGATGTTTTCCACAATTTACCTACGTTTGTGCTATTGCGTTGGTGAACATACATTACGTCCGGATTGGATGAAGCAATTTCAAACTGACCTAATTTATCAGCTGCAATAGTCCCGAATTCTTTCAATAAATTATATGAGCCACCACCGTCAATTGATTTCCAAAGTTTATTTTCATTACCAACAAATGCAATCGAGTAGCAGTTTGGATGAAATTCCATTTCACTTGATTCTGCTGCATAATAACTTTCATTGGGCGACTTGCCACTTGTGAAATTACTGACAGGATCGTTGAAGTTGTAAGGAATTAATTTACCACTGATGTCTGAAAAATACGTTTTACGATTGTTTCCTGGATTGACATAACCGGTTGGAGCTTCACCGCCACCTAATTCTAAGAAATAACCTGGACCATAATTTTCATGATGCGCTACATTTCCGTTGTGGTATTGGCCACCAACTAATACATCTTCATTCCAACCACTACCAAATCCCCAAAAATCACCACCGTGTACACCATTCATTTTTGAAACAGGTTGAGAGCTTACAAAATCAGTAGATTTATAAATTCCGCCATCAGTTGTCAACCAAGTAGTATTGTTAATGACTCTGAAATCTTGGTTATCAACGTGCATATTAAAAGGACCTCCAATGTAACCGGAAACGGATGAGAAAGTTGTCCCACCGTCATTCGAACGCCACGTATTTAATCCTCCAATAATAATCGAATCCGCATTTGTTGGAGAAGCGATGATTGCACAATTGTAAAAACCTTGGTGATAGGTCCAGCTTGGTTGACCATAGGCAAGATTTGGATGTGTTGTTGTATATGGTCCTCCAACTGGCGTATTTGGTAATGTCCATGATGTTCCACCATCGTTACTTCTGTAAACACCAATGTATCCAAAATCATCTGTTTTTGATTCTCCTATTAAATAAGCATAAATTCTGTTTGGATCTGCTGGTGTAATAGCTAAACGTCCACCACCATCATTTTTGGCAGGATCTGAAGAATTGTACCAGCCTGTTGTTTGAATGTTCCAAGTTGCACCAAAATCGTTCGATGAATAAAACTCACAGATTTTAGCAGTTGGATTGTTTTTTAATAAATATACTTTACTATAATCTATTGCATTCGTTTTTACATCATAGCATGCTTGTGTGAAAACTTGATTCCAAGTCGTTCCACCATTAGTTGAAGTATACAAACCTTTGTCTGTTGCAGCATAAATAAGCTGGTCATTTCCTGGATTAATTAGGATTTCATTGACACCAAAATTGTTTTGCGGCAATACATTTGACCATGTCGAACCTCCATCATTGCTTTTAAAAATTCCTTTATTTCCGCCTGCAAAAACGATCATTCCATTACTTGGATGCACTTCAACTGCTGAAACACCACTTCCAAAATCTACTGTCATTGATGCAGAAACCCAATTGTTTCCTCCATCTACACTTTTATAAACTTCTCCAGGTTCTGTTCCTAAATAACAATAGTTTGGTTGTCCAGCACATTGATCAAAACTGTAAACATTCGTTCTCGTTTTTGTTTGGTCCCCGTTGGCTTGCATGGAAGTTAACGGTCCAATAACAGTCCAGTTGGTTGCTTTTTCTCCAGTTTGTTTAGCTAAATATTCCGCATCAATTTTTGCTTTTTGTGTAGGTGTTAATTCAATAATAAAACCTTGATTATCAATACTACTCGCAATTGATTTTCGCCAACGTTTGTAATATTGTGTGTGGTAAGATTTAACGTATTTAGTTGCTCTAAAATAATTTGTGTACAAAGCATCAATTTCATAAACATTTGGATGGTCTCCATACATTTTTTGCGCCCAAAGTGGTAGCGATTGAATTTCAATAGGAGATGGTTTTTTTAATTGTTGAGCGAATGTCAACGTAATAGAACCAATAATAAGAATGATGCTAAGTATTTGTTTCATTTTTTGAAATTTGTTGGTTAAAAATAAACAAATTATTAAGTAGTCTTAGTTAAGTAATGTAAATTTGAGAAAAATTACTCAATGAAAAATTCTATTCTTATTTCCTTCTATTGTTTGATAATCATCCCATTTTTTGCTCAAAACACGCAAATTGATGTAAAGCACTATCAACTACAAATAGCGGTTTCTGATAAAAATGATAACCTACAACTAAACGAAGAAATTCATTTGGTTTGTTTACAAAAATCGAATCAAGTCGAGTTGGATTTGACTGCTAAAAATGCAACAGGTAAAGGAATGGCAGTGAAAAAAGTGCTCCACAATAAGCAAGCTGTTCGTTTTCATCAGAAGGAAGAAAAATTGGTCATAGAAGCAACTCCAATGCAAGAAGGCTTGGAATATGTTTTTTCGATTGAATTAGAAGGAATACCAACAGATGGATTAGTAATTGGAAAAAATAAATTCAACCAGCGAACATTTTTTGGGGATAATTGGCCGAATCGCGCACACAATTGGTTTGCCTGCAACGATCATCCCTCAGATAAAGCAACGATTGCTTACGAAGTAGAAGTTCCTTCGCATTATCAAGTGATTGCAAATGGGTTGTTGGAAAGTAAAATTGAAGCTCCATCTGATAAGGGAAGAATGATTTATCGTTATGCGACTAAAATTCCATTGCCTACAAAAGTATGTGTTGTTGGAATTGCTGCTTTTGAAGTGGAGAACATAGAAAATGAAGTCATGCAATTATCGAGTTGGGTATATCCGGAAAACAAAAAAGAAGGGTTTTACGATTTTCAATTGGCTCCACAAATTTTAGCGTTTTATATTGACTACATTGGGAAATATCCTTTTGAAAAATTAGCGAACGTGCAATCTACGACTCGTTTTGGGGGCATGGAAAATGCAAGTTGTATTTTTTACGATGAAAATGCTATTAACGGAAAACGAACATGTGAAGCGTTGATAGCCCATGAAATTGCACACCAATGGTTTGGAAATTGTGTTACTGAAAAAGATTGGCCACACATTTGGTTGAGTGAAGGTTTCGCAACGTATTTCACCAATTTATACTTACAACAAAGCAAAGGAGAACAGGTTTTTGACGAACAATTAAAACGCGATCGATCGAAAGCATTGAATTTTTCAAAAAAATATAAGCATCCTGTCGTTGATTCAACGTATACAGATTTGATGGATTTATTGAATCCACATTCGTATCAAAAAGGTGCGTGGGTATTGCATCAGTTGCGCAATGAAATAGGGGATAGTAGCTTTCAAAAAACGATTAAAACCTATTATAATTTGTATCAAAATGGCAATGCCAATTCTGCTGATTTTGAGCGTGTAGCTAGCACTGTTTCAGGAAAAGATTTACACCAATTCTTTTACCAATGGTTGCGTGTGGCAGAACATCCAAAATTGAAAGTAATGATTCTTAACGAGCAACGTGAAATTCAATTGCAACAAGTGCAAACTCATTTGTTTGAATTTCCTATTTCACTTTTAATTGAATATGAAGATGGTACTTCAAAAATGTATCACAATCGTTTTGAGGCCAACAAATCAGGAATATTTATCAAAGTGCCTAAGAACGTAAAAGCTGTTAAATTGGATCCAAACGTAGATTTATTTTTCGAAGAAGTGAATTGATACGAAGTTGAACTCGCGCTAGGGATTGCAATGGAAAGCCCGGACTCCGTTACTCCTCCGATAGCTATCGGAGTATCGGAAGATGGGAGGACTTGCAATGAAAAGCCCGCTCGAGCGCCCAAAAAGAGAATTTTACCAACCTCCTCCAGAGCCGCCACCGCCGAAGCCGCCGCCACCAAAACCACCGAATCCACCACCTGAACTACCGCCACCAAAGCCAGAGCCACCGCCACCGCCAAAACCTCCGAAGAAAATTCCGCCTGCACCCATGGTATAACCACCTCTTCCGCCGCCACGGTTATTGCGAGCAAAAATAATGACAATAACTATTATAACTACAATGATTAAAATTGCGCGACCAATGCTATCTTTTTTCTCGTTTTTTTTTTGGTATTGTTTTGAATTGAATTCGCCTTGAGATAAGCCTTTTAAAACCTTTAAAGCCGATTGGATTCCCTCGTAATACGCTTCATTTTTAAAATTGGGCAACAATTCATTATCCACAATTTGACTGCAGGTATAATCTGGAATAGCGCCTTCTAGTCCGCGACCGGTTGCAATAAACGTTTTGCGTTCACCTTTTCCACCTGTTGGTTTGATCAAAATAACAATACCATTGTCTTCTTTTTCGTGACCAACTTTCCATTTGTCGCCTAATTTTGTTGCATATTCCCATGGTTCAAATCCATTTAAATCATCTACAACCACCACTACAATTTGATTGGAAGTCACTTCAGCAAACTCCACCAATTCTTGTTCCAATTGTGCTGCTTCAGGTTCGGATAAGAAATTTGGAAATTCTTGGGATAAATTCACATACAAACGAGCAGGTACAGGCGCATTTGGGATGTCGTCTTGTGACCAAACTGAATAACTACTAATAATTGCAAGTAAGAAAACGGTTAGTTTCAACAATAATCCGTTCTTTAAAAAAGTTGATTTACGCTTCATCACCAAAAGTTACTTCGTTACTTAATTCATTTTCATCGTTCTGAAGCAATGGAAATGCGCTTTTCAGTTGTTGACCAGCAGTTACTATTCCCTCAATTAATCCTTCAGAAAATTCACCTTTTTTAAAGGCTGAAATCATTCCATCTCGGATTGAATCCCAGAAATTTTCAGGAACAACAGCATTGATGCCTTTATCGCCCAAAATAGCTAATTTTTTATCGTTCATTGCAACATAAAACAACACGCCATTGCGTTGCGCAGTTTCGTGCATTTTCAATTTTTCAAAAACTTTAATTGCTTTTTCCATGGGGTTAACCGCGCATTTTGCGTCAATATGTACACGGATTTCTCCAGATGTATTTAATTCAGCTTCTGCAATCGCAGTTTGAATCGCTTTTTGTTGCGTTTCGTTGATTAATTTTTTTTCGCCCATTGTATCAAATAAAAAAGAGCGTTTGGTTTAAACGCTCTTTCCATGTGTTAGTCAAAATTTACTGTTGGTGCAAGTTCAGAACCAGCAGCTGCTTTGAATGCTTCACGTTTTGAGAAAACTTCTTTGTTCAAGAACATGCTGTTGAAGAATCCACGAATGTGTGAATTGAAAGATTTAACAGCGCCGTTGTAATCAGAACGAGCTTTGTTGATTCGGTTTTCAGTACCTTCCAATTGCGCTTGTAACGCACCAAAGTTTTCCGTAGAACGAATTTGTGGGTATGCTTCAAACGCCAAATTGATAGCCGTATTGATTTTTTTACCCATTATTTCCATGTCTTCAGGAGTTTTTGCATTTACAATTCCAGCTCTAGCTTCTGTGACGCGCGTTAAAATTTCTCTTTCATTTTTCGCGGCACCTTTTACCGTTGCTACTAATTGTGGAATCAAATCCGCACGACGTTGGTAGGCTGCACCTACATCACCCCACGATTGGTCCACTGTTTCTTGTAAATCAACAGCAGTATTGTAAGTACCTCTGTAACTAAAGAATAAAATGATTGCTAACAAAGCAATACCACCAAATACAATATACGACTTTTTCATTTTTTTAAAGTTTAAGTAAAGTTATTTTATTTTCAATGAACGAGTACGACTTTAACAAAAAATGTGAACTAATTTTTCAACAAGTTGCTTGCCATGAGGCGAAGAAAATTGTTTAACTTTGCACTGCAATTATTTTGCGCACGTGGTGAAATTGGTAGACATGCCATCTTGAGGGGGTGGTGCCATTAGGTGTGCTGGTTCGAATCCAGTCGTGCGCACTCTGATCAA
>JAGNZC010000015.1 GCA_017984635.1 Crocinitomicaceae bacterium
GCTAATAAATTGTATGCATTGAAATCACCAATTAATCGCGTCCAAACCTCATGGCCATTTAAGGTAAGTACTAATCCAGAGAATTGATTTTCTATTACTTTACCTTTAAATTCTGATGGAGTTTTGAGTGCATACGTATGTTTAGATGCAGATGTGTTTTGTAACATCACTGAACCATTTTTGTCATCTGAATTTGTCAATGCAAATGCATCTTTTGATAAATGATCAAAGAATGATTTTTTTACATGAATGTATTCTGCAAATGTTTTGTGGTAATCCAAATGATCGTGAGTGATGTTGGTGAATACTCCGCCTTTGAATTCCAAGCCAGTTATTCTGTGCTGGTGAATCGCGTGTGAACTCACTTCCATAAAGCAATGCGAACAACCATCTTCCACCATTTCTGCCAATAATTGATTCAACGAAACAGGATCTGGTGTTGTGTGTGTGGCTGCAATTGCTCGGTCTCCAATTTTATTCACTACTGTAGATAACAAACCACAATGGAATCCCAATTTTTTGTAGAGATTAAATAATAGGGTAGTACTTGTCGTTTTACCGTTTGTCCCTGTAATGCCTATTAAGTTTAATTTTTTAGACGGGTGATCATAAAAATTAGTCGCCATTACCGCTAACGTTTCTGAAGTGTTTGGCGTGACAATTAACGCGCAATTTGCTGGAACTTCAATTGTTTCTTCGGATATAATTACAGAACATCCATTTTCAATAACAGATGCGATAAATGAATGTCCATCTGTTTGTACACCACGAATGGCAACAAAAACAGAATCAGAAGTTGCTTTTCTAGAATCAAATACAATTGCTTGGATGTTTTTATCCAAGTCACCACGTGTAGATGTGATGTTACAATTAACTAATATTTCGTTTAATTGAGTTTTCATTCTTTCATTTTCAATTCAATAATTCCTCCTTTGAAAATTGGTGTACCAGAAGGAATTGATTGTTTTACTACTTTGCCATAGCCATTTATGTGAGCAACCATTCCTGTTGACTCAATTAAATAAACAGCATCCTTTGCACTTAAACCAATTAGATTTGGAACAGCATTTTTTAAAATTGATTTTTTTGATAACTTGATGTAAGTTTCTTCTTGTTCTGTATTCAACCATTCAGCATATTCTTTTAACGAATATTTAATTCCCATTAATTTGAAAATTCTCAACAAATCGTATTTGTAACCATTCATTGCAACTGGAGCATTTATTTTTTTCTTTTTTTGTTCGTTGATCGCACGATGGTATTCTAATTTAGTTGCGTAAACTTTATTCGCGATAGCTGCAAAAACAGTTCCTGCTACAGTCGATCCATAAATGTCTTTAGATGGTTGGGTGACAACAACAATACATGAATAAATCGGCTTTTTAGCTGGAAAATAACCAACAAATGATGCTTGATATTTTTCTTCACCTTTTTTTCCGTAGTTACCTTCATCATTCAATATCCGTGCAGTTCCTGTTTTACCAGCAATGTCAAAATAGGAAGATGTTAATTTTGATCCTGTTCCACCTTTGCGCATTACCCCCTCTAAACATTCTCTCAAAATATCTAAGGTAGGTTGTGAGCAAATTTTATCTTTGATTACAACTGGTTTGAATTTTTTCACTACTTCTACACCTCTTCTAACTTCTTTAACAAATTGAGGTCTAACAAAAACCCCATTATTAGCAACAGCATTGTAAAAACTCAACGTTTGTATTGGTGTTTGTAATACTTCGTATCCAATTGCCATCCAAGGTAAAGATGTAGCATTCCAATCTTTTTTACCTGGTCTAAAAATTTTTGGTGCAACTTCTCCTTCAATGTCTAGGTTTAATTTTTCAGTTAAACCAAACGACTCTAGTCGATCTATAAATGCTTGAGGTTCTAACCCATAAGCTTTGTTGATAATTTTTGAAATGACATTGGATGATTTAATAAACGCTTTTCGAATGGTGATTTTTCCATAGCCTCCTTTGTGGGAATCATGTAATGTTCTACCATGAAATTTATAGACTCCAACTGCATTTATTGTATCATCGATTTTTATTTTTTCATCTTCTAATGCCGCCATTAATGAAGCTAATTTAAAAGTTGAACCTGGTACTTCTCTAGAACCAATCGCTTGATTGTATTGTTCTGAATACTCATATTCACCTTTTCTACTTAAATTAACGATTGCTTTGACAAAGCCTGTTTTCACATCCATAACAATGGCGCATCCACTTTTTGCTTTTTGGTCTTTTAACTGGCGTTCTAACTCAGAATGTGCTACTTCTTGTATATCTTTATCAATCGATGTAACTACATCTGCACCTTCAACAGCTTCTTTTACAATTTTACCTGTTTTTTTCCAACCCGTAGAAATGCGTTGTTCCATTTCAGCCCCTTGCTCACCTTTTAAAAATGAATTGAAACCACCTTCAAGTCCAACGGCAATTTCTTTGGTGTTTTCGTTAGCGGGTTTAAAGTAACCCAAAGTTCTACTCATTAAATCACCATGAGATCGTTTGCGAATGATTGTTTCATCTGTGTCGATTAATCCACCTTTTAATTTCCCTAAATTGAAAATTGGCAGTTTTGCAATTTTTCTTCGCTCATCGTTACTTACTTTCTTGCGAATTAATAAATAACGAGAACCTCTTTCACGCGCACTTCGAATACTATTTTCATATTCTCGTGCACTTTTATCATTCGGATACATTTTAGCAAGTCCCCTTGCTAAATCAGTCACTTCTTCTTCAAATACTTTTTCTTTTACAACTGTAGGATCCATATGGATGTCATAAAAAGAAACCGATGTTACAAGCGGAGTGTAATTCACATCTAAAATTTGACCTCTTCGTGGCGTTCTTTTTACATAGCGAATTGGAATTTTTTCATTTTTCCCATTCTTTGAAGAGTTCCCGTCTCCATCAAATTGTATAGAAATCGTTTTAAATAACACAACTAGCATAATTAAAACAAACCCAATATAAATTAGGTAAGTTCTAGGCACTATTTCTTTGTGTTCTTTCATTTTTATTTATTCTCTTTTTTAATACGAATAACCTTCGTATTGTTTTGTGTTTCTTTTAATCCTTGTGGCCCTAGTCGTTTAACCAATCTAAAGCGACGTGTCATCATTTCTAAGCGCGCTTTAGCTTCTATGAATTCTGCATTTTTTTCATCTAATTCAGATTGAGTTTTGTCAACATCTTTAGATAATTGTTTGCCATAATAGCCTTTTCCAACTATCAGTAGCAATAAAAAAATGATGAAGAATATAAAGCTCAAATTGTTTAACACAAATTCACGCGTTAAAAATTCACCATTTAGAATTTGAGTCAGTGCATTCGACTTTGAGTTTTTTGGTGTAGCCACTTTTTTGGACTTCACTTTTTTCTCAACAGGCTGAACAACTTCTTCCTCGTTTTCCTTACTGCGTTCTATGTATTCATTTATCGCCATTTCTTTCAGCAATTCTTAATTTGGCACTACGTGCACGTGTATTTACTTCTATTTCTTCTTCTTTTGGAGCAATTGGGTGTCGGTTAATTTCTGTAAATGGCTTTAATACGTTTCCAAAAAAATCTTTGGTGATTTCACCGTGAATGGAACCTCTTTTCATGTAGTTTTTCACCAAACGATCTTCCAACGAATGGTACGACATTACAACCAAACGACCGTTTTCAGCGATGCATTCTTCCGTTTGCTCTAAAAAGCGCTCCAATACTTCAAGTTCTGTATTCACTTCTATGCGAATAGCTTGAAATACTTGAGCGAAAAATTTATGGTCTTTAAATTTTGGCGCACATTTTTCAAGTGCAGCCATTAAGTCGTTGGTTGTTTTGATTTTTTTAGAAGCACGAACTTTAACAATTTCACTTGCTACTTTTCGAGCATTGCTCAATTCTCCAAACGTTCTGAAAAGTTTGGTTAATGCGTATTCTTCGTATTCATTTACAATTGTATAGGCGCTAACTTCTCCATTCTTATTCATTCGCATATCTAATGGGGCATTAGCGCGAATAGAAAAACCTCTTGTTTCTTCATCAAATTGATGCGAAGAAACACCTAAGTCAGCCAATATGCCATCCACTTTTTTGATGCCTAATAACCGAAGGTGATTGGATAAAAAAGCAAAGTTTGCTGCTACAAAGAAAAAATTAGGAGCTTCCCATGCGTTTTTTTTCGCGTCTGGGTCTTGATCGAAAACAATCAGTTTCCCTTTCGGACTTAATTGCTTATAAATTGCTTTTGAATGCCCGCCACCGCCAAAAGTGACATCTACATAAACACCGTCAGGATTGATATTTAATCCTTCCAAGCATTCATTGAGCATTACTGGTATGTGGTATGTGTTTTCGCTATTCTCCATCCGTTAAGTCACCCATTACTTCATCCGCTAAATCAGCGAAATCCGTCATGTTTCCTTCGATCATTTCGAAGTATTTAGACTTATCCCAGATTTCAATTCGATCGTTGTATGCGATGAGCATAACATCTTGAACCAATCCGACACGTTCTGTGTGTGCGGTTGGAATCAAGATACGACCTGCATTATCCAAAGCAACCAATTTCGCCCCTTGATGAAACAAGCGGTAAAACATTCGGTTTTTTGGTTTAAACAAATTCATTTTAGAAAGCTTCTCACTTATTTTTTCCCACTCAGATAGCGGGTAAAGCGTTAGACAATCTTCAAATCCTTTGTTCAGCATGAAATCACGTTGTGTTGCAGGAGAAAGCTGCTTCCGTAATCCGGAAGGAAACAAGAAACGCCCTTTCGCGTCCAATTTTACCTCAAATTCTCCTACTAAGCCTGCCATGACGATTAATAATGGGTAAAATTAATGGATTTCTACCACTTTTTACCACTCTTTTAATAATTGTTAATAAATTATAACGATTAGAATAGAAAAAGGTTTCAAAAAAGTAAAAATATTTTCATTTATTCTTTGTTTTTAGTAGTGTTATTTTGATTTGTGGTAAAAAGTGGTAAGAATTTTGTGATTTTTCAACAATTGGGGTTTTCAACAAGAAATCAACAGGTTTTTAACAAGGTTTGGATTTTTTTTAGTTGTTTTGAGGGTTGAATATGAAATAGAATTAAACTTTTTGAACAAATAGAGATGTTTAAACACAAAAATTTCCATGTGTCTTTTGTTGTTGTTTTGATGGCTTGTTTCTTCATGGCAATCTCTTTTGTTAATCATTATTTTCTTCGAACATCTGCTTTAGATTTGGGGATGTTTAACCAAGCTTTGTATTGTTTTTCCAAAGGTGAAATGAATTACTTTACGCTTGATGTAGTTGGTAATTCAGCACTTTATTTTGCAGATCATTTTTCACCATTAACATTCATATATGTGCCTTTTTACTATTTGTTTGGTAATTGGACTTTGCTAATTATTCAGGTGGTTATGATTGTATTGGCTGGTGTTGCGGTATATAAAATTGCAATGTTGACGTTAAAGTCTCACTTACAAAGTTTATTATGCATGTTTGTTTTTTATGCCAATTGGTCAATTGTTTCTTCGTTAGCATTTGATTTCCACAACAATGTAATGGCTGCAATGATATTGCCCTGGGTGTATTATTGGTATTTGAAAGGGTACAGGAAGTATGTTATAATTGGCGTTTTTTTAATGCTTCTTGCAAAAGAAAATACTGGTTTATGGGTAGGTTTTATTTTTTTAGGTTTATCAATTCAAAAAGCATGGGAAAACAGAAAGAACTTGCAAACTAGTAGCTTTTCCTTTGAGTTAGTAATTGTAATTTGTTCCTTTCTATATTTCATTTCAATCAATAGTATTGTAATGCCTTTGTTGAATAATGGAGTTAATGTTCAATTAAAAAGATATGCCCTTTTAGGGGGGGATTTGAAAGAAATTGGCTGGAATTTTTTAATTCATCCAATTCGCTCTTTATCTTATTTCTTTATCAATACAGATCTTCAACAGTTTGACAACATTAAACGCGATTT
The DNA here is from genome assembly GCA_017984635.1 of Crocinitomicaceae bacterium. GTDB lineage: Bacteria > Bacteroidota > Bacteroidia > Flavobacteriales_D > Crocinitomicaceae > M0103. The sequence goes on from JAGNZC010000015.1 coordinate 5,963, forward strand.
TCACTTAACTGTGCTTTTATCTGGAGGTGCATTTCTCATAATAAGACCACTTTATTTTTGGATGCTTATTCCAATATATGCTCAAAAAATGCTTGCTTCGCAATCTAGTTTGTGGGGCTTAGGAGGTCAATATTCCATTGAATTCTCAGTTATTATATCGTTTTCATTGATTTTTGGTATAGCAAAATTTCAACAAATAAAAACAAGAATTTGGTTGTTGATTATTGTATCTGTTTTAACCATGAGTGTTAATTTTTACTTAGTAAATGCTACAATTTCTGAATATTTAGACCGCACCACTAGAGATTATTCGTATTCTGCCCATTACGATTCAGGCGGTGTAGATGTTGATTACATTAAAAAAGCTATTCAATGTATTCCAAATGATGTCCCTGTATCAGTTACAAGTTGTCTTGCACCTCGTTTAGAAAAAAGGCAGGAGCTTTATGCTTTTCCTATTGTTAAAAATGCTAGCTATATTGTTTTATTAACTAAAGGAAGAAGTTCATGGCCATTGACAGATATAGAGTTGACAAATTCAATTAAAGAATTGAAATTGTCAACAGAGTTCAAACTTATTCACGATAAGAAGCATTTATTGATTTTTAAACGAAAATGAAATGCGACGATACATTCATTAACTTTGTTCCATGAAAATTGAGTTAAAAGCATGGTTGCTGTTGTTTGTTTTAGCGGGTATTTGGGGCAGCTCATTTATTTTAATGAAAAAAGGGATGTTTCACACTGCTGGTGTTCCGATTTTTTCGGCAATGCAAGTAGGAGCGTTAAGAATTACATTAGCAAGTAGTGTGCTATTGCCGTTTGGGATTTATCATCTTCGCAAAATACAATCGATTAAACAATTTCTTTTATTTTCAATGGTGGGTGTATTTGGGAATCTTATTCCCGCGTTCCTCTTTACTTATGCTGAAACAGGTTTGTCGTCAGGATATGCAGGTATGTTGAATAGTTTTACACCTATATTTTCATTATTAATTGGCTTTATAGTGTTTAAAATCCGCTTGTCATCGGTTCAACTTTTTGGTGTTATCATCGGTTTTGTAGGAATTGTTTTGTTAATGTTAGCTGGACATGATTTTGAATCGAAAGGTACGTGGTGGCAAATATCAGCGATCGTATTAGCGACATTTATGTATGGCATTAGTTTAAACACAATCAAACATACATTGCAAAATTTTTCCGCGATTCAAATTACATCCTTAGCTTTTACGATTGTTTTCATTCCATCGTTAATTGGCAACTATTATTTTGGCACTATTACAACCATTCAAACAAATAAATTTGCGTTTGAAGGATTCGCTGCAATTGCACTATTGGCAATAGTTGGAACTGCCTTGGCGACAATCATTTTTAATCGTGTCATAGCTTATACGTCTACTTTGTTTGCAAGTGGAGTCACTTATTTTATTCCAATTGTAGCTGTTTTGATTGGTTTTTCATTTGGTGAAAGCATTACATTCTTTCAATTATTAGCTATGATTGTTGTTTTGTTGGGTGTGTTTATAGCTAATTACTGGACATTTATCCAGCAAAAAATCATTAAAAAGCAGGGTTGATTTCAAATATTTCCAGATAATAGTTGTCTTTAATAGATTTTTAATTATCTTTGTCGTCCTAATTTAAGGATTTAATTAATAAAAACAAGCTATATGTACGCAATTGTAGAGATAGCAGGGCAGCAATTCAAAGTGCAAAAAGACCAAAAAATCTTTGTACACCGTTTGGCAGCTGAGAAAGGCGAAAAATTAACATTTGACCGCGTTCTTTTAGTTGACAATGATGGAAAGATCAATGTTGGCGCCCCAGCTATAGCAGGAGCTTCGGTAACTGCAGAAGTTTTAGATCACGTGAAAGGTGATAAAGTAATCGTTTTTAGAAAAAAACGTAGAAAAGGTTACAAAAAAAGAAATGGACATCGTCAGAGTTTTACGTCGATTACCATTAAAGACATCAAAGCTTAGTAAAAATTTTCCAGGTTTATTTTTGGAATAAAAATTAAAAACAATGGCACACAAAAAAGGAGTCGGTAGTTCGAAAAATGGTCGTGAATCACACAGTAAAAGATTGGGTGTAAAGATTTTTGGAGGACAAGCAGCAATCGCTGGAAATATTATTATTCGTCAAAGAGGTACTCAACATCACCCAGGTGTTAATGTTGGTATTGGTAAAGATCATACGTTGTATGCTTTAACTGATGGTTTGGTAGAATTCCGTAAGAAAAAAGATAATCGTTCATTTGTATCAGTAGTTCCTTTTGAAACTGCAGAAGCATAATTGAATTGAAATAATTAATAAAGGCGAGCAGTTTGTTCGCCTTTTTTTATGCGTTTAAGTTTTATGTTTTTTTGTCTTTTTTTTATTTGAATTCCCAAATATAACTGCTTTAAAATGATTAAATTCGTACTTTAAAAGAAATAAAATGCTTGAAATTACCCGCATCCGAACAGAAAAAGAAGCCATTATTGAAGGGCTTAAAAAAAGAAATATTGATGCAACAGCAACATTAGATGCTGTTTTAGCTGCTGATACCAATTGGCGCGCTACAAAAACTGAGTTAGAATCCATCGCTGCAGAATTGAACGGTTTAGCGAAAGTGATTGGAGACTTATTCAAACAGGGTAAACAAGCAGAAGCAAACGAAGCGAAAGAACAAACGTCAACTTTAAAAACGCGTGAAGTTGAATTGAAATCTAAAGTAGATGCTTTTGAGAAAGAAATTACAGAGTTGTTATATACCTTGCCAAATGTTCCAAATGAATTAGTGAAAGCTGGTAAAAGTGAATTGGATAATGAAACAGTATACGAACAAGGTGCTATTCCAACGTTTGATTGCGAACCTCTTCCTCATTGGGACTTGGCTAAAAAATATGATTTAATAGACTTTGAATTAGGCGTAAAAGTAACTGGAGCTGGTTTCCCATTTTACAGAGGGAAAGGTGCAAAATTACAACGCGCTTTGATTTCTTTCTTTTTAGAAGAAGCAGACAAAGCTGGGTATGAAGAATTTATTCCACCCTTGGTTGTCAATGAAGCGAGTGGTTACGGTACTGGACAATTGCCTGACAAAGAAGGTCAAATGTATTATGTGGGCGAAGATGATTTTTATTTGATTCCTACTGCAGAAGTGCCATTGACAAATATATACAGAGATGTCATTTTACCTTCTGATGATTTTTCCATTAAACTTACTGGTTATACGCCATGTTTCAGAAGAGAAGCAGGTTCATACGGGAAAGATGTGCGTGGTTTAAATCGTTTACACCAATTTGATAAAGTTGAAATCGTTCGAATTGAGCATCCTTCAAACTCTGCAAAAGCATTAGAAGACATGATCGAACACGTTAAAAATTTGTTGGAGAAATTAGGTTTACAATACAGAATTTTGAGATTATGTGGTGGAGATACAGGTTTTGCTTCTGCATTAACATACGATTTTGAAGTGTATTCTGCGGCTCAAGACAAATGGTTAGAAGTAAGTTCGGTTTCTCGTTTTGATACGTTCCAAGCGAATCGTTTGAAATTGCGTTTTAAAGGAGCAGATAAAAAGAATCAATTATGCCATACCTTGAATGGTTCAGCTTTAGCTTTACCTAGAATTGTGGCTGCAATGTTGGAAAATCACCAAACTGCAACTGGAATCAATATCCCTACAGCTTTGCATAAATTTACTGGATTTACTAAGATTGATTAATATTTTTTCCATGAAACAATTACTATTTCTTTGTTTAAGCGCGCTTGTTTTAGCGGCTTGTTCCGACTTGAAAAAACAAGAACAAATTAATTCGATTGATCTACTTTCGAAATCAGTAGATAGTATTCAAAAGATCGTATTGAAGAGCGAAATCGATTCAATTGTTTACCGCAAAACAGCAACACAAGATGTTGAATTACGCATCAAACAGAATTTTTATTCAGACACTGTAAATTTAGCTTTTGGAAAAAAAATGGACGCATATAAAGTTATGCGAAGAAAATTCGGCCCTTTATCTCGTACCTACAATGCATTGAAAATTGGTTCTGCAGATGAACTGGTAACTTTAAGCAAGTTGAAAAATGACATCAATTCAGGAAGTGGTGAAAGAGATAAATATGCTGAATTCATTCAATTTGAAATGAATAAAGTCAAGCAACTCTCGATTATTCTTTCTGATTATTTGAAAGAAAAAGATACTACCTTGAAGGTTTATCATCAATTGCATCCAGAACTATTGGCATTTTCCTTAGCACTTATCAAGGATAAAAAATAACATGAAGATAGCGTCTGTTTTCTTTAGCATAGTCATAACGCTTTTTTCTTTTGCTCAAAAAGAAACGGACCAACAATTAGCACAGCATTATTTTGCAAATGGGGATTTTGAAAAAGCAAGTTCTTATTATGAAAAAATTGTTGCTTCTGATCCATCCAAAGTAAATTTTAACCGCTATTTTGAATGTTTAGTTCAATTAAAAGATTTTAAACAAGCGGAAAAAGTTCTAAAAAAACAAGTCAGCAATTTCCGGTATGATTTAGACTATAAAGTACAATTAGGTAAACTATACGAAGAAACTAATCAACTAGACAAAGCAAAAAGACTCTATAATGAGTTAATTGAAGAATTAACTGCAGATCCAACTTATATCATTAATTTGTTTACGGCATTGCGAAGTCAAAACAACAATGAGCTTGCATTTAAAGTGATCGAAGAAGGACGTAAATTGTTGAAAAATACGTATCCTTTACATTTTCAGTTTGCAGAGTATTATGGTGCAATGGGACAAACAGAAAAAATGTTGGATGAATACATTGGTTTACTAGATTTTCAAGCGAGTTATAGCGAATCAATTCAAAACTTATTAATTCGTCAATATGATTTTTCTCAACCGGATTTAAAGGAATTTGACTATTTAAAAAGTAGTCTATTAGTTAGAATACAAAAAAATCCAGCCGAACAAGTTTATGTCAATATGTTGGTTTGGTTATTCATACAACGGAAGAATTTTGATGGTGCTTTGTTCCAACTTCAAGCCTTAGATAAACGTTTGAATGAACAAGGAAGAAGAATATTGGATTTAGGAACGATTTGTGTAGAAAACACAGCCTATGAATCGGCTCGAAAAGCATTCAAATATGTTTTGAGTTTGGGGCAAGAATCTCCTTATTATTTAAAAGCAGAAAATGCCTTATTAAACACTCGTTTTTTAGAGGTAACCACGAATAGAAATTATTCAAAAGAAGAATTACAAGCAACAGTATTAGAATACAAAGCAGCGATCATTCGTTTAGGAAAAAAACCAAGATCATTGCCACTATTGATGGAACTTTCACACATTCAAGCCTTTTATTTTAATCAGGCAGATTCTGCTATTCTAAATTTATCAGAAGTACTTAAAATGCCTGGATTGACAGATATGCAACGTGCAGATGTGAAAATGTTGTTAGGGGACATTCATGTTTTACATGGAGATATTTGGGAAGCTTCATTACTTTTCATGCAAATTCAAAATGATTTGAAATTTGAGCCAATCGGACAAGAAGCAAAATTCAAAAATGCACGAATTTTTTACTACGATGCAGAATTTGATTATGCTCAAGAACAATTGAATATTTTGAAAGAATCCACATCAAAATTAATTGCTAATGATGCCATGCAATTATCAATTATGATAACAGATAATTATGGGATTGATAGTAATTACCAAGCCATGTCTTGGTTTGCTAATGCTGATTTATTAATTGAACAGCACAAATACGAAGCTGCTTTCATTTTGTTTGACAGTATTATTAAAGCATTCCCATATCACAGCTTAAGTGATGAAATCTACTTTAAAAAAGCACATGCCATGCAACAACAAGGTAGGTGGAACGAAGCGGTGGAATTTTTAACTACTTTATTAAAATACCATAAAGAAGATATTTTAGCGGATGATGCCTTGTTTCAATTAGCTGAAATAACAGAAGTTCAACTCAAAGATTTACCGAAAGCAACTGAATTGTATAAAACATTATTGTTTGATTATAAAGGCAGCTTATTTGCTGAGGAAGCAAGAAAACGATTGCGTTTGCTTCGAGGTGATAATGTTAAGGAAATAGAGTAGTTCCGGTAAACATTTTTAAGTATTGTTCGTTTAATCGATATGCGACAATCAATTTCTATTATTATCTTATTCGTTTGTTTATCTAGTTGTGCTCAACCAGCTAACCATTCGAAACTTGTTTCTCCAAAATCCAAAACTGCATATTTTGCAGCTGGATGTTTTTGGTGTGTTGAGGCCGTTTTTGAATCTATAAAAGGAGTGGAAGATGTAACTTCTGGTTATGCTGGAGGGAAAGAGAAAAATCCAACTTATGAATTAATTTGTAGTGGGAACTCGATGCATGCAGAAACGATTAAAATTACGTATGATTCTACAGTTATTAACTATGATACTTTGTTGGTTGCGTTTTTTGGTTCGCACGATCCATCTACATTAAATCAACAAGGGCCTGATTTTGGGCCACAATACCGTTCGATTATTTTTTATCAAAGTTTGAAAGAAAAGCAGCAAGCTGAACGTTATATCGCGCGTTTAATTCAACAGAAAGTACATGCTCAGATTACCACAGAATTAACTCCTTTTACGGTCTTTTATCCGGCAGAAATCTACCACCAAGACTACGAAAAAAACAATCCAAATAATCGATATATTCAGTTAGTTTCAAAAAAACGAGTTGCGAAGTTTAAAAAGAAACTTCCTCATTTATTGAAAATAGATTAATAAGTAGTTTGCAAAAAAAAGGCGCTTTAAAAAGCGCCTTTTTTAATCTGTAATTTGCTTAATTACAAATTAAATGTTGATTTAACTTGGTCAACAAAATCTAATTTTTCCCAAGTGAACAATTCTACTTCTAACACTTTAACAGTTCCATCTGGTGCTTTAAATGATTTTTTAACTATTTCATTTTTACGCCCCATGTGACCATAAGCTGCAGTTTCTGAATAGATTGGATTACGTAATTTCAATCGTTGTTCAATTGCGTATGGACGCATATCAAAAATCGCTTCTACTTTGCGAGCAATCTCACCATCAGTCATATCAACTTTTGCAGTACCGTATGTATTAACAAACAATCCACATGGTTTAGCAACACCAATTGCATATGAAACTTGAACTAAAACTTCGTCACACAAACCTGCAGCAACTAAGTTTTTTGCGATATGACGTGTTGCATATGCCGCAGAACGGTCAACTTTTGATGGATCTTTACCAGAGAAAGCTCCACCACCGTGAGCACCTTTTCCGCCATAGGTATCAACGATGATTTTACGACCCGTCAAACCAGTGTCTCCGTGAGGCCCACCGATCACAAATTTACCTGTCGGGTTAATGTGGTAAGTAATTTGGTCGTTAAATAATGCTTGTAAAGCTGGTTTTAATTTTGCTTTAACGCGCGGAATTACAATTGAAACGATGTCAGATTTAATTTTAGCTAACATTTCTGCTTCAGCTGCAAAATCGTCATGTTGCGATGAAACTACAATTGTATCAATACGTTGAGGAACATTGTCGTCAGAATATTCAATTGTAACCTGTGATTTAGCATCTGGACGCAAATAAGGAATCAATTCAGGCTCATTGTTACGAATGTAAGAAAGCTCTTGTAAGATTTTATGTGCTAAATCCAAAGCCAACGGCATGTAATTATCTGTTTCAACGCTAGCATAACCAAACATCATTCCTTGGTCACCTGCACCTTGAGCATTTGCTTTTGATTCAAAATCATTTTTTGCAGCAGCACGGTCAACACCTTGGTTGATATCGTCAGATTGATCATGTAATGCTGAAATAATACCACATGAATTTGCATCAAACATATATTCAGACTTCGTGTATCCGATTTTTTTAATCGTTTCACGAGCGATTGATTGAACATCCAAATAAGTAGTAGTTTTAATTTCTCCAGCTAAAACAACCAAACCAGTAGTAACCAACGTTTCACATGCAACTTTTGATTCAGGATCAAAGGCCATGAAATTATCAATTAACGCATCTGAAATTTGGTCAGAAACTTTGTCAGGATGCCCTTCTGAAACTGACTCTGATGTAAATAAATATGACATTATCTGTTTTTTAAATTTGTTGTGCGAATTTACTAAAAAAATATTGGCAAATCAATTGATGTATTTCTAAATAGTTGAATATTTGATTGATTTTTTAGTGCATTCCACCAGGTTGACAACATTTCGGCAATTTTAATACATTTTCTTTAGGTGCTATAAATTCATTTGCATCATATCCAATTTCGTTCAACTTTTCACAAATTGTTTTCAAACTGATTTTTTTAGTAACGAATTTCACGGTTACAATTTTCGTTTCATTATCTAGTTCGGCGAATTTAACTCCTTTTGTATAATTCAATAAAGATTCAATGCGTTCTTCACAATCGCCACATTGTGCTGATGTTTGAATGGTAACTATTTGAACAGCAACGTCTTTTGTCTGAGCATTTAAGTGCATGGATAAACAACTTAATATGCTGATCATTATTATTTTTTTCATTTTTAATTCTTTAATGTAAATCTTATTCCTCCATATATATTAATCCCCATTATGGGTCCCCAAATTCGAGTTGCATCAAAATCATTCCCAAAAGGATTTGATGGATCAATAATTGCATTTTTTTGTTTGAAATTACTTAAATTTTCAATCCCAACATAGAAATCCCATTTTTTAAATAAGTGAGTTATTTGTAGATTTATTAGTGGATAAGCTTGACTTTTTTCATTTTCAACGATAAGAGAATTCAATTGATAATTTGGTAATCGCATAGCCCCATAAATAGAAATGTTCGAAGCAAATTCCCATCGTTTATTTCTTGTGCTATAACTTAAAGCAGTTAAAAAACGATCTCTAGGAACCATTACTTGTTGTTGTTCTATTCCATTGTATTGTGCTCGAATCAGTAAGTTTTTATAAGCAAAACGAACTGAAAATCTAGGGGCTAATTCGATATCCAACTCCATTTGTAGACTAGATGAATAGGACGTATTTTGTTCGTTTTTAAAATAGATAAAAGCAGTATTAGCATCGCGATCAACAATTAATTGATTTTCAAAATAGGTGAAATAATAGTCAATTGTAACACTCGTTTTCCGATGCAATAATTTAAAGTTATTTACTAGAGATGTACCGATATTCCAACTTTTTTCAGGTTTTAGTTCTGTTGCTTTCACCCATATTTTTGAATTAGCCATTAATGAAATGTTATCAATCATAAAATTGGGAACACGCCAACCTTTTCCTGCTGTTAATCGAAGATCCATGTATTCATTTAATGTATATTTCGCATGAAATCTTGGGACGAATTGAGCCCCAAATTGCGAGTGAATATCCAATCTTGCTCCTAAAACGGTTGTTAAACGTATGCCTGAGAAAGTATATTCTAAAAAGGAACCTGGCACAATTTCAACTCTATTGTCTACTAGCATATTACTTTTTTGATGTAATTGAATAAAATTAGCACTAATACCTACTTTTATTTTGTGTATTGTTGTTCCTATAATGCCATCAAAAAGTGCATTGATATACCCTCTTTTTTCTGTCCCTAAAAAATCTCGATTACCAAATTTACTCGTAATGGTATGACTTTTAACTGCATAAACCACTCCAATTGAATTTGTTGGCTTTTTCAAAAAGAAACCAGTTTTTGCAAAAATATCAACATGCTTGGTTTTGGTAGTAACACGATAAGGACTTACGGCATTTATTTCTCCGCCCAATTTTTCGTCGAAATACGTGTTGAATCCAATTTGCGCTTCCATTTTTTTGCCTTGGTATTGCCAACGATTCATAGCTGCTATAGTTTTTGATAATGGAATGTCGTAATAATTATCATGGTTGTTGTCCATTTTTCCTAGCATTGTTGAACCATGTAAAAACCATGTTGTTCGCCATTTTGGCGACACGATTATAGAATGATTTACGTTTAGTTCAGAACGACCGAAAGCACTTTGATATCCATTTAAGAAAAAGTGCTCTGCTTGTTCGGGTTTTTTCAATTCAAGATTGATTAAACCTGCCATGGATTCATAACCATTGACTACGGTTCCTGTTCCTTTCGTAATTTGAATGGAAGAAATCCAGGTTCCTGGTATAGATGTAATTCCAAAAGAGCTCTCAAGCCCTCTTAAAATAGGAACGTTTTCGAGTTGAATTTGTGTATAAACTCCATCTAATCCTAATAGTTGGATTTTTTTAGCTCCAGATACGGCGTCTGTAATGTTAACATCAACGGAAGCATTCGATTCAAATGATTCCGATAAATTGCAACACGCAGCTTTCCTCAATTCACCGCTGTTTATTTCTTCAACATGCAAGGTTTTGAGTCGAGAAATACCGTGATCAGTTTTTCTAAAAGCTACTACTATTTCAGGTAATAATTTTTCAGAATAAAGAACAATTTGGTAAGCACTGAAACGGTCTTTTTTGCTTAAAATGACGGTGTCGTTGTAATATCCTTTTGCACTAATCACTAATGTTTGTGGTAGCGTTTTAGGGAGAATAAACTCAAATGCGCCATCCTCATTGGTCGTGGTTTTTAACTTTTCTTCTAAAAGCATTAGGCTAGCACCTTTGATAGCTTTTTTTTGAATTGTATCGTTTCCATACACATACCCTCTTACTTGTGTAAATACAAGCAATGAGTTTGTGATGAAGACAATTGTTATTAATAATTGTTTCATTGTTTTTAAAATTAATTCGTTAACTAATTGGTAGTTGAATTAATTTATAGTCTAAAAACTTGTTTGTTGAGAAGAATTTCTCTTCCTGATTTTAAAAGAGGCGGTGGATCTTCATACTGTAGAGATGCTTGTTGGATAGGTAAAATAAACGATTCATTCCAATGATAAACAACTGGAATTGCGAATGTATTCAATGCATGAACTTGAATTTTGTAGGTTGAAAAATAATCAAGCGATGCTTTAAAATAAGAAACTTCGTCTTTGCAACAGTTATCTGAAATTGTTTGCTTAGAAGGGCTCGGTACTTTTTGCTCTTTTTCACAACATGATTCAGTGGCTGATTCTAAGGGTTCACAGTGTGAGTTAGTATTGATGAAATAGGCAGTGTAAATGCCGTCTTCAGTGCATGAATGTTGAAATACATTAACACCTATTGTTCCAATAAATGAAACAATAACTAAGATTAGTAAGGTGCAATTTTTAATCCATTTCACAATGTAAAATTAAACGCTTTTTTCAATAAATAAAAATATATTTATTCGCAGAAATTATATCAGAAGCGAAAAGATTATGGTAATTTTGTCAAAAATTGCAAATTATGAATGTACCAGTAACAATATACGCAGAAATGACGCCAAATCCAACAACAATGAAGTTTGTTGCGAATAAATATTTACTACTTACAGGAGATTCAGTTGAATTTAATTCAGCAAAAGAAGCGAAAGGATTTTCACCATTGGCTGAAGAGTTATTTCAATTACCATTCGTTCAAAAAGTTTTTATTGCGGCCAATTTTGTAACGATAACTAAAACAGATAATGTTCCTTGGGATTTCATCAACATGGAATTAAGAGAATTCATCAAAAATTTTATTAGCGAAGGAAAAGATGTTTTGGTTCAAATGCCAACTCCAGCTTTAGTTGAAGAAAATGATTCTCCTAAAAAAGTATACGAAGCGCATGAAATTGATGATGCCATTCGTGACTTATTAGATCAATTTGTGCGACCAGCAGTTGAAAATGATGGTGGAGCAATTGAATACAGAGGTTTTGAAGATGGAGTTGTTAGCGTTTTAATGAAAGGTTCTTGCGCAGGTTGTCCTTCTTCAACAGCAACATTGAAATTTGGAATTGAGAATTTATTGAAAACACACTTACCTGAAGTAAAGGAAGTGGTAGCTGAGAATGAATAATTTATATGTGTATAAAAAAAACCCGCTTTGATTATCAAGGCGGGTTTTTTTAATTAAAAAAAGTTACAACCACCTAAACATATCATTGAATAAATTTTTTCCCCAAGGTTGGGTTCCAAAATCTTTCTCGATTTTCTCTTTAAATTCTTGTATCGAATAACTTTTGTTTTTTCCTTGTGTGTAGGTAAGTGCTTCCTTTTTAGGTGCAATCAGTTCAACACTTTTAGCAAAATAAATAATACCGCCATCTTCAGTAGCTAATCCTAGAATAGCTCCGGGTAAACCAGAAAATCCTTCTGGACCTACAGAAGGTGCCAAATCAACAGCGTACCATGCATAAATACGTGTTGAATCGTTTTTTTGATAAATCGCTTTACGACATTCGTAAGTTCCAATAGTACGTTTGCTGTCTGTTATCGTCCAGTTTCTTTTTGAAATTTCACCTTTAATGTGAACTTCTTTCCCTATTAGAGAAAGTAAGGACATTTTCGTGTTTGAATTTTCAAATTGATAATAAGTATTTTTTGTTGTTAACCAACTCATACCATCTTCTTCTTCATCGGTAATTATTGGTTTAAAAACAGAGCAAGTATCGTTGAATAATAATTCAAATTTTTCAATTTTAATTTTGTGATCTTCGTCGATGAAATTTCTCATTCTTGGATCGTCAAATCGTTTCAATAGATTTGTTTTACGTTCAAAAACGATTCTTCCAGCATGTGCTATTTGTCCTGAAACTTGAAATGAAAAGCAACTTAAAAAAAGTGTTGCAATGAGTAATTTAGTGCCAACCTTGGAAATCATCTTCTTTTGTTTTATTGTTATTAAATTTATACGTCACTTTAAACAAGAAATAACGCGAAATTAATTGAGTGAAATTATCAGTAATAATATTTCCATTTACCTCTCTTTGTATGCTTTTGTTTTGATTTAATATATCATTTCCTTGAACAGAAAGGATTAAGTTTCTTGTTTTAGTAAATGATCTACTCAGTTCCGCATTCCAAATAAAGATATTTACATTGTATCCTGCAGCTAAATTATTATTCATCAAGTAAGTTGCATCTGATTTAATTTTGAAATTAAATGGAATGGTCCATTCGATACTCGCAGTATATTCATTGGTCGAATAAGGCTTGCTAGACACACTGTTTAAAGAGCTTTTTGGGGAAGTGTATCCGAAATTAGGTGAAATACTGATCGATAAAGAATCCGATGGCTTGAATTCAATGGTAAGTCCACCACCAATGGATGTGTTTTGAGTAACATTTTCCAATCCATTAACAAGATTTGTATAACGGTTATAACTTGCATTGATATTCGGTGCAAATTCTAATTTTCGGTTAAAGAATGGAAAACCTGCCCCTGCAAACAAATTCGCATAAAAATTTCCATCCACATTAACGGTTTGAGATTCAGATTGTCCAAATGAATTATATGTTGTAGAATTTGCAAATGCATTGTTTATATAACTAGCATTTAAACCACTCCAAACATATCTTCCGTTTACTGCATTCCAATTATTGAAATTCATACGAATAGCATGTGTGTAATTCGGTTTTAAATCTGCATTTCCAATTTGAATTCTATTCGGATTGGTATTATCTTGAACTGGCTGTAAATCATTGATTGATGGTTGGGCAGAACTCGTATAGTAATTGATGCCAAGTCTACCTGTTTGAGACGGTTTGTAAGCATACCAAGCGCGAGGCAATAAGTTGTTGATGTTTTGGTTGATTGTTAAATTAGACAACAGATTGGTATTATCAATTGTAATGTTTCTAGCGCCCATTCCAAATCCAAAGTTATGCTTTCTACTATCGTAGATAAACTCAAGTGCTACTTTATTTTGAATGCGTGTATTTTCAAAATTATTAGAAAAATTAGAATTGATTGTATTGGTGTAAGAATCACGCGTTTGTTTGTCTTGCAATGATTTACCTATTTCATAGGTGTATTCAATTTTTAATTTTATTTTAGTAGTAATCGGTTCAAAATAGCTGATAGTAGAGAAATGATCATATTTTGAGTTGTTATTGATTTTATTTTGTGAAACCGAGTCTGCAGAAGCTATATAAGTTGAACGAGTAGATAGTTTTCCATTTGTAGCATTGTTTTCTGTTTCTAAAATGTATTTTAACTCTAATTCTCTTTTTGGTTTTTTAAACTTACGATTTAAGGTTATTTTAGAATTAGTCGTTAATCCTTTCGAATCATTTTCGTTTTGTACTAACGTATTTAATGATTGAATTCCTGTTTCACCAATAAATGAGTTATTGGATCTATTGTCAGAATAGCCTAAATTATAGGATAAAGAAGGTTTAATCTCCAAATTTGTCAATGAATCTATCTTTAAATTATAGGTTAAATTAATTTTATGGGCTTCATTTCTAGATGAATTTTGAATAGAATCCAACGAAGAATAAGTAGAATCTGTTAAGAAATACTGTGTTTTACTATTTGATTTAGCGGTTAACTGTTGGTTGTAATACGTGTAATTGATATTGATTTCGCCACGTTTTCCAATTTTATCGTTGAAGTAAACACCAGCTTTGAATGTTTGAGGAATCCCAGAAGTATTTCTAGAATTTTGATTCCACATCGACATGCCACTGTTTTCTAATTCATCATTTAAACCAAATTTAGCCATGTCACCAAATCCCAATGTTGATTTTGGTGTATTTGAACCCAATGCAAAAACAGATATTTTTTGTGTTTTATTGAATTTGTTTAATAATAACTCACCTTCATAGAATGGTTTCTCCTCAAATAATCCAAAATCAGAAGCCCCTGAAACTTTTCCAAAATAGCCTTTTTTTGCTTCTTCTTTTAATTTGAGATCGAGTACTTTGATTGTTTCATCTTCGCCTTCTTTTGCGTTTTCATTTTTCTTTTCATAAACTTGAACAGACTCAACGCCATTCGCAGCTAAGTTTTTGGTAGCCATTGTTGGATCTGTTCCAAAAAATTCATCTCCATCCACTAATACTTTACTGATTTCTTTTCCTTGAGAAGTTATTTTACCAGATTTATCAACTTTTAATCCAGGTAATTTCTTTAATAAATCTTCAACTACTGCATTTTCAGCTACTTTGAATGAATCCGCTACATACACTAATGTATCTCCTTTGTAATAAATTGGGTTTTTGTTAGCATAAATTGTTATGGCCGCCAATTCTTTCGATTTTATATTCAATCGGGCTGTTGGAATGTCAATTTCATAATTCGATTTATTTCCAAAAATGTAAAAAACACGATCGTCAAAGTTTGGATGAGCAATAATTAATGACAAGGTGTCTGGTTCAAAACCTGATAAATTAAAACTTCCATTTTCTTTTGAGCGCGTGAAATTTATAAGCAAAGAATCTTTTACTCGAACAGCCATGATCATGGCATCTTTTAAAGGCTTTACTCCGGTAGAATCGAAAACAGTACCTGTTATTTTCATTTCTTGCGCATGCAATGAATCCGGTAAAAAGGAACAAAATAATAGGATTAAAAAGAAGAGTGTTTTTTTCATTTTAAGTTTTTGGTAATTATAATTCGTTTTAAATAGTTGACAAATATCAAGTAATAAACTGAATCGTTTTTAAATTTTAACATTTTTAACGAAATCAAACTGAAATAATAACGTTAAAAATGATTTATCGTTGCTTATTTTTTTGGTTGTATGATCGTTATATCATTTAACACTTGAAATGTCATTCCACTTCCATCTACAATAAAACTGTGACTAACATCCAATAATGTACCAACCATTTTGCGTTCATTTTTTTGCAAATAAAGTACAGTTGCATTTTGAGATTGTATAGAAAGAGCAGAAGTAAATCCATCCGCTGTGTTTTTTCCCACTAAAATAAAATCCATATTGTTGTGGGTCAAAAATCCTTGAAAAGTAGTTTCAAATTCTCCCGAATGGTTTAAAATAGAAAGTGCACGATCAACTGAAATTCTTTTTTTTGCGGTAACATTGAACGCTGTTTGATCTAAATCTTCTTCATAAGCTGCAAATCGTTCAATAGTTGCTAATACTTGTTGCTTTTTACCATAATAGCTAATGCGTTCTACAAAGGAAGGCACGCTAATTTGTTTGTCGAAGTACACTTCTTTCGCACAAAAAACAGCTCCATTCTCAATGTAAAATGTTTTTGAGCCATAATTTCCAGTTTCAGTTGCATTGAATTTTTCAATTATTTTTACTTCACTATCATTTTCATCCAAATAGGCGATTGCTTCAGCAGAAGATTTAGCATTGTTCGTAAACGATAAACTGTTCAATTTTTTTAATTGTTCGTTGGCATCGATTGCTTCAACTTTGGCATCCATTTCAAATTGTCCTTTAAAACGTTCCATTGTTTTGGGAGCTACTGTTTCATTTTCACTAGCAGAGGATTGGTCTGTGGAACAAGCACTAAACAGCAGAAGTGAAAAAACTAAAATACCAGCGATAATTTTCATATGAAATTTTTTGTCTAACATAAATTCGTTCATACAAAAGTAAGCGCATTTAACAGAAGTGAAATAAAAAAAATGACATTATTTTAGATTATTTCTTGTCATTACCCAAAATAGTCGTATATTTGTACTGCATTTAGCAAATACGTTAAATGAATAGAGTGTGGGGTGGAGCAGTTGGTAGCTCGTCGGGCTCATAACCCGAAGGTCGCACGTTCGAGTCGTGTCCCCGCTACTAGAGAAGAAAAGTCATCAGAAATGGTGACTTTTCTTGTTTTCTGCCACTCCAAAGACATTGAAAACAAAGGGATTCTTCGGAAAAAATAATTCACATAACGAGTTAGATAACCCCTTTGTGACGGGGAAATCCATAATCCTTTTGGAAAGACTGTTTTCTATAATTTCAATTTGGTCTCAAGGTCTGAAGAATCCCAATAATACTGTATGTTTCGAGCTATATCATTTGCTTCATTAATGAACATTTCGGAGTTAGATAACTTTTTTTTCGTTTTGGCAAGCGAATTTCATCTTCGATGTCAGAGTACTCAAATAATGGTAAAATAGTTAATGGCTTTCCATATTCCTTCTTTATCCAAAATCCACTACCAGGTATTGGAATCTGCTTTTCGTTGCAGATACTTTTAATTTGAGCATAGGTCAATCCCAACTCAAGTTGGACCTTGGTGAGTGGTTTACTCCAGATAAGATCGTAAAGTTGTTTTCTTGTTATTGTTTCTATCATGAAACAAATTTGCTGAAATAATCAAAAACCAAACAATGACATGCCTTAATCTTGATCTCAATTCAAATTCCTAAATTTCAACGGAGTTGTTCCTGTTTTCTGTTTAAACAAACGACTGAAATACTGTGGGTATTCAAAACCTAAATCAAAGGCAATCTCACTAACCGACTGGTCTGTATTTAATAATGTATTTTTGGCATGCTCAATTACAACATGATGAATGTGCTCCTGAGCATTCATGCCAGTTTCTTTTTTGAGTAAATCACCAAGGTATCCTGGAGACAAATGAACAGTTTCTGCAAGATATTTCACTGTAGGCAAACCATTAAGGGGTGTTTCTGTAGAAAAATACTGTCTCAATATCGTCTCTACTTTCTCTAACACATCTCTATTTGTGGCTTTGCGGGTAATGAACTGTCTTCCATAAAAGCGATTGCAATAATTTAATAAAAGTTCAATGGTTGAAACAATGATCGTCTGACTATAATCATCAATGTTTTCTTTAACTTCCGACTGAATTTTTACAATGCAATCGTAAAGCAACTGCTTTTCTTTTTCAGATAAATGAAGCGCTTCTGCCATCTCATATGAAAAGAAAGAATAGTCCTTCATTTTGGAATTAAGTGAAGTATTTCGAATCAAATCAGGATGAAAAAATAAGCCCCAACCCATTGGATTATCTCGGGGCTCAATTTCATTATCAATGGTAATCACTTGATTTGGTGCCATACAAATCAAACTCCCCTCATCAAAATCAATTGCTTTTCGACCATAAGTAAGGGCGCTTTTACAATAATTCTTAAACATCACAGAATAAAAATCAGTTGTGATTCGTGTTTCCTCTTCGATGTGATCCGTGGTTTTGCTAAAATCTACAACTGCAACCAAAGGATGAAAGTCACTTTCATTTAACAGACGTGATAGATCAGCAATTGATTTTAAATGAATGAATTGACTCATGCCTTACAATTTAAAAAACTTTTTATTCATGAAAACAATAAAGTTATAGCCAAAAACCTTACTCATGAAATTAAACATCTTGGCATCCTTTCCTGCCATGTATCTTAACTTGCTTTTCCCATCGGTAGCTGCCTCAAAAATCACTTTCGAAACAATGTTTACTGGTGAAGCGCTTTTAACCATAGTTGGGAAAACCGTCAATATTTTTGTAACAATCGGTTGATATTCTTTGAGGTTTTCATCGTGATTGAAGTCAAACGATCGACCTGCAAAATCTGTTGCGATTGATCCAGGTTCAATGATTTTAACTTTACAACCTATCTGTTCCATTTCATAGCGCATTGATTCGGAAATACCCTCAACCGCAAACTTTGTCCCGTGATACAATGAACCCAATGGGAAAGTCATTTTACCACCCATTGATGAAATATTAATAACGATACCGCTTTTATTTTGTCGAAAATGTGGGAGTATGGCACGAGTAACATCCATTAAGCCGATCACATTCGTATTGAACTGACGAAGGATTTTCTCCCTTGGAAAAGATTCTATAGGCCCATAAGCCCCATAACCAGCATTGTTGACCAAAACATCTATTTTCCCAAAGTGTTGAGTTCCTTTTGCTATAGCAGTATCGATTGAATCAAGATCCAATACATCCAATTTTACAACCTGTACATTTGCCAAAGAAGATAGCTCTTTCTCATTTTCTGGATTCCTCATTGTGGCAATAACATTCCATCCTTTGGACTGAAAATATTTTGCCGTGTCCTTGCCAATACCACTACTAGAGCCTGTAATTAAAATCGTTTTCTTCATTTTCTTTTTTTTGACAAATGTAGATTTGAAGGTAAGTAATAGAAGAACACAAAATAAGGATTGATGTATACGAAATATGGAACCTTAAAACTTGGTTTTTTAAATTTCAAGCAAGTGTTTTCTCAAAGATGCCATGGTTTAAGCATCTTGACGATTCATAAACAACCACAACTCAACCACCAATTCATATCCTTCAAGGAAGTTAGAAATTTGTGGCTCACCCGCTACAAAGGAAAAAGAAAGTCATCAGAAATGGTGACTTTTTTTATTGAAACCCATTTACGTTAGGAAATATTAAGTTTCAGGTTCAAGATCGATTTATACTACTATTTCTTAAGTAATTTATAAATCTAATGTTGCGAAAAAAACACTTGAAACTCTTAATATAATTGATGTCTTTACAATATTGCAATGTTGTAAATTTTTAAAGCTTAGATTAACTACCTAATTTTTCCAATTCATTCATTTCATCTATCTTTGAACCAAAAGATTATTTGTATGTCAAAGCTCATTTTTATTCTGCCTTTATTTTTTATTACTTTTTCCTTTGCTCAAACCCTTCCACCTCAACGATCTGTTGATTGGAACGTAGCCGGAATAAAAGATACAACAACGCAAGGATTTACAATCGTAGATGCTTCAACGTATGGTTTTGTTGCGGATGGCGTGACACCAAATGATTATCCTTTGGGTTCATTGATGATTGCCTATCAAGGTCCAACAATTGTTTATTTTCCAGCAGGTACTTATTTGTTTACCGTTCCGATTTATTTGCGTAGTAACTTTATTATCAGAGGTGCGGGTTCGGATCAAACAACATTTAGAATTGAACACCAAAATACAGGACACTCGTTTTATGCTTCAGGTTATCCAATGAGCGATACAAGTTCTTTAACACAAGCTGCATTAAAGGGAACGCATCAAATTTCTGTTACAAACGCAGCTGCTTTCACCGTTGGAGATTGGATTCAATTCAAGCAAAATGATATGGATTTAACAACGTCGGCATGGGCAGCTGGAAGTGTAGGGCAAATAACGCAAATTACTTCGATTACAGGCAACACCTTGACGTTGGCCTCAGAAATGCGTATGGATTTTTTAATGCAACGCACACCATATATTCGTCGAATTGTTCCAGTAAAAAATACAGGTGTTGAATGTTTAAAGATTGAACGAATTGATAATACCGCTCCTGAACAATCGAGTAATATCAGTTTTGAATATACTGTCAATTCGTGGGTGAAGGGTGTTGCGTTTGAGAATACAACTTTTGCACACATCGAAGCGAGTAATTGTTCGAATTTATCGATCAATAATTGTTATTTCAAAGACGCGTTTGATTACGGTGAAGGAGGAAGAGGTTATGGCGTCATGTTGCAATTCAGCACGAATGAATGCCGTGTTTACGATAATATTTTCAATCATTTACGCCATTCGATGATTGTTCAAGCAGGTGCCAATGGCAATGTCTTTTGTTACAATTATTCCATCAATCCATACTGGACTGGAAGTGTGTTTTTACCAAGTAATTCGGCAGGTGATATGGTCTTGCACGGAAATTATGTTTTTGCCAATTTGTTTGAACAAAATGATGGTCAAAATATTGTCATCGATAATTCACATGGTGGAAATGGTCCAAACAATACGTTTTTTAGAAACAGGGCGAGTTTGTGGGGAATCTTTTTTAGTGACAACACTTCACCCGGTCAAAATTTTATTGGCAATGAAATTCCAAACACCAGTTTCCCGTTTAGCTCAGTGAATTATACCTTACAAGGAGGTAATCATTTTGAATTCGGCAATAATAATAAAAATGTGGTAACACCAGCTGGAACACAGAGTTTATCAGATGTTTCCTATTGTTACCAACAACGGCCAAGTTTTATTTTACCAAAGTATTGGTCCAAAATTGGTTTTCCATCAACGATGAATTCAGGTAGAATTCCTGCTGGAGATCATTTCCTTTTAAATGAATTTACGGCTGGAACTTGTGGGTTGGCTGGAAGCTTGGGATTGGTTCAGGCTATTTCAGAAAATTATGGCATTACACCAAATCCTGTAGAAAGTGATGACGATATCTTTTTTAGCACAAAAGTATTTGGGATAGAAGTGGTGACGAGTTCAGGTAGTGTGTGTTATGCAGCTAAATTTGATACAGGAATTTACAATTGGAAGGTTCAATTGAAGCCAGGTTTGTATTCTATCATCATTCGTAATCAAAACAATGAACAAGTTGTTCAGCGCTTACTTGTGGAGTAATAAATCTACAAGGATGTAAACGCCCATTGTTAGTACAAACCAACCAAATCCTTTTTTTAAGCTGTTTCCATCGATTTTTTTAGAAATGAAATTACCGATAAAAATTCCTCCGATGGCTAAACTAGTCACTGTTAAAAGCAAGGTCCAATTTATTTTTACTCCGGAATAAAAATCAACTGAAAAGCCAAAAAGTGAATTTACTGCAATGATTAGTAAGGCTGTTCCAACGGCTTTTTTCATAGGTAAGTTACACAATAAGATCAATGCAGGGATGATTAAAAAGCCACCACCAGCGCCTATTAATCCGGTGATCATCCCAACGAACAATCCTTGAATTATTACTTTTTGATTTTTATGATTGGAAGCATTTATTTCTTGTTGTTTTTTCGTTCGAATCATAGAAAATGACGCTGCAATCATCAAGCTGGCAAAAAGTAGTATCATTAAAAATCCTTTAGTGATTTCAAATCCGAAGTTATGTAATTGAAATACTATGCGTAAATACCACCGAACAGATTATATTTTAATGTTTCAGATAAAGTATTGATAGGTGAATTGATGCCTTTTTTGAAATCGTATTTAAGGATGAACGGAAACTAAAATTAATCTTAAATTTTGATATTTATTTTATTCATTCTTCATGGTTGAAAGAAACTTTTCCTTGGTCTAAATCATAGTAAGCACCTACGATTTTAACTTTGTTTTTTTTAACTAAATTTTTTAGTATAGGTTGAGAATTTTTCAACGTATTTACGCCATGTTTAATATTTGCATGAATTGCCCGGTCTGGATGTTCTAAAAGTTGATTTTTAATGGCTTTTTCTTCGTTTTCGTTCGCTATGTAATCTAAAATATTTTGAATATGGTTGTGATAACGGTGATTTTTAGAATCAATAAAAGATTGTATGGCACCACAATTTTCATGACCTAAGACGACAACTAAATTACAGTGCAATTTTTCTACAGCATATTCGATACTACCCAATTCATATTCACCAATGATATTTCCAGCTGTTCGAATAGTGAATATATCACCCAATCCTTGATCGAAAATTAATTCAGGTGGAATCCTAGAATCGGAACAGCTTACAACTATTGCAAATGGGTTTTGTCCTTTTTTGAGGGATTTTATTCGTGCTAAATTTTCATCTGGATGAATAGATTTTCCTTTAACGAAACGAATATTACCATTTATTAATTTTTCTAATGGTGTTTTTTCTTTTTTAATTGTTATTGAAGGACTTTTTGAACAAGAGAAGATAACCAAGCTTAAAACTAAAAAAAATTTCATTGTGTATTTTTATAAAAACTAAAATCCTGATGCAAAAAAAGATTTTTTTTGTCGTTTGGTTTGTTACTATTGTTACCTTAGACTTATTTTATAAAAAATAGTTCTTTAGCAATGATATAAAGCCCCATTACTAAAACGAACCAACCAAAACCTTTTTTCAATTGATTTCCATTGATTTTTTTAGAAAGTATATTGCCGATAAAAATACCAATAACAGCTAAGATTGTAACAATTATTAAAAGTTTCCAATCCATTGACGAACCATGAGCAGAAACATCTCCAATAAATCCAATCAAAGATTTAGCTGCAATGATTAAAAGTGAAGTTCCTATTGCCATTTTCATTGGTAATTTACTCAACATTACAAGTGCAGGTATAATTAAAAAACCACCTCCAGCCCCAACTAATCCTGTTAATACACCAACTACACTGCCTTCTAAAATAATCATTGGGTAATTAAATACTTGTTGAGTAGATTCATCGGTTGTCGTATTTTTTTTATTTCTAATCATTGAAACGGATGCAGCAACCATTAATATCGCAAAAAGGATCATCATTAATATGGCCTTTGTAATTTGAAATGTACCAATTGCAAATACTTCATCAGGTATTGCGGGAACAATAAATTTCCGCGTTAAAAAAACAGCTAAAATAGATGGTAAACCGAAAACAAATGCTGTTTTAAGACTAATTAATCCATCTTTGTATTTAGGGAATGCACCAACTAAACTACTTGTTCCAACTATGAATAATGAATAGGCAGTCGCCATCATTGGTTCAACGTGAAAAAGGTAAACCAATACCGGAACGGTTAAAATTGAACCACCTCCTCCAATTAATCCTAAAGAGATGCCAATTAAAATCGAAGCAAAGTAACCAAAATAAATTTCCATAAGATGAATGTTAAAAATGATAATTTAATATAATATTTGTTAGAAGTAAATTCACTTTATTCACTTCGTATTTTGTTAATTGATAGGTTTCCCCTGCGTTTATCTTTGAAGCAAGAATTAGTTCAGCCTCTAAACCATTAATCAACGATTTCAAATAGTATTTTATATTTAAGTTGATTTGGTAATAACTTGGTATGCCATATTTATTGAAAGCAAAATTTTTCACGTCAGACATTTTATAATATCCTGAGCCTAAACCAATTTTCAAATTATCATTTTTACCAATGTAATCAATTTTTACCATGATAGCATTCACATTACCACTTCCTTCGTTTCGTTCGCGTTGTAAAAAAGTAAAAAACACATCTCGTCCCCATTCTCTAGGGAAAACATAACGGCCATTATTTGTAATCGTATTAAAATTCAATGTATATTGAAATCTATTTTTTTTCAAACCCATTCTTGTACCAAAGGATATAGCATTAGCCCCTTTAGTGGTATAACTGTGAAGTTGGTCAAAGTTGCCGCCATTATTAATTGCTTGTTGATGAATTAGTTGTGTTGCAAAAATTAGTTTTGTTTGATTCTTTAAGATTTTCGAATAGTCCAACTGAATGAAAAATGTATTTAAAACATTATCAATTATGTAATCCCACGCTTGTAACCCAAGATTTGGGGTTACATTTATTTTTGTACCAATAAAACTTACTCCTTTTGTAGTGATGTGATTTCGGTAATTTGATTTTTCTCCTAATGCGTTTACACCTTGAGAATTAACACCGATTGATTCTTGGATACTGTACCATTTTGAAGTGCTTCTCGGTGTTACACTATAAATCCATGCACCGAATAGTTGAATTTTTTTATTGATACTATATTCACTGTACACCCCTTCAAAACTTGTTCCTCTTAACCGTCCATCTTGCTCATTCATTAATGGTGTATTAATAAATTGCTTACCAAAACGGACAAATCCCTTTTTAAAATTTAAATGAATGAATAATTCATCTAATCGTGAGGCGTGTTGCTGAAAATTTGGTTGATCTAAATCAAATAAACCGATTTCATATCGATTGGGTTGATTTGAATTTGGATCCAATTCATTCAAATTAGAAGAGCCTATATTAAAATATGAAAACCCACTTGCCTTAACGTAAATCCGTTTAAATTTATTTGTATTGTAAGACAAAGCACCACTTGTACCATTAGCAAAGTAATCCAAAGAATTACCATTGTTAATTGTATTGCAGAAAAAATACCTAAATTTTATGTGTGTATCACCAGATTTCAAAGCATAACTAACGGATGTAGTGTCTTCTTTTTGTTGCGCATTAGAAGATTGAGAATAGACCAATCCATTTAACAAGCAACAATAAATAAAAACAACTACTACAGAAAGTTTCATTATACAATGAATTACAATACTTTACTTTGGCAGACAAAATCTGATTTTGGAATAGAAGTAGCAGCGATTGCGTTAAATCCTCCAGCAATTTCCGTAAAATTTCGATAACCTCTTGCTTGCAAAATACTGGCAGCAATCATACTTCTGTATCCTCCAGCACAATGCATAAAGAAATGTTCTGTTGGCTGTATGTCTTTTGTCCATTCATTGATTGCAGCTAAAGGTTTACAATAAGCTTCATCTATGTGCTCTGCAGCGTATTCACTTTCTTTTCGCACATCAATTACTAATGATTGACCAGCAACAAATTCTTTTTCGAATTCACTTGCTGAAATACGGTGTACAGTATCAATTTCTTTACCAGCAATTTTCCATGCTTCAAAACCACCATCCAAATAACCTACAACTTTATCAAACCCAACACGACTCAATCGAGTAATGACTTCTTCTTCCATGCCTACTTCTGCAACAACTACAATTTCTTGATTCACATCACCAATTAAAGCGCCAACCCACGGAGCAAAATCTCCTTTAACACCAATATTAATTGCTTGTGGAATGAAACCATCTTTAAAAGAATTACTATCTCGAGTATCTAAAATCAAGGCACTAGTAGCTTCTGTCAATGCTTCAAAAGCGGATGGACTTAAAGGAGTTAATGCTTTCAATTTGACAGATTCAAAACTATCATACCCATTTTTATTCATGGCAACATTGTATCCAAAATAAGCTGGAGGAGGCAATAAACCATCCGTGACAGCAGCTATAAATGCTTCTTTAGTTGGTTGATTTAAGGCATAATTCATTTTTTTCTGATTGCCTAAAGTATCAACCGTTTCTTTCATCATGTTTTTACCACAGGCAGAACCCGCTCCGTGTGCAGGATAAACAGTGATTGAATCTGCCAATGGCATGATTTTATTCATTAAACTATCGTACAATAAACCTGCTAATTGCTCTTGGGTCATGTCTGCAGCTTTTTGCGCTAAATCTGGTCGACCAACATCTCCTAAAAACAAGGTGTCACCAGAGAAAATGGCAACATCTTCCTCATTTTCATCACGCAATAAAAAAGTAGTACTTTCCATGGTATGACCAGGCGTGTGTAATACTTTAATTTTTACTTTACCGATGGTAAAAATTTGCTCATCCGTTGCAACGATAGCTTCAAAAGCTGGTTGTGCATTCGGTCCATATACAATTGGTGCGCCAGTTGCTTTGCTTAAATCGATGTGTCCAGACACAAAATCAGCATGAAAATGCGTTTCAAAAATATATTTTAAGGTAACACCATCATTGTTTAGGCGTTCTAAATAAGGTTGTATTTCACGCAAGGGATCAATGATAAACGCTTCATTTTCGTTAATTACATAATAAGCACCTTGTGCTAAGCAACCTGTATATATTTGTTCTATTTTCATTTTTTTGATTTTAATTAATGCAAAATTAAAGTAAATACCATGACTAAAGAGTTACTATTGTTACAAAACACTTTAAATTTAAAGTATTTCTTCAAATTCAACTTCATTTATGTCAGAAGATTCATTTTTTGTTTTTTGAATAGGAGAAGCACATTGTCCCCCAAAACATCCAATGTTAAAAATTGGCATTAACATAAATAACGAACCCATAATTGTATATGAAATTTCTTTTGTTTGAATGCCTTGTACGACAATATAAATCCCAATTAATAACCGAGCAAATCGCATGAAATTCCAATTTGTAAAAAGTGTTTTTCTCATTTTTAATCTTAAAAATATGTTGAATTAATTTGGTGCTATAATCGGAAGACCATCAGCACTCCATTGTGAAATTCCACCGTCTAATTCATAAACGGTTTTGAAACCATTTGCTTTAAACTCTTCAACTGCACCGCTACTTCTACCGCCACTTAAACAATAAACAAAAGTAGGCTTGTTTTTATCTAATTGATTTATTTTAGACGAAAAATCATCGCTTTTATAATCAATGTTTATTGCATTCTCTATGCAACCTTCTGCAACTTCTTCAGGTGTTCTAACATCAATGATTTGAGCATCTGATGTGGTTTTGATTTTTGATTCAAATTTTGTTGATGATAATAAATTTCCAGCTTGATTTGATGAGCTTGAACAAGCAACTAAAACTAAACTTAATGCGATGATAATTGTTTTCATATAGATTTTTTATTTAATTTTTACATGTTTTAATACCAAATATTGTGTACAAAGGACAAAAAGAAATTAGACTTGTTCCGATTAAAATTACTGTTATTGCAATCAATATTCCTTGAAACAATCCACTAATACCTCCTAAAAATGTTATTAATAATGCAACGATTGCTAAAATGTATCGAATGACTTTGTCCGTATTTCCTAAATTTTTTTTCATAACATATTTGTATTAAATGTCCACAAAGTTGTTCATTCAGTTTGATTTCAACTGTCACACATGTTACACAATAGAATGATTATGTTTTTCTTCTAAGTCTTATCATTACTTTTGTAAAAAATTAGTATTAATGAGGTTGTATTTCATTTTGTTGCTGTTGTTATTTCAAGTTGAAACACATGCGCAATTGTTCAATTATTCCATTGAATTGGACTCTGTTAAAATTGAAAAACTTGGTGGTTTACAATCGTTTGCTTTTGGTCAAGCTGATGGGAAATGGTTAATCATTGGTGGGCGTTTAGATGGTTTACATCGGAGACAACCTTGGGCATCATTTAACAAAGCAGGACACAATACACAGTTGTTTGTTGTTGATCCAATAGCCAAAAAACAATGGGCAATGACGGATACACTTTTAAATCCTGCATTGAGAGAGCAACTTTCGTCAACCAACATGGAGTTTTACCAAGAAGGTGAAATATTGTATCTAATAGGAGGTTATGGATTCAGCGCCACTAAAAATGATCACATAACTTTTCCATCAATTATAGCTTGTAATGTTTCTGAAATTATTCAGTCAATCATCGCTGGAACCCCATTAAAAAATGAACAATTTCAACAAATAAAGGAGGAGAAATTTGCTGTTACAGGAGGGCAATTGCAACGCATGAATGGCTTGTATTATTTGGTTGGAGGACACCGTTTTGATGGTCGATACAACCCAATGAATAATCCGACCTTTGAACAAGTCTATACCAACCAAGTTCAGATTTTTGAATTAGGAATCTCCGATCATCAATTGAAATATCGTTTTGTCGATAGTTTATACAGTCAAGAATCGATGCACCGAAGAGATTTTAATGTATTGCCTCAAATTGATCAAAATGGAACAGAAAAAATCATTGCGTTTTCTGGAGTTTTTCAAGAAGAGTTGGATATTCCATACTTAAGCGCAGTTGAAATCAAACCAACTTCTCTCCAAGGAATACCAATATTTGCTCAATACTACAACCATTATCACAGCGCCTCAATTTCGTTGTTTGATACTCAAACGAAAGCGATGCACAATTTGTTTTTTGGAGGAATTGCAAATTACACGGATAGTCTTGGATCGCTCGTAATGGATACAGATGTGCCATTTGTTTCAACCATATCCAGGGTTAGCAGTTCAACTAATGGACAATTAGCTGAGTTTAAAATGCCGATCAAAATGCCTCATTATTTAGGGGCTGCAGCTGAATTTATCCCAAATCCAATGCTTAAAAAATCAGCGAATGATGTACTCCTTTTGGAAGACTTTTCAGGTGATAGTTTGTTGTTAGGTTCAATTTTTGGAGGAATAAAAAGTACGGCAGCTGCTATTTTCTGGATCAATACTGGAGTTGAAAGTAGTGCGAGCGCATACATTTACCCTGTTTATTTGAAGAAAAACAAACAATCAGTTGGACAATTGAACCCACAAAGTGTCAATGGTTTACAACTTCACGTTTATGCGGATGCTTTTCAAAAAGAAATGAATGTTCAATTCATGAATTCATCAATGGGTAAAGCGGATATTATGCTTCTAAATTCAAACGGAAAAAGTATCTTAAAAAAATCGATTCGAAGTAAAAAAGGACACGCATATTCCGGCTATTTTAAATGTAGAAAATTAAAAGTAGGCGAGCGGTATCGTTTTATTTTAACAACAGAAAAACAGCAAGTTGAACATTGGATTCTTGTTCATTAAGCAATTTGTTTTTGTTTCTAAGCCCATCTTAAAATAACAATTTCGTATCCCTAAAATTTTCCGTACCTTTGCACCTAAATTTCAGTAAATGTCTCACAAATCGGGTTTCGTAAATATTGTAGGTAGTCCAAACGTTGGTAAATCTACCTTGATGAATCGATTGGTAGGTGAAAAACTATCCATCGTTACATCAAAAGCGCAAACGACGCGTCATCGAATTCTTGGTATCGTAAATGATGAAGATTATCAAATTGTTTTTTCGGATACACCAGGAGTAGTTAATGCGGCGTATAAATTACACGAAGCAATGATGGAATATGTCAACGCTTCCATTAAAGATGCAGATGTATTAATTTTCATCACGGATACAAAAGAAAACGAGATGAATCATCAAGAAACGCTTGAGAAGATTCAAAAAGTGAAAGTGCCTGTTTTGTGTTTGATTAATAAAATTGATTTAAGTGATCAAGAAAAAGTAACTGAGCGTTACGAATACTGGCAAGAAAAATTGCCTAATGCATTGATTTACCCAGTTTCTGCTTTGCACGATTTTAACGTTGCTTCTGTTTGGGCAAAAATTTTAGAATTGGTTCCTGAAAATCCTGCTTACTACGATAAAGAGGAATTGTCTGACAGACCAATGCGTTTCTTTGTATCAGAAATCATTCGTGAAAAGATATTTATTCATTGCGATAAAGAAGTACCTTACAGTTGTCAAGTCGAAATTGAAGAATATTTAGAAGAACCCAATATTACAAGAATACGAGCTTTAATCATTGTTGAAAGAGATTCTCAAAAAGGAATTTTGATTGGTAAAGGCGGTGAAATGTTAAAAAGAATTGGCCGTGAATCGCGTTTAGAAATTGAAAAGTTCATCGATCAAAAAGTGTTTATGGAAACGTTTGTGAAAGTGGATAAAGATTGGCGCTCAACGGAGAATAAATTGAAAAAGTACGGGTACTAGGGATTAGGCATTAGTGAGTTAGGCATTAGTCTTTAAATCATTAAATCCTAATATCATCTAGTCCTTACATCATCAAAAAAGAAAAGAAAAAAATGAGTAATATAGTTGCAATAGTAGGTCGTCCAAATGTTGGAAAATCGACCTTGTTTAATCGCCTGACGGAGTCACGCAATGCGATTGTAAAAG
Source organism: Crocinitomicaceae bacterium (assembly GCA_017984635.1). Lineage (GTDB taxonomy): Bacteria > Bacteroidota > Bacteroidia > Flavobacteriales_D > Crocinitomicaceae > M0103. Next base: position 35,949 of record JAGNZC010000015.1, read on the forward strand.
AAATTAGTGGCGTAACAAGAGACCGTTTATACGGAAAAGGTGAGTGGAATGGTGCTCATTTTTCAGTTATTGATACAGGTGGTTATGTCAAAGGATCAGAAGATATTTTTGAAGGTGAAATCCGTAAACAAGTAGAAATTGCAATAGAGGAAGCTACTGTGATTTTGTTCATGGTGGATGTAACAACGGGCATTGTAGATTTAGATGAAACAGTGGCTGCTTTATTGCGCAAATCAAAAAAGCCAGTTTTAATTGTGGCTAATAAAGTAGACAATATGAACCGAATTGGTTTGTCCGCTGAGTTTTATTCGTTTGGTTTAGGTGATGTGTTTGATTTATCAGCTACGAACGGAACTGGTACCGGTGAAATTTTAGATGAGGTGGTAAAATACTTCAACAAAGAAGATGAAACGGTGAACGAAAAAGATGATTTACCTCGTGTTGCTATTGTTGGTCGACCAAATGTTGGGAAATCTTCATTAGTAAACGCATTAACAGGTGAAGAGCGCAATATCGTAACGGATATTTCAGGAACAACTCGTGACGCGATCAATACACGTTACAATGCTTTTGGATTTGATTTCATGTTGATTGATACTGCTGGAATTCGTAAAAAAGCGAAAGTAACAGAAGACATTGAATATTATTCTGTTTTACGTTCGGTTCGTACCATTGAAAGCGCAGATGTTTGTATTTTCATGATCGATGCAGTGGAAGGATTGCAAAAGCAAGATTTACATATTTTTTATGTGATTGAGAAGAACTCTAAAGGAGTTGTTGTTTTGGTCAACAAATGGGATTTGGTTGAAAAAGATCAGAACACGATGAATGAATACGAAGAAAATCTGCGTAAACAATTGTCACCGTTCAATGATGTTCCAATTATTTTTACCTCAACAATCAACAAACAGCGTATTCACAAAGCGTTGGAAGCAACGATGATGGTAAACGCGAATAGGACAAAGAAAATTTCTACTTCTAAGTTAAATGAAGTGATGCAAGAAGTGATTCAAGCAACACCACCACCAGCGATGAAAGGGAAATACATTCGTATTAAATACATTCAACAATTGCCAACATATTCACCAGCTTTTGCATTTTTCTGTAATTTACCACAGTATATTCCAGATGCATACAAACGTTTCTTAGAAAACAGATTGCGTGAAAAATTTGATTTTTGTGGTGTTCCAATTAAGATTTTCTTTAGAAAAAAGTAAGTTGAAATGAAATTTGGTGCAATTGATATTGGTACAAATGCTGCTCGACTTCTTGTAGGAGAGGTGGAAGTGGTTGGGAATCATTCATTTGTAAAAAAGATTTCTTATACTCGCGTTCCTTTGCGTTTAGGGGATGAGGTTTTTGAGAATGGTATAATATCTACCAAAAAGGCAACGGATTTCTCTAAAACTATTCAAGCCTTTTCTTTAATTGCTGAAACTTTTAATGTTAAAAAACTGCGTGCTGTTGCAACTTCAGCTATGCGAGAGGCAATCAACGCAAAGGAAGTTATTGCGCAAATTAAAAAAGAATCGGGTGTTACCATTGAAGTAATCAGTGGCGACGAAGAAGCTAAATTAATTTTTGGGACTTTCTTTTTGTTAGATTTTGATAAAACAGCTCCATTTATTGTGATTGATGTTGGAGGAGGTAGTACTGAAATCAGTGTTTTTGAAAACGGAACACGCATTGCTTCTAAATCATTTCAAGTGGGTACAATTCGCTTATTAAAAGAAAAAGTAGCAACAACTATCTGGTCAGAAATACATGATTGGATCATTCAACACGTTGATCTTAATTCGCCACATAAATTATTTGGAACAGGTGGAAACATCAATAAAGTGCATAAAATGATTGGTAAAAGTCAATCAGCTACTTTGGATACTTCTGCTATAATTAAACTCCGAGATAAATTGGATAAATTGTCATTAGAAGAGCGCACGGATAAATACCAATTGAAACCCGATCGAGCAGATGTGATTGTTCCTGCAATGAACATTTATTTGTACATCTTAAATGAATTGAATTGTACTCAAATATCCGTACCTAAAATTGGATTATCGGATGGTATGATTTATGCAATGCACAAAGAATTTATTGCTACTCGCTAATTTTAGCTTTTTTCTCGTAATAATTATATAAAGCTAATTGGGCATTAAACGGTTTATCTCCTTTCGACTTGATAAACGTATTTTTTTGATCTTTACAAATTACGCGTGCATTAACGGTGTCATTCCATTGTTGTTCAAAAATGAAGTCCAATTCTTTTTGAATGGTTTTATCATAAATTGGACAACCAACTTCAATTCGTTTATCAAAATTTCGTTCCATCCAATCTGCACTAGAAATAAAATAACTAGGATTTTTATCGTTTTCAAAGATGAAAAAACGCGCATGTTCTAAGTAACGTCCAACGATACTGATAACGCGAATGTTTTCACTTAAATCTTTCACGCCTGGAATCAAACAACAAACACCACGAATAATCATATCAATCTTTACTCCAGCCTGACTCGCTTTGTATAATTTTTCAATGATTTTAGGATCCGTTAAGTTGTTTAACTTGATTTTGATAGTAGCCTTTTGCTTCTTTTCTGCAAACTTTATTTCTTTATCGATTAGCGCAATTAATTTTCTTCGTGTATTCATAGGAGAAACTAATAATTCTCTGTAAATACCACGATCCATGTTGTTTTCGAGTAATCTAAAGACTTTTTTGACTTCATTACCAAGTGTTGGATTAGCAGTCAACAAACCTAAATCACCATAAATTAGGGACGTTTTTTCATTGAAATTTCCTGTTCCAATGTATGAAATCAATTGCTCTTTCCCATCTATTTGGCGGGCAATTTGCATTAGTTTCGAGTGTACTTTGAAATATTGCATACCAAACAGCACTTTTGCTCCGTGTTGCTTTAGTGTATTTGCCCAATTTAAGTTGTTTTCTTCATCAAAACGGGCTTGCAATTCTAAGAAAACTGTTACTTTTTTACCATTGTTAATCGCCGCAATCAATGCATTCATGATTTGTGATTGTTTGGCAACGCGATACACATTGATTTTAATACTTTTAACAGTTGGATCAATAGCAGCTTCTCTTAAGGTGTCAACGATGTAATCAAAGCGTTGGTATGGAAAGTGCAATAATAAATCGTTAGAAACAATTGCTTCTATTAAGCTTTTTGAGTGTTCTAATTCAGGGTGAATACATGGAATTTGTTCTTGGAATTTAAATTCATTGTGCCCAAACGATGGAAATGAAATGAAATCTTTGAAATTATGGTATTTTCCTCCAGGAATGGCATTTTCATTTTTAGTAAGATCCAACGATTTTAACAGGTGATTTAATAAATCATCGGGCATTTTTTCATCGTACACAAAACGAACAGGTTTACCTTTAACGCGTTGTTTTAAACTTTTTTCAATTTTTTCAATTAATGTCTCTGAGTAGTCATCGTCTAGATTTAACTCAGCATCTCGTGAAAATTTAAACGTGTATGCACTGATTTCTTCAAATTCAAAAATTTTGAAGATATTCTTTAAGTAAAAGCGAATGATGTCATCCAATAAAATAAAGTATTCTTTATCATCCGCATCTAAACGGTAAAAACGTGAAAAATCAGTTGGAATTTGTATTAAAGCGTATTTATTCTTTTTATCTTTTCCAACTATTTTGATTGCTAAATAAATACTTGAATCTTTGATAACTGGAAAACTCGTTTTTTTATCTAAGATAATTGGTACAATGGCATGCTTTAGAATTAAATTGTAATAAGCATCTAATTGTTTGATTTGTTTTTTAGAAAGCGATTGGTCGTTGATTAATAAGATGTTATTATCGTCTAATTCTTTAATGATTTGTTGGTATGTTTTTTCAAATGTCTTTTGTTGTTTCATGACAATATCGCGTATTTCAGCATATAATTTCTGAGCTGTTCCTTTGTTATTGACTGTAATGTTTTTGTCAAAACTCATCACGCGTTTGATATTTGCAACACGCACTCGGTAAAACTCGTCTAGATTATTTGAATAAATTCCTAAAAAACGCATGCGTTCAATCAAAGGAATACGTGCATCTGATGCTTCCTGTAAAACACGTTCATTAAAGGAAAGCCAACTTATGTCGCGATTAATAATTTTCATCCTGCAAAATTCCAAAAAGATTACCCAATGAATGTTACCGATTTATTAAGATATAATGGTTAAATTTTTAAGAATTCCAACTTCTAAAAACTTGAATCGTTTCACCTTTATCTTCAGTTATTTTATCGATATTCATTCCGTTTTTAAGCGCCACATTTTCGGAAAAAGTATTGCCAATTAATATACACGAAATAACATTGTCGCTGAAGTTATTTTCAAAGGCAAAGTGCTTGCATTTCTGCGCTGCTTCAGAAGCATAACCTTTATTCCGAAAGACGGGCAAAATAGAATATCCTATTTCTAGTTCTTCAATATCGTCAATCGTTTGAATCAGCAAACCGCATTGTCCGACCAATAAACCACTTTCTTTTTCAATTAAAGCGTTCATGGTTCCTAAGTTGTTTTCTGTTCGCCATTTTAATCGGTCAAACCAAGCGCGGCATTTATCCTCGTTCGAACCTGATATTCCAGGTTGGATGTAACGCATTGAGTCTGGATCATCGTAAAATGAAAGCCAAGCATTAAAATCTGATTCAGTAATTGTTCGATAAATTAAACGTTCACTTTCTTGATCAACTAATTGAAAATTAAATGCATTTTGTGGTTTCTTTAATAGCATTAATCAACGTATTTTTTAAATATAATTGAAGCAATGTGTCCACCAAAACCAAAGGTATTACTCATCGCATAAGTCATATCTTTCGTTTTTCCTTGACCTAATGGAAAATCAAATAATCCGTTAAATTCAGGTTCAATTTCTGTTGTGTTAATGGTTGGAGGCACAAAGTTGTTTTGTAAAGCCAATACACATGCAATTCCTTCAATCGCTCCTGCAGCACCTAATAAGTGACCAGTCATTGATTTCGTTGCAGAAACACTTAAGCTTTTTCGTTCTCCAAATACGCGTTTAGCGGCAATTAATTCAGAGTTGTCTCCTTGCGCTGTTGACGTAGCGTGCATGTTGATGTAATCAATTTGGTCTGCATGTATTCCTGCTTCGCGGATTGCTTCATTCATTCCTAAAACAGCGCCATCTCCTTCTGGATGAGTTCCCGTTAAATGATACGCATCTGCAGCCATTCCACCTCCAACGATTTCACCATAAATAGTTGCGCCACGTTTTTTAGCATGTTCTAATTCTTCTAAAATAATCGCTCCAGCACCTTCTCCCATTACAAACCCATCACGTGTAACATCAAAAGGGCGCGAAGCACTTTTAGGGTCGTCATTTCTTGTAGACAAAGCTTTTGCTGAAGAAAAACCTCCAATGGCAGAATCTGTAATTGCAGCTTCGGATCCTCCAGAAATTATCATATCTGCTTTGTCCCATTTGATATAATTGAACGCTTCTATCAATGCTGTATTGGAAGTTGCACAGGCAGAAACAGGACAAAAATTCACGCCTCTAAGTCCATATTTTATAGAAATAATACCAGAAGCAATGTCAACTAAAATCCGTGGAATGAAAAAAGGGGTAAAGCGTGGTGTTCCATCTCCTTCACAATATTCAGTCATTTGTTCTTGAAATGTTTGAATCCCGCCATTTCCAGATCCCCAAATTACGCCTATTCGGTCTTTGTTTAAGGTGTCAAATTGAATATTCCCATTTTGAATAGCTTCCGCAACAGCCACCAATGCGTATTGAGAAAAAGGGTCGTATTTACGAATTTCTTTGACGTCAAAATGTGCTTTCTGGTCGAAGCCCTTCAATTCACAAGCAAACGTTGTTTTGAATTTTTCCGTATTGAATTTCGTGATAGTTGCAGCTCCACTTTCACCTGTTTTAAGGCCATTCCAATAGTCATTTATCGTTAATCCAATTGGGGTTAAAGCACCCATTCCTGTAATTACAACACGTCTCATTTTTTTGATTTTCTGAAATAAAGATACTGAATAAAAGGCATTAGGCAGAAGATTAATTTCAACAGAACAACAATCTCGTCCTAAATTCTTACAATCTTTACATCTTATAGTCTTTGATTAAGGCATTAGTCATTAGTTAATTAGTCATTAGTTTTAGATTTCTACAGAACAACAATCTAATTTCATTCCTTCATTCCTTCATACTTTCATTCCTTCATTCCTTCATTCCTTCATTCCTCAATTCCTCAATTCCTTCATTCCTTAAGTCCTGCCTCCAAATTCCCTTTAAACTATAAAAACCCTAACTCTAATTTAGCTTCTTCGCTCATCATGTCTTTATCCCAAGGTGGATCAAAAACAATGTTCACTTTCGCAGCGTTCACATCATCTAAAGCTGCCACTTTATCTTCCACTTCTTTCGGCATGGTTTCAGCTACAGGACAATTTGGCGATGTCAACGTCATGTCTATTTCCACATTTTTATCTTCATCGATTCGCACTTCGTAGATTAAACCAAGTTCAAAAACATCTACAGGAATTTCAGGATCATAAATTGTTTTTAATACCTCAATAACCTTATTTTCCAATATAATAATTTCGTGTTCCATTGTATAATTTATGCATTCAGTGCTTGCAATGCACTCATTTTTAATTTTTTAACCATTCCTACTAACCCATTTGATCGCGTAGGGGATAAATGTTCTTGTAATCCAATTTTTTGAATGAAGAATAAATCAGCTGTAGCAATAGCTGTTGGCGTTTGCTTGTTTAATACACGAATCAATAAACCAATGATTCCTTTTGTAATGATAGCGTCAGAATCTGCTGTAAAATGCATTGTTCCATCAATCACTTCAGCATCTAACCATACTTTCGACTGACAACCTTCGATTAAGCGATCGTCTGTTTTTTTCAAAGGATCAATGATTGGTAGTTCTTTCCCAAGGTCAATGATGTATTCGTATTTATCCATCCAATCGTCAAAAACGTCGAATTCACTGATGATTTCTTCTTGTATTTCTTGTAAGCTCATGGTCTTATTTTAATAAATTCATGCTGCGATCAACTGCTTCAATGAAGGTGTCTATTTCTTCTTTGGTATTGTAAAACGCAAAAGATGCACGAATTGTTCCTGGAATTTTGAAAAAATCCATTAACGGTTGTGTGCAGTGGTGACCCGTTCGAACAGCAATTCCTTGTTTATCTAATAAGGTTCCAATATCAAAGGGGTGAATGCCTTTGATTGAAAATGAGACAACCGACGTTTTGTGTTTCGCTTCACCAATGATGCTTAAATCTTCAAAAGTATCCAATAAATCTTGGGCGTATTCTGTAATTTCTTTTTCATAAGTTTGAATTGCTTGTAGATCTAAGCCATTCAAAAATTCAAAGGCTTTTCCCAAGCAAATCCCACCTGCAATGTGCGGTGTTCCCGCTTCAAATTTAAAGGGCAATTCGTTATAGGTAGTTCGTTCAAATGTCACTTTCGCAATCATGTCACCTCCACCTTGGTAAGGAGGCATTTTTTCTAACAGCGCTTCTTTTCCATACAACACGCCAATTCCTGTTGGACCAAAAACTTTGTGTCCAGAAAAAACAAAGAAATCGCAATCCAACGCCTGTACATCAATCGCCATGTGTTGAATGCTTTGTGCGCCATCGACCACCACTTTTGCACCAACAGCATGTGCTTTTTTGATGATATCAGCGATTGGGTTAATGGTTCCTAAGGTATTAGAAATGTGCGTTACGGAAACTAATTTTGTTTTGTCCGTTAGTAAATGGTCAAATTCTTCAGTGATTAATTCCCCTTTTAAGTTAATTGGTGCAACTTTCAAGGTCAATTTTTTACGTTGACACAACATTTGCCAAGGAACGATGTTGGAATGGTGTTCCATGGCAGTAATTAAAATCTCGTCACCTTCAGTTAATAATTCACCATAAGAAGAAGCGATTAAATTGATGCCATCCGTTGTTCCTTTCGTGAAAATAATTTCATCGGAAGATTTCGCATGAATGTAGTGTTGTATTGTTTTTCTGGCAGTTTCATATTCTGTTGTGGCATGTTGACTCATAAAGTGAACACCACGGTGAATATTCGCATTGTCTTTTGAATAATATTGGTTGATTGCGTCCAAGACCATTGCTGGTTTTTGCGACGTAGCACCATTATCAAAATAGATCAGATTTTTGTTGTAAATCTTTTGACTCAACGCAGGAAATTGTTCCCGAATTGCGCGTACATTGAATGCTTTTTTAGTTTCGTCTGCCATCATGGTACAAAGATACGAAAAAGCTTATTTTGAATTGTTCTAAAGAAGAAAAATAAAACGTTTTGTTTTACATTTTCTGCAACAGCATCAAAAACTCTTGGTTACCATCGCCACCTAAAATGGGTGATTCGATGTGTTCAATGTAAGACAAGTTGTTCATTTCAGCTGCAGCTTTGATTTTTTCAATCACAACAGGATACAAGCTTTTGTTTTTCACGATGCCACCTTTTGCCACATTTTCTTTTCCAACTTCAAATTGAGGTTTTACCAATGCAATTACAAATGCAGATGGTTTTAGGAAAACATGAATAAATGGAAATATTTTTTCTAAAGAGATGAAAGAAACATCAATCACACATCCGTCAATTGGTTCATTGATGAGGTTGGTGTTCAATTCTCGGACATGTGTTTTTTCTAAATTCACGACTTGTTCGTGCGCTTTCAATCGTGGATGTAATTGGTCTTTTCCAACATCTACACAAAATACTTTAGACGCAGCATGTTGCAACAATACTTCTGTGAAACCACCAGTTGAAGCACCGATATCTAAAAATACGCCGCCTTCAACGCTCGGATTCCATTTGTTAAATGCTTCAATTAATTTCAACGCACCGCGAGAAACCCATGGAATTTCTTCTTGAATCATTTCAATTTTACAATCAACCGGAAATTTTTTCCCTGTTTTCGTAATCATTTTTCCATCTACACGAACTCCGATTTCTCGAATGATTTGTTCCGCACGAACGCGTGAGGATACTAGATTGCGTTGTATTAAAAGTTTATCTAAGCGTTCTTCCATTTGGCAAAGATAGGGTTTTCATCCTGATTATTTTTTAAACTCTCGGTTTACATGCTTAGTATGTCGCCAAATTCTCCTTATCTTTGTGCTTTAAATCGAAAAGAGTGAATACAATTTACATTACACGTCGCGAAACATTCAATGCTGCACACAAATTGTGGAGAGAAGATTGGTCGGAAGAAAAAAACTGGGAAGTTTTTGGGAAATGTTCCAACAAAAACTGGCATGGTCATAACTTCGCTATTTACGTAACCGTGAAAGGTGAGCCAAGTGAAGACACAGGTTTTGTAATCAATTTAAAAGAATTAAGCACGATTTTAAAAGCAGAAGTTATTGAGCCTTTAGATCACAAAAATTTGAATTTAGATGTTCCCTTTTTAAAAGGAATGTTGGCTTCAACAGAAAACATGGCGATACAAATTTGGGAACGTATCAAAACACCGATAGCTGAAGCTGGAGGCGAGTTGGTTAAAATCAAATTAGTGGAAACAGAAAACAATTATGTTGAATATTACGGAGGTAAAGAACCTTTTTAAACTCCAATTGTTCTATTCAAACAAATAAGTAATATTCCAAATAGAGATGTACGACGAACAAACAACAAACGACTTATCCAATCATTACCACGAGGTTTTAAAAAAAATTGGTGAGAATCCAGAACGAGAAGGATTGTTGAAAACACCAGAGCGTGTTGCAAAAGCAATGCAATTTTTAACACATGGGTATGATATCAATCCAGATGATTTGATTCGTCAAGCCATTTTCCACGAAGAATATTCTGAAATGGTGATCGTGAAAGACATCGAAATCTATTCAATGTGTGAACACCACATGTTGCCATTTTTTGGAAAAGCACACATTGCATACATTCCAGATGGTAAAATTGTTGGATTAAGTAAAATTCCTCGTGTTGTTGATGCATACGCACGTCGTTTGCAAGTTCAAGAGCGTTTAACGATTGAAATTCGTGATTGTATTCAACGTACCTTGGAACCTAAAGGTGTTGCTGTTGTGATTGAATGTTCTCACATGTGCATGCAAATGCGCGGTGTACAAAAACAAAATTCGGTTACGACTTCAAGTGCATTTACTGGTTTATTCTTGAAAAATGATGCAACACGAAAAGAATTCATCAATTTGATTCAAGCGAAATTGCATTAAATTCGAATGATTCATTCGTTAAATAATTTAAATTTCTTGCTTGTTTTGTAGTTTTCTGCTACTTTTAACTCAATAAATTTTAAATAAAATGGAAAATTACATTGATCAACACAACGGTTATTCAAAAGCAGTAACCAGAGATTTTTTCAAAAATGTTTACAGTTACATGTTTGCAGCCTTGGCTATTTCAGGTTCAATTGCATATGTTGCTGGTAACGAAGCTTTTTTCACAGAATACTTTTTAACACCAACTGGAATTTCTCCCTTATTCTATGTGGTAGCGTTTGCGCCAGTAGGTTTAGGCTTATTAATTCAATCGGCTTACCGTCGTTTGTCGTTGGCAGTATTAATGGTTTTGTTCATTGCTTATTCAGCGTTGATGGGCTTAAGTTTAAGTACGATATTCTTAGTTTATGCAATGCCTTCCATCGTTTCTACGTTCTTTGTAACGGCTGGAGCTTTTGCTGGAATGGCAATTTTGGGGTACACGACTAAAACAGATTTAACCAAATTTGGAAGCTTATTGTACATGGTTTTTATTGGTATTTTCATCGCTGGAATCGTCAATATTTTCATGAAAAGCGACATGATGGGCTTTATTATTGCAGTGATTGGTGTGTTTGTTTTTACTGGTTTAACAGCTTATTACATGCAAACGTTGAAAAATGTATCGCAAGATGATTCACTTTCTGAATTGGATCGCAGTAAATTATCTTTAATTGGCGGTTTGCAATTGTATATTTTATTTGTCAACTTATTTCTTTCTTTGTTGCGAATTTTAGGCAACAGAGATTAAAATGAACATACTTCTTAAATGCCATTCAGTAGAGTGGCATTTTTTTTTGAATTACTATGAACGAAAGTCGAATCATTGCAGGAACGATGAAATGGGGAGCTTGGGGCAAAAAGCTTTCTGTGCTTGAACAATCATCGTTAATCGAACATTTTTTAGCCATAGGTATTAACCGCTTTGACTTAGCGGATATATACGGAAATCATACAACCGAAGCTGAATTTGGAAACGCGCTTTCACAGGTAGGAATTGAGCGTGATTCGATTCAATTGATTTCAAAATGTGGCATTCAATTAGTGGATGCTTCGCGTGGAGTTCAACGCAAACACTATGATTATTCAGAAAAGTACATTCGTCAGCAGGTGGAACAATCGTTGAACAATCTCCAAACCGAATACTTAGATGTATTGTTATTGCATCGCCCGAGTCCTTTGATGGATTACCAAGAAATTGGTTCAATTGTCTCTGATTTATTGAAAGAAAAAAAAATCAACCAATTTGGTGTTTCAAATTTTACCCCGAGTCAAATTTCGTTGCTTCAAAAAACATGTACTGTTGCCATCAACCAAGTTGAAATTTCGTTCGTTCATCCTGACGCTCTATTGAATGGAACCCTTGATTTTCATCAAATTCATGACATAGAAACACAGGCTTGGTCTCCGCTAGGAAATTACTTTACATTAAATAACCCATCCATCCAACTGTTGCTAACAAATATGGCGAAAAAGTATGAGTGTTCGGTCGACCAACTCTTGTTGGCATGGCTTTTGAAGCATCCGGCGAACATAAAACCTGTGATTGGCACAACTAATCCTGAGCGCATACAAGCAGCAAAAATGGCACTTGAAATTCACTTAACAACAGAAGATTGGTTTGAACTTTTAGCATTGAGCAAAGGAGAAGATGTTGCTTAAAATTCTATATGAAATTATTATTAAAATTGCGTTTCACTCATAAATAATTCCTATTTTTGAAAAAAAAAAGATATGTCAGATAATTTCTTTGAAGGATCAACAGCGGCAGTAGGAACAATCTACACAATTATAGCTTTAGCTATTCTTGGATCGATCTTGATCTGGGGTTAATTAAAATCCACCGATAAAAAAATTGAAGCTGTTCTCTGAGAATGGCTTTTTTTGTTTTATACAGAAATTAAATTTTTAATTTATATATTTGACTAAAAATGAGTCAGTTTTAAATTAAAAGCTTCACATGAAAACATCACTAATATTATTTTCAATTTTATTTTTTCAACTAGTTTATTGTCAATATACATGGGATAAGGTTGATTGTGGAACTGAGTATTCGTTGGCTTTAAGATCAGATCATACCTTATGGAGCTGGGGAAACAATTTGAATGGACAATTAGGTATAGGTTCTACTTCTACACAAACAACACCCATTCAAATTGGTACTGCATCTGATTGGAAAAGTATTGCTGTTGGGGCATTTCATGTATTGGCAATAAAAATGGATGGAACTTTATGGTCGTGGGGATATAATGTTGTTGGACAACTAGGCAATGGAAATACCATACAACAAAACGAACCTATTCAAATTGGAGTTGAAACAAACTGGAAAGAAGTTTCAGCAGGAATGGCAAGTTCTCTCGCACTAAAAAATGATAGTACAGTATGGTCTTGGGGATACAACTCTCTCGGTCAATTAGGATTGGGCAATACAATTGATCAATTAAGTCCAACTCAAATAGGAACATTACATGAATGGATTGCTATTTCTACTGGTGGAGCACATTCATTATTAATAAAATCAGATAGTACTTTATGGGCTTTTGGTTTTAATGGTACAAGTCAATTAGGAGACAATTCAACAGCAACAAGTTTAATTCCGATTCAAATAGGAAATGATTCAGATTGGACGCACGTATCTGCAGGTTTTGAATTTTCATTAGGACGAAAAAGTAATGGTACAATTTGGTCATGGGGATTTAATGGAAATGGTCAATTGGGAAATGGTTCTACATTAACAGGAAGCGTTCCAGCACAAATTGGAACGGCTCAAAATTGGAAGAAAATTGATGCTGGTTCGGGATTTGCATTTGCAATTAATAATAACAATGAATTATTTGGTTGGGGTTATAATAGTCAAGGACAATTAGGAACAGGTACAACACTTCAACAATTGACATGTTCTCAAATTGGTATAGAAAACAATTGGAAGGATATTTCTGCTGCTTGCGGAGCTGTAAATGCTGGCACTGTTTATGGATCGCATAGTTTAGGTTTAAAATTAATTAGTAACACGATTTGTGCAACAGGTTCAAATTATATCTCTCAATTAGGAAACGATCTTGGCAGCCAAAGTGTTGAATTCAATTGTGTTACGGGTGATTTAACTACAGGAGTTAACACTAATAATCTTACTAATTTTGTATTATTTCCAAATCCATCAACTGGTATTTTTTCAGTTCAATTGAATGATTTCAATTTAGGGAAAGTAGCAAAATTCACATTATTAAATTCGGCTGGTCAAATTATCTTAACAAAATTTGAAGATAATTTGATTAGCACTTTAGATTTAAGTCAACTTGAGAAAGGAATTTATTTTATAGAAGTTTGTATTGAAAATCATATTTCAACGGAACGTATTATCATTGAATGAAATAATTTTATAGGTTAAAGAAAGCTGTTCTTTTAGAATGGCTTTTTTTGTAATATTTCCTTCACAACTTCCATAGCTTTTGCAATGTGTCCAAGTGGGTCGAGTTGAGAATTAAACACACCTTTTATCTTTCCTTCTAAATCAATTATATACGTAACTCTTCCTGGAATTAAACCAAATAAATTACCAGGCACACCAAATAATTTGCGCACGTGTTTGTTCGCGTCTGCTAATAGCTGAAATGTTAAACGGTGTTTGTCGGCAAATTTTTTATGGGCTTTTTCAGAATCTGAAGAGATACCAATTACTTCACAATTCAATGCTATAAAATCTTCATACGCATCACGAAACGAACAGGCCTCTTTTGTGCAACCGGGTGTATCATCTTTTGGGTAAAAATAGATAACAAGCGTTTTTTTACCAATCAACTGTTTGATTTTTATCCGTTCACCAAATTGATTGTTTAATTCAAAATCTGGGCAGTTATCGCCAATAGTTAAAGCCATTTATTCGTTATTTAAAGCTGTTTTATACCGATTCAAAACACGTTCTCGCGCAAATTTGTGTTCAATTATTGGGGCAGGATAGTTAGGTGTTCCAAATTCAGGCACCCATTTTTTTATATAAGTGAATTGCTTGTCAAATTTTTCTTGTTGACTCGTTGGATTAAATACGCGAAAGTATGGAGCAGCATCGCAACCAGAACTAGCTGCCCATTGCCAACCACCAATGTTACTGGCTAATTCAAAATCCAACAATTTTTCAGCAAAATAGGCTTCACCAATACGCCAGTCAATGAGTAAATGCTTCGTTAAAAAACTTGCAACTACCATGCGAACTCGGTTATGCATCAATCCTGTTGTATTCAATTCACGCATTCCTGCATCAACTAATGGATAACCAGTTTTTCCTTCACACCAAGCCTTTAAATGAGCGTCATTAAATTCCCATTGAATGGCATCGTATTGTTTTTTAAATGAATTCTGAACGGAATGAGGAAAATGAAACAAAATCATTTGGTAAAAATCGCGCCAAATCAATTCATTTAAATACGTTTCATTCTTTGCTATGGCTGCTTTTGCTAAGGCACGCACACTTATGGTTCCAAAGCGTAAATGAATACTTAGTTTACTCGTTCCATGAATTGCTGGAATATCGCGCGTTTCATTGTAATGTTCAATCGTTGTAAGCGGAAAATCTTTACTAGGAAAATCGACCTTTTGAATTGTTTCAAACCCCATTTCTTCTAATGAAATCAATTGAGTTGAAGTTGATTTGAAAAGAGAAGTAACGTACTTTTCAACAGGATAAGCTTTTAAAAAATAGTCATTTAACTTTTCTTTCCATTTCCGTGAATATGGTGTAAAAACGGTATAAGGTAAGCCATCTGCTTTCGTAACTTCATTTTTCTCAAAAATCACATGATCTTTGGTTCCAATAAAATCACAGTTCAATTTTTGAAGCAATTCAAAAAGGGTTTTATCTCTTTGTAATGCATACGGTTCATAATCTCTGTTACAGACAACTGTTTGAATGTTGTTTTTTTGAATGATATCAGGTATTACTTCTATCGGATTTCCGTATAAAACCAGTAAATCGGCACCCAATGCTTGATACGATTTTTTTAAACTTTCAATTTCCTGATAAATGAAAAGTACACGTTGGTCGTCTCTTTTTAAATGCGATAAAATAGAGGTATCGAAAATAAAAATGGGTTGAACATCTTTATATGCAGATAATGCTTTGTATAAACCAGCATTGTCTTGAATTCTTAAATCGCGGCGATGCCAAAATAGTGTTTTCATTTTCCGTTGTATTCAACACTATTGTTTTCTGTTTCCCACAAACGAATCATCAATTGATAATTGGGTGCTAAATGTGGACGAATTAACTCCCAAATTACTTTTGCAATATTTTCTGCAGAAGGTTTTAAGTTTGAAAATTCAAGGCAATCCAAGTTCAAATTTCGATGATCAAAACGCTCTAAGACTTCGTTATTGATGATTTCTTTTAAATGTTTCAAGTCAATTACATAACCAGTTTCTTGATTGATTTCGCCTTCAACCCAAGTTTCAAACACATAATTGTGTCCATGAAAATTGGGATTACTACATTTCCCAAAAACGGCTAAATTTTGTTCATCTGTCCAATGTGCATTGAATAAACGGTGTGCGGCATTAAATGTTGCTCTTCTACAGACTTTCATGAGTTTAGGGATTGCATTAATTCTTTATTATGATCTAATAGGATTAGTTTAAACCAAACCGTATATTTTTCTGGATGTAATTGCATGTCTTCCAATAATTCTTCCATTGTTACCCATTTAAAATTTTGGGCTTCTGATGGATTGAGAAATGGATTTTGGTCGCTATAACCAATAATGACATGATCTAATTCGTTTTCAATTAAGTTGTTTTCAAGTTCAGTTCTATAGCGAAATTTGAAGCCTTCTTTAAATGAACAGCTCATACCCATTTCTTCTTGTAATCTTCGTGCAGCCGCTTCAAAAGTTGTTTCATGGGCAGCTTGATGACTACAACAAGCATTCGTCCAGAGTCCTTCAGAATGGTATTTTCCAAAAGCACGCTGTTGCAAGAGCATTTCTTTTTTTGAATTAAAAATTAGTACTGAAAATGCCCTATGAAGAACACCTTTTTGATGTGCTTCCAATTTTTCCATTTGACCAATTTCAGTATCAAATTCATCCACAAGGATGACATCATTTTGGGTCGTATTCAATTAAATCAAATTTAAATTGTGGCGAATGTATGATGTTAAAAAGAGTCTGTATTTTTTATTGTTCGGAATACGAATACGTTCATGTAAAATTGTTTGAGCAGAAGTTGATTTAATTTTCTTAAACAATTTGTAGTAATAAATATAAGCCATGTAAACGCCAAATCGAGCATTTTTTGGCAATTGTTTAATGCCTTCAAAGCCTAATTGAAAATCTTTATCAATATCTGCTTCAATGTCATTTTTGGTATCGAAGTTGAAATCATTCAAATTAATTCCTGGAAAATAAGTACGACCCAATTCTTTATAATCTGCTTTTAAATCGCGTAAAAAATTAATTTTTTGAAAAGCTGATCCTAACTTCATCGCTGCAGGCTTTAAGCGTTCATATTCTTTTTGATCACCATTAACAAAAATGCGTAAACACATTAAACCTACTACTTCGGCAGAGCCTAAAATGTACAATTCATACTTTGATTCATCGTATGTTTGTTTATCGAGGTCCATCTCCATACTTTGAAGAAAAGTCTCAATCAAATCATGATCAATATTGTACTTATTGACAACCCATTGGAAACTATTTAATATTGGATTTAATGAAATACCTTCTTCAATGGCTTGATAGGTTTGTTTTTTAAAATCAGCTAATAATTCTGTTTTGTTAAAACCATGAAAGGAATCAACTATTTCGTCCGCAAATCGAACAAAACCATAAATTGCATAAATTGGTTTATGCAAGCTTTTGTCTAAAAAAGAAATCCCTAGGGAAAATGATGTGCTGTAACGTTTTGTCGTTAACTCACTCATTTCATGGGATAAGGTGTCAAAAATAACTTTCATTCCAATTTATTTAATTCCAAATTCTTTCATTACTTGTTTCGCTACAACTTCTCCTGAAATGATAGAAGGAGGAACTCCAGGTCCTGGTACCGTTAATTGACCCGTATAAAACATATTTTTTAATTTCTTATTCTTCAAAGAAGGTTTAAAAACAGCCGTTTGTTTTAAAGTATTTGCTAACCCATAAGCGTTGCCCTTGAATGCATGGTAATCTTTTTTGAAGTCATTCAAGCAAAAACTACGTTTGTAAATGATATGATTTTTAATCGATTGGCCAGTTTTTTCTTCCAAACGCTTCATTAATAAATCAAAATAGCGTTCACGTGTCGCATCGTCGTCTTTTAAATCTGGCGCAATCGGTACTAATAAAAACAAATTCTCACATCCCTCTGGTGCTACACTATTATCGGTTTTTGATGGGACACTCGCGTAAAACAAAGGGGCAGAAGGCCATGTAGGATTTTTATAAATTTCTGTAGCATGTTGTTCAAAATCTTCATCAAAGAATAAATTGTGATGCTCTAAACCTTCCAATTTTTTATTGATTCCAAGGTAAAACAATAAACTGGATGGCGCCATTGTACGTTTGTCCCAATATTCAGCCGAATAATTCGCCTCAGCATCTAAAATCTTGTCATCTGTATGTTGATAATCTGCTCCAGAAATGAGTATGTCTGTTTCTATGTCACCGTGAATAGTTGATACATGGGTTACACTTCCATTTTCTTTTTTGATACCAGTCACTTCATGATTCGTCAAAATTTTGACACCATTCTCTTTGGCAATTTTTTCAAATGCTGCAATAAAATGATACATTCCACCCATTGGATACCAAGTTCCAAGTGAAATATCTGCATAATTCATGAGTGAATACAATGCTGGCGTGTCTTTAGGCATTGCACCTAAAAACAAAATTGGAAATTCTAAAAGTGAAAGTATTTTTTCATTTTTGAAGTATTTTCGAATGTATTTTGAAAAGGATGAAAGCAATTGTAACTTAAATAAACCTTTTAAAATACGCATGTCGGCAAACTCTTTGTACTTCAAACTTGGTTGAAATACTAAATCATTCATACCTACTTCATATTTGTATTTAGCGTCTGCTAAAAATTTTTTTAATTTAGGAGCGCTGCCTTTTTCTTGAGTTTCAAACCAATCATACAATTTATCAATAGATGCAGGAATGGGTGTTTTTGTTCCATCTTTCCAAAACACATTGTATGAAGGGTCCAAGCGTTTCAGTTCATAAAAGTCGGAAGTAGTATAACCAAATTTTTGATAGAAATTTTCAAAAACTTCAGGCATCCAATACCAAGAAGGACCCATATCAAAAACAAAACCCTCTGCTGAAAATTGTCTTCCACGACCGCCGATTGTTTCGTTTTTCTCTAATATCGTCACATCATAACCTGCTTTACCCAAAAAGGATGCGGCAGACAAACTTGAAATTCCAGCACCAATTATTGTAACTTTTTTTCCACTCATCTTAATTCATTGCATAATTATAATCTGGCAGCATTTCCATTAATTTTTTTCGGGCAATAAAAATTCTACTTTTTACTGTTCCAATAGGTATGTCTAGAGTTTTTGAAATCTCTTTATACTTAAATCCATTGAAATGCATTTCAAATGGTTGTTTGTATTCAGCCCCTAATTTACTAATTTCTTTGTTAACCTCTTTCTCTAAAAGTTGATTTATTGGAGAATTTGATGAATCGGCAGAAGAATTGATGTAAACTAACTCTTTTGAATGATCAAAAATAGTTCCTGATTTAACCTTTCTTCGGTATTGATTGATGAATATATTTCGCATTATGGTAAAAACCCAAGCCTTGAAATTTGTTTGCGGTGTATAATATTTTCGATAAGTAATTGCTTTCAGCAATGTTTCTTGCGTTAAATCTTTTGCATCATCATTGTTTCTGGTGAAACTTAATGCGAAAGAATGTAAATTACTTTCCAGTCCAATTAATGCATCATTAAATTCAATTGTTGACATAGCTACTATAATTTTGTTTAACATTTACTTATACAAAGTTAAACAAAAATGTTTAACAAAAATTAAAAAAGATTAAACAAAATTAAAATTAACAGATTTTAGCACTTAAAAAAAGGCTGTTAATTGTTTGTTTAGTCAGCAATTACGCGAACTGCAGCCTTAACTTCGTGTGCTAATTTTTTCACAAATTCAATGTTGGATCCGGCAATAGTAATGTGACCCATTTTACGAAATGGTTTGGTTTTGGCTTTGCCATATAGATGTGGGTGGATTCCTGGTTGACCTAGATATTCATAAAGTCCTTCATAAAGAACGTTGCCTTCGAATCCGTTTTCTCCTAACAAATTGATCATAGCACCTGCTTGAAGAATTTGTGTATTTCCTAGGTGCAAATTGAGAATTGATCTCAGATGTTGTTCGAATTGAGAAGTTGTATTGCATTCAATAGTATGATGGCCACTGTTGTGAGGTCGTGGTGCAATTTCATTAACTAAAAGTGTATGTTCTTTGGTGAGAAAAAACTCTACTGCTAAAACGCCAACCATGTCCAATTTTTGAATCACATCGATTGCTATTTCTTGTGCTTTTTGATCGATTTCAGTTGATATATTTGCTGGAGCAAACAAAAATTCAACCAGATTTGCCGTTGCATTGAATTCACATTCAACAGTTGGGTAAACAGCAATTTCTCCTTGTTCGTTTCGGGCAACAATCACCGCTAATTCTTTGGTGAACGGAATCATTTGTTCAACGATACTTGCTTCTTTAAATCCTTTCGCAAAGTTATCAGATGATTGAATAGTTTGCACTCCTTTTCCATCGTATCCACCAGTTCTTAATTTTTGAACAAATGGTAAAAAATGAGAGTAATTATCCAATGATTCATTTTCTCCAACCAACTGAAATGGAGCAGTAGGGATGTTATTGTCTTCAAAAAATTGTTTTTGAATCCCTTTATCTTTTATTGTTTTAAGTACGTGTGGCTGAGGAAAAACTTTTACTCCTTTCGCTTCCAGTGCTTCTAATGCTTCGATATTAACATTTTCTATTTCAACGGTTAAAACTGTTTTGTCATTACCGAACTTAAAAACTGCATCATAATCATTTAAAGAACCACATGTAAAAGAATGTGCTATCGCTTTACAAGGCGCTTCAGAATCAGGATCCATCACATGCACATGTAAATCAAAATTGATTGCTTCTTGAATAAACATTCTACCGAGCTGACCTCCGCCAAGCATTCCAAGTTTAAAACTATCTCCGTACCATTTGTTTTGCATTGTACAAAGATAGTAGTGTTTTTTTTAGTGATTGATATGAATATCAATAAAAAAGCAATGGAATTTTTATAAATAATTCTAACTTTGTAAGACAAATACAAGGAATGTGATTCAAATTAATGACAAATCATTTGACGTTTTTATTCAAGAAAGTGAAATTGCTGCTAAAATTTTAGAAATTTCATCAACGATAAACACGGAATATAAAGACAAAGAATTGGTCTTTATAGCTATTTTAAATGGTGCGTTTATGTTTGCTTCAGATTTGATGAAAAACATTACAATTCCTTGTGAAATATCCTTTGTTAAAGTAAGTTCTTACGAAGGTATGAGTACTTCAGGTCGCGTTGATGAATTAATAGGTTTGAATACAAATATTGAAAACAAACATGTTATCATCCTAGAAGATATTGTAGATACAGGAATTACGATTGATAAAATCCGTACTCTTTTAACGATTGAAAATCCAGCATCCTTAAAAGTTTGCACATTGTTGTATAAGCCAAGTGCTTTTGCAGGAAAACACGCTCCAGAATTAGTCGGTTTTTCGATTCCGAACAAATTTGTTGTTGGTTATGGATTAGATTACGATGAAAAAGGAAGAAATTTAAAAGAGATTTATCAAATCAAAGAAAATAATAATTAAAAAAGTGCGTATGTTGAACATTGTTTTATTTGGACCTCCAGGAGCTGGAAAAGGAACACAATCGGAGCGATTGATTGAACAATATGGTTTGGTACATTTATCAACTGGTGATGTATTCAGAGCAAATATTAAAGGAGAAACAGAATTGGGTCAATTAGCGAAAAGCTACATGGACAAAGGTCAATTAGTTCCAGATGAAGTTACGATCAATATGTTGCGTTCTGAAGTGATGAAACATGAAAATCCGGCTGGATTTATTTTTGATGGTTTCCCTCGAACTCATGCCCAAGCAACAGCATTAGATGCTTTTCTAGCTACTTTAAATACGGAGATCACAGTTATGTTGGCCTTGGAAGTTCAAGAAGAAGAATTAAAAGAGCGTTTGAAAAAAAGAGCTGAAGTAAGTGGACGTGCAGATGATGCAGATCCAGCTGTAATTCAAAACAGAATTCAAGTTTACAATAATGAAACGGCTCCAGTAAAATCATTTTATCAAGCGCAAAATAAGTTTACTGCCATTGATGGAATTGGTTCAATTGATGCCATTACAAATCGTTTGTTTACAGCAATCGATTCTTTATAATTAGCTATTTTTTAGAAATGCTAAGCTCATTCGGGCTTAGCATTTCTTATTTTATCCAATGATTATCCTACCTTTGTAAAAAATTCCAATAATATGTCCTCAGATAATTTTGTAGATTACGTTAAAATTCATTGTACTTCAGGAAAAGGTGGAGGCGGTTCTACGCACTTCCGTCGCGAGAAATACATTCCTAAAGGTGGTCCTGATGGAGGTGATGGTGGTCGAGGAGGGCATATTATTATTCGCGGTAACAAGCAATTATGGACTTTGTTACACTTGAAATTTAAAAAACACATCAAAGCTGGACATGGTGCACATGGTTCTGGCAACTTAAAAACGGGTGGACAAGGTCAAGACGAGTACATTGAAGTTCCTTTAGGTACGATTGCGCGTGACATGGAAACAGGTGAAGTATTGTTTGAAATTACAGAAGAAGGAGAAGAAAGAATCATCCAGCAAGGTGGTCGAGGTGGAATGGGAAACACGAATTTCAAATCGTCAACCAATCGTTCTCCTCATCATGCACAACCTGGTGAAGATGGTAGAGAAGGCTGGAAAATATTAGAATTAAAGGTCTTAGCAGATGTTGGATTAGTTGGTTTTCCAAATGCAGGTAAGAGTACTTTATTATCTGTTGTTTCATCAGCAAAACCTGAAATCGGAAATTATCCGTTTACAACGATTCGACCAAATTTAGGAATGGTTAATTACCGTGATTATCGTTCATTTATTATGGCAGATATTCCAGGTATTATCGAAGGAGCGCATTTAGGAAAAGGATTAGGATTGCGTTTTTTACGTCACATTGAACGAAATTCTTTGTTGTTATTCATGATTCCTGCAGACAGCGATGATATTAAAAAAGAATACAACATCTTGTTGAATGAGTTAAAACAATACAATCCAGAATTGTTGCACAAAGACCGTTTATTGGCAATCACAAAATGTGACATGCTAGACGAAGAGTTAACAGCTGCAATTAAAAAGGATCTTCCAAAAATTCCATATACATTTATTTCATCGTTGGCTCAAATGGGTTTAACCGAATTAAAAGATATGATTTGGAAGAAATTAAATGATGAATGATTTTTTAGAAAATATTGATCGTTCTATTGTTTTAACTATAAATGGTTTAAATACGGCTTTTTTGGATGAATGTATGTGGGTGATTTCATCGAAAGCACTTTGGTATCCATTCTACGCTTTATTACTTTTTTTAGCCTATAAAAAATTAGCACGTAAGCAGTTTTTATGGTTTATACTTTTTGCTGTATTAAGTATTGCATGCGCCGATTTAATTTCAGTTCATTTCTTTAAAAATGTCTTTTTGCGTTACCGACCTTCTCATAATTTATTACTTGAGAACCACTTGCATTTTTACCTTAAGTCAAATGGTGAATTGTACAAAGGTGGAGAATATGGTTTCATTTCCTCACATGCAGCTAATTTCGCAGCTTTATTCACGATAAGTTGGTTGGCATTAAAGCAATTTTATCCACGTTTAGTCTGGGTACTCAGTTTAATTTGTATCCTTGTATGTTTTAGTAGAATATACTTAGGTGTTCATTACTTATCGGATGTTTTTGTAGGAACGCTTGTTGGAATTGGTGTTGGATATCTTCTTTTTAAAGCATACAGTGTGATTTCAAAAAACAGGTAGCATGAATGGTTTGTTGATTTTTATTGGCGGAGGCTTAGGTAGTTTAGCTCGATATGGAGTAGGGCAAGTGAGTGCTAAATATACAGCGCTATCGTTTCCACTTGGAACGTTGATTTCGAATACTGTAGCTTGCGTTTTACTCGCATTTCTCGTCTATATCTTTCTACCTAAGAATCCAACTTATACATGGATGCAACCGTTATTAATTATTGGTTTTTGTGGTGGATTTAGTACTTTTAGTTCGTTCAGCAACGAAACGATTCAATTGTTTCAACAAGGAAATGCTTCTATCGCAGTTCTGAATATTCTTGTTTCTTTAGGAACTGGATTTGGAATTATTTATTTGGCATCTACAAAATAATATCCGAACCAATCGACTACAATTCGATCGCGTCAATCATTTTTTCTAATTCGATTCTTTCTTTTTTCAAGGAATGTAAATCGCTTTTTCTCGCGTTCAATTTGGATTTCAATTGTGTGATTTCTTGAATGAAAAGATAACTCGCTAATCCAAATAAGCCAATTAGTAAGTAATATACGATACACAAGCTATAGCTTCCAATAAAAGAATGGAGGATAAAAATTACTGGAATATTTACTAATCCCATGACAATCATACCTACTAACATTTTTACAGATCCCCAAAAAACAGGACGTTTGAATGATTTTTCAGTAAAACGTTTCACCAAAAGATATGGAATCAAACAATGAATGAAACCTACTAGGGCAAAGGGTAATAAAAGTAAAGCTTTCAAAAAAGGTTTGAAAAAATTCAATTTCCCAGTTGAAGTTAAACCTGCAATCAACTCATCTTTGATTCCTTTTTGCTCCAGTTTTTGGTAATAAGCATTGGTTGCTATTTCTAAGGTTTCCAATTGTCCGCTTTCGGTTTCTTCTTTTTTATTGACCCAATTGGCTATTTTTTTTGAAAACTCCCATTTATTAAACAACGTTGTTTTTTTTGAATCAACATATGTAATTATACCTTTTTGAGCAATTTGGAGTATTTGTTCAGTAAGTTTAAACCAGCGTTCATTTTTAACATGAATGACTTGTTCTTCTAGAAGTTGTGCCATTCTATTGGTTACTTCTACAATTGTTTTGGAAGGGTTTTCTAAATATTTTTCTTTGTAGTCGTTTAAACAAATTTTTTCAGATGTTTTTATAAAAACAACACTTCTCATTTTATTGGGTGCTTCATAATTTAAACCTGTTGCAGCCATGTAAATCGGTTTTTTCCAATTGGATTTTTCTAAGGTTAAAAAGCCGATTCGTGCGGCTCCTTTTTTGAGCGGCTTGAGTCTTCTTTCAAAAACATCATCCGTAAATCCTTCTCCGAATAAGAGTAAATTTCTTTTTTTAATTAAGAGATCTGCACACGTTTCAAATACTTGTTCATTGGCTGATTTGGTAGCAACACCATCTCGTTCTCGGTAAATCGGTAACATATGTGCTGCTCTGAAAATGGGTTGTGTCGCTTTGTTAAAAACATCTGCACGCGTCATAAAGAAAACTACAGGTTTGCGAATAGCCCCTAAAAGAAGAGGGTCCATAAATGATGCTGGGTGATTACACACATAGATAGTGCTTCCAAAATATTCATTAGGAGTACCTTTTGTTTCAATCTTTCGATAAAATAACCGAAGGCTATAATTCAAAATTAATTTCAAGAAAAGATAAAATCCATGCATATTCAATCTGTATTTAAAGGGACAAAGATATAAATTAGAAATCAACATAGTATGGACTAATAACTTTTGCTGTTAGTTGATATTACCCATTAAAATCATTGTACTTTTACCTTTGTATAATATAAATGTTCAAATATGAAGGTTGTTGGTATATTTTGTGGAGGTTTTTCATCGGAATTTGAGATTTCATTGAAAAGTGCTCAAACCATACAAGATCATTTCCCTAAAAATTATCAAACTGTTAAAATCGCAGTTGCTAAAACAGGATGGAATGCTTTAATCGATGGGGAAATGTACCCTTTTGATTTGAATACTATGTCTTATACCATCAACGAACCAATTCATATCGATTTAGGAATCGTTTATGTGCATGGCGATCCAGGTGAAAACGGAAAAATACAAGCCTTATTGGACATGCATGGAATTCCTTATTTGAATGCTGGAAGTTTAGCATCCGCTTTGTCTTTTGATAAATGGTATTG